>DASWPG010000049.1:0-77138 GCA_036404115.1 Cellulomonas sp.
CGGCCAGGACGGCGGCGAGCTGGGCGGCGAACGGCGTGATGCCGATCCCGCCGGCGATCAGCAGCAGCGGGCGCGCACGGTCGGCCGGCAGCAGGAAGTCGCCGCCGAGGCCGGTCGCACCGACCCGGGCCCCCACCGGCAGGGCGGACAGCGCCCGCTTGTAGCTGCTGGCCCGCTCCGGGACGCTCAGCGCGACGGTGAGGTCGGTGACCGCGGCCCGGTCGGCCGCACCCGTCGCGGCGTGCCCGCCACCGGTCGAGGACACGCTGAACGTGCGCCGGGTGCCGCGGGTGTCGGCGTGCGGGTGCGGCACGGTCAGCTCGATGTACTGCCCGGGCACCAGCCGCACCGGCCGGTCGGCGTGCAGCGCGAGCTCCAGGGTGCGCGGTGTCAGCTGCCGCTGCCCGGTGACGGTCAGCCGTACCGCACCGCGCTGCCCGCACCAGAACGCGAAGAGGTTGCCGATCACCAGCGCGAGCTCGGGAGTGGCGGACAGCGGCCCGACGGTGAACGGCAGCGCGAGCAGCACCCCGACCCCGGCGGCCTCGACGAGCTGCTGGTGCCGGCGGGGCGGCAGGGTGAGCGGCTCGGTCAGCATCACGCCGCCGAGGAACAGCACCGGGTAGGACGTCAGCGCGGTCCACAGCGCGGCACCGAACGCCTGCCCCTCGGTGGCCAGCCGGATCGCGATCGCCAGCACCGCGACCACCACGAAGGTGCTGAGCAGCGCGTACCGCCGGGTGCGGACCACGATCGCCAGCACCACCAGCACGACCACGGTCAGCAGCAGGCGGTCGGTCACCCACCAGGTGCTCGCGTCCAGCCCGGTCAGGCCGATCACCAGGGCGCCGGCCGCGGCCGGGTTCAGCAGGTGCCGGCCGCGCCACGCGAGCACGTACTTGGACAGGTTGGCGACGAGCGCCGCCAGCGCGAGCGTGCCGAGGTAGCGCAGCTCCGTGGTGGGCCAGAACAGGAAGAGCAGGATCAGGCCGGTGATCACCGCGGACTCGGTGTGCGCGCGGGTGCGCCACACCGCCGCCGCCAGCCAGGCGCTCGCGACCGAGGCCAGCACCGCCACCGCGGCGCTGGCCAGCAGCGCGGCCGGGGTGATGAACAGCTGACCGGTCGCGGACAGCACGAGGGCGACCGCTGCGACCAGCGACAGCCCGAGGGTGAGCAGCCGGTACATCGTCACGCGGCCCAGCCGCTCGTCCAGCCAAGCCGTCACAGCCAGCGCGGTCATACGAACATCTCTCCGTCCAGGGCGAGCGACCATCGCAGCGAGCCGTCCGCCCGCAGCACGACGTACCGGATGCCGAACCGGGCGGCCACCAGGTCCGGGTCGGCGAAGAACAGCGCGGTGGCGGCCAGGTCGGCGGTGAGCGCCTGCTCGCCGACCGCCCAGGTGGCCAGCACGTCGTCGGTGGGCAGGCCGGTGCGGGCGTCGACCACGTGGTGCAGCCCCTCGCCCCAGGCCCGCCGGTTGGTGGCCGAGCCGCAGAGCGAACCGACGCCGAGCCGCAGCACGCCGAGCGCCCGGCCGGTGTCCCGCGGGTCCTCCAGCGCGACGGCGATCGGCTCGTCCGTCAGGGTGGCCCGCAGGTCGCCGCCGGCGTCCACCACGTGCTCGGTGATCCCGTGCGCGGTGAGCACCCCGGAGACCAGGTCCACCAGGTAGCCCTTGCCGGCGGCGCCCACGTCGATCAGCGCGGGCGCGGTCAGGGTGAGCACGCCGCCTGCGCGCCGGGTCTCGGACCACGGCGGCGCGGGGGCGACCAGCAGCAGGCCGCCGGGTCCGGACCGGGGGCGCAGCGTGTAGGCGGCGTCATAGCCCAGGGCCTCCAGCGACTCGCCGACCAGCGGGGAGACCGCACCGTCGGTGATCCGGTCCGCGACGTCGTAGGCGTCCAGCATCGGTGCGGCGTCCGCCGGCAGGAGGTGGTCCCCGACGCCGGCGCGCGCCACCCGGGACACCCACGAGTCCGGGCGGAACCGGGACCAGTCCTGGTCGAAGGTCGCGATCCGGGCGTCCACCGCGGACTCGACCTCGGCCGGCAGCGGTTCGGCGGTGTCGATCTGCCAGCGGGTGCCGATCGCGTCGAACTCGGTCCGGGCGCCGTCAGGCCGAAGCATCGGACCGGATCTGGTCGAGCGCGGCGTTGAAGCCGTCGCCGGTCAGCGAGGAGCCGGACACCTTGCTGACCGAGAGGGTCGCGAGCTCCTGCCCCACCACCTCGTCGGCGATGGCGGAGGCGAAGTCCTCCTGGTAGCGGGACGCGTTGCTGGAGGTGGCCTCGGGGGTGACGGTCACGGCGGTCACCACGTCGTCCGTCACCGTGAGCTCGACCTCGATCGACTCCGTGCCGCCGGGCGAGGAGTAGGAGCCCTCGGCGGTGTAGGTGCCGTCGGTGTAGGTCGAGTCCGACGTGTCGTCCGCGGCCGAGTCGTCCGCCGCGGAGTCGTCCGTGCCGGCCTGCTCGGTGGCGGTGCTGTCGGAGCCGGTCGAGGCCGAACCGTCCGAGGTCGAGGTGTCGTCCTGCGTCTGGGTGGTCGTCTGGTCGGTGTCGTCGGTCGCCGTGTCCGTGCTGCCGCACGCGGCCACGGTCACGGCCACCGAGAGCCCGGAGAGCAGGGCGAGCGTGCTGCGTCGGAGCGTGTGCGCCATGGTCGGGTCCTCCCTCGTCCGTCCCGGCGGTTCCGGGACTAGTTGAATCCGATCGGATTGTGGGCACGACCGTAAGCACGGTTCCTGCGGATTGCCTGAGAAGTGCCGAGGCGGCCACCCAGAGCATCCGGGGAGGATCGGATGATCGGATGACCGCCTGCGGAGCCGGTCGGCGTCAGCCTGCGTCAGCCCACACGGTGCAGCCAGCGGACCGGCGCTCCGGCACCGGCGTAGCGGAACGGCTCCAGCTCGTCGTCCCAGGCCTGGCCGAGGGCCAGGTCCAGCTCCTCGCGCATCCGGTACGCGTCGCCCTGCTCCAGGGCCGCCCGGATCCGGTCCTCCGGCACCACGACGTTGCCGTGCACGTCGGTCTGCGCGTGGAAGATGCCCAGCTCGGGGGTGTGGCTCCACCGGGCGCCGTCGCTGCCGTGGCTCGCGTCCTCGGTCACCTCGTACCGCAGGTGCGTCCAGCCGCGCAGCGCGGAGGCCAGCCGGGCCCCGGTCCCCTGGGTGCCCTGCCAGGACAGCTCGGCACGCAGGGTGCCGGGCGCTGCGGGCTGGTCGGTCCACTCCATGGAGACGCGTGCGGACAGCACGTTGCCCGCCGCCCACTCCAGATGGGGGCACAGCGCACGGGGCGCTGAGTGCACGAAAAGGACACCGCGGGTGATCGCACCAGCCATGTCATCCTCCCTGTCGGCTCGAGGTTCGTCTTCCCCAACGACCTCGTCCCGCTCCGGAACGATGCACGGTCTCGCGGCGTGCAGGACCCAGCATGCCCGATCGCGGGGCGTCGCACCAGGTGCGCCGCCCCGCGCACGTCACGCGCCCGGCCTCAGAGCTGCTCGCGGATGGCCCGCATGGCCTTCTTCCGCACCGGACGGTCCAGCCGGTCGATGTACAGGTAGCCGTCCAGGTGGTCCACCTCGTGCTGCAGGCAGCGGGCCATCAGCTCGGTGCCCTCGACCACGACCTCCTTGCCGTCCAGGTCGGTGCCGACCACGCGCGCATACCAGGCGCGCCGGGTCGGGAACCACAGGTCGGGCACCGAGAGGCAGCCCTCGTCGCCGTCCTGGAGGTCGTCGGACAGCTCGACGATCGTCGGGTTCAGCACGTAGCCGATCTCGTCGTCGATGTTCCAGGAGAAGGCCCGTAGCCCCACGCCGATCTGGTTCGCCGCGAGCCCGGCGCGACCGTCGTGGTCCACCGTCTCCAGCAGGTCCTCGACGAGCCCGCGGACCCGTGCGTCGATCGTGGTCACCGGCTCGCACGGGGTGCGCAGCACCGGGTCGCCGACCACCCGGATCTCTCTCATCGCCATGCCGAGGATTGTTTCATGCCGGCGCGGCTGCCCGGCGGACCCGGCGACCGCGAGCCCAGGAGATGACAACCCGGTCCAGTCGTCCTATCTTTGTACTGACCAGTCAGTCTAAGAATGGATCGAGGCATCGTGTCAGCGACACTGCCCACCCCTCGGCCGGACGGTTCTCCCGCCGACGGCCGCCCCGCGCCCGATGCCGCGGTCGACCTCGCCGCCCCCGACGCGCCCCCCGCCCCCGCGGACGACCCGGCGCCCGACACCGCGGCGGAGTCCCCCACCGCCCTCGCGGTCCGCGCGACCGGCCTGCGCCTGCACGGCAGCCGCGGCCCGGTCTACGGCCCGGTCGACCTGGCCGTGCCCGCCGGCACCCTCGCCGTCGTGCAGGGGCCGCAGGGCGGTGGCCGGTCCAGCCTGCTGCTCACGATCGCCGGCCGGATGCTGCCGGACCGCGGCTGCCGGCTGACCGTGCTCGGCGAACCGCTGCCCCGGCGCCGGACCGCCGTGCAGCGCCGGGCCGCCGTCGCCGGCTTCGCCGGGATCGACGACCTGGACGAGTCCGTGACCGTCGGGGACCTGGCACGCGAGCGCCTGGCCTGGCTGTCCCCGTGGTACCGGCGGGTGCCGCGGATCGATCAGCCCACCCTGAACCGGCTGGTGGCCCCGGTGTTCGGCGAACGCCCGCTGCCCCGCACCCGCACCCTGGTCTGGCACCTGGACGAGGTCGACGCGATGCTGCTGCGGATCGCGCTCGCGATGGCCCAGCACCCCGACCTGCTCGTCGTGGACGACGTGGACCAGGTGCACGACTCCCGCCGCCGGCAGACCGTCTGGAGCCGCCTGGAGGCCATCGCCGCCACCGGCGCCACCGTCGTCGCCGCGGTCGCCTCGCTCGACGAGGTCGCCCGGATGGACTGGACGACCCTTCCCCAGCAGATCACCCTCACCTCGGGGCCGCACGCGGTCCCGGTCGCCTGAACCAGGACGCCACCCCATGCTCTCGTTCTCCTCCACCGGCACCGAGCTGCGCCGGTTCCGCCGCGGGCTGCTGCCCCGCCTCGCCGTCGGTGCGATGATCCTGGTGCCGCTGCTGTACGGCGCCCTCTACCTCTGGGCGTTCTGGGACCCGACCGGCAACCTGGACCGGCTGCCGGTCGCCCTGGTGGACGCCGACACCGGTGCCACCCTGGACGGCGAGGCGCTGGCCGCCGGCCAGGAGGTCACCGACCAGCTCGTGGCGTCCGCCGACCTGGACTGGCAGCTGACCGACGCCGAGGACGCCGCGGCCGGCGTGGCGGACGGCACCTACTACTTCGCCGTCACCATCCCGGCGGACTTCTCCGCGGACATCGCCTCCGCGGCCGGGGACTCGCCGACCTCGGCGCAGATCCAGGTCACCTACAACGACGCCAACTCGTTCCTGGCCTCGACGCTCGGCAAGTCCGCGATGGCCCAGGTGCAGGCCGCGGTGTCCAGCACGATCGGCGAGCAGGGGGTCGACCAGGTCCTGGTCGGTCTCGGCGCGGCCCGGGACGGCTTCGCCACCGCGTCCGACGGCGCCCTCACGCTGCGCGCCGCCAGCGGCGACCTGGCCGACGGCGCGGACCAGGTCGCCGACGGCGCGGTCTCGGCCGCGGACGGCGCCACCGAGCTCGCAGACGGCGCCAGCACGCTGGCCACCGGCACCGACAGCCTCGCCTCGGGCGCGGCCACCCTCGCCTCCGGGGCCTCGGACCTGTCTACCGGGGCCGGCACGGCCGCTGCGGGTGCGGCGACGCTCTCCGACGGTGCGGGGCAGCTCGCGGACGGCGCCTCGACCGCCGCCTCGTCCGGCAGCACGCTCGCGGCCGGGGCCGCGCAGGTCTCCGACGGCGTGGACAGCGCTGTCGACCAGGTCACCGCGATCGCCGGCTCGCTGCCGGCGCTGTCGACCGCGCTCACCCAGGCCGCGACCGACCTCGGCACGCTCGCCCAGGGCGGCACGATCAGCCAGGCCGAGGCCGCGGCCGCCTACCAGGCGCTCGCCGGCGCCGGCAGCGCGCTGCCCAGCAGCACCGAGCTCAGCACGATGAGCAGCGAGCTCACCGCGTTGCAGACCGGTGCGCAGCAGGTCAGCGACGGTGCCGCCGCGCTCAGCACCGGCCTGAGCACCCTGTCGTCCTCCACGAGCCAGCTCGCCACCGGTGCGAGCAGCCTGGCCGACGGCACCGCCCAGGTCGCCGACGGCGCGGCCCAGCTGGCCACCGGCGCGGGCACGCTGTCCACCGGAGCGGCCACGCTCCAGACCGGCAGCCACACGCTGGCCGACGGCGCCGAGACGCTCGCGGACGGCACCGCCACCCTGGCGGACGGCGCCACGGAGGTCGCCGACGGCGCCGACCAGGTGACCGACGGCGCGCAGCAGATCGCCGACGGGCTCGCCGACGGCGCCGCACAGATCCCGGACGACTCCGACTCCGAGCAGACCACCCGCGCCGAGGTGATCAGCTCGCCGGTGTCTCTCGTCTCGCAGGAGCTGGCCCAGGCCGAGGGGTTCGGCGAGGGCTTCGCGCCGTTCTTCATCCCGCTGGCGCTGTTCGTCGGCGCGCTGATCACCTGGCTGCTGATGCGGCCGCTGCCCAGTCGGGCGCTCGCGACGCCGGTCGCGGGCTGGCGGACCACGCTGGCCGGCTACCTGCCCGCGCTCGCGATCGGCGTCGCCCAGGTGGTGGTGATGATCGCGGTGATCCACTGGGGCGTCGGCCTGCAGATGTCCACCGCGCTGGGCACCATCGCGTTCACCATGCTGATCGCGGCGGCCTTCCTCGCCCTGCAGCAGATGCTGATGGCGGTGCTCGGCCCGGCCGCGGGCAAGGTCGCGGTGCTCGCGCTGCTCATGCTCCAGCTCGCGTCGTCCGGCGGCACGTACCCGGTCGAGACCACCCCGGCGTTCTTCCGGGCGATCCACCCGCTGCTGCCGATGAGCTACGCGGTCACCGGGCTGCGGCAGACCATCACCGGCGGCGCCGACGGCCGGCTGTGGCTGTCGGTCGCGGTGCTGGCCGGCGTGCTGATCGGGTCGTTGGCGATCACGGCCTGGCGGTCCGGGCGGCTGCGTACCTGGACGCTGGACCGGCTGCACCCCGTGCTGTCGATCTGACAGGCTGGGTGCCATGCAGACGTCCGCGCGCCCGACCGAGCCCGGCCCCGGTGACGACGGCCCGGCCGACCTCGCTGCGGCGGAGCCGGGCGGGTCCCGGCGCGGCACCCGCGGCGCCATCATCGACGCCACCGTGCCGCTGATCGCGGACCGCGGGTTCTCCGCCACCTCGGTGGACGACATCGCCGCCGCGGCCGGCGTGGCCAAGGGCAGCGTGTACTACAACTTCGGCTCCAAGGCCGCCCTGTTCGAGGCCGTGATCGTGGAGGGCGTGAACCGGCTGACCGTCGCGCTGCGCACCGCGAGCGCGGGGCTGACCGGGCGGCAGGCGATCGGCGCGCTGGTGCACGAGCTGCTGGAGCAGGTCCAGGGCCACACCGCGTTCGCCAAGCTGATGGTCGCGGAGATCTTCCGCACGGGGCGGGACTGGCAGGACTCGATCCGGCTGGTGCGCGAGGAGTCGTTCGCGGTGTTCGCCGACGTGGTGCGCGAGTCCTGGCCGGAGCGGGACCCCTCGCTGACCGCGGCCACCATCTTCGGGGCGACGCTGGTCGCCGGGCTGGAGTGGCTGGCGTTCCAGCCCGAGCGCTCCGTGGCCGAGGTCCGCCGTGCCGTGCTGTCCACGATCCTGGACCGGCTCTGACCGGTCCGGGCCCTGGCACGACCGAGGCCCCCGAGCTGCTGCTCGGGGGCCTCGGTACGACGACGCTGCGGTGCTACGCCCGCTCGCCCTGCTGCGGGACGGCGCCCAGCAGCTCCATCACCTCGGACTCGAGGAAGCGGCGGTGGCCACCGAGGGTGCGCACGGCGGACAGCTTGCCGGCCTGGGCCCAGCGGGTGACCGTCTTCGGGTCGACCCGGAACATCACGGCGACCTCACCGGGGGTCAGCAGAGAGCCGGTCGACTCGACGGGGCGGGTCTCGAGGGGGTAGGACATCTGGTGTCTCCTGTCGGTTCGGTAGCCCGGCTGGCCCTGAGGGCCCCGTGGCTTTGCGTCCCCGCCTTGCAGCGAGTTTGCCGTTTTCGCTCAACGCCCTGAACTATACCGAAATCGGACAGATCGGCAAGTACCACCCCAGACGGGACAGATCCACGGGTCCGATCGACTCGTCAGACCGGACCCCGCGCGGCGGGCCCGCCGCCGGTCGGGTCGAACCGGTACCCCATGCCGGGCTCGGTGAGCAGGAACCGCGGAGCGGTGGGGTCCGGCTCCAGCTTCTTGCGCAGCTGGGAGACGTACAGCCGCAGGTAGCCGGTGTCGGTGACGTGCTCGGATCCCCAGATCTCGTGCAGCAGGGTCTGCCGGGTGACCAGCAGGCCGGCGTGCCGCACCAGCATCTCCAGCAGCCGCCACTCGGTCGGGGTCAGCCGGACCGGCTCGGGCGGGGTGCCGGCACGGGTCGCGGAGGTGGCGGTGAGGTCGATGGTCACGTCGCCGACCCGGACCAGCGGCTCGGCCTCCGGGCCGGTCGACCGCCGGGTCAGCGCGCGGATCCGCGCCAGCAGCTCGTCCACGCTGAACGGCTTGGTGACGTAGTCGTCCGCCCCGGCGTCCAGCGCGTCGACCTTGTCCGCGGAACCGGTGCGACCGGAGACGACCAGGATCGGCGCCCCCGTCCAGCCGCGCAGCGCGTGGATCACCTCGGCGCCGTCGAGCCGCGGCATCCCGAGATCGATCAGGTACAGGTCGGGACGGTGCTCGATCGCCTGGTTCACCGCCTCGACGCCGTCGGTGGCGACGAGCACCTGGTAGCCGCGTGCCCGGAGCGTGATCCGCAGCGCGCGCAGGATCTGCGGATCGTCGTCGGCGACCAGGATCTTCACGACCCGACCTCCGCCGTGCCGCCGCCCGCACCGGCACCGGCGGTCGCACCGGCCCCCGCACCGGCTGCCGGGCCCGCGACCGGCAGCGCGATCACCAGGGTCAGCCCGCCGCCCGGGGTGTCCTCGGTGGTCAGGGCGCCGCCCATCCCCTCGGTGAACCCCCGGGACAGCGCGAGCCCGAGCCCGAGGCCGCTCTGGTTGTCCGTGTCGCCGAGCCGCTGGAACGGCACGAACAGCTCCGCCCGCCGCTCCGGGGCCACGCCCGGCCCGTGGTCGGCCACCCGGATCTCCACCCGGTCGCCGAAGGCGCTGGTCGAGATGCGGGCCCGCCGGCCGGCGGGCGTGTACCGCAGCGCGTTCGCCAGGGTGTTCACCAGCACGCGGCGCAGCAGGGCGGGATCGGCGGCGACCGCGGGCAGGGTCGGGTCGAGGTCCAGCTCCACCTGGTCGGGACCCGCCCCGAGCTCGTCCAGGGCGGGCAGCACCGCCTCGTCCACGTCGGTCGCGCGCAGCGAGACGCCCAGCACCCCGGCCTGCACCCGGCTCACGTCCAGCAGATCGGTGACCAGAGTGGTCAGCGTGCCCAGCGACTCCTCCGCGGTGACCAGCAGCTCCGCGCGGTCGGCGGCGGTCAGGTCCAGACCGGTCGCGCGCAGGCTGCTCACGGCGGTGGTGGCCGCGGTCAGCGGGCGGCGCAGGTCGTGGCTGACCGCGGACAGCAGCGCGGTGCGCACCTGGTCGGTCTCGCGCAGCGGCGCCACCTCCCGCGCGGTGGCCGCCAGGTGCTGGTGCTCGAGCGCGACGGCGGCCTGGGCAGCGACCACGGCGAGCAGCCGGGCGGTCGAGGCGTCCGGTGCCGGGCCGCACAGCTCCAGGGTCGCCGACGGCGTGACCGGCAGCACGGTGACCTGGTCGGCCGCCGCCGTCGGCCCGGTCTCACCGGGATCGGCGCCGTCCTGCGCCACCACCGCACCGTCCACCCGCAGCCGGACCGCCGTCAGCGCGAAGGCCTCGCGGGTCCGGGCGAGCAGCGCGCCGAGCGCGTCCTGGCCGCGCAGCACTCCCCCGGCCACCGTCACCAGCAGCTCGGACTCGGCCGCCGCGCGCCGGGCGGCCCGCGACCGGCGCGCCGCCCGGTCCACCATCGCGCTGACCAGCAGGCCGTTCACCACCGACAGCGCCAGGGCCAGCACGTGCCGGCTCTCCGCGACCTTGATCGTGCGCAGCGGCTCGATGAACAGGTAGTCCAGCGTGAGCGCCGAGGCGACCGCGGTGAGCAGCGCCGGCCACAGCCCGCCGACCAGCGCGACCACGATCACCAGCAGCTGGTAGGCCAGCACGTCGCCGACCAGGGAGTCGGACGTGCGGGACACGGAGAGCCACCAGCTGAGCAGCGGACCCACCACCAGCGCGAGCAGCAGGCCGACCAGCCGTCGCCGCCGGGTGAGGGCGCCGCCGACGCGGGGCAGCGCGAACCGGCCGGCGGCCGCCGCGTGGTTCACCAGGTGCACGTCGATCGAGCCGGCCTCGCGGATCACCGTGGAACCGATGCCCGACCCGGTGACCGCGGCGGCCAGCACGCCGCGCCGGCTGGCACCGATCACCAGCTGGGTCGCGTCGACGGACCGGGCGAAGTCCACGAGGGCGCGCGGCACGTCCTCGCCGACCACCTGGTGGTAGGTGCCGCCGAGCTGCTCGGTGAGGGCCTGCTGCGCCACCAGCGCCTCCGGGTCGGCGCCGCGCAGGCCGGTCTGGGCGCTGACGTGCACCGCGAGCAGCTCGCCCCCGGCGGACCGGGCGGCGATCCGGGCGCCCCGCCGCAGCAGCGTCTCGCCCTCGGGCCCCCCGGTGAGCGCGACCACCACCCGCTCGCGGGCCTCCCAGGTCTCGGCGATCGCGTGCGTGGCGCGGTACGCCCGCAGCGCGGAGTCCACCTCGTCGGCCAGCCACAGCAGCGCCAGCTCGCGCAGGGCGGTCAGGTTGCCGAGCCGGAAGTAGTGCGCGAGCGCGGCGTCCACCCGTTCGGCCGGGTACACGTGCCCCTCGGCCAGCCGGTCCCGCAGCGCTCCGGGCGGCAGGTCCACCAGCTCGATCTGGTCGGCGGCCCGCAGCACCTCGTCCGGCACGGTCTCGCGCTGCGGCACACCGGTGATGGTCTGCACCACGTCGTTCAACGAGGCGATGTGCTGGACGTTCAGCGTGGTGAGCACGTCGATCCCGGCGTCCAGCAGCACCTGGACGTCCTGCCACCGGCGCTCGTGCGGGCCGCCCGGCGCATCGGTGTGCGCGAGCTCGTCGACCAGGGCGACCTCGGGCCGTCGCGCGAGCACCGCCGGCAGGTCCAGCTCGGCCAGGGCCAGGCCGCGGTGCACCCGCCGGGTGCGCGGGACCAGCTCCAGGCCGGCCAGCAGCGCCGCGGTCGCCGGGCGGTCGTGCGTCTCGACCAGCGCGACCACCACGTCGCGCCCCTCGGCCCGCAGGTCGTGGCCGGCCTCCAGCATCGCGAACGTCTTGCCGACGCCCGGGGCCGCACCGAGGAAGACCCGCAACCGGCCTCGCCGCATCCCGGTCCCCCTCTCTCGGCGCGCCCACCGGTCGGTCCCGCACCGCCGCCCGGCGATCGTATCCATGCTGCGGACGGCCCGGACCGGCCGGCCGACGGCCGAGGCGTGAGGAAGCCGTCAGGGTCCGGCCCACGGCCGTATGGGAACCGTGAGGACGGCCGCCGGGGGCCGGTCGCCGGGGGTCGGATGAGGACGGCCCGACGTTCCGGGCCGCCGCGGCGCCCGGTCCGGGCGAGGCGGTCACCGCTCGTCGTCAGGAGTCGTGCCGTGCTGGACCTGGTTCTCGTGATCGCGATCATCGCCCTGTTCGTGCTCGTCGGCACGGTGGCCGCGGGGGTGGAGCGGCTGTGATCGTCGTCGACCTGGTCGCGTCCGTGCTCGGGCTCGCCGCGGTGGTCTACCTGGTCTGGGCCCTGCTGCGGCCGGAGCGGTTCTGATGACCGGCTGGGCGGTGCTGGCGCAGATCGGCGCCGTGCTGGTCGTGCTGGCGGCGCTGCACCGACCGCTCGGCGACCACCTGGCCCACGTCTACACCTCGGAGCGGGACCTGCGCGCCGAGCGGGTGCTGTACCGGCTGATCGGCGTGGACCCGCGGTCCGAGCAGAGCTGGCGGAGCTATGTGCGCAGCCTGCTGGCGTTCTCGGCCGCCGGGGTGCTGCTGCTCTACCTCGTGCAGCGGGCACAGGCCTGGCTGCCGTGGGACCTCGGGCTGCCGGCGGTCGGTGAGCACCTGGCGTTCGACACCGCGATCTCGTTCGTGACGAACACGGACTGGCAGTCCTCCTCCCCCGAGCTCACGCTCGGGTACGGGGTACAGCTGCTCGGCCTGACCGTGCAGAGCTTCCTGTCCGCGGCGGTCGGGCTGGCCGTGGCCATCGCCCTGGTCCGGGGGTTCGCCCGGCAGCGGTCCAGCACGATCGGCAGCTTCTGGGTGGACCTGACCCGCGGCGTGCTGCGCGTCCTGCTGCCGCTGTCGGTGCTCGCCGCGGTCGTGCTGATCGCCGGCGGTGTGATCCAGAACCTCGCCGGGAGCACCGACGTCGTCACGATCGCCGGTGGCACGCAGTCGGTCCCGGGCGGCCCGGTGGCCTCCCAGGAGGCGATCAAGCTGCTCGGCACCAACGGCGGCGGGTTCTTCAACGCGAACTCCGCGCACCCGTTCGAGAACCCCAGCGGCTGGACGAACGCGTTCCAGGTGGTGCTGATGCTGGCGGTCCCGTTCAGCCTGCCGCGCACCTTCGGCCGGATGGTCGGCAACGCGCGGCAGGGGTACGCGATCCTCGCGGCGATGGTGACGATCTTCCTGGTCAGCCTGACGCTGCTCACCCTGGTCGAGCTGCACGGTGCCGGCGCCGCCGCCCAGGCCGCCGGCGCCGCGATGGAGGGCAAGGAGCAACGGTTCGGCGTCGCGGGGACCGCGCTGTTCGGCAGCGTCAGCACCCTGACCTCGACCGGCGCGGTGAACGGCATGCACGACTCGTTCACCGCGCTCGGCGGGCTGTTCCCGATGCTGAACATGATGCTCGGCGAGGTCGCCCCCGGCGGGGTCGGCTCGGGGCTGTACGGGATGCTCGTGCTCGCGGTGATCGCGGTGTTCATCGGCGGGCTGATGGTCGGGCGCACCCCGGAGTACCTGGGCAAGAAGATCGGCCCGCGCGAGGTCAAGCTCGCCTCGCTGTTCATCCTGGTGACCCCGATGCTGGCCCTGGCCGGCACGGCGGCGACGTTCGCGATCCCGGCGGTCCGGGCGGACGTCGTGTCCTCCTCGATCCTCAACCCCGGGGTGCACGGCTTCTCCGAGGTGCTCTACGCCTTCACCTCGGCGGCGAACAACAACGGCTCCGCGTTCGCCGGGCTGACCGCGAGCACCCCGTGGTTCGACGTCGTGCTGGGTGTCGTGATGCTGCTCGGCCGGTTCGTGCCGATCGTGCTGGTGCTCGCGCTCGCGGGGTCGCTCGCCGCGCAGGGCTCGGTGCCGGCCACCGCCGGCACCCTGGCGACGCACCGGCCGCAGTTCGTCGGCCTGCTGGTGGGCGTGACCGTGATCGTCACCGCCCTGACCTACTTCCCGGTGCTCGCACTGGGTCCCCTCGCGGAAGGCTTGTGATCCGAGATGTCCGGCAGCACCACCTCGCGGCGGCTCGCCGCCCCGTCCCGTCCCGCCTCCGGCCGCCGGTCCGCGGCACCCGGGCACGCCTTCGGCCTCGCCCAGCTGCGCGACGCCCTGCCCGGCGCGGTCCGCAAGCTCGACCCCCGGGTGATGTGGCACAACCCGGTGATGTTCGTCGTCGAGGTGGGCGCCGCGCTGACCACCGTGCTGGTGCCGGTCGAGCCCCTGCTCGGCGGGCCGGCGAGCTCCGGCGGGTCCGCGGTGCCTGCGACCTTCACCGCGGCGATCGCGGGCTGGCTGTGGCTGACCGCGCTGTTCGCGAACCTCGCGGAGTCGGTGGCCGAGGGGCGCGGCAAGGCCCAGGCGGACAGCCTGCGCCGGTCCCGGTCCGCCACCACCGCGACCGTGCTGGACGACTACGACCCCGAGGGCGACCCCGGGGCCGAGCGCACCGGCACCCGGACGGTGCCCTCGCCCGACCTGCGGCTCGGTGACCTCGTCGTGATCGCCGCGGGCGAGCTGGTGCCCGGCGACGGCGACATCGTGTGGGGCATCGCCGCGGTGGACGAGTCGGCGATCACCGGCGAGTCCGCTCCGGTGGTCCGGGAGGCAGGCGGGGACCGCAGCGCGGTGACCGGTGGCACCCGGGTGCTGTCGGACCGGGTGGTCGTCCGGATCACCTCGAAGCCGGGCGAGACCTTCGTGGACCGGATGATCGCTCTGGTCGAGGGCGCGGCCCGGCAACGGACGCCGAACGAGATCGCGCTGAACATCCTGCTCGCGTCGCTGTCGGTGATCTTCGTGGTGGTCGCGCTCACCCTGGGACCGGT
The DNA here is from genome assembly GCA_036404115.1 of Cellulomonas sp. Lineage (GTDB taxonomy): Bacteria > Actinomycetota > Actinomycetes > Actinomycetales > Cellulomonadaceae > Cellulomonas. Next base: position 14,452 of record DASWPG010000049.1, read on the forward strand.
CGCCGCGTACGCCGGTGCCTCGGTCAGCGTGCCGGTGCTGGTGGCGCTGCTGGTCTGCCTGATCCCCACCACGATCGGCGCGCTGCTGTCCGCGATCGGCATCGCCGGCATGGACCGGCTGGTCCAGCACAACGTGCTCGCGATGTCCGGTCGCGCTGTCGAGGCGGCCGGCGACGTGACGACGCTGCTGCTGGACAAGACCGGAACGATCACCTACGGCAACCGCCGCGCGGTGGCGTTCCTGCCGCTGACCGGCGTGCCGCCCGAGGACCTGGTCCGGGCCGCGACGCTGGCCTCCACCGTCGACCCGACGCCCGAGGGCCGGTCCATCGTGGACCTGTCGGAAGGGGGCGGCACGGGTACCGGCGGCGCGGCCGGCGCGTCCGCCCCGGCCGGGGCCGCGGTGGTGCCGTTCACCGCCCGGACCCGGATGAGCGGGCTGGACCTGCCCGACGGCAGCCAGGTGCGCAAGGGCGCCGGCTCCGCGGTGCTGGCCTGGGTGGCGGCGACCGGCACCCCGCTGCCGGAGGAGGTCCGGGACGACCTGGACGCGCACGTCCGGCGGATCTCCGCCGACGGCGGCACCCCGCTGGTGGTGGCTGTGCAGGACACCGCGGGGGCGGCGCAGGTGCTCGGCGTCGTGCACCTCAAGGACGTGGTGAAGGAGGGGCTCGCGCAGCGGTTCGCCGAGCTGCGCGCCATGGGCATCCGCACCGTGATGGTCACCGGCGACAACCCGCTCACCGCCCGCGCGATCGCGGCGGAGGCCGGGGTGGACGACGTGCTCGCCGAGGCCACCCCCGAGGACAAGCTGGCGCTGATCCGCCGCGAGCAGGAGGGCGGGCACCTGGTCGCGATGACCGGCGACGGCACCAACGACGCCCCGGCGCTCGCCCAGGCCGACGTCGGCGTCGCGATGAGCACCGGCACGTCGGCGGCCAAGGAGGCGGGGAACATGGTCGACCTCGACTCCGACCCGACCAAGCTGATCGACATCGTCCGGATCGGCAAGCAGCTCCTCATCACCCGGGGCGCGCTCACCACGTTCTCGATCGCGAACGACGTGGCCAAGTACTTCGCGATCATCCCGGCCCTGTTCGCCGGCGCGTACCCGGGGCTGGCGGCGCTGAACGTGATGCACCTGTCGTCACCGGCCTCCGCGATCCTGTCGGCCGTCGTGTTCAACGCCCTGGTGATCGTCGCGCTGATCCCGCTGGCCCTGCGGGGGGTGCGCTACCGGGCGGCCGCCGCCACCACGATCCTCGGCCGCAACCTCCTGGTGTTCGGGCTCGGCGGCGTGGTCGCACCGTTCCTCGGCATCAAGGTGATCGACCTGCTGGTCGGTCTGCTGCCCGGCTTCTGACAACCCGCCCGCGAAGGAGACCGTCGTGCCCTCCCCCCGCTCCACCTGGCCGCAGCTGCTCGTCGGGCTGCGTGCGCTGCTCGTCCTGACCGTCGTCCTCGGTGCCGGCTACCCGCTGGTCGTGACCGGGATAGCGCGGCTGATGCCGGACCGGGCCGACGGCTCGCTGGTCACCGATGCCGACGGCACCGTGGTCGGCTCGGCACTGATCGGGCAGTCGTTCACCGACGCCGACGGCCGGCCGCTGATCCAGTACTTCCAGTCCCGGCCGTCCGCGGCGGGCGACGGCTACGACGCCCTGGCCTCCGCGGGCAGCAACCTCGGCCCGGAGAACCCGCTCCTGGTGGCGACGATCGAGGCCCGCCGGGCCGCGGTGGCCGCGCTGGAGGGGGTGGACGAGTCCGCGGTGCCCGCCGATGCGGTGACCTCGTCCGGCTCCGGCCTGGACCCGCAGATCAGCGTCGCGTACGCCGAGCTGCAGGTGCCCCGGGTCGCCGCCGCCCGCGGGCTGACCCAGGACCAGGTGCGCACCCTGGTGCAGGACGCCACCACCGGCCCTGCCCTCGGCATCCTCGGCCAGGCCGGCGTCGACGTGCTGACCCTCAACCTCGCCCTGGACGCCCTGGACGGCTGACCGGTCGGACGCGACGCGCGGCGCGGGCACGGCTACGGTCTGATCGTGCGACGACCGCGCGGCTCCCCCGCACGGCGCGACCCGGACCGGAGGTCTCCGATGGCGACGATCGTGTCGACCCTGTTCAGCTCGCTCGACGGCGTGGTGGAGATCGACCCCGCCTGGCACTTCCCGTACTTCGACGAGCACATGGGTGCGGCGGTCGGCGAGGACTACCAGGACGTGGACGTGCTGCTGCTCGGCCGGGTCACCTACGAGTCGTTCGCCGGCGCGTGGCCGGGGCGCGAGGCGGCCGGCGGCGAGGACGCGACGTTCGCGGCCCGGCTCGGCGACACCCGCAAGGTCGTCGCCACCCGCACCGTGCAGGAGCTCGGCTGGCGGAACGCCGAACCGGTGCGCGGTGACCTGCTCGACGCGGTGCGGGCGCTGTCCGCCGAGCCCGGGGTGCGCAGGATCCTGGTGCCCGGGTCGATCTCGGTGGTGCGCCAGCTGCTCGCGGCCGGCCTGCTGGACGAGCTGCGCCTCCTGGTGCACCCGGTGGCCGCGCGTCGCGGCGAACGGCTGTTCGACGACGGCGAGCCGATCTACCCGCTGCGGCTGCTGCGCTCGGAGGCGTTCCCCACCGGGGTGCTGCGGCTGGTGTACGCGCCCGGCGAGCTGCCGCCGGCCGCCGGGTACCCGGACGTGACGGACCGGGTGCCGGGGGCCGACGCGGGCTGACCGGCGCGAGCCGGGGCATGCCCCGGCTCGGCACCACGAACCTGAGCCGGGCCGATGCGGCCCACCGCGGCCGGCCGGCTCCTAGGCTGGGCGCCATGCGCAGGGGTGCGGGGGACGGGGGCGCGCGCGGGCGTGCCGGCAGGACCATCGACGGCACGATGGGCGAGGTCGAGCTGGTCGAGCAGACCGGACCGACCGCCGACCCGTCGGGCGCGACGGCGGACGACCCGGCCGCACCCGCCCACGACCCGCAGGCCGCCCGACGCCGGGCGGTGCGCCGGCTCGCGCGCCGCTGGTGGCCCGTGCCGACGGTCGCCGTCCTGGTGGTGGCGGCGCTGGTCGGCGTCCGGCTGGTCGCCGACCACCGGGCGGACCAGCAGGCGGAACGGCTGCGCGCGGTGCCCGGGGTGCTGGACGAGGAGGTCGGCCCGACGTTCGACCGGTCCACCCGGTTCGACACCCGGGCCCTGGCCGTGCTGTCGCACGCCGTCGTGGCGGTGGACGGGCTGATCGTCGGCGTCACCCTCGACCAGGACACCCCGGTGCTGTCCGCGGTGGACAGCACCGGCGCCGAGGCGTGGTCGGTGCCGCTGACCGACGTCGAGGACACCCCGGACGCGGGCGTGGGCGGCCTCGCGGGCTGCTCCGCCGAGCAGGAGCCGGCCGAGCAGGTGTGGTGCGCATGGACACCGGTCACCGCCGACCCGGACCTGGTACCCGACGGGTGGCTGGTGCGGGTGGACCTCGCGACCCGGTCCGTGGTCGAACGACGCACGCTGCCCGCCGGGGCGAGCGCCGTGGTGGCCGACGGCGCGTCGGTGGTCGCCGAACCGGTGGCGGACGGCGTGCTGCTGACGTCCACCGAGGCGGGCACCGGCCGCCAGCGGTGGCAGACCCTGCTGCCGGTCGACCCGTCCGCGGGGCGGTCGACCGGCACCGTGAACCTGACCTCGTCCGACGGGCACCTGCTGGTCACGACGGCCACGACGGCCTCGGCGTCCGCGACCCGGTGGTCCGTCGACCCGACCGACGGCCGGGTCGAGGCCCAGGCCGCGGACGCCGAGCTGCAGATCGCCCGGGACGGCCGCCTGGTGCAGCAGGTGGGCAGCTCGCAGACCCTGCTGCTGGGCACCGACGGCAGCGGCACCGCCAGCGCCGAGGGCACCGTGCTCAGCGTGTCGACGGACGACGGCAGCGTGCCGGACCTGCTCTGGCTCGCCCGGCTGGACGGATCGACCGCGACGCAGCTGCGCGCCGTGGACGCGGGCAGCGGGGAGGTGGTCTGGGAGGAGCCGGCCGAGGTGGCGAGCACCTCGTCGCTGATCCTGCTGGACGGCGTGCTGTACGGCTACGGCACCGCGGAGGTGTGGGCACGCGACGCGGCCACCGGCGAGCAGCTGTGGACCGCCCCGGCCGGCACGGCCGACGCCGGCACGCTGCTGACCGACGGCCGCTCGCTGCTGCACCTCGACCGGGACGCCGCCGGCGACCGGGTGCTGGTGGCCGACGACCTGCGCACCGGCGAGCAGCGGTGGTCCACCCCGCTGCCGGACGGGGTCACCTCGCTGTTCACGACGAACGACGTGCTGTACGGCGCGACCGACGACGGCGAGGCCGTCCTGCTGCGCTGACCTGCGGCGTGCAGACGGCCGCCCGCGCCCGGCCCCCGCGCCCGGCCCCCGCACTCAGCGCAGCGCGGTGACCGGTGCCGGGTCTCGTCCGCTCGCCCATCAGGTGCACCACGCGTGCGTCCGGCGGGATGTCCACGTACAGGTAGCACTCGGTGCGTCGGTCGTGCATGTGCGCGGGCGTCGTGATCCACATCGAGCCGGGGTGCAAGCTCGGTCACGCCCATCACGATCCGGCAGGACCGGATGCCGTGCTCGTGGATGTACTGGTTCAGGGTGCGTCGGTTGCTCGTGCCCTGGTAGTCGAGCTCGCGCACCACGCCCTCGCCCTTGAGCACCAGCCGGTTCGGGTGGCTGGTGCGCGCGGGCGCGCCGAACAGGTACTGCTGCGCGCCGGGCAGCACGCCGTCGGCGAGCGCCGCGCCCTGGCCGAGCCCACGGGCGGCACCGGTCACCAGGGCGACCTTCCCGTCCAGACGGAACGGGTCGAGGATCACCAGCTGTCCTCCATCGAGACGGATCTGGTGGTGAGCTCGCCGAGGCCGGTGGCCCGGACCGTCACGACGCCGTCCCGCTCGACCTGGGCGACCGCGGTGCGCACGATCGCCGGCGGAACAGCGGCGAGGTGTCCTCCAGGCGCAGTAGACCGGAACGGTCCGGGCGGACGACGGCCGCGCGGGCTGCTCGCGGGACGCTCGATGCGTCAGACCGACCGCCGCACCCGGGAGCGCACCATGTCCACCTCGACCCTCAGCTCGCCCACCGGCTCGCCGGCCCGGCCGACCACCGGCCCGGACAGGGGCCCGGCCGACCACCCGGTCCTCGGGCCCGGTGGCACGACCGTCCCGAGCCGGTTCTGGCGGGCCATGGCCGTCCCGGTCGCGGTGCTCGCGTCGGCGGTGGGGGCGGCGATCATGGCCGCGGCGTTCCTGTTCGCGGCGGGGGCGGTGCTGGTGGCCGTGTCCTGAACCACCGCCCGCGCCGCACCGACCGGCCCGCCGGCACCGGCCCGTCACGGCTCGCGGCGCGGGTGCAGCACCCCGCCGAGCCGGACCGAGCAGACCAGCGGCACGCCGGGACGGTAGGCCAGGTGCACCGGCGAGGGTGCATCGAGCACCACCAGGTCCGCGCGGGCGCCGACCGCGAGGTGCCCGATGTCGGTGCGCCGCAGGGCGGCCGCTCCCCCGACGGTCGCGGCGCGGAGCGCCTCCTCGGGCGTCAGGTGCATCTCGCGCACCGCGAGCGCGATCACCAGCGGCATCGAGCTGGAGTAGCCGGTGCCGGGGTTGCAGTCGGTGGCCAGGGCGACGTGCACGCCGGCCGCGAGCAGGCGGCGCGCGTCCGGATAGGGCGACCGGGTGGAGAACTCCACCGCCGGGAGCAGGGTCGCCACCGTACCCGATCCGGCGAGCGCGTCCACGTCCCGCTGGTCCAGGTAGGTGCAGTGGTCGACGCTGGCGGCGCCGAGCTCCACCGCCAGCCGCGCACCCGGGCCGGGGCCGAGCTGGTTGCCGTGCACCCGTGGCAGCAGGCCCGCCCGCATGCCGGCGAGCAGCACCTCGCGCGACTCGTCCTCGTCGAAGGCGGACGGCGCGTTCGGCTCGCAGAACACGTCGACCCACCGCGCGTGCGGGGCGCAGGCCGTGAGCATCGGGCCGGTCACCAGGTCCAGGTACGCCCGGCGGTCCTGCCGGTGCTCCGGCGGCACGGTGTGCGCGCCGAGGAAGGTCGTCTCCGGCGTGAGCTCGCGCGCGATCCGCAGGGTGCGCTCCTCGGTCACGACGTCCTGGCCGTACCCGCTCTTGATCTCGACGGTCGTCGTGCCCTGCGCCCGCATCTCGTCGACCAGGTGCCGCGCACGGGCGCGGAGCTCGTCCTCGGAGGCGGCCCGGGTGGCGGCGACGGTGGTCGCGATGCCGCCGCCGTCGTACCGGGTGCCGGACATCCGGGCCGCGAACTCCGCCGACCGGTCACCGGCGAACACGACGTGCGAGTGCGGGTCGACGAACCCCGGCAGCACGCAGCGGCCCGCCACGTCCACCCGGTCGTCCCCGGCGGGCGCGTGCGCGGCGGGCCCGACCCAGACCACCCGGCCGTCCACGGCCACCAGCGCGGCGTCGTGCACCGAGCCCAGCGGGCCGTCCAGCGCGGGGTCGTTGGTGACCAGCTCGCCGATCCCGGTCAGCACCAGGGCACGGCCGGGCGCGGGGACCCCCGGTGCGCGGGCGGTCATCGCGGTGCCCCGACGGACGTCCGACCGGTCCGGTCCACCAGCGACCAGACCTCCTCGACCGCCGCGTGCAGCGCCGCCGCGACGTCCCCGGAGACGTGCTGGCCGTGCCGCGCGACCGTCATGCCGTCCCGCACGACCGTCCGGACGTCCGGCGCCCCGGCCACCAGCACCACCTGGCCCGGGTCGGTGCCGGCCATGGCGACCGTGTCCGTCGCGACCTCGACCAGGTCCGCTCGCCCGCCCGGCACGATCTGCCCCGCGTCGTCCCAGCCGAGCGCCCGGTGCCCGTTGCCCGTGAGGATCTCGACCAGGTCCTGCGGGGCGACCACGCCGCGCCGGCCGGTGCCCAGCCGTGCGTGCTCCTCGATGCCGCGCGCCTCGGCCAGCAGATCGGTGACGACCTGCTGGTCGGAGCCCAGGCAGAGCGGGCTGCCCGCCGCGCGCAGCGCCTCGACGGGCGCGAGGCCGTCGGCCAGGTCGCGCTCGGTGCTCGGGCACAGGCACACGCCGGTGCCCGAGCCGCCGAGCAGCGCGATGTCCGCCGACGACAGGTGCACGGCGTGCACGACGGTGGTGCGCGGTCCGAGCGCGCCCGCGTCCCGCAGCACCTCTGCCGGCGTGGTGCCGTAGGCCGCATGCACGGCGTCGTTCTCGCCCGGCTGCTCGGACAGGTGCACGTGCAGCGGCACGTCCTGCTCCTGGGCCCAGCGCGCGACCACCGCTACCGCCACCGGGTCCACGGCCCGCACCGAGTGCACCGCCGCTGCGACCCGGGCGTCCGGGGCGCCGGCCCAGGCCGTGCGCAGCCGGGTCACCCGCTCCCGCCAGGCCCCCGCGTCGCCGTCGCCGAACCGCAGCTGGTGCGCGTCGAGCGGCCTGTACCCCGCGCGGCCGAGGCCGCCGTGCAGGTAGCAGGTGTCCAGCAGCGTGAGCCGCACACCGGCGCGTGCCGCGGCCCGGCGCAGCGCCTCGGCCATCGCGTCCGGGTCGGGGTGCGGCGAACCGTCGCGGCGGTGGTGCAGGTAGTGGAACTCCCCCACCGAGGTCACGCCGGCCAGCGACATCTCGGCGTACACCGCGCCCGCCAGCCGTTCGTACAGCTCCGGGGTGAGCACGTCGGCGACGGCGTACATCCGCTCCCGCCAGGTCCAGAACGACCCGCCGTCGTCGTGGGTGCGCCCGCGCAGGGCGCGGTGGAACGCGTGCGAGTGCGCGTTCGCGAAGCCGGGCAGCACCACGCCGGACAGCCGGTCGTCCCCGCGCCGGGGCGCGGTGCCCGGCCGGACGGCGACGAACCGGCCGTCGCTCACCTCCAGGCGGACCCCCTCGGCCAGGCCGCCCGGCAGCCAGGCCCGCTCGCACCAGAACGTGCTCACAGCTCCCCCGCCCGGCCGGCGAGGTCGGCGAGCACGTCCGCGAGCGCGTCGGCGCCGGCCTCGCAGTCCGCGTCCTCCGCGTGCTCCGCAGGGGTGTGCGAGGCGCCGGTGGGGTTGCGGACGAACAGCATCGCGGTCGGCACGCCCGCGCCGGTCAGGATGCCCGCGTCGTGCCCGGCACCGGTGCCGATCACCGGGGCGGGCTCCGCGGACGCGGGCCGGCCGACCACCTGGGCGATCCGTGCCGCGAGCGCGGGGTCGAACACGGTCGCGGGCGTCCAGGACTCCTCGACCGGCGCGTACGACCCGAGCGCGGTGAGCACGGACCGGACCGCCGCGGCACCGGCCGCGCGCGCGTCGATCCAGGCCCGCACCCGGGACGGGATCGCGTTCACCGCGTTCGGGTCGACCTCGATCCGGCCCACGGTGGCCAGCGCGCCGGCCTGCTCGGCGGCGTCCCGCACCTCGTGCACCAGCCGGCCGAGCTCCAGCACCGGGTCGTGCCGGTGCGTCAGCGGGGTGGTGCCCGCGTGGTTCGCCTCGCCGTGCAGGTCGACCCGCCAGCGGCCGTGCGGCCAGATCGCCGCGCCGACCGCCACGGGTGCGGCCTGCGCACCGTGCAGGTCGGCGAGGTGCCGGCCCTGCTCGACGTGCAGCTCGACGAACGTGCCGACACGAGCGAGCGCCTCCGGGTCGCGGCCGTAGTGCCGCACCGGGACCCCGCCGGCGGCCAGCACGTCCGCCAGGGTGCTCCCGTCGGCGTCCCGCAGGGTGAGCAGGTGGTCGGCCGGCGCGGTGCCGGTGACCGCGCGCGAGCCGAGGCAGGCGAGCCCGAACCGGGCGCCCTCCTCGTCGGAGAAGTTCACCACGCCGATCGGGCGGGACGGACGCAGCCCTCGGGCGCGCAGGGCGTCGACGGCGCAGAACGCGCTCGCCACGCCGAGCGGCCCGTCGAAGGCGCCGCCGCCGGGCACCGAGTCGAGGTGGCTGCCGGTGACCACACCGGGGCCGTCGGCGTCGGGGTCGCCCCACCAGGCCCACTGGTTGCCCGCCCGGTCCACCGTGACCGCGAGCCCCCGGCGCTCCGCCTGCGCCACGAACCACTCGCGCAGCACCAGGTCGTGCGGCGTCCAGGCGAACCGTCGGTAGCCGCCCGTCGGCGCGCGCCCGACGTCCGCGATCTCCGCCAGCAGTCCGGGGACGCCGCTCATGCGCCCGGCCCGTCGTCGGCACCGCTGCCCGCGCCCGCCGCACCAGCACCAGCACCAGCACCAGCACCAGCACCAGCACCAGCACCAGCACCAGCACCAGCCACCATCGGACGCACCAGCCCGCCCCGCTCGGCCGCCGCCACCGCGTCCGGGTAGCCGGCCTCGGCGTGCCGCAGCACCCCGGTGGCCGGGTCGTTGCCGAGCACCCGGGCGAGCTTCTGCGCGGCCAGCCCGGTGCCGTCGGCGACGGTGACCTGGCCGGCGTGGATCGAGCGGCCCATGCCGACGCCGCCGCCGTGGTGCAACGAGACCCAGGTGGCGCCGGACGCGGTGTTCACCATCGCGTTCAGCAGCGGCCAGTCGGCGATCGCGTCCGAGCCGTCCATCATGGACTCGGTCTCCCGGTACGGCGAGGCCACCGACCCGGAGTCGAGGTGGTCGCGGCCGATCACCACCGGTGCGCTGATCTCGCCGGCGGCCACCAGCTCGTTGAACCGCAGGCCGGCACGGTCCCGCTCGCCGTGGCCGAGCCAGCAGATCCGGGCGGGCAGGCCCTGGAACGCGACCTTCTCCTGCGCGGCCCGGATCCACCGCACCAGGTGGTCGTCCTCGCCGAACAGGTCCAGCACGGCCCGGTCGGTGACCGCGATGTCCCGCGGGTCGCCGGAGAGCGCCGCCCAGCGGAACGGCCCCTTGCCCTCGGCGAACAGCGGCCGGATGTACGCCGGGACGAATCCCGGGAACTCGAACGCGCGCTGGTAGCCGCCCTGGCGGGCCTCGTCCCGGATCGAGTTGCCGTAGTCGAACACCTCGGCGCCGGCGTCCTGGAAGCCGACCATCGCCTCGACGTGCCGGGCCATCGACTCGCGTGCCCGGTCGGTGAACTCCACCGGCTTCGCCGCCGCGAGGTCGGCCCAGTCCGCGACCTCGACGCCGAGCGGCAGGTAGGACAGCGGGTCGTGCGCGGAGGTCTGGTCCGTGACCACGTCCACCTCGACGCCGCGCCGCAGCAGCTCGGGCAGCACGGCGGCGCTGTTGCCGGTCAGGCCGACCGACAGCGGGCGCGCCGTGCGCCGGGCGTCCAGCACCTGCCGCAGGGCGTCGTCCAGGTCCTCGGCGACCACGTCCAGGTAGCGCTCGCGCACCCGGCGCTCCAGCCGGCCCCGGTCGACGTCGACCACCAGGCACACCCCGCCGTTCAGGGTGACCGCGAGCGGCTGCGCACCACCCATGCCGCCGCAGCCGCCGGTGACGGTCAGCGTGCCGGCGAGCGTGCCGCCGAACCGCTTGGTGGCGACGGCGGCCAACGTCTCGTAGGTGCCCTGCAGGATGCCCTGCGCCCCGATGTAGATCCACGACCCGGCGGTCATCTGGCCGTACATGGTCAGGCCGAGCTGCTCCAGGCGCCGGAACTCGGGCCAGGTCGCCCAGTCGCCGACCAGGTTGGCGTTCGCGATCAGCACCCGGGGCGCCCACTCGTGCGTGCGCAGCACCCCGACCGGGCGGCCGGACTGCACGAGCAGCGTCTCGTCGTCGGCGAGGTCGGTGAGGCTGCGCACGATGGCGTGGAAGCTCGGCCAGTCCCGGGCCGCCCGGCCGGTGCCGCCATAGACCACCAGGTCGTCCGGGCGCTCCGCGACCTCGGGGTCGAGGTTGTTCATCAGCATCCGCAGCGGGGCCTCGGTCTGCCAGCTGCGGGCGGTGCGGGTGGTGCCGCGCGGTGCGCGGACGGCGACGGGGGTGCCCCGGTCGTAGCCGGTCATGACGCTCTCCTCGGTGCTCGGGTGCGGACGGGGTTCAGTCGAGTGCGCCGACGGCGCCGGACGCGGTGGCCACGACGTCGCCGTCACGGACCAGCCGGACGACGGCCTCGATCTCGGGGGCGAGGAACCGGTCGGGTCCCGGCCCGGCGACCCGGCTGCGCACCAGGTCGCGCACGGCGCCGGTGCCGGCGGCCGGGACCAGCGCGGCGTCCGCCGCCCGGCGCAGGTCGAGCGCGCGGGTCGCGGTCATCACCTCGACGGCGAGCACCCGGGTCAGCCCGTCGACCGCACGGCGCAGCTTGCGGGCCCCGGCCCAGCCCATCGAGACGTGGTCCTCCTGCATCGCGGACGACGGGATCGAGTCGACGCTCGCCGGCGCCGCCAGCCGCTTGAGCTCCGAGACGATGCCGGCCGCGGTGTACTGGGCGATCATCAGGCCGGAGTCCACGCCCGGGTCGTCCGCCAGGAACGGCGGCAGGCCCTCGCTGCGGGCCACGTCGAGGAACCGGTCGGTGCGGCGCTCGCTGATGCTGGCGAGGTCGGCGACCGCGATCGCCAGGAAGTCCAGCACGTAGGCGACCGGCGCCCCGTGGAAGTTGCCGTTGGACTCGACCCGGCCGTCCACGGTCACCACGGGGTTGTCGACGGCGGAGGCCAGCTCGCGCTCGGCCACCGTCGCCGCGTGCGCCAGGGTGTCCCGGGCGGCGCCGTGCACCTGGGGGGCGCAGCGCAGCGAGTACGCGTCCTGCACCCGGGTGCACGAGGGCGTCCCGTCCGGTTCCAGCACGCGGTGGCTGGCCATCACCGGCGACCCCGCCAGCAGACGGCGCAGGTTCGCCGCCGACGCGGCCTGCCCGGGGTGCGGCCGGAGCGCCACCAGGTCGGCTGCGAAGGGCGCGTCCGAGCCGAGCAGCGCCTCGACGCTCAGCGCCGCCGCCACGTCGGCCGTCGCGAGCAGGTCGCGCAGGTCGCGCAGCGCCAGGCAGAGCTGACCGAGCATGCCGTCCGTGCCGTTGATCAGCGCGAGACCCTCCTTCTCCCGCAGCACCAGCGGCTCGATGCCGGCCTCCGGCAGCGCGGTCCCGGCCGGAAGCACGGTACCGGCCGCGTCGCGCACCTGGCCCTCGCCGATCGCGGCCAGCGCGACGTGCGCCAGCGGGGCCAGGTCGCCCGAGCAGCCCAACGAGCCGAACTCGTGCACCACCGGCGTCAGGCGGGCGTTCAGCATCGCCGCGTAGACCTGCGCGGTGACCGGGCGGGCGCCGGTGCGCCCGGTGGCGAGGGTGGCCAGCCGCAGCAGCTGCAGCGCGCGGACCACCTCGGTCTCGACCTCGGGCCCGGAGCCGGCCGCGTGCGACCGGATCAGGCCGAGCTGCAGCTGGGCGCGGCGCTCGACCGGGATGTGCCGGCGGGCGAGCGCCCCGAAACCGGTGGACACCCCGTAGTGCGGCACGACGTCCTCGGCGAGCGCATCGACGACCGCGCGGCTCGCGGTCATCGCGTCCAGGGCCGCGTCGGACAGCAGCACCCGGGCGCCGCCACGCGCCACGTCCACCACCTGGGCGACCGTGAGCGGGCTGCCGTCGAGCACGACGGCCCGCGGTTCGGCAGCGCGGTCGACGGACGGGTGGACGGCGGCGGGGTGCGGGACCTGCCCCGCGTCGCTGGTGCGGCTCATGCCCCTATCGCACACGCGCCGGGAGGTGGTCGGAAGCCGGGCGAGGGCGATATCGTCTGGGATACCAGACGATTCACACCCGGTTCACGCCCGGCCCCGCCGGGCAGCCCGGCAGGAGCCGGCGTCGGCCGAGGAGGGCGCTCGCACGACCCGGCACGATCACGCAGAGCGGAGGCGACCATGGGCGCCAGCAGCGACGTCCCGGCGGCGCGGTCCACCGCCCGCCTGCTCGCGCACCTCGCGGCGCAGCCCGCCCCGGTGCCGGCCTCGACGATCGCGGTCAGCCTCGACCTGCCCCGCTCCACCGTCTACCACCTGCTCTCGGTGCTGGTCGACGAGGGCTTCGTCACGCACTTCGCCGAGGAGCGCCGCTACGGCCTGGGCGTCGCCGCCCTCGGGCTGGGCACCGCGTACACCCGGCAGGCCCCGATCACCCGCCTGGCTCGGCCCGTGGTCGCCCGCCTGGTCGCCGCGACCGGCGAGAACGGGCACCTCGCCCTGCTGAACGGCCGCGAGGTGCTGTACCTGATCGAGCAGCACGCCCCGGGCCGTCCGCCGCTGGTGACCGACGTGGACGTCCGGCTGCCCGCGCACCTGACCGCCTCCGGCCGGGCGGTGCTGGCCCGGCTGCCCGCCGCGCAGGTCCGGGCCGTCTACCCGACCGCCGGCTCGTTCACCAGCCGCACCGGGACCGGGCCGCGCACGCTGTCCGAGCTGCGCGTGGTGCTCCGCGAGGTCCGGCGGCGCGGCTTCGCGGTCGAGGACGACGAGGTCACGGAGGGCTTCGCCTCGGTGGCGGACGTCGTGCTGGACCACTCCGGGCACCCGGTGGCCGGGCTCGCGCTGACCTTCCGGTCCGAGCTGCACGACGCGGCCTCGCGCGACCGGCTGGCCGCCGAGGTCAGCCGCTCGGCGGCGGCGATCAGCGCACGGCTGGGCGCCCGGTCGCACCCGGGCCCGGCCGGTCGGACGCTGGAGCCGTAGCCCGCGGTCAGCCGCCGTGCGTGACCCGCGACGCCTCGACCAGCCGGCGGGTGTACGGGTGCTGGGGGTCCCGGAGCACCTGCGCGCTCGCGCCCTGCTCCACCACCTGCCCCGCCAGCAGCACGGCCGTGCGACCGGCGACGGTCTGCGCGAGGGCGAGGTCGTGCGTGATGAACAGCATCGACAGGCCGCGCTCGCGCTGCAGCTCCTGCAGCAGGTCCACGATCTCGGCCTGCACCGACACGTCCAGGGAGGACGTCACCTCGTCGCACACCAGCACCTGCGGGCCGACCACCAGCGCCCGGGCCAGCGCGACCCGCTGGCACTGCCCGCCGGACAGCTCGTGCGGCAGCGCGCGCAGATGGTCCTCGCGCAGACCGACCCGCTCGAACAGGGCGCGGGTGGCGTCCCAGGCTGCCCGGCGCCCGGCGCCGGTCAGCGAGGTGGCCGCCACCGCGACGGACTCCCCGACCGACCGGCGCGGGTTCAGCGAGGCGAACGGGTTCTGGAACACGTACTGCACCGAGCGGCGCAGCGCGGCCGACCGGTGCGCGACCGCCCGCGGCGCCACCACGTCGTCCACCAGGACGTCGCCGTCGTAGTCCGGGTGGAAGCCGGCGACGCAGCGCGCGAGCGTGGTCTTGCCGCTGCCCGACTCCCCCACCACCGCCAGGCACTCGCCGACCGGCAGCCGCAGGCTGACCTCGTGCGTCACGGTGCTGGCGCCGTACCGCGCGCTCACCCCGGCGAGCTCCAGCGCGAACGGGCGGTCCTGCCCGCCGACGGGTGCCGACGCGCCGCCGGGCAGGGCGGCGAGCAGCGCCCGCGCGTACGGGTGGCGCGCCTCGGCTGCGAAGGTGGCCGCCGGCAGGTCCTCCACCACCTCGCCGGAGCGCATCACGACCAGCCGGTCGGTGAACCCGAGCAGCAGCCGCAGATCGTGCGAGACGAACACGACCGACGAGCCGGTCCGTGCGCTGAGGTCCCGCACCAGCGCCACCACCGCCTGCGTGGTGGACACGTCGAGCCCGGTGGTCGGCTCGTCCATCACCACCACCCGGGGCTCCAGGGCGAACGCGATCGCGATCGCGACCCGCTGCTTCTGCCCGCCGGAGAGCTCGTGCGGGTAGCGGCGCAGGAAGTCCGGCGACGACGGCAGCCCGACCGCGGCGAACAGCGTGCTCACCCGGCGGTGCTGCTCGGCAGCGTCCGGCACGCCGTGCGCGCGCAGCACCTCGGCGAACGCGACCCCGATCCGCATCGACGGGTTCAGCGCGGAGGACGGGTCCTGCGGCACGTAGGCGACCACCCGACCGCGCATCGATCGCAGCAGGTCCGGCGGCGCCCCGACCACCGGGGTCCCCGCGACCTCGACGGTGCCCCGAGCGAGCCGCAGCCCCGGCGAGACGTGCCCGAGCAGCGCGAGCGCGAGGGTGGACTTGCCGGAGCCGGTCTCGCCGGCCAGGCCGATGATCTGCCCGTCCGGCACCTCCAGGTCGACCCCGGGCAGCACCGCCTGGTCGGTCGAGGCGACCTCGATCCGCAGACCGGCGACCCGGACGCCGCCGCGCGCGACCTGCTCGGCGCCCGCCGCGCTCATCGGGCCGACCTCGCGGACAGCGCCCGGCTCGCGCCGTCCCGCACCAGGTTCATCCCGATCAGCAGCACGGCGATCGCCAGCACGGGTGCCAGCGCGGCGAGCGGCTGCACCGCGAGCCCGCCCTTGTTCTCCTCGATCATGCGACCCCACTCCAGGTCGGAGGACCCGAATCCCAGGAAGTTCAACGACGCCAGCAGGACGAACGACGCGGCGAGCCGGATGCCCAGCTCGACCAGCAGCACGGGCAGCACGTTCGGCAGCACCTCGCGCAGCGCGATCTGCGCCCGGCCGAGCCCGACGCCGGTGGCCGCGAGCACGTAGTCCTGGCTCGCGACCGTCAGGGTGGCAGCCCGCGCGACCCGCGCGGTGTGCGCGACGTGCGACAGCGCGACCACCGCGACCAGCACGACCGGCGTGGCACCGAACCGCGTGATGACCAGCAGCGAGACCAGGATCTGCGGGATGACGATGAAGGTGTCGTTCACCGAGAGCACCACCTCGGCCAGCCGCCGGTTCAGCAGCGCCAGCGCGATGCCGAGCGCGGCGCCGGCGCCGACCCCGAGCACCGTCGCGAGCACGCCCTCGACCACCAGCACCCCACCGCCGTTCAGCAGCCGGGTCCACACGTCCCGTCCGAGCACGTCGGCGCCGAGCGGCAGGCCGGGGCCGGGCGAGGCGTACACGCTCGCGACGAAGGCGTCGGGGTCGCCGGCGGAGAGCACGGGCCCGAGGAACGCGACACCCAGGACGAGCAGGACGGCGACCGCACCCACCACGGAGCGCGGGTCGCGCAGCATCCGGGCCGGCACGGTGGAGCGGCGGTGGTCGTGCAGCGGGGTGCCGGGCAGGTCCGGCGGCGCGTCCGGCCCGGTGGGCGGCACGTCGTGCCCGGCGGGCGGGTCGGGCTCGGTGGTGCGGGAGATGTCCGTCACCGCAGGCTCCCTCGGGTGCGGGGTGAGAGGAGGACGCCGAGCAGGTCGACGACCAGGTAGATCAGCAGCGAGGCCGTCGCGACGACCATCACGACGCCCTGGACCACGGTGACGTCTCGGGACTCCACGGCGCTGACCAGCGCGCTGCCCAGCCCGGGGTAGGCGAACACGACCTCGACGGCGACGGTCCCGCCGATCAGGTAGGTGAGCGTCATCGCGGCGACCTGCAGGCTCGGGCCGATCGCGTTGCGCAGCGCGTGGCGGACCAGCAGCCGCCGCTCGGGCACCCCGGACAGCCGGGCCCAGCGCACGTGGTCGGAGGCCAGCTCGTCCCGCATCGCGGTCTTCACCGACTCCACCAGGTAGGGCATGGCGGTGACCACCAGCGTGAGCACCGGCAGGACCAGCAGCTCGGGGTCGTCCCACACGGCGGCGCCGCCCACGACGACGGACGTCGGCGGCAGCACCTGCAGCACCGTGGTGGCGAGCAGCAGCACCAGCAGGATGCCGACCACGAACTCGGGCAGCGCGAGCACCGCCGTCACCGCCCCGGACACCACATGGTCCAGCGCACCGCCCGGACGACGGGCCGCGAGCGTGCCGAGCAGCAGCGCCGTCGGCAGCAGGATCACCGCCGTCACGGCCACCAGCACCCCCGTGGCGCCGAGGCGGGAGCTGATCAGCTCCGCCACCGGCGTCCCCGAGGTGAGCGACGTGCCGAGGTCGCCGTGCAGCAGCCCGCCCAGCCAGCTCAGGTACTGCTCCGCGAGCGGCCGGTCCAGGCCGAGCTCTCCGCGCAGCCGGGCCACCTGGGCGTCGGTGGCGGACTGCCCGAGGATCTGCCGCACGACATCGCCGGGCAGCGCCTGGGTCAAGAAGAAGACGACGAGCGAGACGACGATCAGCATCACGACCGCGCTCAGCACGCGCCGCAGCACCATCGACATGACCGGACCGGGCGAGCGGACCCGCCACCGGGTCGCCCCGCCCGCCGTCTTCTCCTGGACCATCTGGACTCCTTCGCCTCAGCGCGGGATCAGGAGGTGAACCCGAGCGTGTTGAAGTGGTACCCGTTGCCCCCGTCGGTGTTGGGGTAGGTCGAGTACCCGGTCAGCGACGAGGTGTAGGCGCTGATCGAGTCGAGGAACACGGCCACCACGTAGGCGCCGCTGTCGTACTCGATCGTCTGCATCTGGTGCACCAGGTCGGCCCGCTCGGTGTCGTCCACCGTCTGGATCGCCTGGTCGTACAGCGCGTCGTACTCGTCGTCCTGCCAGTTCGTCGCGTTGTACGGAGCATCGTCCACGATCGTGAACGCCGCCTGGTCGAAGATGCCCAGGAAGCCCCAGTACGACATCGACAGCGGGTAGGTGCCGTAGGAGTCGCCGTAGTACGTCGCGGAGTCCACCGAGTTGAAGGTGATGTCGAACCCGGCCTCGGCGGCCTGCTGCACGAACACCTCGTTCAGCCGGTCCGAGTAGGAGGTCAGCGGCGCCGCCGTGAGCTCCACGCTGATCGGCAGCGTGTAGCCCGCGTCCTCCAGCAGCTGCTTGGCGGCCTCCGGGTCGGCCTCGCGCTGCTCCAGGTCGCTGTTGTACATGGCGTCGAACGGCGAGAAGATGTCGTTCCCGACCGTCCCGTAGCCGTCCAGCGCCTGGTCGACCAGCTCCTGGCGGTCCACGGCCAGCCGCAGCGCCTCCCGCACGACCGGGTCGTCGAACGGCTCCTGGTCGACGTTCATCTGCCAGGTCAGGGTGCCCGAGGTCGCGTAGGAGTCGACCACGAAGCCGTCCCCGGCGGCATCGACCACCGACGTCAGGCTCGGGTCGATGTTCGAGGCCATGTCGATCTGGCCGCCGACCAGCGCGTTCACCTGGGCCGACGCGTCATCGAAGCTGACGAGCTCGAGGGAGTCCACGTACGGACCGTCGCCCCAGTAGCTCTCGTTCGCGGTGAACGTGACCGAGGAGCCGGCCTCGTAGTCGTCCAGGACGAACGGGCCGGAGCCGATCGGCGCCTCCGGGTCGAAGTCGGCCGGCACGATGCTGACCGTCGGCGAGGTGAGCGCCTCGGGGAACAGCACGGTCGGCTCGGTGAGCTCGAAGGTCAGCGTCAGGTCGTCCACGACGGTGATCGCCGCGGGGTCGACGTACGGCATCGACTCCGCGGGAGGGAGGTCCTCGTCGAAGATGCGCTGGAAGGTGGCCTTCACGTCGTCGGCCGTGACCGGGGTGCCGTCCGAGAACGTGGCGCCGTCCCGGAGCGTGACGGTCCACTCGGCCGCGGTGTCGCCGGCCTCGACCGACGCGGCCAGCCGCATCGCGACCTCCCCGTCGGTGCCGTACTCGGTGAGCGTGTCGTACAGCTGGCCGGCGATGGCGTAGCCACCGGCGGTCGACGCCTGCGCCGGGTCGAGCGAGTCCGCCGTGGACAGCGAGGTGATCCCGACGCGCAGGGTGCCGCCCTCGACGATGGCCGCGTCGGTCGCGGATGCCGAGCTGCTGGCGCTGTCGGACGAGTCGGAGCACCCGGCGAGCACGAGCGTCGCCGCGACGACGACGCCGAGCGAGCCGATCAGGGTGCGACGGCGGGGACGAGGAGCACGAGTGCGGTTCATGGCCTTCTCCATTCCTCCGGGCCGGCGGCTCAGGCCGCGACGGCCTCGTCCTCGACGAGGGACAGCACGACCCGCATCCCGGGCTCGAGCCAGGTCTTGAGGCCGATCAGCTCGAGCGCGTCGGCGCCCTGGATCACCCGGCCGATGCCCGAGACCGGCAGCGGCTCCGGGGGCACGTCGTTGCCGTACATGATCGAGATCTGCTGGCGGGGCCCGTAGTACGAGACCGAGCCGCGCACCTCGACGTCCTCGCCGCCGAGCAGCTCGCTCATGTCCTCGGGGTAGAAGATGTTCTCCCAGTCGCAGAGGATCTTGGTCTGCATGAGCAGCAGGTCACCGGTCAGCTTGCCGTGCTGCAGGTAGGTCGGGAACGGGAGCGTCTCCCGCAGCTTGGCGGCGATCTCGGGGACCTTGTCCTCCCAGATCTCGATGACGGCGATGTCCTGGCCGTCCAGGTTGAAGTTGATCAGCATCTCTCACTCCAGTCGGTTCGCGGGGGTGTCACGGACGTGCGCGGGGGGTGCGGACGTCCGCGGGGGTGCGGTGCGGGACCGGCTCAGGCGCGTGCGGCGGCCTGGTCGGCGATCTTCTGCAGCGGGTTGACCCGGTGGAAGCCGTCGACCAGCCCCCAGGGGAAGACGATGTCGACCCAGCCGTGCAGCCGGTTGAAGTAGGTCATCGCGGACTGCGTGAGCCGGGCGAACTCCTCCAGGTCCGCGGCGAGGCGGATGCCGCCGACGTACAGCTTGAGCACCCGGCAGCCCTCGGGCAGCCCGACGTAGTCGTTCATGTTGGCCTTGTACTGGCACATCTCGTCCATGTAGAGCACGAGGGTGCGCAGGTCGGCGTCCGGGCTGCGGGTGGCGGTGGCCCAGGCGAACCAGAGGATCTCGTCCGTCAGCGTCCGCAGCTCGTTCTCCGCGAAGATCAGCGTGGACAGGTAGTTGTTCTTCGCGCCGGTCCCCATGGGCACGATGCCCTGGCCGAGGTTCAGCACCTCCTGCGGCGGGGCGTCCCAGATCTCTTCCCGTGCGACGTCGATGGCCTCGACCACCTCCGCCACGGAACCGACCGTCGTGCGGATCTCTGCCTTGGCGACCACAAGCACCTCCAGGTGCGTCTCGGCGTGCGTGCGGCACGCGTCGGGGTGTTGGACGACGGCTTCGAACCGGGAGGGGCGAGGGGCGAGCACCGGTGGCCGAGGCCGGCCGGAGCGTCGTGCCGACCCGTGGGACGAGTGGTGCCGTCGACGCCGGGAACGCTAATTCGGACATTCCGCTACCGTCAACCAGTGGTTGCTGTTTTCACTGGGTGACAACTAGCCTGATCCGAGGGCGGCCGACATCATGGCGGCTCCGGTCCGAAACATGGCGGAAACCCACCAGGACACGCTGGCCGAACTCGCCGATCGGCGGTAACAATGCGTTAACGTCAGATGGAATCTGTTCCCACTAGATGAAAGCCGTTCGCCAGATATGACGTACGTCACACCAGTCCCCGACGGGTCCACCCGTTCCGTCGACCGCGCGCTGCACCTGCTCGCCGCGGTCCTCGAGCACGCCACCGACGGCACCCTGACCGACCTGGCCCGCACCACCGGGCTGTCGGCCTCCACCGCCTCCCGGCTGCTGGCGACCCTGGCCCAGCACGGTCTCGTCGTCCGGCAGCCCGACGGCGGCTTCCACGCGGGCGTGCGGATGATGCAGCTCGCCGCGACCACGCTGCGCGACGTCACGCTCTACGAGCGCTGCGGCCCGCACCTGGACGCACTGGTCGAGAAGACCTCCGAGACCGCGAGCCTGGGCATCGCCGGCGACCCCGGCGACGTGCTCTACCTCCGCCAGGTCGCCTCCCCGCTCCAGGTGCAGACCGCCGTGTGGACCGGACGGACGATCCCCCGCGACGGCACGGCGCTCGGCGCGGCGCTGGACGGCAGCGTCACCCCCCGCGGGTTCGTCACCTCGCGCCGGGTCGACTCGGACGTGAGCGCGGTCGCCGCACCCGTGATCGGCCCGACCGGGACCATCGTCGGCGCGATCAGCATCAACGCGCCCGCCTACCGCACGTCACCGGACGACCTCGACCGGTACGGCGGCATCCTCGCCGAGCACGCGCAGGCGCTGTCCATCGAGCTCGGGGCGCCGCCGCACCTCGTCGGGGCGCCGTGAGACCACCCCGCGGCACGAGCCCAGGAGCAGGGGCCGCCGACCGGGCGGGCACGGACCGGACCCGGACGCACGAACGGCCACGCCCCCGTCACGGGGTGCGTGGCCGTTCGAGGTCCGCCGTCGGCCGCCCGGTCCCCGGAAGGGCGAGCGGCCGACGGGGTCCTCACTCGTACAGGGCCTGCTGGATCTCGTCCTCGTCGATGTTCGACGCGTCGTACCACAGGAAGCCGGAGTCCACCGCGGTGTCGACGGTCTGGCCGGCGAGCAGCGCGACGGCGGTCTCGATCGTCTTGTAGCCGATCTGGTACGGGTTCTGCGAGACCGAACCGGCGATCACCCCGCTGCGCACGTACTCCTGCTGCGCCTTCCCGGAGTCGAAGCCGACCAGCACCACGTCACGCCCCTCCTGCTGCGCGGCCTCCACCGCAGTGGCCGCACCCGTCACCGATGCCTCGTTGGTCGCGAAGATGCCCACCAGGTCCGGGTTGGCCTGCAGGACCGTGGTCGCCAGGTTCTCCGCGATCGCCTGGTCAGCGTTGCTGTACTGCACGGAGCCGGCCAGCGTCAGACCGGGGGCGTTCTCCTCGATGTAGTCCAGGAAGCCGTCCCGGCGGTCGGTCGAGGTGGCGTCGGTCTCGCTGTGCGCCACGACGGCGAACTTCCCGGTGCCGCCCGTGAGCTCGACGAAGTGCTTGGCCGCCTCCTGACCGGCCGCGTAGTTGTCGGTGGCGATGGTCGCCGCGGGGATGTCGGTCTCGGTGAACCCGGTGTCGAAGGCCAGCACCGGGATGTCGGCGTCGGCCGCGTTCTGCAGCACCGGGATCAGCGCGGCCTCGTCCAGCGGTGCCACGGCCACCGCGTCCGGGGACTTGTCGATCGCGTTCTGCAGCAGGGTGGCCTGCTTGTCGACCTGCGAGTCGGTGTCCGGACCGGTGAAGCTGACCGTGGCACCGAGCGCGGCCGCAGCGTCGCTCGCACCCTGGTTCACCGAGACCCAGTAGCTCTGGCTGAACCCCTTGGCGACCATCGCGATGTACGGGCCGTCCGACCCGCTGCTCTCGTCGTCGGACCCCGCTCCCGTCGAGGAGCACCCCGCCGCCAGCAGGGCGACGGACAGAGCGGACAGTCCGGCCAGGAGTCGTTGCTTCTTCATTGATGCACTACCCTTCCTCTGGATTTGTCAATGTCTGGCAGAACACGCGGCGGTGCTGCCCGGACCTGGTCCGCGCACCCACTGCGCAAGGGGGATCCACGTTGGCGACAGAACGTTGTCAGGCTCGACGGGAAGAACGCTGGCGACGCACATCCACCACGACGGCAAGAACGACCACGGAACCGAGCACGATCTTCTGCCACGGGTCGGGAACCGAAAGAATCTGCAGGCCGTTGTTGATCGTCGTGATGATGAGCGAACCGATCACCGTGCCGACGATCGAGGCCCGACCGCCGGCCAGCGACGCACCACCGATCACGGCGGCCGCGATCGCGTACATCTCGTAGCCGGCGCCCGTCGCCGGCTGGGCGGCGCTGAGCCGGGACGCCATCACCACCCCCGACAGACCGGTGAAGGAGCCCGCCAGGACGTAGACCGCCCACTTCCACCGCCGCACATCGACGCCGGAGAGCCGCGTGGCCTCCTCGCTGGACCCCATCGAGAGCGCGTACCGGCCGAGGAGCGTCTTGGTCAGCAGCACCCAGGCGACACCGGCCGCGGCGAAGAAGATCCACACGGCGTTCGGGATGCCGAGCAGCGGGGTGCCGCGGGCGATCCGGTCGAAGCCCTCGACATCAGTGGTGTAGACCGGCCTGGAGCCGGAGAGCACCAGCGCCGTCCCCTGCGCGACCAGCATCATCGCCAGGGTCGCGATCATCGGCTGCAGCCCGAGCCGGGCGATCAGCAGCCCGTTCACCCAGCCGAGCAGCGCACCGGCGGCGATGCCGAGCAGCACGCCGAGCCAGATCGGCGCCCCGAAGGTCACCATGCTCATCGCGCACACCACCCCGGTCATCGCCATCCCGAACCCGGGGGTGATGTCGATGCCGCCGGTGGCGATCGCGAACGTGACGCCGAGCGCCTGGATGCCGGTGACCGCGGAGGCCATCAGCAGCGAGGTGATGTTCGACCACTGCATGAAGTACGGGCTCGCGATCGAGAAGACCACGAGCAGGGCGACCAGCGTGCCGACGATCATCAGCTGCTGCATCGAGGCGCGCAGGCGGACCGCCCACGCCGTGCCCACGCGCTCGCGCGCACCCTCGGCGGGCCGTGCCATCGTGTTGCTCATCGTGACATCTCCTCTTCACGCCGCGTCGCGCTTGAATGCCGTGGCGAGTTCCATGATCGATTCCGCTGAGGCCGCCTCCCGGGTCAGCTCCCCGGAGACGGCGCCATTGCACATGACCACCACGCGGTCCGAGAGCCGGAGCACCTCCTCCATCTCGGAGGAGATGACCATGATGGCGCTCCCGTTGTCCGCGAGGGATTCCAGGAGCGTGTAGATCTCCTGCTTCGTGCCGACATCGATCCCGCGCGTCGGCTCGTCGAATATCAAGATGTCGCAGTTGCGGGCGAGCCATTTCGCCAGCACGACCTTCTGCTGGTTGCCGCCGGAGAGGTTGCGCACGACCTGGTCCAGCCCGGGGGTCTTGATCCGCAGCGTGCGGACATACCGGTCGGCCACCGCGGAGATCCTCGCGTCGCGGATCAGCCCTGACCGGCCGCGGAACGCAGGGAGCGAGGCCAGCGAGATGTTCCGGCGCACGGTGTCGTCCAGCACCAGGCCGTCACGTTTGCGATCCTCCGACAGGTAGCCGATCCCGGCACGCACGGCATCGGCAGGGGTACGGATGTCTCGGACCTCGCCACCGACCAGCACCTCTCCCGCCGTCCGTGGGTCGGCTCCGACGATCGCGCGGGCGAGCTCGGACCGTCCGGCTCCGACCAGGCCGGCGAAACCCAGCACCTCACCCGGGCGCAGGACGAACGAGACGTCCCGCAGCAGGGCCGCGGTCGAGACGCCGCGCACCTCGAGCGCGGTCCGGTCGGCGACGTGCTTGGTGGACGGACGCAGGTCGTCGGCGATCTCCCGGCCGACCATCAGCCTGATGGTCTCCCGCGTGCTCGTGCCGGCGGTGGCCTGCTCGTCGACGAACCGGCCGTCCCGCATCACCGTGATCCGCTGGGTGATCTCGCGGATCTCCGCCATCCGGTGCGAGATGTAGATCACCGCGGTGCTCGCGGTCACGAACCGGCGGATCAGCCCGAACAGCCGCTCCACCTCGTGACCCGTCAGCGCAGCCGTGGGCTCGTCCATCACCAGCACCCGCGCATCGAACGAGATGGCCTTGGCGATCTCCACCATCTGCTGGTTGGCGATCGCGAGCCGGGACACCGGTGTGCGGGGGTCGATGTCCACGCCGATCGAGGCCAGGATGCGCCCCGCTCGTTCGACCGCTCGCCGTTCGGCGAGCAGCCGGGTGCGAGATCCGCGCGGCTCCCGTCCCAGGAAGATGTTCTGCGCGACGGTCAGGTCCGGCACGAGGTTGAGCTCCTGGTGGATCAGGCTGATCCCCGCGGCCTGGGCCTCGGCCGGCCCCGCCGGCGCGTAGGGCGCGCCGTCGAGCAGCATCTCGCCCTCGTCCGGGCGATAGATGCCGCCCAGCACCCGCATCAGGGTGGACTTGCCGGCACCGTTCTCCCCCACCAGCGCATGCACCTCGCCGGGACGGACCCGCAGCTCGGCGTGATCGAGGGCGCGCACGCCCGGAAAGCTCTTGCTGACCCCGACGACCTCCAGCAGAGGCCGTGGCGGTGCGGTCGTGGTGCTCGTCATCACCGGCTCCGTCCGGTTCGGGACCGCCCCGAGCGGCGGTCGGGCTTCGACGTGGATCGGTGGGCGCTCACCGCTCGTCGACCCCCCGGGCCGACCCCGGCGCCTGCACGAGCTTGCCCAGCACCCCGAACCGGCGTGCGCCGCTCGCTGCGGGGATGTTGTCCGCGATGCCGCGCTTGGTGG
Organism: Cellulomonas sp.; assembly: GCA_036404115.1. GTDB lineage: Bacteria > Actinomycetota > Actinomycetes > Actinomycetales > Cellulomonadaceae > Cellulomonas. Next base: position 39,375 of record DASWPG010000049.1, read on the forward strand.
CGAACGCGATGGTCGCGAACTTCACCGCTTCCTTGTACTGCGGCGGGATGCCGTACGCGTCGGAGGTCACGAGTGCCACGCCCGCGGGCAGCCGGTCGGCGATCATCCGCATCAGGGTGCTGTTCCGCACACCACCGCCGCTCGCGACCAGCTCGTCGATCCCCGCGTCCTCGGGCACGTTGGCCCGGTAGGCCCGCACGATCGCCTCGGCGCTGAACGCGGTCAGCGTGGCGACCTTGTCGTGGTCGGCGAGGCCCGCGTACCGGTCCAGCACGCCGGTGGCGTACTCGGCGCCGAAGTCGAGCCGCCAGGCGCACCGTGGGATCGGGCGGTCGAAGAAGGGGTGCCGCAGCAGCTCGGCGAGCATCGTCTCGTCCACGCCGCCGCGGGCCGCCACCTCACCGTCCCGGTCGTACGCCCGGCCGTACAGCATCGCCACGGCGTGATCGATCATCACGTTCCCGGGACCGCAGTCGAAGGCGCGCATCCGAGACCGGTCGGCGTCCGCGACCTGGATGTTGGAGATGCCACCGATGTTCAGCGTGGCGATCGGGCCACGATCCCGGAACAGCACGTGGTCCAGGTACTGCATCAGCGGTGCACCGGTGCCGCCGAGCGCGTGGTCGACGCTGCGGAACTGGGACACGACGGGCACATCGGTCAGCACGGCGACCACCCCGGGCTCGCCGATCTGCAGCCCGCACGGGTAGCCGTGCTCGGTCCACAGCTCGTGCAGCGGGGTGCCCTGGTCCGCCGTCGCCATCCGGGCGGGCTCCGGCGGCTCCTGGTAGACGGTCTGGCCGTCGAAGCCGATCACGTCCACGTCGGCCCCGGTCAGCGCGTGCCGGGCCATGATCTCGCGGGCGGCCTGGGCGAACACGGCACCGCAGACGTAGTTCAGCCGGGTGAGCGCGAAGATGCCGAGGTCGTCCGCGAAGGCCGCGAGCACCTGCTGCTGCACCTCCTGCGGCCAGTCGATCGACAACGCGTCCACGTAGCGGGGCGGGGCGACCTGGCCGTCGGCGGCGAGGTCGAGCTCGACGAGGACGGCGTCCACCCCGTCGAACGAGGACCCGCTGTTGAGTCCGATGGCGTACGGCATGACTTCCTCCTGGTGTCCTAATCGTTTAGGTCGTGAGCCGGGGCGCCCGGGACCACGGGTGCGCGGGGCCGGTCGTGCGGGCGGTGCGGGTGCGGCGGGACCGACCGGGTGGTGCCGATCGGGCGGTGCGGCCGAGACGCGGGTCGGGCGCGCGCCGGTCGGACGACGCGGTCCGGACGGAGCAGGTCGGGCGGAGCAGGTCGGGCGGCTCGCACCGGGAGGGGCGCGAGGGCGGAGCAGGTCAGACAGGTCGCGGGCGGCAGGAGTCGCGCTCGACCAGAACGGCCGGCAGCTCGACCCGGGTGTCCCGCGGCCGGGAGCCGTGGATCAGCTCGAGGGTCAGTCGGCCGGCGCGGTTGCCGATCTCCTCGATGTCCTGGTCCACCACGGTCAGCGGCGGGTCGAGCAGCGGAGCCCAGTCGAAGTCGTCGAAGCCGACCAGGGACAGGTCCTGGCCGACCCGCAGGCCGCGCTCCCGCAGCGCGCGGAACGTGCCCTGCAGCAGCAGCGTGTTCAGGGTGTAGAGCGCGTCCGGTGCGCCGTCCGGCCCGGCCGCGTCCAGCGCCCGCAGCACGGCCCGGCAGGCCGAGTCGGGGTCGTTCTCCGAGTCGACCACCGCGGTGGCCATCCCCCAGCCGGCCGCCTGCTGCACGAAGCCGTCCACCCGGGGGCCATGGGTGGTCCAGGTGTCCGGGAACGCGACCACCCAGGCCCGGCGGTGCCCGAGGCGTCCCAGGTGGTCCGCGACCAGCCGGCTGGCCTGCCGGTTGTCGGTACCGATGAACGGCCGGTCGTCGTGCCCGGCGGGCGGCAACGAGTCGACGAAGACGATCGGCACCCCGAACCGGTCGATCTCGGCGATCGAGTCGTCCCGCAGCGAGTAGGTCGCCACGATGGCGGACGGTCGCTGCTCCAGCAGGGCGCGCACCGAGGCCATCTCGCGCTCGGGGGTGTGGCGGCCGTCCTTGATCGCATCGTTGGTCACCGCGAAGTAGCCCTCGGGCTGCAGCGCACCATCGATCGCCTGCACCAGCATCGAGTAGTACTGGTTGCGGCCGCTGGCCGTGAGCACCCCGACCGCGTGGCTGAGCCGGGTCCGCAGCCCGGCGGCGACGCCGTTGCGCACGTAGCCCAGCCGCTCCGCGGTCTGCCGCACCCGGTCCCGGGTCTCGGCGGCGACGCCGGACTTGCCGGCGAGCGCCCGCGAGGCCGTGTAGACCGAGACGCCGACCGCCTCGCTGACGTCCCGGAGCGTCGGACGCTGAGCCACTGTGCTCTCCTAATCGTTTAGCAACGCTGCCGGCACGACTCTAGAGCGGCCGGGGAGGCACCGTCAAGACCTGCATGCTCCGCCGCGTGCCGGCCCGGGTCCGGCGCCCGCCGCACCGCGGACGGACGGGTGCACCGCGCACCGACGGCCGGCGATCGACGTCCGTCCGCCGGCGAGCGTCCACCCGCGGCCCTGCACCGGCGGTCGGTCACCGGTGCGCGAACGGCGGCTCGAGGTCGCGCACCACGCCCTGCGGCGACAGCGCCCGTTCCAGGGCCGCGACCATGCCGCCGCGCAGCATCGTCGCGTGCGTGTCCTGGCAGGCGGCGATCGACAGCATCCGGGTGCCGAGCGGCAGCGCACGGCGGTAGACGACACCCCGCACCCCGGAGAGCAGGTCGTCGGAGACGCCCACCGTGTCGCCGCCGACCACGATGGTGCGCGGGTTGAGCAGGTGCACCGCGATCGCCAGCACCTCGCCGATCAGGGTGCCCGCCTCGCGGGTCATCCGCACCGCGTCCCGGTCACCGCGGTGCACCAGGTCGACGAAGTCGACCGTCGCGGCGTCGACCGCGTGGTCCGCCCCGTACCGGGTGGCGAGCGCGGTGGTGGAGGCCAGGGTCTCCAGGCAGTCGACGTTCCCGCAGGCGCAGGTCGCGCCCTGACCGTTCGGCACCCGGGTGTGACCGATGTCCCCGGCGGCACCCTCGGCCCCGCGGAACACCTCCCCGTCGCCGAGCACCAGGCCGGAGCCGATCCCGGCGCCGATCGTGATGAACAGCAGCGGCGCCTCCCCCACCGGTCGGGAGCGCGCCTCGCCCAGGGCCATGTGGTTCGCGTCGTTGTCCACCACCACCGGGCACCGGAACCGCGCCTCCAGGACGTCCGCCACCGGGAACCCGTCCCAGCCGGGCAGCATCGGGGGCTTGACCGGGCGGCCGAGCACGGCATCGATCGGTGCGGGCAGGGCGATGCTCAGCCCGGCGATCCGCTCGGCCCGCGAGCGCTCGCGCGCGGCGACCAGCAGCTGCTCGACGAAGTCCGCCGTCCGGGACAGCACCTCGACCGGCCCGTCCGCCAGGTCGATCGCCAGGGTGCCGCGCGCCGTCGGGGTCTGGTTGATCGAGGTGATCAGCACGTCGACCGCGCCCTTGCGGATGCCGATGCTGACGATGTCGCCGAGCTCGCGCCGGAGCGCCAGGCGGCGCGCCGGCCGCCCGCGACCGACCGGCTGCTGGCGCCCGACCCCGTCCGCCAGGACGTCGGCATCGATCAGGGCCTGCACGTAGGAGACCACCGTGTTGCGCACCAGGCCGGTCGCGCGTGCCAGAGCGGCACGGTCGGCAGCCTCGCCGGAGGCCACCAGCCGGCAGAGCGTCGAGTAGGTGGCGAGCGGATCGCTGGCGCGCTGGGCCGGGGGCGCGCTGAGCCGGAGTCGCTGCACCCGATTAACGTACTCCGATGACTTAACAAGTGCCCATTGAAGGGTCTATGTCGACTCGCTTGACTAGCCCTCGCCACGAGCCGCCCCCGGCTCACGGCCCGGTGCAGCACCGGACGACGTCTCGAAGGTGAGGCATGGACGCACAGCGACGCCCGACCGGCACCGGTCCCGTGCCCGGCACCCCAGCCGTGCCGGGCACGGGACCGGTCGTCGGCCCTGGCCGGAGCCTGTTCGACGGCGAGCAGATCGGGGCGGACGAGACCGTCAGCCACCAGTACGCGATCCCGCTGCGCCTGCCTGGCTACCGCTCGCTGCCGCTGTCCTGCATCGACTCCCTGACGGTCACGATCGACGGCGACCGGGTCACCGCGGACCGGACGTCGCTCGACCTGAACGCGCACCGCTACCCGACCACGCTGCTCTGCTCGTTCCCGGACGTCTGGTGGTTCGCCCTCGACCCCGCCGCGGTGCTGGTCGCGCTGGACGAGCCGCTCGACCCGGGGCCGCACACGGTCACCGGGGAGCTCGTCACCCGCGACCCGCACCGCCCCGACGAGGCCCTGCCCTACACCTACTCCGCGACCTCCGTGCTGCGGGTCGGCGGCGACGCGCCCGACCCGTGACCGGATCCCAGACCTGCCCCACCCGTTCGCACACAAGAGGAGATCAACGATGATCCGCAGTCCGAGGAAGCTGGCCGCCCCGGCGGCCCTGATCGGGGGCGCACTCGTCCTGGCCGGCTGCTCAGGGGGCGGCGCCGACAGCGCCAGCAGCACCGACACCGACGCGACGTTCACCGAGGCGATCGTGGGCACGATCACCACCTGGAACCCGTGGGAGTCGCCCACCAGCGCCGAGTCCAAGCACATGGCCTGGGTCTACGACTCGCTGCTGCACCAGACCACCGACGGCGGCGTCGAGGCCTGGCTCGCGACCTCCTGGGAGCAGCCGGACGCCAGCACGCTGGACCTGGTGCTCCGGGACGACGTGACGTTCTCCGACGGCACCGCGTTCGACGCCGACGCCGTCAAGGCCAACTTCGACTACGCCCAGTCCACCGACACCCCCAGCGAGTGCGCGAGCGCCGTGTCCGGCATCGAGACCGAGGTGGTCTCGGCGACCGAGGTCACGCTGCACATGAGCACGCCGAACCCCGACATCCTGACCGACATCGCCGGGTGCGCGGGCTGGATGGTCTCGCCGACGGCCCTGGCGGACCCGGACAGCCTGACCCAGAGCCCGTCCGGCTCCGGCCCCTACACGCTGTCCGACTCCGGGACCATCGCCGGTCAGCAGTGGACGTTCGACAAGCGGGATGACTACTGGAGCTCGGACACCTACCCGTTCACCCAGGTGAAGGAGGTGTTCTACTCCGACGTCACGGCGGCCGCCAACGCCGCGCAGACCGGTGACGTCGACCTGATCTCCGCGATCGACCCGAAGACCGACACCTCGGGGCTGACGCTGGTGCAGTCCGCACCGCAGGAGTTCCGCGGCCTGTTCATCACCGACGTCGCCGGCACGATCTGCCCCGCGCTCGGCGACGTGCGGGTCCGCCAGGCGATGAACTACGCGATCGACCGGGACCAGATCGCCGAGGAGCTGTACGCCGACGGCGTCGCCGAGGTGGTCTCCTCCTCGCCGTTCGCCTCCGGCAGCGTCGGGTATTCCGACGAGCTCGCGGACTACTACACCTACGACCCGGACAAGGCGGCGTCCCTGCTGGCCGAGGCCGGCTACGCGGACGGGTTCTCCTGCGACGTGCTGAACGACCCGGCCACCGTCGGCGACCTGTCCACCGTGATCGTGGCCCAGCTGCGCGAGGTCGGCATCACTCTGACCCTGTCCGACCACAGCGACGACTTCGTCTCCCAGCTGACCTCCGGGACCTGGGCGATCACCGCCGGCAACTACACGCAGAGCGCCTCCACCTACGCCAACATGAAGGGGATGCTCTCCGCCGAGGGCGCGTTCTTCAACCCGCTCGGCAACAGCGACGAGACCTTCGACTCGCTGCTGAGCTCGATCGCCACCACCGTCGACGAGGGCGAGCGCGACACGCTCTACCAGCAGCTCGGGCTGGCGATCGCGGAGCAGGGCTGGTTCGTCGCACCGGTGCAGATCCGGTCCACGGTCGGCTACGACGCGGACAAGCTCACGGTCGAGCTGACGCCGGGGAACTCCAAGCCCTGGCCGTACCGCATCGGTCTCGCCGACGCCTGATCGCCCCCCTCCTCGCACGGCCCCCAGTGAGTGAGAAGCCATGATCTCGTTCGTCGTCAGACGGCTCCTGATCGCAGTCCCGACGCTGCTCATCGTCGCGACCCTGACGTTCTTCCTGACCAGCCTGGTTCCCGGCGACCCCGCGAACTACATCCTCGGGCAGAGCGCCACCCCGGAGTCCGTCGCCGCGCTGCACGCGCAGCTCGGCCTGGACCAGCCCGTCCTGGTGCAGTACTGGAACTGGCTGAGCAGCGCGCTGCACGGTGACCTGGGCACCTCGGTGCTCCAGCAGGAGCCGGTCACGACGTTGATCTCGCAGGCGATCGGGGCGACCCTCTCGCTCGCAGTCCTGTCCACGCTCGCCGCGGTCGCCATCGGGATGGCGCTCGGCACCTGGGCTGCGGTCAAGGGTGGTCGGACCGACACCCTCCTGCAGACCGCGGCGGGCGTGGGGGTCGCCATCCCCTCCTACTGGATGGCGGCCGTGCTGGTGCTGGTCTTCGCGATCGGCGCCGGCTGGTTCCCCTCGGGCGGCTACACGCCGATCACCGAGTCGGCCGGCGGCTGGGCGCTGGCGCTCGTGCTGCCGGCGGCGGCGATCGCGATCAACGCGGTCTGCCAGGTGCTGCTGCAGGCGCGGGCCGGCGTGCTCGACGTGCTGAGCCGCGACTACGTCCGGACGCTGCAGTCCACCGGGCTGCCCCGGTGGCGGGTGCTCGGCAAGCACGTCGTGCGCAACGCGGCGGTCCCGGTGATCCAGGTCGCCGCCGCCACCTTCTTCTACGCGGTGTCGGGCGTGGTGGTGATCGAGAAGATCTTCAACCTCAACGGTCTCGGCAGCCTGCTGCTGTCCTCGGCCACCCAGCGCGACCTGTCGACCGTGCTCGGAGCCACCCTCGTCTTCAGCGTCATGGTGCTGGTCGCGAACATCGTGATCGACGTCCTCGCAGCGCTGGTCAACCCCAGGATCCGGGTCTCGTGAACACGTCAGCCCCCACCCCCTCGTCCGCGGCGGCCCCCCAGGCCGCTCCCGCACCGGGCACCGGCCGGGCCGGGCACCGGCTGCTGGCCGCCGACGGCCTGCTGCGGCGCGTCGTGCGCCGGCCCGGCGTCGTCGTGTCGCTGGTCTGGCTCGGCGCGCTGCTGGTGCTCACCTTCGCGGCACCGCTGATCGCCCGGCAGGACCCGCTCGCGCAGGACCTGTCCGCCCAGCTCCAGCTGCCGTCCGCCGCGCACCTGCTCGGCACCGACGCGCTCGGCCGGGACATCCTGTCCCGGCTGCTGCACGGCGGGCAGGGCGTGATCGTGGCCGCGCTGATCGCCACCGCGATCGGCGTCGCGCTCGCCGTGCCGGCCGGCCTGGTCGCCGGCTACCTCGGTGGCGTCTACGACCAGGCGCTCGTCTTCGTGATCAACGTGCTCTACGCGATCCCCGGCTTCGTGATCATGGTGGTGGTCGCGTTCCTGACCGACAACAACATCTACGCGATCTCGGTCGTGCTGGGTGTGACCTACCTGGCCGGGATCGCACGCATCGTGCGCGCCTCCACCCAGGAGACGCGCGACCTGCTCTACGTCGACTCCGCGCGGGTGGCAGGGCTGTCGCGGCCGCGCATCCTGTTCCGGCACGTGCTGCCCAGCATCACCGGGCCGCTGGTGGTCCAGGCGTTCTTCTCCGCCGGCGTCGCGTTCGTGCTGCTGACCTCGCTGTCGTTCCTGGGTCTCGGCTTCTCCCCCGAGACGGCCAGCTGGGGCCGGATGCTCTACGACGCCACCCGGTACATGGCGGTCTCGCCGTGGCAGATCGTGCCGATCGGCGTGGTGCTGGTCGTCACCATCGTGGCCCTGAACCACTGCGGCTCCGTGGTGCGCGACGAGCTGCCGCAGGCGCAGCGCGCCTCGCTGCTGCGCCCGTGGCCGGGCCTGGTGCGCCGGGTGCTGGTGCGCCGGGTGCTGGAGCGGCGGCGGGCCGCGGCGGCGGGCGACCGCTCGACGACGACCCGCGATCGGGCCGGCTCGGGTCCGGACGACCGGCCGGACCCGGACCGTGCGACCGGGCCGGCCGCTCCAGCGGGCGACGACGCGATGCGCGACGCGCCCGAGGGCATCAGCCGGGGCCAGCGCCTGGTCGTGGTCGAGAACCTGCACGTCACGTTCCCGAGCCCCGAGGGCGACCGCAATCACGTGGTCGACGGCATCGGCTTCGACGTCCTCGGCGGCGAGGTGCTGGCGCTGGTCGGCGAGTCCGGCTCGGGCAAGACGATGACCGCGCTCGCGATCGCCGGGCTGCTCTCGCCCACCGCGCAGACCTCCGCGGCACGGCTCGCCTTCGCCGGCCACGACCTGCGCGGCCTGGACGAGGTCGAGCGCAACGAGCTGCGCGGCACCTCGATCGGCCTGGTCGCCCAGGAGCCGATGATGGCGCTCGACCCCTCGTTCACGGTCGGCTCGGTGATCCGCGAGGTGCTGCGGGTCCGGCTGCGGATGACCCGAGCGCAGGCACGCACGGAGACGCAGCGGCTGCTGCGGCTGATGGGCATCGTCGACCCGCGCACCGTCGCGGCCTCCTACCCGCACCAGCTCTCCGGCGGCATGGCCCAGCGGGTGGCGATCGCGCTCGCCCTGGCCGCCCGCCCGGCGCTGCTGATCGCGGACGAGCCCACCACGGCGCTGGACGTCACCATCCAGGCCGAGGTGCTGGACCTGCTGCGTGACCTGGCCCGCGACCTCGGCACCACCGTGCTGGTGGTCACGCACGACTTCGGGGTGGTCGCCGACCTCGCGACCCGGGTCGCCGTGATGCGCCAGGGCCGGATCGTCGAGATCGGGGCGGTCACCGATGTGATCGGCGCCCCGCAGCACCCCTACACCCGCGAGCTGCTCGCCGCCCTCGACGAGAAGCCCACCACCCGGAGACCGGCCGCCGCGCCGGCGCAGGAGGGCCACCGATGACCACCGACGCGAGCAGCACCGCCCCGGCGCCCGAGGCCCCCGCCCCGCGCGGAGCGATCCTCGAGGTCACGGACCTGCAGGTCACGTTCGGCCGCCGGACCCGGAACCGCGACGTCGTGCACGCCGTGGACGGCGTGACGATGGCGGTCGGTGCCGGTGAGACCGTCGGCCTGGTCGGCGAGTCCGGCTCCGGCAAGTCGACCATCGGCCGCGTCGCCCTCGGCCTGCTGGAACCGACCGCCGGGACCGTGCGGATCGAGGGCGCGGACCTGCGGCCGGGCGACCTGGCGCAGGCCCGGGCGCTCGCCCAGGTGCGTGCCGTCGTGTTCCAGGACCCGTACGGCTCGCTGAACCCGAACCGGACCATCGGTTCCAGCCTGGCCGAGCCGCTGGAGGTCCAGGGCATGGCCAACGCCGAGGCACGCGACCGGGTGTCCGGGCTGCTCGACGCGGTCGGGCTGCCCGCCGACGCGATCGACCGGTATCCGCACGGGTTCTCCGGCGGCCAGCGGCAGCGGATCGCGATCGCCCGTGCGCTGGCCACCTCCCCGCGGCTGGTGGTCTGCGACGAGGTCACCAGCGCCCTGGACGTGATCACCCGGCGTCGCGTGCTCGACCTGCTGGACGAGATCCGGTCCGACCGCGACGTCGCCCTGCTGTTCATCGCGCACGACCTGCCGATGGTGCACGGCTTCGCGGACCGCGTGGTGGTGCTGTACCGGGGCCGGGTGATGGAGTCCGGCCCGGCCGCCGCGGTCGCGCACCGGCCGCTGCACCCGTACACCCGCGCCCTGCAGGCCGCGGTGCTGCCGGTCGACCCGGCCCGCGCCGCGCTGCACCGCACCGCCCGCCGCGAGACGGTCCGGGCGAGCACCGCCGAGGCCGGGGTGGCGCCGCACGCCGGCTGCCCGTTCGCCACCCGCTGCCCGGCCGCCGCGCCAGTGTGCAGCACCGCACGCCCGGTGGACACCGTGGTCGGCGAGCAGGTGGTGGCCTGCCACGCCTACGACCAGGCCTCCGGGCACCCCGGGCCGGAGGCGGCCCGGCACCGCTAACACCCGCCGGCCCGCACGCACCGCACCCCCTTGCACCGCACCGCCCGTGCCGAGGCCGCCGACCGACCGGTCGGGCCCGCGCACCCCGCTTCGAAGGAGAGCAGCACATGACCAGGCTCCGCGCCGGCATCATCGGTCTCGGTTTCATCGGGACCGCCAAGCACCTGCCCGGCCTCGCCTCGCAGGCCGACGAGGTCGAGATCGTCGGCTTCTGCGACCTGGAGCTGGACCGCGCCGAGGCCTCCCGCAGCGCCTACGGCAGCGCCGACTCCTACGCCACGCAGGACTGGCGGCAGATCGTGGACGACCCGTCGATCGACCTGGTGCACGTGTGCACCTGGAACGTGTCGCACTGCGAGATCACGGTCGCCGCGCTGGCCGCCGGCAAGCACGTGATGTGCGAGAAGCCGATGGCGATCACCGGTGCCGAGGCCCGCGAGATGGTCGCCGCCGCCCGGGCGTCCACCGGCAAGCTCACCATCGGCTACCAGTACCGGCTGCGGCCCGACACCCAGCTGCTGCGCCGAGCCGTCGACGAGGGACGCCTGGGCGAGATCTACCTGGCGAAGGCGCACGCGGTGCGCCGGCGCGGCGTGCCGACCTGGGGCGTGTTCACCGACCGGAGCAAGCAGGGCGGCGGCCCGCTGATCGACCTCGGCACGCACGCCCTGGACCTGGCGCTGTGGTACATCGGGCACTACGAGGTCGAGCAGGTCTCCGGCTCGGTGTTCCACAAGCTCGCCGACAAGCCCGAAGGCAACCTGGGCGGCCCGTGGGACCCGGCGACCTTCGAGGTCGAGGACTCCGCGTTCGGCTTCGTGAAGCTCACGAACGGCGCCACGATCTTCCTGGAGGCCGCCTGGGCGCTGAACGTCGCGGAGTCCCGGGAGGCGGCCGTCACCCTGGCCGGCACCGACGGCGGCGCCGAGATCACCCAGCACCCGGACCACGCCCTGCTGCTGAACGGCGTCACCGCCGGCACCCTCACCACCACCGCGCCCGAGGCGTCCGCCGGCTACTTCGGCAACGGCGACGGAGCGCCCCAGCCTCCGTTCGTCGCGATGGGGTCCGCCGAGGCCGCGCAGTGGATCCGCGCGATCCGCGAGGACACCGACCCGCTGGTGCTGCCCGAGCAGGCCTGCGTGGTCACCGAGGTGCTGGAGGCCGTCTACGAGTCGGCCCGCACCGGCACGACCGTCACGTTCTGACCGCACCACGAGGAAGGGAGCACACCATGAGTCACCGGCTGGTCGTCGTCGGCTACGGCACGATGGGCGTGACGCACGCCGAGGCCCTGGGACCGATCGAGGGCGTCGAGGTCGCCGGGGTGGTGGACGTCGACCAGGACCGCCTGGTCTACGCCGTCGCGGACGGGCACCACGTGTACGGCGACCTGGACGAGGCGCTGGCCGACCCCACGGTCGACGTGGTGTTCGTCTGCACCCCGAACGAGGCGCACCACCCGATCGCGCTGCGCGCGCTCGCCGCGGGCAAGCACGTGATCACCGAGAAGCCCGCGATGCTGGACTCCGCCCAGCTCGCCGAGGTGATCGCCGCCGCGGACGCCGCCGGGCTGGTGCTCGCGGTGCACCAGAACCGCCGGTGGGACGAGGACTACCTCGCGATGAAGCAGCTCTACGACACCCGCGCGATCGGGCGGGTCGCGCACATCGAGACCCGGGTGCACGGGTCGCGGGGCATCCCGGGCGACTGGCGCGCGCTCCGCGAGCGCGGCGGCGGGATGCTGCTCGACTGGGGGGTGCACCTGGTCGACCGGCTGCTGGTCATGGTCGGCTCGCCGGTGGTGAACGTCTACGGCCGGCTCAGCCACGTGCTGGGCACCGAGGTGGACGACGGGTTCCGCGCGGACCTGACCTTCGCCAACGGCGTCGAGGCCGTGGTGGACGTGTCCACCACCTGCTTCGTCCCGCAGCCGATCTGGCTGCTGCGCTCGGCCGAGGGCACGGCCACCGTCGACGACTGGGAGCTGCACGGGCGGGTGGTGCACCGCACCACGGTCCCGGAGGCCGACGCCGCACCGGTGCGCGCGGGCGCGGGGGTGACCAAGACCATGGCGCCGCGCACGGTCGACTACGCGGCGCACCTGGCCGAGGACCCGGCGATCCAGGTGCTGCCGGTCCCCCGGGTGCCGACGGACGTGACCGACTTCTACCGGAACGTCCTGGCCGCGATCGACGGCACCGCCGAGCTGGTCGTCCGGCACGACGAGGTGCTGCGCACCATGCGCGTGCTGGAGGCCATCGCCCGCTCGCACGAGACGAACGAGGTCGTGCACCTGGAGACCGAGGAGACCGTCGCATGAGCACCAGCGCCAGCACCCGGGGCACGAGCAGCCGACCGGTGACCCTGTTCACCGGTCAGTGGGCCGACCTGCCGTTCGAGCAGGTGGCCCGCCTCGCCGGCGGATGGGGCTTCGACGGACTGGAGATCGCCTGCTCCGGCGACCACCTGGACGTCTACCGCGCCGCCGAGGACGACACCTACCTGGCCGAGAAGCAGACGGTGCTCGCCGAGCACGGCCTGCGCGTGCACGCGATCTCGAACCACCTGACCGGTCAGCTCGTCTGCGACGACCCGATCGACCACCGCCACCGCGCGCTGGTGTCCGACCGGGTCTGGGGCGACGGCGACCCCGAGGGTGTGCGCCGGCGGGCCGCCGACGAGCTGAAGGTCACCGCGGTGGCGGCCGCCCGCCTCGGCGCGAGCGTCGTCACCGGCTTCACCGGCTCCGCGGTGTGGAAGTACGTCGCGATGTTCCCGCCGGTCTCCGAGGCCGACGTCCAGGCCGGCTACGACGACTTCGCCGAGCGCTGGCACCCGATCATCGACGCCTTCGACGCCGAGGGCGTCCGGTTCGCCCTGGAGGTGCACCCGTCCGAGATCGCCTACGACTACTGGACCGCCGCCCGCACCTTGGCCGCGATCGACCACCGGCCCGGCTTCGGGCTGAACTTCGACCCGTCGCACATGCTGTGGCAGGACCTGGACCCGTCGTCGTTCCTGGTCGACTTCGCCGACCGGATCTACCACGTGCACTGCAAGGACGCCAAGCGCCGGCTGGTGAACGGGCGCAACGGGCGGCTGGCCTCCCACCTGCCCTGGGGCGACCCGCGACGCGGCTGGGACTTCGTCTCCGTCGGCCGCGGCGACGTCGACTGGGAGTCGCTGCTGCGCACCATCGAGCGGATCGGGTACACCGGCCCGCTCTCCGTGGAGTGGGAGGACGCCGGGATGGACCGGCTGGTCGGCGCCCCGCAGGCGCTGGCCTTCGTGCGGGCGAACCACTTCGACCCCCCCGCCGCCGCCTTCGACTCGGCGTTCTCGAACCACTGACCGTCGTCGCGGATGCCGACCGGCTCCGCGACCAGAGAGGAGACCAGGCATGACCAGCACACCCGCGGCAGCACTGCCGCGCCAGGAGAACAAGGGGCGCGCGTTCCTCGCGGGCACCCCGATCCGCACCACCACGGTCACCGGCGCACCCGCGCTGGTGATCGACGTGCGGCTGACCAGCTACCGCGCCCTGCCGCTGTCCTGCATCGACTCGATCGAGGTGCAGATCGACGGCACCCGGACCGACCCCGACCGCCTCCGCCTGGTGGTCGACGGCGTGCCGTGGGCGCTCGCCGACCTCGGCCGGCTCTCCACCGTCTGGTGGTTCGTGCTGGACACCGCCCAGCTGGTGGTGCCGGTGGACGCGCTGCCCGCTGCCGGGCCGCACGAGGTCGACGGCACGCTCGTCACCGTCGAGCCGTACGTGTCCAACGGCCGCTTCCTGTTCACCTCGCGGTCCGTCCGGACCCTCGAGCTGGACCTCGACAGCCCCTACCTGATCGGAGGCCTCCTGTGAGCACCCGGCCGTTCTCGCTCGGCGTCACCCTGCACTCCTTCACCCAGGAGTACACCTCGCACGTCTGGGGCTTCGAAGACCTGATGCGGGCGGCCGCCCTGTGCGGCGGCGGCGTCGAGATCGTCGGGCCCGCGCACCACCGCGGCTTCCCGTACGTCACCGACGACTTCGAGGCGACCTTCAAGGCGTCCGTCGAGCGCAACGGGCTGACCCCGACGTCCTACGGCTCCTACGCCGACCCGTTCATGCTCCCCGACCGGGACCTGCGCCCGGACGAGATCGTGGAGTACACCATCCCGCAGCTCCAGGGCGCTCGGCGGCTCGGCTTCCCGATCGTGCGCCTGCAGCACTTCACGGCCGAGGTGATCGACCGGCTGCTGCCGTGGGCCGACCGGCTCGACCTGCGGCTCGGCTGGGAGCTGCACGTGCCGATGACTCTGGAGTCACCGCGCACCCAGTACCTGCTGTCCCTCGTGCAGAAGTACGACACCCCGCGGCTCGGCCTGATCCCGGACGCAGGGATCTTCGCCCGGTCGATCTCGGCCCGGCACCTCGCCGAGGGCCGGGCCCGCGGCATCGCGCCCGAGCTGGTCGACACCGCCGTGCGGGCGTGGCACGAGGGCCTGGACCTGGATGCGGCGCTGCACGCCGTCGGCGACCCGTCCGGCGCCGCACCCGTGCGCACCTGGGTGGGCGAGGTGTGGGACACGTTCGGGCACTCCGACCCCGCCGACCTGCACGAGATCCTGCCGTACGTGCCGCACGTGCACGGCAAGTTCTTCCACCTGGTGGACGGTGACGAGCCGGACCTGCGGTACGCCGAGCTGGTCCGCGCACTGGTCGACGGCGGCTACGACGGCTGGGTCTCCTCGGAGTACGAGGGCGACGCGCCCGACTCCCTCGCGATCGTCCAGGAGCACCAGGCGATGATCCGGCGCTACGTCGACGCCGCGCGCACCGCCTGAGCACCCCGCCCCGACGAGAGGGGCCGCCCGGCGCACCGCCGGGGCCGGTCCCTCTCGCCGCGCCCGTGCCCGAGCACGAGATCGAGCACGAAGCAGAGAGAGATCCCGATGGCCCTCGTCCAGGCGTTCCTCGCCGGCCTGCTGGTCGGCGCGCTGTACGCCGTGCTGCGCGTCCGGTCCCCCGCCCCGCCGTGGAGCGCGCTGGCCGGGCTGGCCGCGATGGCAGCCGGCTGCGACCTGGTGGCGCGGTGGCTGTGAGGGCTCGGCCGGCCGGGATCCGGCGGCTGGCCGAGCTGGGTCGGTCGGTCGGGGTCGGGCTGCTCGCCGGCGGGCTGTACGCGGTGCTCCGGGTGGACGACCCCGCCCCGCCCTGGGTGGCGCTGGTCGGGCTCGGCGGCATCCTGCTCGGCGAGCACGCCGTGCGGCGGGGCCTGGACCGGGGCCGGTCGCGGGGCCGAGGCCGGGGTCAGGACCCGGACCCGAGCCGGGGCTGAGGGCGGGCCCCGGTCAGCGGGCGTCGTCGGTGTACCGGGCCAGGAACTCGCTCGGCGTCATCCCGAAGTGACCGCGGAACGCCCGGCGGAAGGCGTTGAGGTTGGTGTAGCCGACCCGGCTGGCCACCGCGGGCAGCGAGACGGTGGACCGGAGCAGCAGCGCGGCTGCCTCCATCCGGTTGCGCAGCCGCCAGTCCCGCAGCGTCAGGCCGGTCTCGGCCAGGAACGTCCGCTCCAGCGACCGGCGCGAGGTGTGCACGGCGGCGGCCAGCTCGTCGATGCCCCGGTCGTCCCCCGGGTTGGACCGCAGCATCTGCGCGATCAGCGCCGCGGGCACCGAGACCGGGGTGGGCAGCGTGGTCTGCCGGTCCGGCCGGCCCTCGAGCAGCGAGAGCAGCTGACGGGTGATGGTCACCGACGGCTGGATGATGCTGGTGGTCGCCTGCAGGTGCGCCAGGAACAGCGTGCGCAGCTCACGGTCCACGGCCAGCGTGGTCGGCACCCGCAACGTGGTGGCCGTGGCGTCCCGGTCGAAGAACAGCGGGATCAGCACCGAGTTCGCCCGGACGGTGAACGAGTGCCGGACGTCCGCGGGGATCCACACGGCGTACCCGACCGGCAGGAACGCGGCGACGCCGTCCAGCAGCAGGTCGGTGCCGTCCCCGCGCACCTGCCAGAGCAGCACGTGGTAGTCGTCGTGCACCCGCTCCGGGATCTCCACCGGCGGCAGGTAGAGCCGCAGGGCCTGGAACTCGTCGGCCTCGTCGCCCCGCAGGTCCGGGTGCGCGTCGAGGCGCACCGCCGCCGACCGGACGGTCACCGAGCCTCCTCGCGCCGGTCCGGGGCGCGCGACGGACCGATCCTGTCGCATTCTGCGTCCTTCCTGGCAAGATCAGCGTACACATGGAGATAAGCCTCACCTAACTTGGTGTCGGCTCAGCACGCGTGCGGCACCGCGTCCGCACGACCGTCCGCCGCCGCGGCCGTCCGAGCCCCGCACCCGAGAGGAACCACCGCCATGTCTGTGCCCGCCGGGCTCCACCGGTCCGTCACGGCGATCGCCGCCGCCCTGGTCGTCGGCCTCTGCCTCACCGGATGCTCGACCGGCTCCACCGACGCCGACGCGACCGGGTCGACCGCCGCCGCCGAGGACGGCCTGCTGCCTGCCGCCGAGGACACCACCTCCTACCCGCTCACGCTGGAGACCGCCTACGGCGACACCGTGCTGGAGGAGCGCCCGGAGCGGGTCGCCGTGATCGGCGGCCTGGGCGACCAGGAGTCGGTGCTCGCGCTGGGCATCACCCCCGTCGTGGGCTCGGACGAGGTCGAGTACCCCTGGCTGGAGGGCACCACGTTCTCCGCGATCGAGGAGTTCGTCGACCCGTGGGCGGACAGCTTCGACATCGAGGCCCTCGCCGCGGCCGAGCCCGACCTGATCGTCGCCAGCACCTACGGCAACCTGGAGAGCGACTTCGAGAAGCTGTCCCAGATCGCCCCCGTCCTGGCCGTGGACGCCACCGGCGACTACTCCTGGGACTGGCGCGAGCTGATCCGCGCGGTCGGCGAGGCCACCGACCTCGCCGACGCGGCCGAGGAGCAGATCACCGAGACCGAGCAGAGCATCGTCGACGCCGCCGAGGAGCACCCGGAGTACGCCGGCCGCACGGTGTCGATCATCATCAACCGCGGCCAGGAGTCCGGCATCGAGTTCGTCAACATCGCCGGCTCGCCCGCCGAGGAGCTGCTGGACGAGCTCGGTTTCGCCGAGCACCCGAACGTCGAGGAGCTCAGCAGCTTCGAGTGGGGCGAGGTGAGCCTGGAGAACATCGGGCTGGTCGACGCGGACGCGCTGCTGGTCGCACGGCACGGCGGCGACGGGACGATCGAGGAGGCCACGACCTGGCTGGAGGGCAACGCGCTCTACCAGAAGCTCGGTGCGGTGCAGGCCGGCAAGGTCGCCTACCTCGACCCGAGCGAGGAGAGCGGGGTCCTCGACCTCGCCTGGGCGTTCAGCTACCCGAACGTGCTGGCGGACCGGTGGACCGTCGAGGAGCTGACCGGGGCGTTCGAGGGGCTGTTCGACTGAGCACCGTCACCTCGACGCGCACGTCGCCGGAGCCGGCACCGACCGTGCTCCGGCGACGCCGCGCCCTGGGCCTGGCCACCGTGCTGGCCGTGCTGGCGCTCACCGTGCTGGCGAGCCTGGCGTTCGGCGCGAACCCGCTCTCGCTCGGCGAGGTGTGGCGCGGCTTCTGGCACCCGGACGACACGGACGCGTCGATCATCGTCTGGACGCTGCGCATCCCGCGCACCGTGGTGGGCCTCCTGGTCGGGGCGGCGTTCGGCGTGGCCGGCGCGCTGATCCAGGCGCTGACCCGCAACCCGCTGGCCGACGCCGGAATCCTCGGCGTGAACGCCGGCGCCGGGTTCGCGGTCACCCTCGGCGCCGGCGTGCTCGGTCTGACCACCCTCACCGGCTACATCTGGTTCGCGTTCCTCGGCGCCGCGGCCACGACCGTCCTGGTCTACCTGATCGGCACCGCGGGACGCGGCACGGTGGCCCCGGTCACCCTGGTGCTCGCCGGGGTGGCGCTGAGCGCGGTGCTCGGCGGCTTCTCCACCTTCCTCACGCTGATCGACGAGGACACCTTCGAGACGGTCCGGGACTGGGGCGTGGGCACCATCGCCCGGACCACGCTGAGCGACTCCGCCGCGGTCGTGCCGTTCCTGGCCGCCGGGCTGCTGCTCGCGCTGCTGCTGGCCGGCCCGCTGAACTCGGTCGCGCTCGGCGACGAGCTGGCCGCCTCGCTCGGCACCGACGTGCTGCGGGTCCGGGTGCTGGGCGTCGTCGCGATCACCCTGCTGGCCGGCGGGGCGACCGCGCTGACCGGCGGGATCGCCTTCGTCGGGCTGATGGTGCCGCACGTGGTGCGGTGGTTCACCGGGCCGGACCAGCGCTGGGTGATCGCCTGCTCCGCGCTGGCCGCCCAGGTGCTCGTGCTGGCGGCGGACGTGGTCGGCCGGGTGATCGCCCGGCCCTCGGAGATCGAGGTGGGGATCGTGACGGCAGTGGTCGGGGCACCGGTGCTGATCGCCCTGGTGCGGCGACGCTCGGTGAGCGGGCTGTGACCGCGGCACCCCCGCCGGGTGCGGCCCGGGCCCCCGCCGGCCCGGTCGACCTCGGCTACGCGACGCGCCCGGTGCGCACCCGCTGGCTGTCCGGCCGGCTGCCGGTCCGGCTGCTCGCGGTGTCCGCCGCCGGGTTCGCGATCGCCGTGGTCGCCGCGGTGGTCGCGATCACCCTCGGCGACTACCCGCTCGGCCTCGAGCAGGTGCTCGCGGTGCTGGGCGGTGGTGGCGAGGCGTTCCAGCGGGTCGTGGTGCTGGACTGGCGCGCACCGGTCGCGGTCGCCGCGGTCGTCTTCGGCGCGCTGCTCGGCATCGGCGGCGCGATCTTCCAGTCCCTCACCCGCAACCCGCTCGGATCGCCGGACGTGATCGGCTTCGACGCCGGCTCGTACACCGCGGTCGTGGTCATGCTGCTGGTGCTCGGCTCCCCCGGCTACTGGTCGCTCGCGGTGGCCGCGCTGGTCGGCGGGCTGGCCACCGCGGTCGTGGTGTACCTGCTGTCCTACCGGCGCGGAGTGCAGGGGTTCCGGCTGATCGTGGTCGGCATCGGCGTGTCCGCCATGCTCGGCTCGATCAACTCCTTCCTGCTCACCCGCGCCGACGTCGACGACGCGATGACGGTCGGCTTCTGGAGCGCCGGCACCATCACCCGGGTGTCCTGGGCCTCGATGGCCCCCGCCGCGCTGATCGCGGTGACGATCGTGCTCGCCGCCGGGGCGCTGTCCCCCGCGCTGCGCCGGCTCGAGCTGGGCGACGACGCCGCCACCACGCTCGGCACCCGACCGACCCGGGCCCGCCTGGCCCTGATGGTGGTCGGCGTCGCGACCGTCGCCCTGGTGACCGCCGCCGCCGGACCGATCAGCTTCGTCGCGCTGGCCGCGCCGCAGCTCGCCCGGCGGCTGACCCGCTCGGCCGGGGTCAGCCTGGTCGGCGCGGCGGCCACCGGCGCCGCCCTGCTGGCCCTCGCGCACCTGCTGTCCCTGCTCGTCGCGCAGGTGTACCAGGCCGTCCCGGTCGGTCTGGTCACGGTGTGCCTCGGCGGCCTGTACCTGATCTGGCTGCTGATCCGCGAGACCCGGCGGCAGTACGGAGCGCCCCGATGACCGCCAGCCCCACGGAGGACCCCGTGACCACCAGCCCCGCACGGATCAGCGCCCAGGACGTCACCCTCGGCTACGACCGACGGGTCGTCTCGCGCGGCCTGACCGTCCCGGTCCCGGACCGCTCGTTCACCGCGATCATCGGACCGAACGGCTGCGGCAAGTCCACCCTGCTGCGCGCGCTGTCCCGCGTGCTGACCCCCACCGCCGGGCAGGTGCTGCTGGACGGCAAGGCCATCACCGGCTACCGGTCCAAGGAGGTCGCCCGCCGGCTCGGCCTGCTCCCCCAGACCTCCCTGGCCCCGGAGGGCATCCGGGTCGCCGACCTGGTCGCCCGCGGCCGTGCCCCCTACCAGAGCCTCGTGCAGCAGTGGCGCGCCAGCGACGAGGAGGCGGTCGTCCGGGCGCTGGCCGCCACCCGGCTCACCGAGCTGTCCGGCCGGCTGGTCGACGAGCTGTCCGGCGGGCAGCGGCAGCGGGTCTGGGTCGCGATGCTCCTCGCCCAGGACACCCCGATCATGCTGCTGGACGAGCCGACCACCTTCCTCGACATCGCGCACCAGTACGACCTGATGGAGCTGCTGCGCACCTTCCACGAGCAGGGCAAGACCGTCGTCGCGGTGCTGCACGACCTGAACCAGGCGGCCCGCTATGCCGACCATCTGATCGTGATGCACGACGGCGACGTCGTCGCCACCGGGGCCCCGGCCGACGTGGTGACCGTCGCCCTGGTCGAGGAGGTGTTCGGGCTGCGCGCGCTCGTCGTGCCCGACCCGGTCACCGGCACCCCGTGGGTCGTGCCGCTCGACCCGCGCGGCGCACCTCCGACCGGCGCAGCCGTCTCCCCCGACACCACCACCGGCTCAACCAACAAGGAGTAGCTCCCCATGGTCCGCACCCTGCGACCGGTCGACGTCTACCCGATCACCACCCGCACCCTGGACGTGCTGCGCGTCGCCGACGTCACGCCCGGGATGCGCCGAGTCACCCTCGGCGGGGCCGAGCTGGCCGCGCACACCGCCGCGAACGGGTTCCCGGTGGCGGCGTTCCGGTCCGACGGGTTCGACGACGAGTTCAAGCTGATCCTGCAGCACCCGGAGGCCGCCACGGTGGTCGGCCCGACCCAGGCCGACGGGGTGCTGAGCTGGCCGCGCGGCGACGCGCACCTGCTGCTGCGCACGTACACCGTGCGCCGCTGGGACCCGGTCGCCGGCGAGGTCGACGTCGACGTGGTCCGGCACGGCGTCGGACCGGCCACCCGCTGGGCGGAGCAGGCGCGCCCCGGCGACCGGATCCAGGTCGCCGGGCCCAAGATGTCCGCGCCGCACCCGGTCCGGGCGGACTCGACGCTCGTAGCGGGCGACGAGACAGCGCTGCCGGCGATCGGGCGCTGGCTCGAGGAGTGGCCGGCCGGCGCGCGCGGCCAGGTGTTCGTGGAGGTCGCCGAACCCGGGCACCGCCAGGAGCTGCCCGTGCCGGACGGGGTCGAGCTGACATGGCTGAGCCGCGACGGCGCACGGCCCGGGACCACCACGCTGCTGCTGGACGCGATCCGCTCCGCCCCCTGGCCGGACGGCGTGGTGTTCGCCTGGGTGGCGGGCGAGGCGCTCACGCTCGCCCCGATCCGGCGCTGGCTGCGCGACGAGCGCGGCCTGCCGCGCGAGCAGCTGGAGGTCACCGGGTACTGGCGCCGCCAGGAGACCACCGACGGCGGGCCGGTCGAGCAGGCCGACGAGGACGACGACCGGCTGCACGAGCTCACCGAGCTGGTGCCCGGGTTCGCGCTGCGGGTGGCCGCGACCCTCGGGCTGACCGCCGCGATCGGCGCCGACGCCCGACCGGTCGCCGCGCTGGCCCGCACCACCGGGACCGACCCGGACGGGCTGCGCCGGCTGCTGCGCTACCTGACCTCGATCGGGCTGACCGAGCAGGTCGGGCCGGACGCGGTGCGGCTGGCCGGGCTCGGCCGGGCGCTGGACGACGACATGCTGGACCGGCTGCGCCTGGACCGCGCCCCGGCGCTGCGCGAGCTGGACGGGCTGGTGCTGCTGCTGGACGCGGTACGCACCGGGCGGCCCGGCGGTGTCGGCGGCAACGGCGGCGACGGCGGCGCGGACCCCGACGGCGCCGGGCTGGTGCCGGCCGACGACGCGGTGCTGGCCGACCAGCTGGACGACGAGGACCAGGAGGCCGCCTGGTCGGCCGGTGCGCTGGCCACCGCGCCCGAGCTCACCGGCGCCCGCAGCCTCGTCGTGGCCGGCCCGGGCGCCGGCAGCCACGCCGCCGCGCTGGTCGCGGCGCACCCGGACCTGGAGGTCGTGGTGGTCGCGGCACCGTCCGAGCTGGCGCACCTGCGGGCGCTGCACGACCCGCACCCGCGGGTCCGGCACGAGGCCGGCAGCCCGCTGCACCGCCGCGCGGCGCGGGTCGACGTGCTGCTGCTCGCCGGCGTGCTGGACGCCCTGCCGGACGCCGACGCCGTGCACGTGCTCCGCGAGGCCGCGGCGAGCCTGCGTCCGGACGGCCGGCTGCTGGTGCTGGACGAGCTCCTGGACCCCGAGCTGGCCGACGAGCACGACTACGCGGACGACCTGGTCGCGTTCGCACTCACCGGCGGCGGCTCGCGCACCCACGAGGAGCACCTGGCGCTGCTCGCCGCCGCCGGTCTGGGCACGCCGCGGCGCAGCACGATCGGCTGGGGGCAGACCCTCTACACCGTGCGCGCCGCCGACCGGTAGCCCTGCTCGGGCTCGCCGGGCGCGCTCGGCGGGACGGGCGGGTCGCCGGCACCGGCCAGCCGCGCCACGATCGCCCCGTGCGGCCGCACGCCGGGATCGGTCCGGGCGTGCAGCTCCTCGACGGTGAACCCCGCCGCCGCGACCACGCAGGCCAGCGCGTCCACCGGCCAGGTCCACGCGCTCGTCACGGCGTGCTCGAACGGCTCGATCTGCTCCCCCGCGAAGAACCCGAGCAGCAGCCCGCCGCCCGGCCGACCCGGAAGCGCACCCCGGGGTGCCGCAGCCCGGCCCCGGCGACGA
This sequence comes from Cellulomonas sp., assembly GCA_036404115.1. Classification (GTDB taxonomy): domain Bacteria; phylum Actinomycetota; class Actinomycetes; order Actinomycetales; family Cellulomonadaceae; genus Cellulomonas. The sequence continues at coordinate 62,018 of DASWPG010000049.1, forward strand.
AGTCCTCGACCGGGTCGACGCCCTCGACGTCCACCCCCGCCGCGTGCAGCCAGGCCGTCCACTGGCCGGGCCCGCAGCCGACGTCCAGGACCGGGCCGCCCCGGTCCCGCGCCCAGGCGCCGACCAGCGCACGGTCCGGCGCAGCGGTCGCGTCGATCGAGCCGAACCGGTCGACGTACTCGGCGAGGCGCCGGCCGTAGGCCTCGCGGACGGCGGGGGTCGGCACCGGGCAAATCTAGGGGCTGGTGGCCGGCACCGCCCGCCCGCGCGTACGCCGGACGCGGTAGACGGATACGCCCGCAGGTCGACGCGCACCCGCTCGTCTCCCAGCAGGATGAGCCGGGTGCTCACCTCGAACCAGAGCGGCGCTCCCGCCGTCCCGCCGCGCAGCACGGCGGGCTGAGCGGTGCCGAACCTCCTCGACTACCTGCGCTGGCGCGGCGACCTCAGGCTCGACGAGCGCCCGTTCACCCTGGTCGACAACCTCGTGCTCAGCGCGCTGGCGTACCTCGACCTGGACGGACTCGTGCCGGCACCGGGGGCGGGTGAGGTCACGCTCGGGGACGCCGCCGCACAGGTCGCCTCGCGCCGGGGCCGACCGGACGACGGACGGCTGCCGGCGCTCGATGCGCGGTTCCCCGAGCAGCTCGCCCGCTCCCCGCGGTTCGCCGGCGCCCGTCTGAGCGACCACGTCGACGTGCTCGATCCCGAGGCACGCCTGCAGTTCTCCGCCGTGACGATCCGGCTGGAGGACGCCACCACCTACGTCGCGTTCCGCGGCACCGACAACACGATCACCGGGTGGCACGAGGACTTCGCGATGAGCTTCCAGGTCACGGCGGCCCAGGTCGAGGCCGCGCGCTACCTCGCGGCGATCGCGGACCGCGGCACCGGACCGCTGCGGGTCGGTGGGCACTCCAAGGGCGGCAACCTGGCGGTGTACGCCGCGATGCTGCTCCCACCGGGTCAGCAGGCCCGGCTGCTGGACGTGTTCAGCAACGACGGCCCGGGACTCAGCGCCGAGCTGGTCGACCCGGACGGGCTGGACCGGATCAGCGACCGGCTGACGAAGATCGTGCCCGAGCAGGTCGTGATCGGGGCGCTGTTCGAGACGGCAGCCGCGACGCACGTCGTCGCGAGCGACGCCCGCGGGCTGCTGCAGCACGACCTGCAGACCTGGCAGGTCGACGGCCCGGGCCTGCGTGAGGTCGCGCGCGTGGCACCGACGGCGGCGGCGTTGAACGGAGCGATCGAGGCCTGGCTGCGTGACGCGACCCCCGCCGACCGGCGCGAGCTCACCGACGCGCTGTTCGGCGCGCTGGGAGCGGGTGGTGCCCGCCTCACCACCCAGATCGCCCGGGTGCAGTACGGCAGCGTGGAGTCGGTCGTGCTCGCGCTGGCCCGGACCCGCCGGTCGACCCGACGCCCGACCGCGCTCGCGGTGCGGGTCGCCGTGCGCTCGGTGGCCGCGGTCGACCTTCGGGCCCTGGTCCGACGGGGCAGCTTCGTGCGCAGCATCAGCGCCGTGCTGCTGGGTGCCTTCTTCATGATCGTGCCGGAGCTGGCGGTGCAGATCGTCGGGTCGATGTCCGCGCTCGTCCTGGCGGGGTGGGGCACGGTGCGGATGAGCCGCTACCTGGCACGGTTCCGGACCGTGCACCGGATCGGCTGGCGGCTCGTCGCGGCCCAGGTCGTGCTGCTCGGGCTGCTGCTGGCGGTGATCTCCCGGCTGGACGTGCTGGTCGTGCCGACCAACCTGCTCCTCGGCTGCGCGTTCCTGGTCCGTTCCTGGACCAGCGCCCGACGGGTGCACCTGCGGTCGTGCGCCCGGCCTGAGCGGCTCCGGGCTCTCGCCCTGCTCGTCAGCAGCGTCGTGGCGGCGTTCCTCGGCGTCGGCGCCCTGACCACGGTGGGGCACGTCGAGCCGGACTTCGTCCGTCAGGCCGGCGCCTACCTGGTCCTCGTCGGATCGGCCGGCATCCTGCTCTCGGCCGCGTCGGCCGCGCCAGCCGAGCAGGTCCGCGCTCGATGAAGGAGGAGCTCGCGCTCGGCGCGTTCCGGGTCGAGGGGGCCGAGCTCGTGGCCCAGGTCCGCGGAGCCCCGTCCGGCCTGGACGCCTGGGCGGTGCTGCGCCGCGCGGCGGACGTCGTCGCAAGCCGGATCGGGCGCGACCTCGGCCGGTCGGCCATCGTCGCCAGGCTGGTGCGGGAGACGCCGTCCCTGCGGGCGAGGCGGGACTCCGAGCGCTCGCTGTGGGCGCACGCGACCTCGCGGTCGAGCGCTGGGCCGCGACGGACGGACGGGTGCCGATCGACCGCGCGCTCGACGAGACGTTCGGTCGCTCGCCCCGCGGTCCCCCGGCTGAGCCGACCGCGCCGTCCCGCGGGCCCGCCCCGGGAGCGTCCGGGCTCAGGCGTCGCCGGACGAAGCTCTGCGGCGCGGCAAGCAGGTCGCGACGGCGCACGCGACGAGCGACGCGCCGGCCGCGACGGCCAGCACCAGGCGCAGACCGTCCTGCGAGGGCACCGCGGTCCCGGCCACCTCGACCGTCAGCTGCGCCAGCACGACGCCGGCCACCGCGCTGGACACCGCGGTGCCGATCGAGCGCATCAGCGTGTTCAGGCTGTTCGCCGCAGCCGTCTCCGTCCGTGGGACCGCGCCCATGACCAGCGCGGGCATCGCCCCGTAGGCGAGCCCGATGCCCGCCCCGATCACGCTCGAGACCACGACGAGCTGCCAGGCGGCGGACATCAGCAGGATGCCCAGCAGGTACCCGACCGCCACGACCAGGCTGCCGACGACCAGGGAGATCTTCGGACCGGCCGCCGACGTGATCCGTGCCGACAGCGGTGACACCGCCATCATCACCAGCCCGGACGGCGCCATCACCAGGCCGACGACCAGCATCGGCTGGCCCAGGCCGAAGCCGGTGCTCGTCGGCAGCTGCAGCAGCTGCGGAAACACCAGCGACTGCGCGAACATGGCGAACCCGAACACCGCCGAGGCCACGTTGGTGAGCAGCACCTGACGACGGGCGGCGACCCGCAGGTCGACGAGCGGCTGCGGGCAGCGCAGCTCCCACCAGACCCACGCGGCCAGCACCAGCACCGCCACCGCGAGCAGACCGAGCGTGAGCGCGGTCCCCCAGCCCCAGGTCGAGCCCTTGGACACCGCGAGCAGCAGGCAGACCAGCGTGACGGAGATGCCGACCGCGCCCAGGACGTCGAAGCGTCCGCCGCTGCGCTGGTCGGACTCGGGCACGAAGGCCAGCACCAGCACGAGCGCGACGACGCCGAGCGCCCCCGCCCCCCAGAACAGCACGTGCCAGCTGAACGACTGCCCGACGAGCGCGGCGAGCGGCAGCCCGAGCGCGCCGCCGACTCCGAGCGACGAGCTCATCATCGCGGTGGCACCCGGCAGCCGGTCCTCGGGGAGGACGTCGCGCATGATGCTGATCCCGAGCGGGACGACCCCGGCGGCCAGGCCCTGCAGCGCTCGCCCCACGATCAGCGGGAGCAGCGAGCTCGCGAGCGCGGCGACCACCGACCCGGCGACGAGCAGCAGCAGGCTCAGCACCAGCATCCGCCGCTTGCCGACCATGTCGCCGAGCCGCCCCACGGTCGGGGTGGCGACGGCCGCGGCGAGCAGGGTGACCGTGATCGCCCACGAGGTGTCGGCCGTGCTGGAGTGCAGGAGGGTCGGCAGCTCGGGCACGAGCGGGATCACGATGCTCTGCATCAGCGAGACGACGATCCCGGCAGAGGCCAGGACCGCGACCAGCCGGGTCGTGCCGGCCGGCACCCCGCGGTCGGGTCCGGCGGCGGGTGCGGGGGGTGTGGTGGTGAGCGTGGTCACGGGACTCTCTCTGCTGGGACGACCCACGCAAACTAAGTCAGTTGCCTGACTGAATGCAACCGGTAGGCTGTGCCGGGAGACGAGGAGCGAGGACGTGACGACTGCAGCGACGGAGCGGCGGACGCGCGCCGCGGCGACCCGCGACACGATCCTGACCTCGGCGGAGCACCTGTTCGCCGAGCACGGGGTCACCGCGGTGTCCAACCGGCAGATCGGCGAGCACGCCGGTCAGGGGAACAACACCGCCGTCGGCTACCACTTCGGCACCAAGGAGGGCCTGCTGCGCGCGATCGTGCGCCGGCACCAGGACCAGATCGAGCACCGACGGGTCGAGGCGACGGCGGCCGTCACCGGCGCGACGGACGCCCGGACCTGGCTGGACGTGTTCGTGCGACCGAGCGCCGCCCACCTCGCCGCGCTGCCGCAGCCCTCCTGGTACGCACGGTTCAGCGCGCAGCTGTTCGCCGACCCGCACCTGCGCCAGCTGCTGGAGGAGGAGTCCTGGCGCGCCACGACCCTGCATCGGGTGCTCGAGGAGATCGACCGGACCTCGCCGCAGATGCCCCCGGCGGTCCGCACCGAGCGGCACGAGCTGATGCGGCTGCTGCTGGTGCACGGCTTCGCGAGCCGCGAGCGGGCCCTCGCCCTCGGGGAGCCCACCCCGCGCACCGACTGGCAGGGGGCGGCCGACGGCCTGCTCGACGCGCTGACCGCGATCTGGCTGGCCCCCTGGGCCGACGGGGCGCCGGCGGCCCGCTGAGCCGTGCGGCCGGCGCCCCGCGCTCAGCTCCTGGGCGCGCGGTCGACGGCTCCGTCGCCCGTGGTGCTGCTGCCCGGGATCGCGGCGGCGACCACGGCGGCGACGATCCCGGCCGCGCACCCGACGAGCAGGGCCACCCGGAACGCGCCCTCGGACGGCACCGACACCCCGTCGACCAGAGTGCTCATGTTCGCCAGCAGCACCCCCACCACCGCCGCCGCGACACTCGTGCCGACCGAGCGCACCAACGTGTTGAAACTGTTCGCCGCGCCCGTCTCCGCCCGCGGAACCCCGCGCATGATCAGCAACGGCACCGCACCGTAGGCCAGCCCCGTCCCGACGTTCACCAGCATCACCACCACCATCAGGCCCCAGGTCGAACCCATCAGCACCAGCCCCGCCCCGTACGCGGCCGCGATCGCCACCGCCCCGGCCACCAACGTCGTCCTGGGCCCGCGCACCCGCGAGACCCGCGCACCCAGCGGGGCCACCGCCATCATCACCAGCCCGCCCGGGGCCAGCCACAGCGCCATCGCCAGCATCGACTGACCCAGCCCGTACCCCGTCGTGCTCGGCAGCTGCAGCAGCTGCGGGATCACCAGCGCCTGGGCGTACATCGCGAACGAGACCAGCAACGACGCCACGTTCGTGACCAGCACCGGACGACGCGCGATCGACCGCACGTTCACCAACGGCTGCCGCACCCGCAGCTGCACCAGCACCCAGGACGACAGCACCAGCACCGCCGCCGCACCGCACCCCAGCGTCGCCGGGGCCGTCCACCCCCACACCGCTCCCTTGGACACCGCCAGCAAGAAGCACACCAACCCACCGCACAGCAGGACCGCGCCCCACGGGTCGAACCGCTGCCCCGACCCGTGCGCCGGACCCGCCGGGACCACCCGCCACACGGCGAGCAGGGTCACCGCGGACAGCCCCGCGAACACCCAGAACATCACCTGCCAGCTCGCGGTCTGCGCGATCGCCGCGGCGAACGGCAGCCCGAACGCACCGCCGATCCCCATCGACGCACTCATCAGTGCGACCGCCGACCCCACCCGCTCCGGCGGGACCACGTCTCGCAGCAGGCTGATCCCCAACGGGACCACCCCCATCCCCAGACCCTGCAGACCGCGCCCGACCAGCATCGGGACCAGCGTCCCGGACAGCGCGCACACCGCCGATCCGAGCAGCAGCGGCACGATGCTGACCAGCAGCAGCCGCTTCTTGCCGAACATGTCACCCAGCCGACCCGCGATCGGCACCGCCACCGCCGACGCCAGCAACGTCACCGTGATCACCCAGGACGCGCTGCTCGTGCTCGTCCCGAGGATCGACGGCAGCTGCCCGATCAACGGCACCACCAACGTCTGCATCCCCGCCGCCAGCACCCCCGCCAGCGCCAGCACCCCCACGATCGCCCCGGACCTCGGCCCAGCACCACCGGGACCGTCCACCGGCCGCCCCGTCCGCGTGGTCTGCGTGGTCTGCGCGGTCTGCGCGGTCTGCGCGGTCTGCGTGGTCTGCGCCGTGTGGTCCATGTCTGCTCGCTCCTGCGGGTCGTGCTCGTCCGGACCGGTGCCCGGGCTGCCTCCGTCAGCCTGTCGCCGTGGCCCCGGTCGCGAGTCCTCCAGCAGCACCGGTCCGGCTACCGCACCCGCGGTACGCGAACCGGGCACGACCCGCGGTCGGGCGCCGGGCTCTGCTGCGGGCCGACCAGACCGTGGACCCGTCCCCGCCGTACTGCAGACGACGTAGGCCGGGTCGGTCCCGCCGGACGATCCGTCCCCGGCCCCGTTCCGCCACGGTGGGAGAGCACGAGCCAGCACCGACGGGAGCAGCACAGATGACCCACCCCGACGACCGGGGCTCTGCCGAGGGAGATCTCTCCCGCGAGCAGCTCGCCCTCCGCGTCCGGCCCGACCTCCTCCCGCTGTACCGGGACACGTACCGGGCGTTCGGCTGGGACGTCACGTCGATGCAGCCCACGGCCGGCCGGCCCGGGCAGGTGCTGGTCCGGCTCACGCGTGCGCGGACCACCCGCAACTTCGCCCTGCTCGGCGGGCTCCAGCGGCAGGCCGAGGGTGCGCTGCACCAGATCGCGCACCTGGAACGAGCTCCACGGGTCGCCGCACGGGCGGGCGCGCTGACGATCGCGATCCTCGCGACGACGACGACCGGCTCGGCGGTGCTGCTGCGGTCGGGGCACGGAACCCTGAGCATCCTGGCTGCTGTCGTGGGCGTCGCGCTGTGCGGCGCAGCCCGTGGTGCCCGAGCCCTCGTCGCCCGGCGGACCGCGCAACGCCTCGCCCCCCTGCTCGAGCGACAGTACGACCTCGTCGACCAGTCGTGCGCACAGGCTGCCCACCTGCTGAGCGTGCACAGCTGACCGGGGTGAACGACGTCGGGCCCGACAAGGATGGCCCCCGACGCGCCGCGGTGGCGCGCCGGGGGCCTCGTCCGGCTCAGACGTCGCGGCGCTGCGTCGCGGACACGCCCCAGCCCCAGATCAGGGCGACCCACCCGGCGAGGACGAGCAGACCGAGCCACGCCGGCAGCATCACGGTCCCGCCGCCCATCGCCGCCGCCATCGGGTTCAGGGTGGAGTCCGCCACCGTGGCACCCGCGTCGTAGATCGCCGCACCCGCCGATCCCGGCAGGTAGGACACGAGCGTGCCGACCCACCCGCCGGGGAACATCGAGGCCGTCCCGGGCAGCGCCATCACGATCACGAGGACGGCACAGATCGCCGCCCCCGCACGGCGCAGCGCTGCCCCCAGCGCGAGCGACATCAGCGCGATCAGTGACAGGTACAGCGGTGCCCCCACGGTGATCCGCACGGCGGTGAGGTCGAGGTAGGACATGCCGGCCGCGAGGTCCCCCGCCATCACCCGCAGCACCACGCCCGAGACCACCATCGCGGCGAACGAGGTGATGAAGGTCAGGCCCGCGACCACGACGCCCTTGGCCGCCAGCACGAGGACCCGGCCCGGGTCGGCGTTGAAGGTGCTGCGGACCTGCCCGGTCCGGTACTCCCCCGTCACGCAGAGCACCCCCAGCACCATCACGGCGAACTGCGTGGCCGAGACCCCGCCGGCTGCCAGGCTCGCCAGGGTGGTCGCGCCGTGCGAGCCGATCCCGTCGGGATAGCTGGTCGCGAGCGAGGCCCCCTCGGTGACCGCCATGGCGATCTGCATCGCCACGACGAGCCCGAGCGTCCAGCAGGTCGACCGCAGGGTGCGCAGCTTGAGCCACTCGCTGCGGACCAGACCGGCGAAGGTGCGCCGAGCCTCCACCGAGCGCTGCACCGCCCGCTCGTCCACAGCCGGTCGGCCCTGCGCCTGCGTCCCGGTCATGCTGCCGCTCCCGACCGGTACTCGACCGCGTCCGCGGTCAGGTCGAGGTACGCGTCCTCGAGGGTGGACTGGAGGCCGACGAGCTCGAGCAGCACGATCTGCTGCCGAGCGGCGACCGTGCCGACGACCTCGGCGTCGACGCCCCGCACGATCCGGGTGGTGGCGTCCACGACCTCGACCTGCACGCCGTGCCCGGCGAGGTGGGCCATCAGCTCGCCCACCTGCGGGCTGCGGACCCGTACGGAGCCGCCACCGGCGCCCGCGACGATCTCCGCCACCGGGGCGTCGGCCAGGATCCGGCCGCGACCGATCACCACCACATGGTCGGCGGTCTGGGACATCTCGCTCATCAGATGGCTCGACAGCAGCACCGTGCGGCCCTGCGCCGCGAGCGAGCGCATCGTCTCGCGCACCCAGCGCACACCCTCGGGGTCCAGGCCGTTGATGGGTTCGTCGAGGATGAGGACCTGCGGGTCGCCCACCATCGCGGTCGCGATCCCCAGGCGCTGGCTCATCCCCAGGGAGAAGCCGCCGATCTTCTTGTCGGCGACCGTGGCCAGCCCGGTCGTGCCCAGCAGCTCCTGGACCCGCCGCATGCCCAGACCGTGGGTCGCGCCGTGCGCGAGCAGGTGCTGCCGCGGTGTCTGGTGGGGGTGGAAGGCCTTGGCGTCGAGCAGCCCTCCGACGACCCGCAGCGGGCTGCCGTAGGAGGTCAGGGGCTTGTCGTCGTAGAGCACCGCACCACGGTCGGGGCGGTGCAGCCCGAGCAGCATGCGCATGGTGGTGGACTTTCCTGCGCCGTTCGGACCCAGGAAGCCGGTGATGTTCCCTGCACGCACCGTGAAGGACACGTCGTCCACGGCGAGCCTGTCGCCGTATCTCTTGCTCAATCGGTCTGCCGTGATCTGCATGGGTCCAGCCTCCCGAGACACCGGCGAGAGGGGATCGTGCCGACAGACCGACCTCGTCTACTGCGCCCGCAGCAGACGAGGCCGGTGCTCCTGCTGCCGGGTCAGCGGGTGACGCCGGCCTGGTACGCGAGAGCGACCAGCTGGGCGCGGTCCCGAACCCCGACCTTCATCATGGCGCGGTTCGCGTGCGTCTTGACCGTCAGCGGCGACAGGAACATCTCCTGGGCGATCTGGACGTTGTCCAGCCCGCGCGTGATCGCCACGACCACCTCGCGCTCGCGAGGCGTCAGCGCCTCGAACCGGTGCGCCGCGTCCAGGTCCGTCGCCACCGCGCTGCCCTCCGCGACGTGCTCGACCAGCGCGCTCACCGCACTGTCCGACAGGGCGTGGTCCCCGCGGGACACCCGCAGCACCGCCTCGGCCAGCTCGGCGGGCCCGACCCCCTTGCCGAGGAACCCGTCGGCACCGGCCCGCAGCGCGGCCAGCACGTTCGCGTCCTCCTCGAAGGTGGTCAGCACCAGGATCCGCACCTGCTCGGCGGCGTGCCGCTCCCGGATCCGCCGGGTGGTCTCCACGCCGTCGATCCCGGGCATCCGCAGGTCCATCAGCACGACGTCCACCGGCCGGCCCGAGGCCAGCACGGCGAGCGCCGACAGGCCGTCGCCCACGTCGGCCTCGACCGTCAGCCCGGCCTGGGCCTCCAGGATGGTCCGCAGACCCATCCGGATCATCGACTGGTCGTCCACGATCAGGACCGACGTCATGGCTTCTCTCCGCTTCCGGGCAGCTCGGCCCTGATCCAGAACATCCGTCCGTCACCACCGGTGTCCAGGTGGCCGCCGGCCGACTCGGCGCGCTCGCCCATGCCGACCAGACCGTGCCCGCCATCGCCCGGTCCCGGTGCCGGGTCCGCGCGTCGCAGGTTCATCACCTCGATCGCGAGCCCGCCGTGCTCGAGCACCTCGATCGACAGCGACGCCGACCCGGTGCCGTGCTTCTGCGCGTTCGTCAGCGCCTCCTGGGTGATCCGGAACGCCGCCGCCGACGCGGTCTGCGACAGCCGCGCGCCCGCGGTGCTGACGGCGCCCTCCAGCCGCAGGCCCGCGCCCCGGTAGCTCTCGACCAGCTCGTCGATCCGCTCGATCCCCGCGGTCGGATCGCCGTCCGCGCTGCTCGGGCCGACGCGGAGCACCCGGAGGATCTGCTGGGTCTCGCTCAGCACGGCCTGGACGTCCTCGCGGAGCAGCGCCAGATCCGCGCGCGTCTGGTCGGCACCCGCCGGCAGCCGCACCTCCGCCGCACCCAGGTGCATGCTCATCACCGCGACCCGGTGCCCCACGCTGTCGTGCAGGTCCCGGGCGATCCGCACCCGCTCCTCCGCGACGCTCCGCTCAGCCACCGCTTCCTGGGTCGCCATCGCCTGACGGGCCCGCTCCTCCAGGGACAGCGCGTACTGCCGGTTGCTCCGCACCGCGCTGCCGGCCGCCGCCATCATCACCGCGACCGCGCCCGCGATCGACGCGGAGGTGTCCTGGGACGGGTCCAGCGTGCCGGCGTACAGCCCGGCCGCGACCAGGTTCGCCGCGCCGAGCACGAGCGCGACGACCAGACCCCGCAGCCCGCGCAGCGTGAACCACAGCGCCGCGAAGCACGCGATCGACCAGGCGGCGATCGGGTCCCAGCCCAGCAGGGCGGGCAGCAGCGGGGCCGCCGCCATCAGGACCACCCCGACGACCGGCACGCGGCGTCCCACCACGATGCCCGCCGCCCCCAGCAGCACGGCCAGGTACGCGGCGAGCACGCTCGCACCGGCCGTCCCGGCGCCGACCGTCTCGGTGGCGAACACGACGTCCGCCACCAGCGCCACGCAGATCACCGCGAGCGCGGTGCGCTCCAGCACGAGCGGGCCCCGGGCCCATCGGCGTGTCGAGGCTGCCGTGACCGGTGTCACCGGAGCACGCGCCGGCGCCGGTGCTCGACCACGTCCACCACCTGCCGGCCCGTCATCCTGCCCGACGCGCCGAGCGGACCAGCAGCACCGCGACCAGCGCCCCGAGGCCCACGACGGTCAGGACGGTCTTCCGGGGTCGCGACATGCCAGGCTCCTCCGCTCGTGCGGCACCGGGTCGGCGCCGCTGGAGCCAGGATCGGTGCTGCGCCGCTCCGGCGAGTCCTCCGCGCGCAGCGTCCGGGGCTACGACAGGTGCAGTACACGGTCGCCGTCCACCTCCAGACCGCCTCGGCCGGGTCCGTCGCACCATGCTAGCCAGCCGCGCACCGGGGCCCGGCCGGCTCCGGCCCGCAGGTCGCCGCCGCCTACTCCCCCCGCAGCAGCCGTGATCGGTCCGGCCGGACGACTCCTCGGGCCGCCGGTCAGCGAAGGATCGGCAGCACAGGTCGCCCCGTCCACGGAGGCGGCGTCGAGAGGAGCCATCACCATGAGCCAGACCACCGGGACGCAGGCACCGGACTTCATCGCCTACGAGTACACGACCGTCCAGACCTCCCGCGACCTCGAGTCGCTCTACCGCGACACCTACGTCGGTTTCGGCTGGATCGTCGAGGGCTACGGATCGAGCATCCCGGGCGCCCCGGGCGTCACCCTCAAGCTCAAGCGGGACCGCCACATCCACAACCGCGCCGCGGTCGTCGCGCTGCAGCGCCGGGCGGAGCAGGCCCTCGCAGAGATCGCCCGGCTGGAGCGCTCGAAGTCCGTCGTCGCGACCGGCACCTCGATCACGATCGGCATCGTCGGGTCGGCGTTCCTGGCCGGGTCCGTGTTCAGCCTGGACGCCGGTGCCACGATCGCGTCCATCGCGCTGGGCGCCGTCGGCCTGATCGCCTGGGTGGCGGGCTACGTCGCGCACGGCCGGGTCCGGGCCCGCCAGATCGCCCGGCTCACCGGTCCGATCGACGCGCAGTACGACATCGTCTACCAGGCCGGCGAGGAGGCGGCCCGGCTGCTGGCCTGACCGCCCGGGCCACGCCGACGACACCCACGACACCCAGCGGAAGGATCCAGGACCGTGCCGAGCACCACCGATCGCGCGCGGCGGGTGCGCGACCTGCTCGTCCGGCTGCCGGGCGACGAGAACGCCGCCGTCCGGGCCGGCCGCCGGGCCGTGGTCCGGTTCGGGGCCGACCGCAGCGTCCGCGCCATCCGGGTCGCGACCATCTCCGTCCCGGCGAACCTCGCGATGGCGACCTGGAAGGCCGGGCTCCTGCTGGTGACGCCGTCCGTCTTCCTCGCCGCGAACGTGCTGTTCACGCTCGGGGTCGCCGCGGCCAAGCTGCTCGCCATCCACGCGCACCGTGCCGCCGTCCGGACCGGCGCCCCCGGCGGGACCGACCTGCGCGACCCCCGCCAGCGGGGGGCCTACCACCAGGTCGGCCTGCTCGTCGCGGTGCTGGCGGCCGTCTACGTCGCGATGTGCGTCCTGGTCGCGGTGGGGGGCGCGCACATCGACCAGTACGACCACGACGTCGCGATCGCCATCGCGACCGTCGCGTTCGTCGAGCTCGGGTTCGCGATCCACGGCATGCTCGTCGCCCGACGGGACCGCGAACCCGTCGTCGAGGCGATCAAGCTGGTGAACCTCAGCGGCGCCCTGGTGCTGCTCGTGCTCGCCCAGGCCGCACTGATGTCGATCTCCGACGGCGGCACCGACCCGTCCCGGCCCTGCGGGCTGACCGGGGTCCTGGTCGGGACGGTCGCCGTGCTGCTCGGGCTGCGCATGTTCCTGCGCGGCCGTCGCACGACGGAGGCGTGAGCGGCCGCCGGCGCTCCTGGACGCGGGACGCGGGCGGTGCGAACGTCCGCACCGCCCGCGTCGCCGACCGGTCAGCCGATGAACTGCAGCGGCGACCCGTCGTAGGAGTCGTACGGGTTGTCGTCCTCGTAGCCGCCGGTGTAGGCCACCCCGGCCGGCGCCGGCTGCCCGTTCGGCACGGCTGCGATGTAGCACTGCTGGAGCTCCGCGCCCTCGGTGTCGTAGGCAGAGTCGAAGCTCTGCTGCTCGCAGCCGTCCCAGCCGATCACCGTGACCGACTGGACGGTGCTGCCGCTCTCCTTGATCGGGTCGAAGTAGCTGTAGTCGGAGTTGAACTCGACGCTCGCGCCGGACACCTTCTTCTCGGTCATCCGGATCAGGTAGAGGTCGTAGCCGTCCAGCTCGCCCTCGTCGAACGCCGACTCGAGGTCGGCCCGCTCGGAGTCGGTGGCCAGATCGATGCTGTCCAGCTTGGCGCTGAGCACGGCCTGCTCGTCGTCCGTGTTGGTGAACGTGTAGCTGAGGTAGGTGTCGAACCCGACCGTCGTGCCCGGTGCGGCGACGTCGCCGGTCACCTCTGTCTCGGCCGGCGTCGTCTCGACCTCGCTCGGCTCCGAGGACGGTTCGGCGGCGGCACTCGCCTCCTGGGTCTTCGTGCTGGCCGCGACAGGCTCGGCCTCGTCCGAGCCGCCGGACGAGCAGGCGGCCAGCAGCAGTGAGCCCGCCGCCGCGATCGTGAGAAGTGTCGGCACGGTGGTGTGGCGAGAAGTCATGGAGAAGGTCCCCTTCGTCGTCGGTTCGGCCTTGCTCGAGCGATCTGCGCCCCTGCCTCGAACTCGCCACGGGAACCGCGACAGATGGGAAGCGCTTTCCCTGAAGGTTAACTGAGCAGATCCGGTGCGTCGCGGCCTGTCTCGGATGATGGAAGGACGCGGCGATCGCGGTGCTCACGGCCCCGACGCGGGCACCGGCACCACCGGGCGCGCCATCGCGGCTCAGCCCTCGCGGACCCCCATGCCCGTCCCGCCGCGGTGGTAGTGCCGACTCAGGGTCCCTCGCGGCGCGACCACCAGGCCGGTGCCGCACTCCAGGCACGCCCGGTAGGCCACCCCGATCCGCCCGTCCGGCCGGAGCGAGCAGACGTGCGCCGGGCAGATCCGGACCAGCAGCGGCCCGACGCCTGCGGTCCGGGCGGCGTCCTGGTCGGCCTCGATGTGCGACTCGGTCTCGTCGGTCTCGAGCGCGACGGTGCCGAGCAGCTGCCGGGCCGTGATCGGGGAGCGCTTCAACGCCCCGAGGACGGTGCTGGTCATCCGCCGGCGGGGCGACAGGTCGAGGCCGAAGACACCGTGCAGGACATCGCTCGTCAACGCCCCCACGTCCTTGTTCGTCAGCGGGTCCCCCAGGAGAGACGGCGTCCTGATGGAGGTAGAACGTCGCCCGGGAGACCTGCACCGCGGCAAGGACGTGCGCGACGGTGATGGTGACGAACGGCTTCTCGTCGACCGGGTGCCGGCGGCGGACCCCGACCGGGCCGGGCACCGGGTCTGTCGCAGCAAACACTGCGCGACGTGAGTAGTTCCCCCTACCCAGGTCCGGCGGGGCGGCCGGCTCACCGCAGGATGACGACCAGACCGCACCCCGTGGTTCAGCCGAACCCGAGACTCTGAGGAGCCGCCGTGGACTGCCTTGCTGTGACCGGAAGCAACCCGACCCCCCTGGCGATGATGGCGGTCGCGATGATCGCCGTCGCCGTCGTGCTGCTGGTCGCGGTCCGCCGCGCGCGCCGCGACCGCAGCGGCCGGAGCACCCGTCCCGGCGCGGCACGCACCGGCGTGGCCGTGACGACGATGGCCGTCCTGACCGTCACCGCGGGCGGCGGGCTGTCCCTGCTCGGCACGTCGACCGCCCAGGCCGCCACCGGCAGCTGCGTCACCCGGCCCAGCACCGCCAGCACCACCGACGCGGCCACCACCACCGACTCCGGCAGCACGACGGCCGATGGCAGCACCACCGACCCGGCTGCCGAGCAGGACCCGGCGTCCGAGCTCCCGGCGACCCCGGACGAGACCACGCCGACGGAGACCACGCCCGAGGAGACCACCCCGGACGAGACGACCCCCGACGAGAGCGCGCCGGACGGGACCACGCCCGAGGAGACCACCCCCGACGAGGACGCGGAGGTCCTCCCCGCGGCCGACGTGTTCGCGCTGGCCCTGCCGGTCGACTCGCAGCCGAACCTGTGGAGCGCCGTGGCGACCGAGCAGCGGACCCTCGTGCTGTCCCGGCTGCTGGAGGAGAACGACGGCGAGTCGATCACCGTGGAGATCCCGGACCAGGCCGACGGCTACTGGGTCGCGACCGACCTGCTGGACGCCGACGGCAGCACCGCGACCGACGTCACCGTCACCCGCGAGGCCGGCGCGACCCGGTTCACCATCGCCACCCAGCCCGAGGACTCCCGCACCT
>DASWPG010000050.1:0-12084 GCA_036404115.1 Cellulomonas sp.
ACCTGGGCATCGGCGCCGACCACCGCAGCGCACCCGTCCTCATCCTCATCGACCAGACCACCGCCACCGTCATCCACCGCACCACCGGCGAGATCCTGGCCACCGCCACCATCGACCCCACCCGCACCTACTGGCGCAACAACGAACGAGAGCCCGGCCGATGGCCGAGCTCTCGCACTATGAACGATGACGCGAGACACCTCTAAACGATGTCCCGCGTCATCACACTGGTGGAGCTGAGGGGATTCGAACCCCTGACCCCCTGCATGCCATGCAGGTGCGCTACCAGCTGCGCCACAGCCCCGCGAGACCACCAAGGGGGTCTCACCACCCGCGAAGCGGGCGTGCAGAAGCATACGTGATCGGGCGCCCGTTGTGCGAATCGCACCTCAGGCCGGGTCGCCGACCTCGTCGTCCACCGCGTGCCGGGGCTGGTCCGGGCCGGCGTTCCAGTCCGCGGACGCGTGCGTCGGGCCGAGGTTCAGGGCGTCCAGCCGCCAGGCCGGGTCGCTGCCAGGACGGGCGGGCTGGATCTCGGCCCAGTGCGCGTTGGCCATCCCGGCGATGCCGCGCCACGGCGCCGGCAGCCCGAGCAGGCCGATCAGGGCGAGGCTGATCGCGGCGCCGTGCGAGACGACCACCAGGGTGTCGTCGCGGTCCAGGGCAACCGCGTGCTCCGTGACGGCCTCGACGGTCCGGGCCAGCACCTCGGCGCGGGTCTCGGCGCCGACGCGCTCGGGCTCGCGGCCGGCCACCCAGGCAGCGTGCTGCTCGGGCCAGCGCTCGGCGATCTCGGGTCCGGTCAGCCCCTCCCACTCGCCGAACGAGCGCTCGCGCACCCGGGCGTCGACCTGCACCGCCAGCCCGAGCGGGACGGCCAGCGCGAGCGCGGTCGCGTGGGCACGGCTCAGGTCGGACGCGATGATGCGGGTGGGCCGGTAGCGGGCGGCGATCGCCTCCGCTGCGGTCTCGGCCTGCCAGGTGCCGACCTCGTCCAGCGGGATGTCCGACTGGCCCTGCAGCCGGGCGCCGGCGTTGTGCGCCGTGCGCCCGTGCCGCCACAGCAGCACCCGACCGACGGTCACTCCCCTGCCTCGTCCGCCTCGACGATCTCGACGGCGGCGCCGTCACCGGGGCGGATGTCGTCGGGCAGCACGATGACCGGGCAGTCCTTCCAGAGGCGCTCGAGGGCGTAGTAGACGCGGTCCTCGGCGTGCTGGACGTGCACGACGATCTCGCCGAAGTCGATCAGGACCCAGCGGCCCTCCTGCTTGCCCTCCCGGCGCAACGGCTTGGCACCGAGCTTGTGCAGAGCCTCCTCCACGGCGTCGACGATCGCGCCGACCTGCCGCTCGTTGGTGCCGGAGGCGATCAGGAACACGTCGGTGAGGACGAGCTGGGCGCTCACGTCGAGCGCGATGATCTCTTCGGCCTTCAGGTCGGCGGCGGCACGGGCTGCCGCCACGGTGAGCTCGACGGCGCGGTCGGATGCCGACACGGGTCTCCTCGGGGTCGTGGTGCGGGTGGTGGACGGTGGGATCAGGGAGCGGGTCTGGCCTCGCCGGCTGCGGCAGCAGCGAGGACGGGCGCGTCTGCGCCGGTGCTGCCTGTCGCGGTGCTGGCCACGAAGATGATGAGGAACCCGAGCACGAAGGCGACCACCACCAGGACGATCCACTGCAACCAGGTGAACGGCAGCGGCCGACGCACCCGCTCGGGCATCTCGGGCACCTCGGTGTCGACCGCCGGGACCGGCGCGTGGATGTCGGTGACGTCGGCGTCGGCGGTGGACAGCACGGGCACCTCTTCCTTGGGCGCCATGGCCTGCAGCAGCGAGCGCCACTGCGGGACGGGTACCGCCTCGTCCTCGGTCGGCTCCGGGAGCAGCACGCCCGGCTCGGCCGCCGCACCGGGCCGCGCGACGACGGCGGGCCGGAACGGCGCTGCGCCGGGCGCGGCCGGACCGGGCTGGGCGGCGGTCCGGGGCTGGGTGGTCACGCTCGGCATCGCCGCGGTGCCGGGCCGCTCGGTGATCCCCTGGGACGACCACGTGGGCGCTGCTGGAGCGACGGGTACGCCGGTCGAGGCAGCGGCGCCGCCGATCTGCGGTGCAGTGGCCGGCCACGACCGCTGCGGCGCCGCAGCGGCAGCGCCGGCCCGACCCTGCGCCCCGGCGAGCGCGCCGCCAACTGCACCAGCACCAGCACCAGCACCAGCACCAGCAAGGCTGCCGGTCGGAGCGCCGGTGCCGGCCGCCGGGGTGCCTGCACGAGGCCACGACGGCGTCGACGGCGCCACCTCGGCGGCCCCGGGGGCGGCGATCGCGGGATCCGTGCTGCTCGATGCCCTACGACTGCCGAACGCACCGGAACGATCCGTCGACCTCGGCGCGCCGGCCACGGGCAGCGTCGACGCCCCTGCCGCTGCCGACGACCCACCCGGTGCGGCAGCACCGCTCGCGACGGTGCGCCCGGCAGGTCCGCCGGCTGCGGCGGCGCCAGCAGGAACGCCCGTCCCGCCCGCACCGAACCCGCCCTCCTGGGCCTGGGCCGTGGAGGTCGCGCCGCCGACCGCCGTGCGCGGCGCGCTCGCCGGTCCTGCCAGGCTGGGAGTCCTGCCGGCCGTCGCGGTCGTCGGTACCGGGAAGGCACCACCCGATCGGGTCACGCCGGCGGGCGCCACACCTGTGCTGCCCGTGGCTCCTGCCGGTGGCCGGCCGGCGCCTGAGAGCTCGGAGGCCCGCACGGCACCGGATGGCACCGCGACACCGGTCGCGGCTGCACCGCTGGCAGGCGCACCGCTCGCAGCAGCACCGCTCGACGCCGCGGACCGGCGACCCGGGACTCCGCCGCGGTCCGCGGCACCGCCGACGGAGGCCCCGCCGGCAGACGCTCCCCCGGCGGATCCGGAGCGGTCGATCCCCCCGTCACCGGAGGTCTCGCGGATCGAGCGTCGGGTCCGGGCGACCGGTTCGGGCCGCAGCCCCGGCACCTGGTACGGCCCCTCCGCGGTGGTCTGCCCGTCGGGCCCGACCGAGGCGACCCGGCTGCGCAGCGCCCGCCGGGAGGTGGATCCCTGCGCCGCTGCGGCGGCACCCGCACCCGGCACCGACGCGGCACCCGCCACCGGCGCAGCAGCCGCCGCACCGCTCGGCGCAGCAGCCGCCCCGACGGTCGCCGGGGCTGTGGCGCCGTCGGACGCCCGGGACTCGGCGGCGAGCCGTGCCGCCTCCTGCTCGCGCAGCTCGCGACGGGTCGGCGGGTTGCCGGGTGTGCTCATGACTGACTTCCTCGGTACAGGCCGTGCTTCGCTATGTACTGGACCACGCCGTCCGGCACCAGGTACCAGACGGGCTTGCCGGTGCGGGCGCGGGCCCGCACGTCGGTCGACGAGATGGACAGGGCGGGGATCTCCCACTGGCTGACCCGGTCGGCGGGCAGCCCGTCGACGGTGAGCTGGTGCCCGGGCCGGGTGACGGCGACGAACTGCGCGCGCTCGAACAGCTCCGGGGAGTCCTTCCAGGTGAGCAGCTGGGCGATCGCGTCGGCGCCGGTGATGAAGAACAGGTCGGCGTCCGGACGCTCGGCGGCCAGGTCGCGCAGGGTGTCCACGGTGTAGGTGAGGCCGGGCCGGTCGATGTCCACCCGGCTGACCGTGAACCGGGGGTTCGAGGCGGTGGCGATCACGGTCATCAGGTACCGGTGCTCGGCCGGGGTCACGACGAGGTCCTGCTTGAACGACGGTGCGCCGGTGGGGACGAACACCACCTCGTCCAGCTCGAACTGCGCGGCGACCTCGCTGGCGGCGACGAGGTGTCCGTGGTGGATGGGGTCGAACGTGCCGCCCATCACGCCCAGCCGGGCTCGTCGTCGGGTCATCGGATGCGGGTCCTCGCGCAGGCGGGCGTCAGTGACGCGAGCCGACGCTCCGGAAGGCGTAGGCGACGAGCAGCAGGGCGATCAGGACGCCGAAACCGGCCAGGCCGAAGACGACCGGCGGGAACGGCAGCTCGGTGCCGTTCTCGGCGGCAACCTCGGCGGCGCGCAGGGCAGCGTTCACGGGGGTCCTCCGGAGGGGTCGGTGCGGGTGTCCTAGTGTCGCACGGGGACATGGTCGATCAGGGGCGGGTCTGGCCCTCCCCGTGCACGATCCACTTGGTGGTGGTCAGCTCGCCGAGGCCCATCGGCCCGCGGGCGTGCAGCTTCTGGGTGGAGATGCCGATCTCGGCACCGAGGCCGAACTGGCCGCCGTCGGTGAACCGGGTGGAGGCGTTCACCATGATGGCGGCCGAGTCCAGCTCCGCGACGAACCGCTCGGACGCGGCGAGGTCGCGGGTGACGATCGCCTCGGTGTGCCCGGAGGTCCAGGTGCGGATGTGCTCGATCGCCTGGTCCAGGTCGTCCACCACCCGCACGGCGAGGTCCAGCGAGAGGTACTCGGTGGCCCAGTCCACGTCGGTGGCGGGCTCGACCTCGATCCCGGTCGGCGCCAGCGCGGCGGTCGCGGCGTCACCGTGCACGGTGACGCCGGCCTCGGCCAGCGCGACCAGCGCCGACGGCAGGAAGCCGGCCGCGGCGTCCCGGTGCACGAGCAGCGTCTCGGCGGCGTTGCACACCCCGACACGCTGGGTCTTGGAGTTCAGCAGGATCGGCAGCGCCATCGCGGGGTCGGCGGTGGCGTCCACGTAGACGTGCACGTTGCCGACGCCGGTCTCGACCACCGGCACGGTGGCCTCGGCGACGACGGTGCGGATCAGGTCGGCGCCGCCGCGCGGCACCAGCACGTCCACCAGCCCGCGCGCGTGCATCAGGGCCACGCCGCCCGCCCGGCCCCAGGCGTCGATCGACTGCACCAGGTCGGCGGGCAGCCCCTGGGCGGCGACGGCGTCGCGCAGCACGTCCACGATCACCGCGTTGCTGCGGGCCGCGGCCGATCCGCCGCGCAGGATCACGGCGTTGCCGCTCTTCAGCGCCAGCCCGGCGGCGTCGACGGTCACGTTCGGCCGGGCCTCGTAAATCATCCCGACCACGCCCATCGGCACCCGGACCTGACGCAGGCGCAGGCCGTTCGGCAGCGTGGAGCCGCGCACCACCTCGCCGACCGGGTCCGGCAGGCCGGCGAGCTCGCGCAGCGCGCCGGCGATCGCGGCGATCCGCTCGGGGGTCAGGGCGAGCCGGTCCAGCAGCCCGGCGGACGTGCCGTCCTGCCGCCCACGGGCCAGGTCCTCGGCGTTCGCGGCCACGATCCGGTCGGCCTCGCGGACCAGTGCGTCGGACATCGCACCGAGCGCCGCGTCCTTGGTCGCCCGGGTGGCCAC
Source organism: Cellulomonas sp. (assembly GCA_036404115.1). GTDB lineage: Bacteria > Actinomycetota > Actinomycetes > Actinomycetales > Cellulomonadaceae > Cellulomonas. Next base: position 5,318 of record DASWPG010000050.1, read on the forward strand.
CGCCAGCGCGCGGGAGGCGGTCTTGGCCCGGCGGGCCACCGCGAGCACCTGCTCCGTGACGTCCGGCGCCGGCGAGGGCACCACCGCTGCCGGGACCGGTGCGGTCGTGCCGTCCGGTCCGTCGGGCACCGCGAGGTCCGCTCCCCCCGTCCGGGACGGGGAGTCGAGGGAGGTGGTCATCCGACAAGCCTAGTCCCGATGCCGTCGACCACCGACGCCCCAGATGGGGGAAACCACCCGGATCTGCGGCTCAGCGCCGTCCGGGCACCGCAGGGGCGCCGCGCACGCTCAGCGCCGCCGGCGCACCAGCACCAGGTCGTCTCGGTGCACCAGCTCGCGGTCGTAGCCCTTGCCGAGATCATGGCGCAGCTCCGTGGTGGACCGCCCGAGCAGGTCGGGAGCCTCCTGCGCGGAGTACGCGACCAGCCCGCGGGCCACCACCACGCCGTCCGACCCGACCAGCTCGACCGGGTCGCCGGCCTCGAAGTCGCCGCTCACCGCGGTGACCCCGGCCGGCAGCAGCGACATGCGCCGCTCGACCACGGCACGCACCGCGCCGGCGTCCAGCACCAGCCGGCCCCGGGTCCGCGCGGCGTAGGCGAGCCAGAGCAGACGGGTGGAGACCCGCTTGCCGGTCGCCGCGAACCAGGTGCCGACGTCCTGCCCGTCGAGGGCGGGCGCCACCTGCGCCGCCGAGGTGAGCACCACCGGGATCCCGGAGGCGGTCGCGATCGCCACCGACTCCAGCTTGGTGACCATGCCGCCGGTCCCGACCCCGGACCCCTTGCCGGAGACGTCGATCCCGTCCAGGTCCTGCGGCCCGCGCACCTGGGCGATCCGTTCCGAGCCCGGGCGCCCGGGCGGGCCGGTGTACAGGCCGTCCACGTCGGTGAGCAGCGCCATGGCGTCCGCGTGCACCAGGTGCGAGACCAGCGCCGCGAGCCGGTCGTTGTCGCCGAACCGGATCTCGTCGGTGGCGACGGTGTCGTTCTCGTTCACGATCGGCACCAGGCCGAGGTCCAGCAACCGGTCCAGCGCACGCTGGGCGTTGCGGTACTGGCCGCGTCGCATGGTGTCGTCGGCGGTGAGCAGCACCTGCCCGACCCGTAGGCCGTGGTCGGCGAACGCCCGGGTGTAGTGCGCGATCAGCAGGCCCTGCCCGACCGAGGCGGCGGCTTGCTGGGTCGCCAGATCACGCGGCCGGTGGGTCAGGCCGAGCGGGTCCATCCCGGTCGCGATCGCACCGGAGGAGACCAGCACCACCTGGTGGCCGCCGTTCACCCGGGACGCCAGCACGTCGACCAGTGCGCGCAAGCGCTGCGGGTCGAGCCGGCCGGCGTCGTCCGTCAGCGAGGACGAGCCGACCTTGACCACCACGCGGTGGACGTCGGGCAGCAGGCGACGGTCGGACAGCGCGGCGGCACTCACGGCCTCATCCTCTCGCGTCCCACGATCGGGCTCCGCCGCCTTCCGCCCTCCGGACGCCCACCGGGCCTGCTCAGTCCTCGTCGGTCCAGAGACCGGCCTCGCGCTCGGTCCAGAGCTCGGCACGGGCCTCGGCCTTGGCGTCCATCCGCTCCTTGTACTCCTGGCGCTTCTGCCCACGGGTCGGCCGTGCACGCTCCTCGAGGCGCTGATCGCTGCCGCGCGGGCCGCCGAGCAGCTCGGAGCCGGTCAGCAGGGTCGGCTCCCAGTCGAACACGACCGCGCTCGGGCCGTCGCCGATCACCACCTCCGCACCGGCGACCGCACCGGCGGCGAGCAGCTTCTCCTCGACGCCGAGCCGCGCGAGCCGGTCGGCCAGGTACCCGACCGCCTCGTCGTTGGTGAAGTCGGTCTGCCGCACCCAGCGCTCGGGCTTGGCACCGCGCACCTGGAAGTACTCGTGGTCGCTCTCGCGGCGCACCACGGTGAAGCCGGCCTCGTCCACGGCGCGCGGCCGCAGCACCACCCGGGTGGGTTCGGCGGCGGGCGACTCCCGGCGGGCCTGATCGACCAGCTCGGCGAGCGCGAAGGTCAGCGCGCGCAGCCCCTCGTGGCTCGCGGTGGACACCTCGAACACCCGCAGGCCGCGCGCCTCGAGCTCCGGGCGCACCAGCTCGGCCAGCTCCCGGGCCTCGGGCACGTCGATCTTGTTCAGCACGACCAGCCGCGGACGCTCGCCCAGCGGCACCCGGCCACCCTCGATCCCGAGGTCGCCGGAGTACGCCGCGAGCTCGGCCTCGATCACGTCCAGGTCGCTCAGCGGGTCCCGGCCGGGCTCCAGCGTGGCGCAGTCGAGCACGTGCACGAGCGCCGCGCAGCGCTCGACGTGCCGCAGGAACTCCAGGCCGAGGCCCTTGCCCTCGCTCGCGCCGGCGATCAGCCCGGGCACGTCGGCCACTGTGTACCGGGCGTCGCCGGCCTGCACCACTCCGAGGTTGGGCACCAGGGTGGTGAACGGGTAGTCGGCGATCTTCGGCCGGGCGGCAGACATCGCCGCGACCAGGCTGGACTTGCCGGCGCTGGGGAAGCCGACCAGCGCGACGTCGGCGATCGTCTTGAGCTCCAGCAGCACGTCCCGCGCCTCGCCGGGCTCGCCGAGCAGCGCGAAGCCGGGTGCCTTGCGGCGCGGGGAGGACAGCGCGGCGTTGCCGAGCCCGCCGTGCCCGCCCTGCGCGACCACGAAGCTCGCGCCGGCGCCGACCAGGTCGGCCAGCACCTCGCCGTCGGCGGTCTTCACCACGGTGCCGTCCGGGACGCCGAGCACCAGGTCCTGGCCGATCGAGCCCTGGCGATGGTCGCCCATGCCCTGCGTGCCGGAGGGTGCGTGCCGGTGCGGGGCGTGGTGGTAGTCGAGCAGCGTGGTGATCTGCGGATCGACCACGACGATCACCGAGCCGCCGTTGCCTCCGTTGCCCCCGTCCGGCCCGGCGAGCGGCTTGAACTTCTCACGGTGGATGGAGGCGCAGCCGTGCCCGCCGTCACCGCCGCTGGCGTACAGCGTCACATGGTCCACGAACGCGGCCATCGGCGTCCTCCTTCAGGTGGGAACGGTCTGTCAGCACGGCGAAGGGGCGTACCGCTCAGCAGCGGTACGCCCCTTCGGCCGGCGTGCGTGCGGCGGTCAGGCCGCCGTCACGATGTCGATGACCTTGCGGCCACGGCGGGTGCCGAACTGCACCGCGCCGGCCGTCAGGGCGAACAGCGTGTCGTCGCTGCCGCGGCCGACGTTCACACCGGGGTGGAAGTGGGTGCCGCGCTGGCGGACGATGATCTCGCCGGCGTTGACGACCTGGCCGCCGAAGCGCTTGACCCCCAGGCGCTGGGCGTTGGAGTCGCGACCGTTGCGCGAGGAGCTCGCGCCCTTCTTGTGTGCCATCTCAGGCCTGCTTTCCTGCGGTGCTCGTACGGGTTCGGACCACGGGCCGGGGCCCGCGGGAGGTCACTTGATGCCGGTGACCTTGAGGCGGGTCAACTCCTGGCGGTGACCCTGACGACGGCGGTAGCCCGTCTTGTTCTTGTACCGCAGGATGTCGATCTTCGGGCCGCGCTCGGCCCGGACGACCTCGGCGGTGACCTTCACCTTGGCGAGGGCCGCAGCGTCCGTCGTCACGGCGGCGCCGTCCACGAGCAGGAGCGCGGGCAGCTCGACCGTCGACCCCGCCTCGGCGGCGATGCGGTCGACGACGACGACGTCGCCGACGGCGACCTTCTCCTGACGGCCGCCGGCCTTCACGATCGCGTACACCACGTTGATGCTCATCTCTGCTCGTCGAACTTCAGGTCACTGCAAGAACCGGGTCGAACCGGCCGTCGTGCCGTGCCCCGGCGCGCCGCCACGAGGGCGGCTCAGCGCGGGGACGTCGGCGCCGCACGGCGGCACGCGTCAGCGGCGTTCCGAGCGGTCGAGGACCCGACCGCGCAGACGCACCGACGCTCAAGAATACGGACGCGCTCCCCGGGGGTCAAACCGTCGGTCCGGCCCCCGGGGTGCGCGCGCCGCTCAGGACTCGTCGTCCGTCGCCGGGTCGGCGGCGAGCTGGACCGGCACGACGACATCGACGGTCTCCGCGAGGTCGGCGAGCTCGAACAGCCCCGGGTCGACCGGGCTGAGCGAGAGCCGCGGCGCGGGCAGCCCGTCCGCCGGCACGACCTCGGACGAGGCCGGCGCGGCGTCGTGCTTCGGCGCCAGGTCGCCCAGGGCCGCCAGCACGTCCAGGGCGGGCTCCGCGGAACCTCGGGCCCGGGTGGCACGACGGCGCGGCGACCGCGGCGCCGGCGCGACCGCGACGACGTCCTCGGGCAGCACCAGCGGCTCGGCGGCGACCGGCGCGACAGGCTCGGAGACCGGCGCGACCGTCTCGGCGGGCTGCGGCGGCCCCTCGACCTCGCCGACCTCCGGCACCGGGGCCGCGGAGACCTCGGCGGCCGGGTCCTCGTCGTGCACGTGGGCGTGGGCGGCAGCGGCGGCGATCGTCGCGAGCGTCGCCTTCACGGCCTCGCGCGCCTCGGGCAGCACCGGCACGGCGGCGGCCGTCGCCACCGGGGTGCCCTGCTCCTTGGCGGCACCCCGCTTGCGCCGGGCCCGCTTGGACTCGCCCTCGCCGACCGGCTGCTGGGGTGCACCGGCGTCCGGGCGGTAGTTCTTCTCCACCGGGTCGGTGTGCACGATGAAGCCGCGGCCGTTGCAGTGCTCGCAGGTCTCCGAGAACGCCTCGACCAGACCCTGGCCGACCCGCTTGCGGGTCATCTGCACCAGGCCGAGCGAGGTGACCTCGGCCACCTGGTGCTTGGTCCGGTCCCGGCCCAGGCACTCCACCAGCCGGCGCAGCACCAGGTCGCGGTTCGACTCGAGCACCATGTCGATGAAGTCGATCACGATGATCCCGCCGATGTCCCGGAGCCGGAGCTGGCGGACGATCTCCTCCGCGGCCTCCAGGTTGTTCCGGGTGACGGTCTCCTCCAGCGTGCCGCCGGCGCCGGTGAACTTGCCGGTGTTGACGTCGACCACGGTCATCGCCTCGGTGCGGTCGATCACCAGCGAGCCGCCGGACGGCAGCCAGACCTTGCGGTCCATGCCCTTGGCCAGCTGCTCGTCCACCCGGTGCGCCGCGAACACGTCGCCCACCCCGGTCCACCGGGTCACCCGCTCGGCCAGGTCGGGGGCGAGCTCACCCACGTAGCCGGAGATGGTGGACCACGCCTCGTCGCCCTGCACCACCAGGGAGGTGAAGTCGTCGTTGAAGATGTCGCGGACCACCCGGATCGCCAGGTCGGGCTCGCCCTGCAGCAGCGACGGCGCGGAGGCGGTCTTCGACTTCTTCTCGATCGCCTCCCACTGGCTCTGCAGCCGTACGATGTCGGCGCGCAGCTCCTCCTCGCTGGCCCCCTCCGCGGCGGTGCGCACGATCACGCCCGCCGAGTCCGGGACGGCCTCGCGCAGGATCTTCTTCAGGCGTGCCCGCTCGTTCTCGGGCAGCTTGCGGCTGATGCCGGTCATGCCGCCGCCGGGCACATAGACCAGGTAGCGGCCGGCCAGGGTGATCTGCGAGGTCAGGCGGGCGCCCTTGTGGCCGATCGGGTCCTTGGTGACCTGCACCAGCACCGAGTCGCCCGACTTCAGCGCCTGCTCGATCCGGCGCGGCTGGCCACCGTCGAGACCCGCGGCGTCCCAGTTCACCTCACCGGCGTACAGCACGGCGTTACGGCCCTTGCCGACGTCGACGAACGCGGCCTCCATGCTGGGCAGCACGTTCTGCACCCGGCCGAGGTAGACGTTGCCGGCCATCGAGACCGAGGCCTGCCGGGAGACGTAGTGCTCGACGAGGACGCCGTCCTCCAGCACCGCGATCTGCGTCTTGCCGCCCGCCTCGCGCACCACCATCGAGCGCTCGACGGCCTCGCGACGGGCCAGGAACTCGGCCTCGGTGATGATCTGACGCCGGCGGCCGGCGTCACGGCCCTCCCGTCGACGCTGGCGCTTGGCCTCCAGGCGGGTGGAGCCGCGCAGAGCGGTCACCTCGTCGGCGCCGCGGGCGCCCGAGCGGCTGCGCGAGGAGGACGAGCCGCCCTCGTCGTCCCCGCCCCGGCCGGAGCGACGGCGACGCCGGCGACGACGGCTGCCGCCGGCCTCGTCGGCGTCCGCAGACCCCTGCGCGTCGTCCTCGTCCTGGTCGGGCTCCCCCGCCTCGTCGGCGTCGGCGGACCGGTCGGTCCCGTCGGCGCCCTCGGCGGCGTCATCGCCCTCGGCACCGTCGGACCCGCCGCGCGACCGGCGGCCGCGACCGCCACGACGGCGACGACGACGCGGCGACGACCCCTCGTCGTCGTTCTCCGGGTCGGCCTCGTCCGGCTGCTCGCCCGAGACGTCCTGCACGTCGGTCTGCTCGTCGACCGGGCCGTCGGCCGGCACCTCGACGGGCAGCGTCGCCTCGTCGTCCTCGATCGACGCCTCGGTGCCCAGCGCCTCCGGGCGCTCGGCCGACCGGGCGCTCCGGGAGCCGCGCCGCCCGCGGGACCGGCGCGAGCCCGTCGACGCGGTCTCCTGCTCCGGCCGCTCGGGCCGCTCCGTCCGTGCTGCCTGCTCCGGCTGCTCGGCGGGCACCTCCGCGGCAGGCGCGGGCAGGTCCTCGAGCACGTGCGCGGCGGCCGAGACCGCCTCGGGGGAACCGCTGGGCGCGGACGCCCGGCGACGACGCGGACGAGCCTCGGGCGCCTGGAACAGCAGGGCGGTGGTGGCCAGCCGGCCCGAACCGGGCTGCTGCGGCTTCTCCGGGGCGATGGCC
>DASWPG010000051.1:0-5836 GCA_036404115.1 Cellulomonas sp.
CGGGGGAGTGCTGGTCGTGGTCGGCGTGGCCGAGGACGGTGACCGGGTGCGCGACGCGCTCTCCCTGGTGCTCAACCCGGTCGTCGGTCTGATCCGGCACCCGCGACCGGCGCGGTCGGTCCCGACCGGGATGACCGCCCCGGTCGCCGCGCCCCGAGAGACGTTCGCGCAGATCCATGCCGTGCTGACCACTGCGCTGCCCGGCGTACGGGTCCGGCGGCGACTGTTCTGGCGGTACACGGCGGTGTGGGCCGCGCCGGCCGGGCTTGCGCGGCGGCCCACCGCGCCGAGTGCGAGGACGTCGTCGCTCTGCGGGCGATATGGGCGACGACTTCCTCGCACTCGACCGGGCGGGCCGTAGGGCCGCTCACTCGCGTTGCCAGGACTCCCAGAGGCTCGCGTAGTCGCCGCCCGCGGCGACCAGGTCGTCGTGCGGGCCGATCTCGGTGATCCGGCCGCCGTCGACCACCGCGACCCGGTCCGCGTCGTGCGCGGTGTGCAGGCGGTGGGCGATGGCGATCACCGTGCGCCCTTCCAGCACCGAGGACAGCGAGCGTTCCAGGTGCCGGGCGGCGCGCGGGTCGATCAGCGAGGTCGCCTCGTCCAGCACCAGGGTGTGCGGGTCGAGCAGCACCAGCCGGGCGAGCGCCACCTGCTGGGCCTGCGCCGGGGTCAGCGCGGTGCCGCCCGAGCCGACCCCGGTGGCGAGCCCGTCCGGCAGCGCGGTGACCCAGCCCCAGGCGTCCACGGCCCGCAGGGCCCGCTCCAGCGCCTCGTCGTCCGCGGCCGGGTCGGCCAGGCGCAGGTTGTCGGCCACCGAGCCGACGAAGACGTGGTGCTCCTGGGTGACCAGCGCGACGTGGCCGCGCAGCTTGTCCAGCGGCAGGTCCACCAGCGGCACGGCGCCGACGGTCACCGCGCCGCCGGTGGGCGGGTGGATGCCGGCGAGCATCCGGCCGAGGGTGGACTTGCCCGCGCCCGACGGGCCGACCACGGCGAGCCGCTCGCCGTCGGCCAGCTCCAGGTCGATGCCGTGCAGCACGTCGTGGCCCGGCCGGTAGGCGTAGCGCACCCCGGTGGCGACCAGGTGCTCGTCGGCGGGCGTGCGGTCGCCGGCGCGGCGGTCCGGCAGCACGTCGGCCACGCCGAGGATCCGGGCCAGCGACGTCACGCCGACCTGGAGCTCGTCCAGCCAGAAGATCAGCTCGCCGACCGGCTCGATGATCTGCATCGCGTACAGCGCGACCGTGGTCACCGCACCGATCGTGGCGTGCCCGGTCGAGACCAGGTAGGCGCCCCAGGCCAGCACCGCGACCACCGGCAGCACGAACGAGGCGTCCACCGCGGGGAACAGCACCGAGCGCAGGCGCAGGGTGGCCCGCTCGGCGACGAACGCCTCGTGCAGGTCGGCGTCCACCCGGGCTCGGCGACGGGCGCCGAGGCCGAGGGCGTCCACGGTGCGCGCACCCTCCACCGACTCGGTGATGGTGCCGTTCAGGGTGGCGTAGGCGGCGGACTCGCGCAGGTAGCCCGGGGCCGCCCGGTGCAGGTACCACCGGGTGGCGCCCAGCAGCAGCGGCACGCCGGCGATCAGGCCGACCGCTACCAGCGCGTTCGTCGCGACCGCCGCGACCACGGTCAGCGCGATCGTGGCGACCGTGACCAGCACGCGCGGCACGCCGAACCGCACCGAGTGCTGCACCCGGTCGATGTCGGTGGTGGTGCGCGCGACCAGGTCGCCGGTGCCGGCCCGCTCCACGGTGGACAGCGGCAGCCGGGTCACGGAGGCGACGAACTCCTCGCGCAGATCGGCGAACACGCCCTCGCCGAGCACCATGGCGGCGCGCTGGGCGTACCGGATCAGCGCGGTCTGGGCCAGCACCGCGACGACGAGCACCAGGATGGTCCGGTCCACCGCGGCGACGGTGGTGCCGACGGCGACCGCGTCGACCAGCCGGCCGAGCAGCCACGGCCCGACCAGCCCGGCGGTCGCGGCGAGCACGTGCAGCGCCACCACGGCGACCAGGCGCCGGCGGTGCCGGCGGAGCAGCGCACCGGTGCGGCGACGCACACCGGCGGAGTCAGCGACGGGCAGCCGCACGGGGCACCTCCTGGTCGTCGTCGGGGCATGCGTGGTCGTGGTCCGGGCCTGCCGAGCCCACCGTGTCGGGCGGCCCTGCGGTGCTGTGCGGGCCCGCGGGGCCGGTCGGGGCCTCGTGCTCCGTCCGGGACACCACCGCGCGGTAGGCGGCGCCGGTCCGGTCGGCCCGGTCGACCAGCTCGCGGTGCCGCCCGGTGGCGACCACCTGCCCGTCGACCACCAGCGCGACCTCGTCCACCACGTCCAGCACCAGCGGGCTCGCGGTGACCACGACGGTGGTCCCGCCCCGGCGGGCGGCGGCGACCCGCTGGGCGATCCGCGCCTCGGTGTGCGCGTCCACCGCGCTGGTCGGCTCGACCAGCACCAGCACCTCCGCGCCGGTCAGCAGCGCCCGTGCGAGCGCGACCCGTTGCCGCTGGCCGCCGGACAGCGACCGGCCCTTCTCCTCGACCTCGCCGTCCAGGCGGCCGGGCACCGAGTCCAGCACGTCGGCCGCGTCGGCATCGGCGATCGCGGCGAGCAGCGCCTGGTCGTCCGCACCGCCGCGCACGTCGAGCTCCGCGCGCAGCGGCCCGGTGAACAGCTGCGGGGTGGACTCGGCCACCACCACGCGCTCGCGCACCTCGGTCAGGCCGAGCTCGTGCAGCATCGTGCGGCCCCAGCGGACACCGGGCAGCGACCGGTCGGGGGCCGCCCGGCGCCCGGCGTCGTCGGCGGTGCCGCCCGCGGCCGGTGCCCGGTGCGGCTCCATCCGGCCGAGCCGCAGGGCGATCCGCACCGACTCGTCCGGGTCGGCGCCGACCACCGCGAGCAGCCGGCCGGGCCGCACCACCAGTCCGCTGGCCAGGTCCACCAGCTCGCTGCCCGGCGCCGGCCCGGCCGGCGGCTCGGCGGGGTCGTCGGAGCCGGCCTCGGGCACCGAGAGCACCGTGATGATCCGCCGCGCACCGATCATCGCCCGGGTGGTCACCCGGATCGCCTCGCTCGCGGTCCACAGCGGCTGGGTGAGGAAGGCCGCGAACCCGTAGAACGACACCAGCTGGCCGGCCGTGATCTCGCCCGCCACCGCCAGCCGCGCCCCGGCCCACACCACGATCGCGAGGAACAGCCCGGGCAGCAGGGTCTGCAGGGCGTCCAGCAGCGACTGGGTCTGCGCCACCCGGACGCCCGCCGTGCGCACCCGCTGCGACTGCGCCCGGTACCGGTCGGCGAACACCTGCTCGCCGCCGATCCCGCGCAGGATCCGCAGCCCGGACACCGTGTCGGCGCCGAGCGTGGTCAGCCGGCCGGTGGCCTCGCGCTGCTCCGCCTGGCGGCGCTGCAACGGGCGGACCAGCAGCGAGAGCACCCCGACCACCACGGGCAGGCCGAGCAGCACCAGCAGGCCCAGCGGCACCGAGGTGTGCAGCAGCAGGGCGCCGAGGGTCAGGTAGGCGGCGAACCCGCCGACCAGGCGCGGCAGGATCGCGTACACGTCGCCGAGGCGCAGCGCGTCGGACGCCACGGTCGCGACGACCTCGCCGGTGGGCAGCGCGGCGGTGACCGCGTCGCCGGTGCGCGTCACGTGGTGGCCGATCGTCTGGGAGGAGGTCAGCGCCGCCCGCAGCCAGTTCTCGATCTCCAGCCGGTGGCCCCACACGTTCGCGCCGACCTGCACCATCCCGAGCAGGAAGAACGCCAGGCAGCCCAGCCACAGCGCGCGGTCCAGGCCGTGCGCCAGCCCGCCGTCGACCATCCGGCCCAGCACGTAGGGCAGCAGCGAACCGGCGACGTCACCGACCACCGCGACCGCCGTCGCGCCGGCCAGCACGCCGAGCTGGCGCCGGCCCTGCCAGCGCAGCAGCGTGGCCGGTCCGGTCAGCGGGGGACGGCCGGGATCAGCCAGAGGAAGCGAGCGCACGATCGGCCACGCTACGGGTGAGCCCCGACACACCGAAGTCATTTCTGCGCCGTCGCCACCCCGCCACCGGCGGTGCGGGGTGACAATCGGCTCGGAGCACCGCGCCCCGCCCGGGTGTCGCGCGACCGTTCGACCGTGACTCCCGAGAGGACCCCGATGACGCAGCCGACCCCGCCCGGAGCCACCCCCGACGGTGCGCCCGCGCCCGTCGCCCCGGACGCGGCGGCCCGGCTGACCCGCTACCGGGTGATGGCCTGGCTCACCGGCACCATGCTGCTCGTGCTCTGCCTGGAGCTGGTGCTCAAGTACGTGCTGCACGCGGGCGGGTACGACGCCGAGGGGCATCCCGCGCCGGTGATCGGCACCTGGGTCGCGATCGCGCACGGCTGGGTCTACGTGGTCTACCTGGCCACCGTGGTGCAGCTCTGGTCCGCGATGCGCTGGTCGCTCGGCCGGCTGGCCGCGATGGCGCTCGCGGGGGTGGTGCCGGTGATGTCGTTCGTGCTGGAGCGCCGGGTGCACGCCCAGGCCGTCGCGCAGATCGGCGAGGGCGCGGGCGGACGGCGGGCCTGATCCGGCACGTCCCCGACGGGAGGGCGCCCGCGGCGCACTAGGCTGGCGGGGTGACCGACCCCTCGGCCTCCGCCGCTCGCCCCGATCAGCCCCGACCCGTCCTCGTCGTCGACTTCGGCGCCCAGTACGCCCAGCTGATCGCCCGCCGGGTGCGCGAGGCGAACGTGTACTCCGAGATCGTCCCGCACACCGCCACGGTCGAGCAGCTGCTCGCCAAGGACCCGGCCGCGATCATCCTGTCCGGCGGTCCCTCGTCGGTGTACGCCGACGGCGCCCCGTCCGTGGACCCGGCGCTGTTCGACGCCGGCGTGCCGGTGCTCGGCATCTGCTACGGCTTCCAGGCGATGGCGCAGGCCCTCGGCGGGACGGTCGCGCAGACCGGCGCCCGGGAGTACGGCGGCACCACCGTGCAGGTGGTCGAGGAGGGCACCGTCCTGGCCGACAGCCCCGACGAGCAGACCGTCTGGATGAGCCACGGCGACGCGGTGCACGCCGCCCCCGCCGGGTTCGAGGTGCTGGCCACCTCCACCGGCTCCCCGGTCGCCGCGTTCGAGAACCGGGACCGTCGGCTGTACGGGGTGCAGTGGCACCCCGAGGTGAAGCACTCGCCGCTCGGCCAGCGCACCCTGGAGCACTTCCTCTACGAGGGCGCCGGCCTGGCTGCCGACTGGAACCCCGGCAACGTGATCGCCGACCAGGTCGAGCGGATCCGCGCGCAGGTCGGTGACGCCCGGGTGATCTGCGGCCTGTCCGGCGGGGTGGACTCCTCGGTCGCCGCCGCGCTGGTGCAGAAGGCCGTCGGCGACCAGCTGACCTGCGTGTTCGTCGACCACGGGCTGCTGCGCTCCGGCGAGGTCGAGCAGGTCGAGCAGGACTTCGTCGCGTCGACCGGTGTCCGCCTGGTCACGGTGGACGCCCGTGAGCAGTTCCTCACCGCGCTGGCCGGGCACACCGACCCGGAGACCAAGCGCAAGATCATCGGCCGCGAGTTCATCCGGGTGTTCGAGGCCGCCGCACGGGGTGTCGTGGAGTCGGCCGGCGCGAGCGGCGAGGAGGTCAAGTTCCTCGTGCAGGGCACGCTCTACCCGGACGTCGTGGAGTCCGGCGGCGGCGAGGGCGCGGCCAACATCAAGAGCCACCACAACGTGGGCGGCCTGCCGGACGACCTGCAGTTCGAGCTGGTCGAGCCGCTGCGCGCCCTGTTCAAGGACGAGGTGCGCGCGGTCGGGCTGGAGCTGGGCGTCCCGGAGCCGATCGTCTGG
>DASWPG010000052.1:0-31741 GCA_036404115.1 Cellulomonas sp.
CGCAGCGCCACTGCGTGGCCAGCCGTCCGCACCACCCGCACTGGGCCGTGGCGTCGCCGGCGTGCAGCTGCAGCGGCCCGTGGCAGGTGGTGCAGCGCGCCACGGCCCGGCACCGGGCGCAGGCCACCGCCGGGAGGTACCCGGCGCGCGGCACCTGCACCAGCACCGGTCCGTGCGCCAGCCGGTCCCGGATGGTCCGCCACGCCTCCCCCGGCAGCCGGGCCGCGGCGGCGGCGCCGTCCCGGGCGAGCTCGACGCTGGTCAGCGCGCGCACCCGCGGTGTCCGTCGGCGGACCTCGGCGCGGTCGGCGGCCACCTCCCGCACCCATCCCGAGCCGACCAGCGCCTGCACCTCGACCGAGCGGGCGTGTGCGGCCAGCAGCAGCGCGCAGCCCTCCAGCTCGGCGCGGAGCATCAGCACCTCACGCACGTGCGGGTACGGGGCGCGCGGCTCGGAGTGCAGGTCGTCCCCGTCGTCCCAGCACACGGCGAGCCCCAGGTCGGCCACCGGCGCGAAGGCCGCGGCCCGGGTGCCCACGGCCACCCGGGCGTGCCCGCGCAGCACGGCGAGGAACGCGCGGTACCGGCGGGACGGGCCGTCGTCGGCGGTGAGGCGCACGTAGGACGCGGAGCCGGTGCCGCCGTCCCAGGCGGGCACACCGGCGGCGTCCAGGGCGGCGCACACCCGTTCGACGTCCCGGGCGTCCGGGACCACCACGACGGCACCCCGTCCGCCGACCAGGCAGGCGGCGACGGCCTGCGCCACCGCGTCCGGCCAGCGCTCGCCGGCGGGGCCGGGCAGTGCGGACCAGGCGGCGCGCGGGGAGCCCCCGGCGGTGAGGTGCGCGAGGAAGGCAGGGCCGCCGCGGTAGGGCGCCCACGCGGCACCGCTGAGCGAGCCGGGAGCGTCGGGCACGCCTGCCCTGGCGGGCACGCCGGGAGCGTCAGGCACGGCAGGCACGGCAGGCATGGCAGGCGCGGTCGGCGCAGTGGGCACGGCAGGCACGGCAGGCACGGCAGGCACGGCAGGCACGGCAGGCACGGTCGGCGCGGCAGGCGCGGTCGGCGCAGTGGGCAACGCTGCCGTGGCCGGAGCGGTCGCCGTCTGTCCCTCGGCCTCGGTCCTGGCGTGCCGGGGCGGCACCGCGAGCCGCAGCACGTCGGCCAGCGTCCCCGCGTAGTGGTCCGCGACGGCCCGCGCGAGCCGGGCGACGGCGGGGCTGAGCACGGGCTCGGCCGAGACCACCCGGCGCAGCGGCAGCAGCGCCCCGTCGTGCTCGGCCTCGGCCACCCGCTCCAGCAGGTAGCCGTCCACGTCCTGCGCCCCGAACCGCACCTTGACCCGGGTGCCGGGCCGGGCCGCGTCGGCCATGGTCGCGGGCACCAGGTACTCGAAGGTGCGGTCCAGGTGCGGCGGGGAGAGCTCGATCGCCACCCGGGCGACCGGCAGCTCCGCCGCGGGCTCGACATTGACGTCCCGGGCCCGGGCGCGTCGGCGTCGCGGCGCGGCACGGACCTCGCCGGCGGAGTCCAGGCCGGCGAGGGTCGGCTGCTCCGGGCCCTCCTGCGTCACCGGGTCAGGACAGCGCTGCCCGCAGCGCGTCCACGCGGTCGGTGCGCTCCCAGGTGAACTCGGGCAGGTCGCGGCCGAAGTGGCCGTAGGCGGCCGTCTTCCGGTAGATCGGCCGCAGCAGGTCCAGGTCGCGGATGATCGCGGCCGGGCGCAGGTCGAACACGACGCGGATCGCCGTGGTCAGCCGGTCCAGCGGGACGGTCTCGGTGCCGAACGTCTCGACGTACAGGCCGACGGGCTGCGCCTTGCCGATCGCGTACGCCACCTGGACCTCGCACCGCGTGGCGAGGCCGGCCGCGACCACGTTCTTGGCCACCCAGCGCATCGCGTACGCCGCGGAGCGGTCCACCTTCGACGGGTCCTTGCCGGAGAAGGCGCCGCCGCCGTGCCGGGCCATGCCGCCGTAGGTGTCGACGATGATCTTGCGGCCGGTCAGGCCTGCGTCGCCCTGCGGTCCACCGACCACGAACTGCCCGGTCGGGTTCACCAGCAGCCGGTAGCCGTCCGTGTCGAGGTCCAGGCCCGCCGCGGCCAGCACCGGAGCGACCACGTGCTCGGCGATCGCGGGCGCGAGGTGGGTCTCGAGCTGCACGTCCGGGGCGTGCTGGGTGGAGATCACCACGGTGTCCAGCCGTACGGCGCGGTCGCCCTGGTACTCGACGGTGACCTGCGTCTTGCCGTCCGGGCGCAGCCCGTGCACGATCCCCTCCTTGCGCACCTGGGTCAGCCGTTCGGCCAGCCGGTGCGACAGCCAGATCGGCAGCGGCAGCAGGCTGGCGGTGTCCTGGCTGGCGTAGCCGAACATCAGGCCCTGGTCGCCTGCGCCCTGCAGGTCCAGCGGGTCGTGCTCGCCCGCGTCCTGCCGGAACTCCAGCGCCTTGTCGACGCCCTGGGCGATGTCCGGGGACTGCTGACCGATCGAGACCGAGACCCCGCAGGAGTCGCCGTCGAACCCGACCTCCGAGGAGGTGTAGCCGATCGTCCGGACCACCTCGCGGATGATCTGCGGGATCTCGACGTACGCACTGGTCGTCACCTCGCCCGCCACGTGCACCAGGCCCGTGGTGACCATGGTCTCCACCGCCACGCGGGCGGTCGGGTCCTGCTCGAGGATGGCGTCCAGGATCGCGTCCGAGATCTGGTCACAGATCTTGTCCGGGTGGCCTTCCGTCACGGACTCGGACGTGAACAGGCGCATCGCGGGATCGGTCATGCGGGACAGGCTACCGGTGCCCGGCCGGTCGGTGGATCACCCGGGCAGTCGACCCGCGACGGCGTCCCACAGCCGGTCCGCCACCTCGGACTTGCTGCCCTGCGCGGTCAGCACCACCTCGCCCGCGGCGTCCAGCACGGTGAGCGCGTTGTCCTCGGTGCCGAACCCCCGACCGGACCCGACCGCGTTCACCGCGAGCAGGTCCGCGCCCTTGCGCACCGCCTTCGCCCGGCCGTGGTGCAGCACGTCGCCGTCGCCGTCGCCGGTCTCGGCCGCGAAGCCGACCACGACCTGCCCGGGGCGCAGCCGGTCGCGCGCGAGCTCGGCGAGCACGTCGGGGTTCTGCACCAGCTCCAGCGGGGTCACCGTGCCGTCGGCGGACCGCTTGATCTTGTGCTCGGCATCGGCGGCGGGCCGGAAGTCGGCGACCGCCGCAGCCATCACCACGACGTCCGCGTCGGCGGCCGCGTCCCGCACGGCGGTGCGCAGCTCGGCGGTGGACTCGACCGGCACCACCCGCACGCCGGCCGGCGGCGGCACCGTCAGGTTCGCGGCGACCAGGATCACCTGCGCACCGCGGGCCAGCGCCGTGCGGGCGAGGGCGACGCCCTGCCGGCCGGAGGACCGGTTGCCGAGGAACCGCACCGGGTCCAGGGCCTCCCGGGTGCCGCCGGCCGAGACCACCACGGTCCGCCCCGACAGGTCACGCGGTCGAGGCGTCCCGTCCGGACGCACCAGCGCCAGCGCCGCCTCGACGACCGTCTCGGGCTCCGGCAGCCGGCCCGGGCCGGAGTCGGCGCCGGTCAGCCGCCCGGAGACCGGGTCCAGCACGTGCACTCCCCGCTCGCGCAGGGTCGCGACGTTGGCCCGGGTGGCCGGGTGCTGCCACATCTCGGTGTGCATCGCCGGCGCCATCAGCACCGGGCAGGACGCGGTGAGCAGCGTGGCCGTGAGCAGGTCGTCCGCCCGCCCGCCGGCCGCCCGGGCCAGCAGGTCGGCCGTGGCCGGCACCACCAGCACCAGCTCGGCCGTGCGGCCCAGCCGGACGTGCGGGACCTGCGCGACGTCCTCGAACACCTCGGTGCTCACCGGGTGCCCGGACAGCGCCTCCCAGGTGGCCCGCCCGACGAACTCAAGGGCGGCGCGGGTCGGCACCACCCGGACGTCGTGGCCCGCCTCGGCGAGCAGCCGCAGCACGAGCGCGGCCTTGTACGCCGCGATGCCGCCCGCGACCCCGAGGACGATGCGCACCTGGGTGGCTCAGGCCTCGTTCGGCGTGATGGTCAGCAGGCCGGCGTCGATCTCGCGCATCGCGATGGACAGCGGCTTCTCCTGCGGACGGGTGTCGACCAGCGGGCCGACGTACTCCAGCAGGCCCTCGTTGAGCTGGGAGTAGTACGCGTTGATCTGCCGGGCGCGCTTGGCCGAGTAGAGGACGAGCGCGTACTTGGAGTCGGCACGCTCCAGCAGACGATCGATCGGCGGGTCGGTGATGCCGATGGGCTCGGCGACGGTTCCGGACACGGTGGCTCCCGTAGATGGCTGGGTGGGGTGGGGACTGCCGGGCAGTCTACCTGGTCGTGAGGCCCATCAGGCCGACCAGCTCGTCCGTGGCACGTCGCACGTCGTCGTTCACGATCACGTGGTCGAACTCGGGCTCCGCCGCCAGCTCGACCCGCGCGGTCGCCAGGCGCCGTTCGCGCTCCTCGGCGTCCTCGGTCCCCCGGCCGACCAGCCGGCGCACCAGCTCGTCGAACGACGGCGGGGCCAGGAAGACGAACTGCGCGTCCGGCATGGTCGAACGCACCTGCCGGGCGCCCTGCAGGTCGATCTCGAGCAGGGCGGGGTCCCCGGCGGCCAGTCGGTCCTCGACCGGCCGCCGGGGCGTGCCGTAGCGGTTCCTGCCGTGCACCACCGCGGTCTCCAGGAACTCGCCCGCCGCCGCCATGGCGTCGAACCGCTCCGTCGAGACGAAGTGGTAGTGCACCCCGTCCACCTCGCCGGGGCGAGGTGGACGGGTGGTCGCCGAGACCGAGAGCCAGACCTCGGGGTAGCGCGCCCGCAGGTCCGCGGACACGGTGCCCTTGCCGACGGCGGTCGGTCCGGCGAGAACGGTCAGCCGGGCGGGCGTCGTCGTCATGCTTCTCTGGTGCTCCTGCGGTCGAGCGGCCCGGTGGGCCGAGGGGACGTCCGGCGCGGCCGGCTCACCCGAAGCGGTCGACCAGCGCCTTCACCTGGTGCGGGCCGAGCCCGCGGACACGCCGGGTCTCCGAGATCCCCACCTCGGACATGATCTGGCGTGCCTTGACCTTACCCACTCCCGGAAGGGACTCGAGCAGGGCGAGCACCTTCAGCTTGCCGATGGTCTCGTCCTTCTGCCCGAGGTCGATCACCTCGGACAGCTTGCCCTGGGAGTACTTCAGCTTGTTCTTGACCTCCGCGCGGGCCTGGCGCGCGGCGGCAGCCTTCTCGAGAGCCGCGGCGCGCTGCTCGGGGGTGAGAGTCGGAAGTGCCACGTGAGTCACCTTCTCATCACTGGTCTGGAGGCGGGACAGGATCTGCACAGGGCCCTGGGTCCGGTACGACGGCACGCCGCGCCGGGGGCCCACACCCGAGGATGGCACGTCAACGGCGAACCAGCACGTTACGACGCCGTGTCGTCTCCGTGCGGATGCTGTGCAGGCGGCGTTCGCACCGCCCTGCTACGGGTCGGGCGGCGGTCGCGCAGGACGTCCCGCAGCCTCGCGGCGGCCATCGCCAGGACCAGCCCGGCGACGCCGAGCGCCCACGCCGGGACGCTCCCCGGGGCTGCGAGCAGCACCGCCCGCCGGTCCCAGGGCTCCCCGGCGCGGCGCCGCGGCCACCGAACGTGCTGAACGCGCTGAACGCCACGGTCAGCGTGCTCGCCACCGCGACGCGAGTGCCCTGCCCGCCGGGCGACCAGGCGACGACGGCCGGTCCGATCAGCAGGCCGGTCCCGTGCAGCAGCGAGGCCGCGACGGCGATCGCGAGGCCGTGCGTGCCTGCGACCAGCAGGATCATCGAGGAGGCCCCGAGCAGCGCCACCAGCAGCGGGGTGCGCGGGACACCGGGGCGGCGCGGGGTCGTCCGCTCCGTCCCCACCCCGTGCCGACGCTGGCGTCCGGGCCGTCCAGGCAGACGCAGGTGCGCACCAACGGGGCAATGCTGCCGACCAGGAACGTGCGCAGCGGCATCGGGGGGGCGAGGACGTCCTGCCCGGCGGCCCACGCGATCTGCTCGGCCTCCGGCAGGTCGCCGACCCGGTCCGGCTCGGTGAAGAGCATCTCCGCCATCGTCCACCCGCTCGCCGGCGTGCCGCGCGTGGCACTGATCCGCTGCTCGACCCGGTACTGCCACATCGGCTCGGGCGTCGCCGTCGGACGCGTCCAGGGAACCGGTCTGCGGGTGGCTCGGGGACCGGGCGGGCCGCGCCGAGACGATCGACGCCACCGGACCGGCCTTCCCTCTCCGGACGACGACCGCGGACGCCGGGACGACGCCGAGGCTGCCGCTCGAGGTGGTGGGGTCGAGCCCCTCCTCCAGCAGCGGCTCGTCCGGCCGCGGCGGCACACCGGGCACGGCGAGCATCCCGGCCCGGGCCACGTCCGCTGGGGCGACCAGGGCGACCACCAGCAGCGTCGCGGTGACCGCCATCAGCCCCGCCCGCGACCGCCAGAGCGCGGGCGCGCCATCAGGGTGCACGCGAGCGCGATCATCGCGCACAGCCTCACGCGCGCCACCAGCGCAGCACCGGAGACGGTCACCCGCGGCCAGCCGTCGACGACGAACCGGAACATCGCGCCGTCGGTCGACGGCCAGGTCATCGCGGCCACCAGGACGAGCGGCTCGGCGGCACCGGGTCAGGACGCAGGCCGTCCCGGCCAGCACGGGACCGGCGAGCAGCACGCGGGTGCTGCCGGGACAGGTCGATCAGCTCGAGCACGGGTCGGCCTTCGAGACGGGCGTGGCGGGAAGGTGCCGTCCGGTGCGGTGGCTCGTCGGCACGCGGACGGTGAGCAGCGTGAGCGCGATCGCGCAGATCTTGGCCGTCATGGCTGTTTCGGCGTCCCTCGGATCGATGTCGATGACATGTCCGAGCACCACCCGGGCGGGTGCGGCTGGAGCGCTCGTCCGAGCGTCCCGCATCGGCGCGGAGCGCGTGCGTCCCGGCCGGCGCACGGCACCCGCGGGCCGAGGCCCTGGCACGACCCGGCGCGGCGATCGGATCGCGCGGGTCGCCGCCGTCGTCAGCGCAACGCGTCCCCGGCCGCGTCCGCCGCACGCCGGGCCGCATCGCGCAGCGCGCCGACGTCCGGGCCGGCGGCCAGCACGCCGCGGGACGAGGACGCCAGCACCGCGGAGCGCGCGGCACCGAACACGTCCGCGAGCTCCGCCGGCCCCGCCCCCTGGGCGCCGACACCGGGCGCCAGCAGCGGGCCGCGCACGCTCGCCAGGTCGACGCCGAGGCGCCGGGCCGCATCGCCGATGGTGGCGCCCACGACCAGGCCCACCGAGCCGAGGGTCCCGGCGGCGGCGTCCGTGACCTCCACGGAGTTCAGCGCCGCCGCCTCGGCCGCGATGCGGGCGGCCACCGCCACGCCGTCGGCGTCCCGGGCGTGCTGCACGGCTGCACCCTCGGGGTTCGAGGTCAGCGCGAGCACGAACAGGCCGCGCCCGGTCGCCCGGGCCGCCTCGACGGCGGGGGCCAGCGAGCCGAAGCCGAGGTACGGCGAGACCGTCAACGCGTCACCGGCCAGCGGTGAGCCGTCCCGCAGGTAGGCGTCGGCGTAGCCGCCCATCGTGGAGCCGATGTCACCGCGCTTGGCGTCCACCACCACCAGGGTGCCGGTGTCCCGGCCGGCGGCCACGACCTCTTCCAGCACCGCGACGCCGCCCGAGCCGTGCCGCTCGAAGAACGCCGCCTGCGGCTTGACGGCCGCGACCCGGCCGGCGACGGCCTCCAGCACGGTCAGCGCGAACCGGCGCAGGCCCGCCACGTCGTCCGTCAGGCCCCAGTCGGACAGCAGCGCGGCGTGCGGGTCGATGCCGACGCACAGCGGGCCGTGCGCGGACATCGCGGCCCCGAGCCGGGCACCGAACGGCACCCGGCCCGGGGCGGCGTGCGCGCCGGTCACGCGGTGGCCCCGGCCACGGCGGCCTCGGACGCTGCCCGCCGCTCGGCGCGCCGGGCGTCGTGCTCCTGCAGGCTGGCCACCCGGAACGGCCCGGCCAGCGCCGCCTCGATGCCCTGCACCGCGGCGGAGAGCTGCTGGACGGTCGTGACGATCGCCTTGTCGGCGGCGGTCGTCGCGGCGCGGATCTCGTAGCCGTCCGCGCGCGCGCCCTGGCCGGACGGGGTGTTCACCACGATGTCCACCTCGCCGTCGGTGATCAGGTCCACGATGGTCCGCTCACCGGCGGGCCCCTGGCCGCGGGAGAACTTGCGCACCACCCGCGAGGCGACGCCGCTGCGCTTCAGCACGGCGGCGGTGCCCTCGGTGGCCAGGATCTCGAAGCCGAGCTCGGACAGCCGCTTGACCGGGAACACGATCGAGCGCTTGTCCCGGTCGGCCACCGAGATGAACGCGGTGCCGCTGGTCGGCAGGCCGCCGAACGCGGCGGACTGCGACTTCGCGAACGCGGTCGGGAAGTCGGTGTCGAAGCCCATCACCTCGCCCGTGGAGCGCATCTCCGGGCCGAGCACGGTGTCCACCACGGTGCCCTCGGCGGTGCGGAACCGCTTGAACGGCAGCACGGCCTCCTTGACCGCGATCGGTGCGTCCAGGTCGATCACCCGGGCGTCCGTGCCCGGCAGCACGCCGCTCGCCCGCAGGTCGGCGATCGAGCGGCCGGTCATCACCAGGGCGGCGGCCTTGGCCAGCGGCACGCCGGTGGCCTTGGACACGAACGGCACGGTGCGCGACGCCCGAGGGTTGGCCTCCAGCACGTAGAGCACGTCGCTGACCAGGGCGAACTGGATGTTCAGCAGGCCGCGCACCCCGACGCCCCGCGCGATCGCCTCGGTCGACACCCGGATCCGCTCCAGCTCCGAGGCGGACAGCGTGATGGGCGGCAGCACGCAGGCCGAGTCGCCGGAGTGGATGCCGGCCTCCTCGATGTGCTCCATCACGCCGCCGAGGAACAGCTCGGTGCCGTCGTACAGCGCGTCGACGTCGATCTCGATCGCGTCGTCCAGGAACCGGTCGATCAGCAGCGGCGGGATGGACCCAGGTCGACCGGTGGTCAACGACGCCGTGGCGTCCGCCAGCGCGCGCTCGACGTACTCGGTGAGCTGCTCCTCGCCGTAGACGATCTCCATGCCGCGCCCGCCCAGCACGTAGGACGGGCGGACCAGCACCGGGAAGCCGATCCGGCGAGCGGTGTCCCGCGCACCGGCCAGCGTCGTCGCGGTGCCGAACGCCGGGGCCGGCAGGCCCGCCTCGGCGAGCACGGTGCCGAACACGCCACGGTCCTCGGCGGCGTCGATCGCCTCCGGCGAGGTGCCGAGGATCGGCAGGCCGGCGTCCGCCAGCCGCTGCGCGAGCGACAGCGGGGTCTGCCCGCCGAGCTGCACGATGATCCCGGCGACCGGGCCGACCGCCTTCTCCGCCTCGTAGACCTCCAGCACGTCCTCGAACGTCAGCGGCTCGAAGTACAGCCGGTCGGCCGTGTCGTAGTCGGTGGAGACGGTCTCGGGGTTGCAGTTGACCATCACGGTCTCGTACTCGCCCTTGAGCGCCAGGGTGGCGTGCACGCAGGAGTAGTCGAACTCGATCCCCTGGCCGATCCGGTTCGGGCCGGAGCCCAGGATCAGCACCGCGGGCCGGGTGCGGCCGGCGACCTCGGTCTCCTCGTCGTAGGACGAGTAGTGGTACGGGGTGCGGGCGGCGAACTCGGCGGCGCAGGTGTCCACGGTCTTGTAGACCGGGCGGACACCGAGGGCGTGCCGGACCTGGCGGACCACGTCCTCGCTGATCCCGCGCAGCGCGGCGACCTGCACGTCGGACAGCCCGTGCCGCTTGGCCCGGACCAGCACGCCGTGCGTCAGGTCGGCGGCCGCGGCGGTGTCGGCCGCGACCTCGTTGATCAGCGCGACCTGGTCCAGGAACCACGGGTCGATGCCGGTGCGCTCGTAGACCTCGTCGATGCTGACGCCGGCGCGCAGCACCTGCTGCACGTCGACCAGCCGGCGCTCGGTCGGCCGGGAGATCGACCCGACCAGCTCCGCCAGCGCCTCGCCGGTCGCCGCCGCGCCGTCCCAGTGGAAGGTCGAGCCCTTCTTGTCGATCGAGCGCAGCGCCTTGCCGAGCGCCTCGGTGAACGAGCGGCCCAGCGCCATCGCCTCGCCGACGGACTTCATCGTGGTGGTCAGCGTCGGGTCGGCCGCCGGGAACTTCTCGAACGCGAACCGCGGCACCTTGACCACCACGTAGTCCAGGGTGGGCTCGAACGACGCCGGCGTGGAGCCGGTGATGTCGTTCGGGATCTCGTCCAGCGTGTAGCCGACCGCCAGGCGCGCCGCGATCTTCGCGATCGGGAAGCCGGTGGCCTTGGACGCCAGCGCGGAGGACCGGGACACCCGCGGGTTCATCTCGATCACGATGATCCGGCCGGTGGTCGGCTCGATCGCGAACTGGATGTTGCAGCCGCCGGTGTCGACGCCGACCTCGCGGATCACCGCGATGCCGATGTCCCGCAGCCGCTGGTACTCCCGGTCGGTCAGCGTCAGCGCCGGGGCGACGGTCACCGAGTCACCGGTGTGCACGCCCACCGGGTCGACGTTCTCGATCGAGCAGACCACCACGACGTTGTCGTGCTTGTCCCGCATCAGCTCGAGCTCGAACTCCTTCCAGCCGAGGATCGACTCCTCCAGGAGCACCTCGGTGGTCGGCGAGTAGTGCAGGCCCTGACCGACGATCCGGTGCAGGTCCGCCTCGTCGTAGGCGATGCCGGAGCCGAGGCCGCCCATGGTGAACGACGGGCGCACCACCACCGGATAGCCCAGGTCCTGCACCGCGGCCAGCGCGTCGTCCAGCGTGTGCACGATCGCGGACCGCGCGGACTCGCCGCCGCAGACCTCGACCACCTGCTTGAACTGCTCGCGGTCCTCGCCCTTCTGGATCGCGGCGATGTTCGCGCCGATCAGCTCGACGTCGTACTGCTCCAGCACGCCGGCCTCGTCCAGCGCGATCGCCGCGTTGAGCGCGGTCTGGCCGCCCAGGGTCGGCAGGATCGCGTCCGGCCGCTCCTTCGCGATGATCGTGGTGAGCACCTCGGTGGTGATCGGCTCGACATAGGTGGCATCGGCGAACTCGGGGTCGGTCATGATCGTGGCCGGGTTGGAGTTCACCAGGACGACCCGCAGGCCCTCCTCCTTGAGCACCCGGCACGCCTGGGTGCCGGAGTAGTCGAACTCGCAGGCCTGCCCGATCACGATCGGCCCGGAGCCGATCACCAGGACGGACTGGATGTCGGTGCGGCGCGGCATCAGGCGTCCGTCCCCTCGGTGCTGGCGGTGGGGACCTGACCGGCCGCGGCAGAGCTCTGCCCGGGCGCGCGCATCAGGTCCAGGAAGCGGTCGAACAGGTAGGCGGCGTCGTGCGGACCGGCGGCGGCCTCGGGGTGGTACTGCACCGAGAACGCCGGCAGGTCGAGCGCCGCGAGACCCTCCACCACGTCGTCGTTCAGGTCGATGTGCGAGACGGTCACCCGCCCGTACCGCCCGCCGTCGTGCGGGGCGACCGAGACCTCGTCCCGCGGGGCGTCCACGGCGAACCCGTGGTTGTGCGCGGTGATCTCCACCTTGCCGGTGGCACGGTCCAGCACCGGCTGGTTCACGCCGCGGTGGCCGTAGCCCAGCTTGTAGGTGCCGTAGCCGAGCGCCCGGCCGAGGATCTGGTTGCCGTAGCAGATGCCGAAGAACGGGATCCGGCGGTCCAGCACCGCGCGCAGCAGCTCGACCTCGTGCACCGCCGCACCCGGGTCGCCCGGCCCGTTCGAGAAGAACACGCCGTCCGGGGAGACCGCGAGCACGTCCTCGATCGTCGAGGCTGCGGGCAGCACGTGCACCTCGATGCCGCGCTGCGCCATCCGGTGCGGGGTCATCGCCTTGATCCCGAGGTCCACCGCGGCCACCCGGGCGACCGGCTCCGCCAGCGGTGCGCCGTCCGGGTCGAGCGCCGGCACCACGTAGGCGGCGTCGGTGGAGACCTCGGCGGCCAGGTCGGCGCCGGTCATCTGCGGCGAGCGACGCACCTCGTCCACCAGGTCCTCGATGTCCCGGGTGCGCCCTGAGCCGTCCTGCAGCGCGGGGCCGGAGACGATCGCGGCACGCATCACGCCCCGGTCGCGCAGGTGCCGGGTGAGAGCCCGGGTGTCGATGCCGGAGATGCCGACCACACCCTGGGCCACCAGCTCCTCGTCCAGCGTGCGCCGGGCTCGCCAGGACGACGCCCGCCGCGCGGGATCGCGCACCACGTAGCCGGACACCCAGATCCGGCTCGACTCCGGGTCCTCGTCGTTCACCCCGGTGTTGCCGATGTGCGGGGCGGTCATCACCACGATCTGGCGGTGATAGCTCGGGTCGGTCAGGGTCTCCTGGTAGCCGGTCATCCCGGTGTTGAAGACGATCTCGCCCCAGGTCTCGCCGGTGGCCCCGTAGGCCTGGCCGGCGAACGAGCGCCCGTCCTCCAGGACCAGCAGTGCGTCCGTCATCGTGTCTCCTCTTCGCCCGCGGGGGCGGGCGTCGTCCTGATCAGGTCCTGGGCCGCGCTGCGCAGCGTCTCCGCGTCGTGCGGATGGCGCAGGCGCAGGCCCGTGTCGAGGCCGCGGTCGTCCTGCGGGGACGGGGCCCAGGTCAGCACGACCAGCCCCTCCTTGCCGACGACCTTGCCGGCCATGCCGCCGGAGGTGCCCACCGCGCGCAGCGCCGCGCGCGGGAGGAACACGTCCGGCGCCCCTCGTCGTCGCAGCAGCACGCCCGCGTCGTGCACCTGCACCGTCGCGGAGCTGCGCGTGCCCAGCCCGTGCGCCGTGACCCGGTCCAGCCAGTCGCCGGCCCGGGTGCTGGACACGTAGGTGCCCTCGAGCGGCTCGGTGCGGGCTGCGCCCAGGGCGTCCGGCGCGGGGACGACCGGCGGGGCCGGCACCTGCGCGGCCGTCCGGGCGCCGCGGTGCCGCCAGCCCACCAGCATGCCGGCCAGCCCGGCCGCCGCGAGGGCGACCAGGACGGTCACCGAGAGCCACACCGGCATCAGCGGGTCCCCCGTCCGGCGGCGTACCGCGGGTCGTCGGGATCGTCCTGCGGGGCGCCGTCCAGCACCGTGGCCCGGCCGCGCAGGAAGGTCGCGACCACCCGGCCGGGCAGCTCGCGCCCGCGCAGCGGGGAGTTCGCCGAGGCGGTGGCCTGCTGCTCCGGGTGCACGACGCGCCGGGCCGTCGGGTCCACCAGCACCAGGTTGGCCGGCTCCCCCACCGCGACCGGCCGGCCGTGCTCGGCCAGACCGCCGATCCGCGCCGGGGCGGCCGACAGCACCCGGGCCACGTCCGCCCAGGTCAGCCGGCCGGTGTCCACCATGGTCTGCTGCACCACGGACAGCGCGGTCTCCAGGCCGGTCATCCCGAAGGACGCCGCCGCCCACTCGCAGTCCTTGTCCTCGCGGGTGTGCGGTGCATGGTCGGTCGCCACGATGTCGATCGTGCCGTCCGCCAGACCGGCCCGCACGGCGTCCACGTCCGCCTGGGTGCGCAGCGGCGGGTTCACCTTGAACACCGGGTCGTAGCCCCGGGCCTCCTCGTCGGTCAGCACCAGGTGGTGCGGGGTGACCTCGGCGGTCACGTCGATCCCGCGGGACTTCGCCCACCGGATCAGGTCCACCGAGCCCGCGGTGGACAGGTGGCAGACGTGCAGCCGGGAGCCCACGTGCTCGGCCAGCAGCACGTCCCGGGCGATGATCGCCTCCTCGGCGACCGCCGGCCAGCCGGCCAGGCCGATCTCCGCGGAGACCACGCCCTCGTGCATCTGGGCACCCTCGGTCAGCCGCGGCTCCTGGGCATGCTGGGCGATCACGCCGCCGAACGCCTTGACGTACTCCAGCGCGCGACGCATCAGCACCGGGTCGTGCACGCACTTCCCGTCGTCGGAGAACACCCGGACCCGGGCGGCGGAGTCCGCCATCGCGCCCAGCTCGGCGAGGTGCTCCCCCGCCAGACCGACGCTCACCGCGCCGACCGGGTGCACGTCCGCCCAGCCCGCCTCGCGGCCGATCCGCCAGACCTGCTCCACCACGCCGGCGGTGTCCTGGGTCGGGGTGGTGTTCGCCATCGCGTGCACCGCGGTGAACCCGCCGACCGCCGCCGCACGGGTGCCGGACGCGATCGTCTCCGCGTCCTCCCGTCCGGGCTCGCGCAGGTGGGTGTGCAGGTCGACCAGGCCGGGCAGCAGCACCAGGCCGTCCGCGTCGAGGGTGACGGTGCCCTCGGGCGCGCCGGTCGCGGCGTCCGGCCCGATCGCGGCGATCAGGCCGTCGGACAGCAGCACGTCGACCGGGTCGCCGCCGAGCGGGGCGGCGGCGCGCAGCAGGTAGCTCGTGGTCATCGGGGGCTCACCTCGGAGGTCGTGCGCGCGGCGGTCGTGGGGACGGCGGTGCCGGCCGTCAGGGTCGGTACCGCGCCGGTGGCCGGTGGCACCCCGGTGTCCCCGTCGCCCGCGAGGAGCAGGTACAGCACGGCCATCCGCACCGCGACGCCGTTCGCGACCTGCTCCACGATCACCGCGCGGTCCGAGTCCGCCGCGTCCGCCGAGATCTCCAGGCCGCGGTTCATCGGCCCGGGGTGCAGCACGATCGTGTGGTCGGGCAGCGTGGCCAGCCGGCGTGCGTCCAGGCCGTACAGCCGGGTGTACTCCAGCGGGCTCGGGAAGAACCCGCCGCCCGCGGTCGACATCCGCTCGCGCTGCACGCGGAGCATCATCACCGCGTCCGGCCCCTGGGCCAGCACCTCGTCCAGGTGGTAGGACACCGCCGCCGGCCACGGCTCGACGCCGACCGGCAGCAGCGTCGGCGGGGCGACCAGCGTCACCCGCGCGCCGAGCGTGTGCAGCAGGTCCACGTTGGACCGGGCCACCCGGCTGTGCAGCACGTCGCCGATCACCGCGACGTGCAGCCCGGCCAGGTCCAGGCCGACGCCGTCGGGGTTCCCGGCCACGCCCCGCAGGTGCCGGCGGATGGTGAACGCGTCCAGCAGCGCCTGCGTCGGGTGCGCGTGCGTGCCGTCGCCGGCGTTCACCACCGCGGCGTCCGTCCAGCCGGCGTGCGCCAGCGTGTGCGGCGCCCCGGACGCCTGGTGCCGGACCACGATCGCGTCCGCACCCATCGCGTGCAGGGTCAGCGCCGTGTCCTTCAGCGACTCGCCCTTGGAGACGCTGGAGCCCTTGGCGGAGAAGTTGATCACGTCCGCGCTGAGCCGCTTCGCGGCCGTCTCGAACGAGATCCGGGTCCGGGTGGAGTCCTCGAAGAACAGGTTGACCACGGTGCGACCGCGCAGCGTCGGCAGCTTCTTGATCTGCCGGGCCTGGGTCGCCGCCATCTGCGCGGCGGTGTCCAGCACCCGGATCGCGCCGGCCCGGTCCAGGTCGGTGGTGGAGAGCAGGTGCCTCATCGCGCGCCCCCCTCGATCACCACGGCGTCCCGGCCGTCCGACTCGACCAGCAGCACGTGCACCCGCTCGGCCGTCGAGGTCGGCAGGTTCTTGCCCACGTAGTCCGCCCGGATCGGCAGCTCACGGTGCCCCCGGTCCACCAGGGCGGCCAGCTGCACCGCCCGCGGGCGGCCGAGGTCGTGGATCGCGTCCAGCGCCGCGCGGATGGTGCGGCCGGAGTACAGCACGTCGTCCACCAGCACGACGACCTTGCCGTCCAGACCGGCCGGCGGCACCACGGTCGCGCCGATCGATCGGGTCGGGTGCTGCGCGAGGTCGTCGCGGTACATCGTCACGTCCAGGCTGCCGACCAGCTCGCCGGCCACCAGGCCCGGCTCCACGTCGGCCAGCCGGTCCGCGAGGCGGTGCGCCAGCGGGACGCCACGGGTCGGGATGCCGAGGACGACGACGTCGGCGCCGCCCCGGTTGCGCTCGAGGATCTCGTGCGCGATGCGCGTCAGTGCGCGGGCCACGTCGTGCTCGCCCATCACGACCGTCGCGGTGGCGCTGAGGCCACCGGTGACGCTGTCGTCGGGCACGGGGGTACCGGAGATCATCCGGGCCGCTCCTTCCCCGCCTCACGGGACGGTGTTAAAGGACTGCCTGTCGAAGACGCACCTTACCGCCGCCGGTCACCGCGTGCGTCGCGCGTCCGCGGCGCAGGGCGCGTGACCCTCGCCACGTCCCGCCACCGGGGCGCGTCCGCAGCGCCGGGATCAGGCGAGCAGGGTGGGCTTGAGGTCGACGACCCGGCCGAGCAGGCCGTTCACGAACGCCGGGGACTCGTCGGTGGACAGCGAGCGGGCCAGGTCGACGGCCTCGTCCACCGCGACCGCGTCCGGCACGTCGTCGTTGAACAGGATCTCCCAGGCGCCGAGCCGCAGCAGCACGCGGTCGACGGCAGGCATCCGGTCCAGCGTCCAGCCGTGCGAGTGCGTCGCGATCACCTCGTCGATCCGGGTGCGCTGCGCGCAGACGCCCTCCACCAGCTCCACCGAGTACTGCGGCAGCGCCGCCTCGGTGCCGGGCTCGGCGATCCGCTGCGCGAGCAGGGTGATCGGGTCGATCCGGCGCTGCTCGGACTCGAAGAGGACGTCGAGGGCCCGCTTGCGGGCCTTGGTGCGTGCGCCCACCTCAGTCGTTCACTCGACCCAGGTAGCTGCCGTCGCGGGTGTCGACCTTGACCTTGGTGTCCGCCTCCAGGAACAGCGGCACCTGGATCTCGTAGCCGGTCTCCAGCGTCGCCGGCTTGGTGCCGCCGGTGGAGCGGTCGCCCTGCAGGCCGGGCTCGGTGTAGGTCACGGTGAGCACCACCGACGGCGGCAGCTCGACGTACAGCGGCACGCCCTCGTTGGTGGCGACCATCGCGTTCTGGTTCTCCAGCAGGAAGTGCGCGACGTCGCCCACGGTCGCCTCGGAGATCATCAGCTGGTCGTAGGTGTCCGTGTCCATGAACACGAAGTCCGTGCCGTCCTTGTACAGGTACTGCATGTCGCGCTTGTCGACGTTCGCGGTCTCGATCTTCAGTCCCGCGTTGAACGTGCGGTCCACGACCTTGCCGGACAGCACGTTCTTCAGCTTGGTGCGGACGAAGGCGCCGCCCTTGCCGGGCTTGACGTGCTGGAACTCGATGACGGTCCAGAGCTGGCCGTCGATCTTCAGCACGGTGCCGTTCTTGAGGTCGTTGGTCGTCGCCACGTTTCGTTGCTTCCTGTCCGCCGGTGAGGTGCGTGCGGCGTCCGACGCGCCGTGGCGCGGGAGCCCGACCCGGCTCCCGTGCGGGGCTGGGCCGCCGACCATCGTAGCGTGCGACCGGCCCCGCTCAGCGGCCGAGCAGCCAGCGCCCCAGCAGGCCGAGCGCCCCGGACCACACCAGCGACGCCAGCGTGCCGATCACGAACCGCTCCGAGACGCCGGGGCTGTCGCCGTTGCGCAGCTCGGGATAGCGGCCGAGGCCCTTGACCGCGACCACCACCGCCACGCCGGCCGGCTGCCCGGCGAGCAGGGTCCCGGTGACGGCGAGGCGTTCGAGGACGCCGATCCAGGTGCCGCCGCGCAGCCGCTCGCGCGCCGACGGCCCGTCCGGGCCGCCTCCGACGTCGGCGGCGTCCGCACCGGCGGCGCCGTC
The DNA here is from genome assembly GCA_036404115.1 of Cellulomonas sp. Taxonomy (GTDB): domain Bacteria; phylum Actinomycetota; class Actinomycetes; order Actinomycetales; family Cellulomonadaceae; genus Cellulomonas. Next base: position 17,632 of record DASWPG010000052.1, read on the forward strand.
GACCGGCCCGGCCGGGCGCTCGTGCGACCCGGCCCGGTCCGCGACCCGGAGCAGCCATCCGGTCAGCCACGAGCCGACCAGCGTGCTGAGCAGCAGCGCGCACAGCACCACGGCGACCTGCACCCACCCGTTCATCCGCGCTCCCCCTCGTCCTGCGGTCCGGCGGCGAGCCGGAGCAGCCGCGCGGCGGCCGGCCGGGCCGCGACCTCCTCGACCCACAGCGCTCGGCCCAGCCGGTCGCTCACCGCCTGCTGGCTGATCCCGAGCTCGGCCGCGAGCGTCTGCTGCGACGGGGCCGGCTCGACGGACCGCAGCAGGTCCACCACCTCGCGACCCGCACGGCTGCGGCGGGCCGCGATCGCGCCGAGCAGGACCAGCACCGCCTCGGCCTCCTGGGCGAGGTCCGACCTGTCGCCGCGCACGGCGACCGGCACCGCCGTGGGCCGGTGCCGCCGCTTCGCCGCCTCGACCGCCTCGCGTGCGTGCACGAACGCGGCGCCCGAGCCGGCCCGGCTGGTCGGCGGCAGCGGCAGGTCGACCGGCCCGGCCCCCAGGCCGACGGTCCAGCCGCCGGACGCCAGGACGTCGAGCGCGATCGTCACGGCGACCGCCGGGTCGTCCAGGACGGCCTGCACCTCGTCACCGACGGTGCGCTCGAACGGACGGACCAGCCCCGGGGCGCCCCGCCGCGCGAGCTCGGCGAGCAGCGCCTCGACCCGGTCGCCGACGCGGCGGCTGCCCTCCTGGTCGATCGTCATGACCCACATGCGACGACTCTAGGCCGCCACCCGCCCACCTACAAGGCTGAGGACTTGTGGCTGATCGATACAAGGCTGGAAGCTTGTGCGATGCCCGCACAAGGCTGAGGGCCCGTGAGAGCGGCCGGCCCGCGCAGGAACTCGTCGCTCAGAGCGCGATCCCGGTCGCCGAGACCGCGCCCTCCGCCACCTCGGCGTACGCCGCCAGCAGCAGCGCCGGGTCCGGGCCCTCCAGCCGCGACGGCCGGGCCAGGTCCTCCAGCACCACGAACCGCAGCAGGCTGCCGCGCGCCTTCTTGTCCCGGCGCATCGCCGCGGACAGCTGCTCCCACCGGTCGCCGCGGTAGGACGTCGGCAGCCCGAGCGCGGTCAGCACCGACCGGTGCCGGGCCACGACCGCCTCGTCCAGCCGACCGGCCAGCCGGGCCAGCTCCGCGGCATAGACCATCCCGACCGCGACCGCCGCACCGTGCCGCCACTGGTACCGCTCGACGTGCTCGATCGCGTGCCCGAAGGTGTGCCCGTAGTTCAGGATCTCCCGCAGGCCGGCCTCGCGCAGGTCCTGGCCCACCACCCGCGCCTTGACCTGCACCGAGCGCTCCACCAGCTCGGCCAGCACGTCGGAGGTCGCCGCCCGCACCGGGTCGGTCACCAGGTCACCGGCGGCCTCCACCAGGTCGAGGATCTGCGGGTCCGCGATGAACCCGCACTTGACCACCTCACCCAGCCCGGCCACGTAGTCGTACCGCGGCATCGTCGCCAGCGCCGCCAGGTCGCACAGCACCCCGGCCGGCGGGAAGAACGTGCCCACCAGGTTCTTGCCCTCGGCGGTGTTGATGCCGGTCTTGCCGCCGACCGCCGCGTCCACCATCGCCAGCAGCGTGGTCGGCACCTGCACCACCCGCACCCCGCGCAGCCACGTCGAGGCGACGAACCCGGCCAGGTCGGTGGTCGCACCGCCGCCCAGACCGACCACCGCGTCGCTGCGGGTGAAGTCGGCCTGCCCGAGCACCTGCCAGCAGAACGCCGCGACCTGCGAGGTCTTCGCCGGCTCGGCGTCCGGCACCTCGGCCAGCAGAACCTCGTAGCCGTGCACCGTCAGGTCCGCCCGCATCGCCTCCGCGGAGGTCGCCAGCGCGGCAGGGTGGATCACCAGCACCTTGCGCACACCGTCCCCGAGCAGCGCCGGCAGCTCGCCCAGCAGGTGCCGCCCGATCACCACCCGGTACGGCTGCTCGCCGTCGACCTCGACCGTGCGCACCCCGCTCATGCCTGCTCCGTCCCCGGGCCGGGCGCCGTCAGCGCACCGTCCACCCGCTCCGCGACCGCCTCGGGCGCCAGACGATCGGTCAGCACCGTCACGGACGCCACCTCCTCGTACCACCCACGACGCTGCTCCATCAGGGCGGCCCACTGCGCGCGCGGGTTGCCGAGCAGCACCGGCCGCGGCCGGTTGAAGCCCACCCGGCCCGCCGCGTGCGACAGCGTCACGTCCAGGAACACCACCGTGCCGCCCGCCGCCCGGTAGGTCGCCAGCGCCGCCCGGGTCGTCACGTCCAGCACCGCACCGCCGCCGAGCGCCAGCACCCCGTCGAAGCCGGTCAGCGCCGCGACCACCGCCACATGCTCCAGCTCCCGGAACCGCTGCTCGCCGTCGTCCACGAACACCTCGGTCACCGGCTTGCCCGCCGCCACCGCGACGTCGTCGTCCGTGTCCCGCACCGCCAGGCCCAGCCGTGCCGCGAGCAGCCCCGCCACCGTGGTCTTGCCGGCACCCGGCGGCCCGACCAGCACCACCACCGGCCCCCCACCGCCCGCCACGGCCGTCATCGCAGCAGGTCGGGGACGGCAGCCAGGTACGCCTGCAGGTTCCGGCGCACCTCGACCAGCGAGTCGCCGCCGGTCTTCTCCAGCAGGGCGTCCGCGACCACCAGCGCGACCATCGCCTCCGCGACCACCGCCGCCGGCGGCACCGCGCACACGTCCGAGCGCTGGTGCAGCGCCTTGGCCGGCCCGCCGTTCGCGGTGTCCACCGTGTCCAGCGCCCGCGGCACCGTCGAGATCGGCTTCATCGCCGCCCGCACCCGCAGGATCTCGCCGTTCGTCATGCCGCCCTCCAGGCCCCCGGCCCGGTTCGACCGGCGCCGGATCACGCCGTCGGCGTCCCGCTCCATCTCGTCGTGCGCCTGCGAGCCGCGCCGGGTCGCCGTGCGGAAGCCGTCACCGACCTCGACGCCCTTGATCGCCTGGATGCCCATCAGCGCACCGGCCAGCCGGGCGTCCAGCCGCCGGTCCGCCTGCACGTACGAGCCCAGCCCGGACGGCAGCCCGTAGACCAGCACCTCCACCACGCCGCCCAGGGTGTCGCCGTCCTTGTGGCAGGCGTCGATCTCCTCGACCATCGCCGCCGACGTCGCCGCGTCGAAGCAGCGCACCGGGTCGGCGTCCAGCGCCGCCGCGTCGTCCGGGGTCGGCAGCACCGTGTCGGCCACCTCGTCCGGCACCGCCACCGGCCCGATCCGCACCACGTGCGAGACCAGCCGTATGCCGGCCGCCTGCTCCAGCAGGTGCGCCGCCAGCGTCCCCAGCGCCACCCGGGTCGCCGTCTCGCGCGCCGAGGCCCGCTCCAGCACCGGTCGGGCGTCCTCGAAGGCGTACTTGCGCATCCCCACCAGGTCGGCGTGCCCCGGGCGCGGCCGGGTCAGCGGGGCGTTGCGGGCCCGGTTCAGCTTCTCCGGGTCGTCCACCGGGTCCGCCGACATCACGTCGACCCACTTCGGCCACTCGGTGTTGCCGATCTCGATCGCGACCGGGCCGCCCTGGCTCTCGCCCAGCCGGACACCCGCGAGGATCCGCACCTCGTCCTGCTCGAACGCCATCCGCGCGCCGCGGCCGTAGCCGAGCCGCCGACGGGCCAGCGCGGCACGGACGTCCGCCGACTCCACCGCCACTCCGGCCGGCAGGCCCTCCAGCACCCCGACCAGCGCGGGGCCGTGCGACTCACCGGATGTCAACCAACGCAGCATGGGGCCGATCCTGCCACGGGACGGGGGTGCGGCCGTGCCCCGGTCCAGGTGCTGGGCCGGGGCACGGGGTGGTGCGGGGCGGGGCGGTGCAGGCTCGACCGCGGAACTGATCAGGAGCTCGGCGCGAGCGAGTCCTGGCTCGTGTCGCCATCGGGAAGCGCGGCGCTGGAGCTGTCGTCGGTCGCGGCATCGCCGTCGGTCGTCTCGGTCAGCACGTACAAGTATCCGGAGATCTGGAGCTCCACGTCTCCTGCCGAGGTCGCGGGCCGCCCACCGGACGCCTCCGCGTCGTCCTGGCCGGTACCGATCAGGCCGGTGATCAGCAGGTGCCGCGTCGCGGTGGTCTGCAGGTCCGAGAGCAGCAGCAGCGCGTTCGGGTACGAGCCCAGCACCGTGATGCTGATCGGCACCGCGACGAAGCCGTCCAACGCTGCCCCGCTGTCGCTGCTCGACGTGGTCGTCGAGTCGGTCGAGGTCGTCGCGCTCGCGGTGGCCTCCGCCGTCGCCGAGTCGGTCGTCGTCTCGTCAGCGGTGAGCGGGACCACCTGCGGGTCGGACGGCGTGATGGTCAGCGCGGTCATCGACCGGCTGGACAAGAAGCCGTCGAGCTCCCGCAAGAAGTCCTCGAGGTCGAGCTCGGTCGGGATGCCCACCTGCTTGGCCGCGACCTGCGCCTTGAGGTCGTCCAGGTTGGCGTAGTCCTCCTTGAGCGCGGTCAAGTTCGCCTGCAAGACCTCGTTCCCGTCTCGCACCGACTGCGCCTCGTCCGAGGCCGCGCTCGCCGAGGACAGCGTCGGGGAGACGGCGATGAACCAGGTGAATGCCAGCATCACCACCGCGATCAGGGCCGCGCCGATGTACCAGGTGCTCTGCTTGTCCCGCACCTCAGCCCTCCGTGCTCTGCTCGGCGAACCGCAACGAGTACGCCTCGGTCGTCACCTGCGTCGTGAGGGTGACTCGGTAGAAGGTCGTGCCCGCGTCGTCGTCCGACGAGATCACCATCGTCGCCACCCGGGTTCCTGCCAGGCCGGGGATCGCGTCCATGGCCTCGATCCACGAGGCGGTGTCAGGCAGCGTCGAGGACCGGCCGACCAGCTGGATCGAGCCGACCGCAGGATCCTGCAGCACGTCGGTGCTCAGCGTCGCGGCCTCCATCGGCGAGCTCTCGGTCACCGTGAAGCCCTCCAGAGAGATGCCGTCAGGGAGCAGCACCGACACGGCCCCCAGGTAGGACCCCCATTGGACCTCGACACCCATGCCGAGCTGCTCGGCCTCTTCTGCGCGATCGAGCTCGGCCCGCACCTGGGGCACCTCGGCGTATGTCAGGGTCTCCGCCTGGATCGCGGCGGTCTCGGCCTGCGCGGACTCCAGGTCGTCCTGAGCGCCGGACTCGACCAGGAGAGAGCCCGCGTAGCCCGCGCCGCACAGCCCGAGCACCAGGACGAGCCCGACGGCCAACCAGCGACGCACCACCCGGGCGCCCTTGGCCGCCAGCACCTCGGGCGGCAGCAGGTTCACCTGGGGCAGCGGGCTGACCACAGGCTCCGGAGCGCCGGCTCCAGGGCTGCGCCGTGACCCGCGCTCCGACACCGTGGCCATCAGGCGACCCTTCCGTAGGCCAAGCCGACCGGCATGGCAGCCAGCGTCGTCACGTTCTGCAGCGCGGCGCGGTCCAGACCACGGCCCACCTCGATGCTGGCGAGCGAGTCGCCGAACGCGACCGGGAGCCGGCTGGCACTCGCCAGGTACTGGCCCAGACCCGGCAGGTGCGCCCCGCCGCCAGTCAGGATCACTCCCTCGATCGGTGCCCCCGGGTGATTGCCGGAGTAGAAGACGAACGTGTTGCGCACCGCCTCGACCAGGCTGCGCGTGGCACCGCCGATCGCGTCGCCCGCACCGGCTCGATCGGCAGGCTGCGCGAAGCCGACGCCGACCTCCCGCTTGAGCATCTCGGCATCACCCTCGGGCAGCCCGGTCTCGCGTGCGACCGCGGCAGTGGCGTCGTGCCCCCCGGCGGCGATCGTGCGCACGATCTGCGGGACGCCGTACGCGCTGATCGCCACGGTCGTCACGCTCGAACCGATGTCGACCAGCGCGACGATCCGCTGGGCGAAATCACCTCGTGCCAAGGCGCGAACCAGGGCGAACGCATTGAGGTCGACCATGACGGCCCGCAGGCCCGCCGCCTCGACCGCCCTGATGTTCGACCGGACGGTCTCGCGCTGGGCGGCCACGAGCATGCCACGCATCATCCGACCGTGCGGGCCGTCCAGCTCGGCGGTCGGGAAGTAGTCGAGCAGGGCGTCCTCCACCGCCATCGGCAGGAGGTCCTGGACCTGGAAGGGAAGCGACGCCCGCAGCTGCGTCGCGGGCTGCCAGGGCAGCTCGAGCTCCCGCACGATCACCCGCTGGTTGCCGACACCGATCACGACGTCCCGGCTCGCGAAGTGCGACTCCCGCCACAGCTGCTTCAGCGCACCGGCGACTGTCGACGTGTCGACGACCTCCCCCTCGTGCACCGCACCGGTCGGCAGCGGTACCGCGCCGAACCGCACCAGCGTCGCGCTCTCCTGCCCGCCCCGCCGACGGGTGCTGAACTCGATCTCGGCCGCTCGCACCCCCGATGTGCCGATGTCGAGCCCGATCACTCGTCTGCCGCCCACGCGTCGTCCCTTTCCGTCTTGCCGTCCTCCTACGGCTTATCGACCGAGGTCACGCCCGCCTTGAGCCTTCGCGCACTGCTCACCCGAGCAGCGCGAGGTACCACTGACCGATCGGCTCGCCGGCGACGGCCCCGAGCGCCGCGCCGACCAGCATCCACGGCCCGAACGGGATCGCCGTCTTGCGGCTCGCCCGGCCCGTGGCCAGCAGCGCCACGCCCACCAGCCCACCGAGGACGAAGGCTGCGAACCAGCCCACGACCAGCGCCGACCAGCCGACCCAGCCCAGTGCGAGACCGAGCACACCGGCGAGCTTGACGTCACCGAAGCCCATGCCGCGCGGATAGACGAGCACGATCGCGAAGTACACGGCGAACATCGCCAGTGCGCCCAGCAGCGCCCGGACCAGCCCGGTCCAGTCCGCGGCGCCCCCAGGGCTCCAGGCCGCCAGCGCGACGAGCACCACCACCACGGGGTAGGACGGCAGCACCAGCGCGTCCGGCAGCCGTCGGGTGTCCAGGTCGATCGCCGCCAGTGCGACCGCCAGCGCCGCGAGGTACAAGAACAGCGGAAGTGACCAGTCCGCGCCGCGCCACCAGACCACGGCGGCGAACAGCACGCCGGTGGTCAGCTCCACCACGGGGTAGCGCGCCGAGATCGGGGTGCCGCAGTCGCGGCACCGGGCCCGCAGCAGCAGCCAGGACAGCACCGGCACGTTGTCCCGGGCCCGGATGCGGTGGCCGCACCCGGGGCAGGCGCTCGGCGGGCTGACCACGGACTCACCCCGCGGGATCCGCCAGATCACGACGTTCAGGAACGAGCCGATGGCGAGCCCGAGGACTCCGAGCAGGACGATCAGCACAGGCATGTGCCCTGTCCTACCATGCGCGCACCGCGCGATCCGCGTGGGTCGTGCGCACGGATCAGACGTCCCGCGTGTAGGTCAGCGTCAGTGCGTCCAGCCCCGCCGAGCCGGACGCCTCGGCCCCGACCGGGTCGTAGATCAGGTTCAGCCCGGTCGACCCGGACACCTTGCAGGCATAGATCTGCCCGCGGATCGACGGCGACGGAGACATGCCGATCGACAAGGTGCTCGGCGTGTACAGCAGGATGTTGATGTTCGGGTCCTGGGTCCAGCTGCCGTAGGTGAACGTGAAGCCGCCGCTCGTGCTGCTGCAGGTCGTGCTCGCCGAGGTCCACGGCTGCACGATATAGAGCGAGTGCTGCTCTCCGTCGCCCGAGACGAACTGCACATCGCCAGCATGGCTGAGCGCGTTCACGAAGATCACCGCGTCGGCGTTGAGCACGAGCTTGAGCCCGATCATGCTGACGCTGGAGCAGTCCGACCTGGTGTCGAACGCGGTGTCCACGGACACGGTGATCGGCTTGCTGGGGCTTGCCGAGTACGGGTTGCAGACGTTGCTCTCCCACTCGCTGGTCAGCGTCCCGGTGCGCGCCGCGTGCCAGTCGCCCGGCACGAAGCCGTCCCAGACCGACGAGGTCGTGGTGATCACCGGGAACTCGTTGTCGCTGGAGTCCGGGATCGTCGGTGGCGCGGTCACGCTCCCGTCGTGCTGCACCGCGGAGGGGTAGGCGGCCGCGAACTTGCCCTCGCCGTCGAGGATCGAACCGCCGACCCGGATCGCGCCGGTCACCTTGGGCACGCCAGTCAGGTGGTAGTTGCCCCTGACCAGCAAGGAGCCGCCGACGACGAGGCCGTCGACCGTGCTGGAATCCGCGGAACCGCCCACCCACACGTCGCCGGCGACCTTGCACGGCGAGCCGCCGTTACCCGTCGCGTTGAAGCTGCCCTGGACGTAGAGGTTCCCGCCGATCGTCGTCCCGGCAGGGCAGACCATGTTGCCCTCGACGTACACGTCGCCCCCGGCCGAGCACGGCTGGCTCGACCACAGCGCGTTCCCGCTCACGTAGATGCTGCCAGCGACGCTCATCTGGGTCGAGCAGGTGAAGTCACCGTTGGTGTAGAGATCCGCATCGTCGTCGCCCGCGGCCGAGGTCACCGAGAGCGAGGTGCTGTACGACATGCTGAGGTCGCCGAAGATCGCCTTGGTAAAGGTCGGCGCGGGGGTGCTGCGCGACCACACCTGCTCAACCGTCCGAGTGTTCTGCGAATCCGAGCGGCTGGTGCTAGCGGCGGTGCCGACGGACACGAGCCGCACCGCCTGCGCATCCGTCGGCGGGCATCCCGTGGTCCACGTGCTGCCCGAGTAGCCGGACGGCTTGTAGGAGACCTGCACCGAGTACGCCGGCGTCGTGCTCTGCACCACGGTCGGGCTGGAGCAGGTCGCCGCGTCGAAGATGGACTGGGCTACCGTGTCGATGCCCGCCTCGGCCGCGGCCTGGGCCTCGACCGCGGCTCGCGAGCTCACCGTGACCGAGCTGGAGAAGGTGGTCGCGGTCAGCACCGTCACCGAGACGATCGCCGTGACCAGGATCAGCCCGATCACCATGACCATCGCGGCGCCGTCATCTCGCGCACCGCGCATCCGCCGGCGCGCCGCCGACATCTTGCCGTTCCGCCGGCGCCTCAGGGCAGGCATGTACCGCTCCCGGTCGCGTCGTTCTGGGTCCTGATGCTCACGGTCGACTCCAGGCTGATCGAGGGAGACCCGGTGACACGTGCACCGAGCGAGAGCGCAACTCCGGAGTCGCGCTGGGTGAAGACGCCGGACGCCCCGGACGCCGGACCGGTGGAAGAGAGCACCAGGCCCCATCCCTGGGCGGTACTCAGCGTGATCGCCGTCACCGAGGTCGTGACGGGGGTGTAGTCGTCCGAGAGCAGCGCACCCTTGGTGCCGTCGGCGTTCGCATGGTTCGAGTCGTAGTACCACCGAGCGCACCGCCAGGAGGAGGTGACCCCGCCGTCCGCGGCGATCCTGGTCTTGGTGATCAGCAGGTTGCCCGACGCGCCCACCGCGGCGGTCTGGAAGCCCGTGCCAGACACCTGGTAGACCTGGACCTCGCTGGCGTTGCGCACCGCGCGCTCGATGTCCGCGAAGGCCACCTGGGCGGAGCTCGTCGCCTGCCCGTTGTCGATCGCGCTGCGCTGGGTACGCAGGCTGGAGATCAGCAGCGATCCGGTGACCGCGACGACGACCAGCAGCAGCACGCTGTACACCAGCAGCTCGACCAGCGACATGCCGGCGTCCTGCGACCTGCGCAGCAGCCGCAGCCGCGCCAGCACGTCAGTGCACCCAGATCGTCGTCGAGACGGACACGATCGGCTCGGAGTCGAACAGCGCCGACGTCGTGTCGACGTCCACCTCCACCTGCAGCAGACCGTCGGTCGCGCAGGTGCTGGCGTCGATCGTGGTCGTCACCGTGTGGCCGACGCCACGGGAGTCCGTGCTGGTCACCGGGGCGCCTGCGGCCGTCGCGCAGGTCGCGGACGCGCGCAGCTCCTCGATCCGGCTGTTCGCCAGCTGGTTGGCGTGCGCGAGCACCGCGCTCTTCGCGGTGAGCGCCAGGCTGGAGGCGAACAGCGGGGCGAGCGCCGCCGCGAGCAGGCCGAGCAGCGCCATCGAGACGATGATCTCGATCAGGCCGAAGCCGTCGTCCTTCTCGCCCTGCATCCGTCCTCCTCCTGCGTCAACTCACGACAACGACCCTCGACGTCGGTCTCACCTCGCCTGAGGCGGGACCGACGTCGAGGGCGTGGTCAGGCGATCACGAGCAGGGGCCGGACTCGACCGAGCCACTCGCGGTGATGTGGAAGCCCGCCGTGGTGCCGTTGGTGGCCACGCCGTTGGCGCACCAGTCGTCGGTCACCTTCGCCGTCGCGCTGGACACGGTGATCGTCACGCCATCCGTCGCGACGAAGTCACCGGACGTCTCCAGGACAGTGGCAGACGGCACCGTGGCCGTCGGGTTGTCGACGGCGTAGCTCGCGACCGCGATCTTGAAGTTGCCGAGGTCCGACTTCGCAGCCGCGTCGTGCGCCTTCTTCTGCTGGTTGAGGTACAGCGGGATCGCGATCGCGGCCAGGATGCCGATGATGATGACGACCACGAGGAGCTCCACCAGGGTGAAACCACTCTCGCCGTTGGCCCGCTTCTCCAGGATCTTACGGATGCGCGTAATCATGCGTATCCCTCTCTCAATGTCAGAGTCAATTTCCGGCAAGGGCCGGATCCGGTGCTGCACGTACTGCATCGACGTCTGGTCACATCGGCTTGAGCCGCGCCGGGTGACGACTTCGCGCTTCACCCGGAAGGAGCAGCCAGGATCACCCGTTCGGGTTCACTGCACGTAGTCGAAGATCTTGAAGATCGGCAGGTAGAGCGCCACGATCATGCCACCCACGACCACGCCGAGGAACGCGATCATGATCGGCTCGATCATGCTGGTGAGCTGTTCAGTGGCCGCCTCGACCTCCTGGTCGTAGAAGTCGGACACCTTGTTCAGCATGATCTCCAGCGCCCCGGACTCCTCACCGACGGTGATCATCTGCACAACCATCGGCGGGAACACCTCGTGCCGCGCGAGCGGAGCCGCGAGCGGTTGACCGGTGCGGACGTTCTCCTGGATGTCGTGGACCGCCGCCTCGATCACCCAGTTGCCGGCGGTCTTGCCCACGATGTCCAGCGCCTGGAGCAGCGGCACGCCGGCACCGAGCATGGTGCCGAAGTTTCGGGAGAAACGCGCGATCGCGATCTTCTGCATCACGACCCCGAAGATCGGCGCCTTGATCTTCCACGGGTCGACCTTCTGCCGCACCGCGTCGTCGTTCTTGTGCTTGCGCCACCACACCGAGAACGCGACCACCGCCACGACGAGCAGCGGGAGGGCGAACTTCATCACGGACGACAACCAGACCAGAAACTGGGTGGCGGCGGGAAGTTCGCCACCGAGGCTCTCGAAGATCCCTTGGAAGATGGGGACGATGAAGAGGAGCATGGCGATCACCGCCAGCACCGCGATGCACAGCACCACGACCGGATAGGTCATGGCCGACTTGATCTTCGAGCGGAGCTTCACCTCCGCCTCGAAGTTCTCGGCGACCGAGAGCATCGCCTTCTCGAGGAAACCGCCGACCTCGCCCGCCTTGATGATGTTGATCATGATGGGCGGGAAGATGGAGCGCTGCTTCTCGAACGCAGCGGACAGCGAGGTGCCCGCTTCGACGTCGTTGCGCACCTGCGCCATGGCCTTCGCCAACGGCTTGGACTCGGTCTGGTCCGCCAGGATCCCGAGCGTCCGGATCAGCGACAGCCCGGCCGAGATCATGGTGGCCATCTGCCGGGAGAGCACCGCCAGGTTCTTGAGCGTCACACGCTCGCCGAACCCCGGGATCGTGATCTCTCGCTGCAGACCGGTGGTCTGCACCTCGGTGATCGAGGTCGGGGCCAGCCCCATGGTCCGCAGCCGGTTGGCGACCGCGGCCTGGTTCTGCGCCTCGATCCGACCCTTGACGACCTTGCCCTGAGCGTCGCGGACCGCGTACTCGAAGACCTTCGTCTCGGCCATCAGGCTCCCCTCGCCGCTTCGGCGTACGGCCCGGAGGCTGCGGACGTCCCGCCGAACCGACCGGACAGCCGGTTGAAGTCCTCCGTGTGGTGGCAGATCTCCAGCGCGGTCTCGTAGGAGACCCGGCCCGAGCGGACCAGCTCCGCGAGGTGCTGGTCCATGGTGTGCATCCCCTGCTGCGCGCCGGCCTGCATCGCGGAGTAGATCTGGTGCGTCTTCCCCTCGCGGATCAGGTTCCGGATCGCAGGCGTCGCGACCAGCACCTCGGTCGCCACGACGCGCCCCGGCCCGTCCGCCCGCTTGCACAGCGTCTGGCAGACCACCCCCTGGATCGCGCCGGCGAGCTGGGTGCGCACCTGGGCCTGCTGGTGCGCGGGGAACACGTCGATGATCCGGTCGATGGTCTGCGCCGCGTCCTGGGTGTGCAAGGTCGCGAACACCAGGTGGCCGGTCTCGGCTGCGGTCAGCGCCACCGAGATGGTCTCCAGGTCGCGCATCTCGCCGACCAGGATGATGTCCGGGTCCTGGCGCAGCACGTGCTTGAGCGCGGCGGCGAACGAGTGCGTGTCCTCTCCCACCTCGCGCTGGTTGATCAGCGAACGCTTGTGCCGGTGCAGGAACTCGATCGGGTCCTCGACCGTCATGATGTGGTCGGCCCGGGTCCGGTTCGCCAGGTCGACGATCGCGGCCAGCGTGGTCGACTTGCCGGAACCGGTCGGACCGGTCACCAGGACCATGCCCCGTGGCAGGCCGGCGAAGTTGGCGACGACCGGTGGCACGCCGAGCTCTTCCAGCGGCTTGATCTCGTACGGGATCACCCGGAACGCGGCACCGATCGACTCGCGCTGCTGGTAGAGGTTCACCCGGAACCGGGCGTGACCACGCACCGAGTAGGACAGGTCCAGCTCCAGCTCGGCCTCGAACCGCTCCCGGTTCTTCTGGGTCAGCACGGCGTACAGGGTGCGGCGCAGCCCCTCGCCGTCCAGCACCGCGAAGCCCGGCAGCGGCTCCAGCGAGCCGGAGACCCGGATCATCGGCGGGGCGCCGGTCGTGAGGTGCAGGTCGGAGGCACCCGCCTGCACCATCGCGACCAGGACCTCGTCCAGCACCAGGTCGTCCGCCTGCGCACCGTCCCCCATGCCGACCCGGGCCTGCGTCCGCAGCGCGGCGCGGGACGTCACGGGCTGGCTACCGGGCGCGCCGACCCGGCCGCCCTGCGTCGGCTGCTGCACCGGCGTCGGCTGCGACGGCACGCCGGGGCGGGTCGGCGGCACGTAGGGCGGCAGCGGCCTGGTCTGCTGCCGGGGGTCGCCCGTGTACGGCTCGCTCACCGTCCCACCCTTCGTCGTCCCGGGCCGCTCACCTGCGGTTCCGGCTCAGTGCTCCGTTGGTTGTCATCGGCGCGCGGCGGCGCGGACTTGAGCCGCACGGGACCGAAAGACCGGCCCGTGGCACTGCACCGCCCGCGCTCACGCGACGACGCGCAGGATCTCCTCCAGCGACGTCTGCCCGAGCACGACCTTCTGCCAGCCGTCGTCGCGGAGCGAGATCATCCCCTGCTGCCGGGCGGTGGCCGCGATCTCCGCCGAGGACGACCGGGAGACGGCGTGCCGCTCGATGTCCTCGGTGACCTGCATCACCTCGTGCAGCGCGACCCGGCCGCGGTAGCCGGTGCGGGAGCAGGCGACGCAGCCCACCGGCCGGTACAGCTGCGGGACCTCCTCGCCGGGCATCCACGGGAACCGGGCGGCGATCAGCTCGGTCTCGGTCGGGGTGTAGGGCTCGCAGCACTTGGCGCACAGCCGCCGGGCGAGCCGCTGGGCCACCACGGCATCCAGCGCCGAGCCGACCAGGAACGGCTCGATGCCCATCTCGACCAGCCGGGTGATCGCCGACGGTGCGTCGTTGGTGTGCAGCGTGGACAGCACCAGGTGGCCGGTCAGAGCCGCCTCGATCGCGATCTGCGCGGTCTCGTGGTCGCGGATCTCGCCGAGCAGCACCACGTCGGGGTCCGAGCGCAGGATCTAGCGCAGCGCACCGGCGAACGTCAGGCCCGCCTTCGGGTTCACCTGCACCTGGTTGATCCCGGCCAGCCGGTACTCCACCGGGTCCTCGACCGTGATCACGTTGATCTCCGGACGGGACACCGCGTTCACGGTCGCGTACAGCGTGGTCGACT
>DASWPG010000053.1:0-93907 GCA_036404115.1 Cellulomonas sp.
CGACGGCGAGACCCACCAGGCCGACGGTCGAGATCAGGGTGATCGCGCGGACCCGCAGGCCGTCGTCGTCGAACAGCCGGAAGGCCAGGGCCATCGACCCCGGTGTGGTCATGGCGGCCGCGACACCCATCGCCACCCGGACCGCGATCAGCTGCTCCGCGGTGGAGACGAACGCCGTCGCCAGGCTGGCCAGGGCGAGCAGGACCAGGCCGACCAGCATCACCCGGCGGCGCCCGAACCTGTCGGCGACCGCGCCGAAGGCCAGCATGAGGCCGCCGAAGACGACGGCGTAGGCGCCGGTGACCCACTGCAGGGCCGTGGTGGAGGCGTGCAGCTCGCGGCCGATGGTCGGCAGCGCGACGTTCAGGATCGAGTTGTCCAGCATCTCGAACAGGAACACCGCGGACAGGCCGGCCAGCGCGACCCACGACCCCCGCAGGCCGCGCCCGGCCCGGGAGGTGTCGGGGCCGGCAGCGGTGGGGCCGACGTCGGTGGGGCCGGCATCGGTGGTATCGGCATCGTCGGGACCGGCATGAACGGCATCGGTACCAGGGACAATGACCGTGGGCGCATCGGAGGACATGCGACTAGGTTAAGCGACTAAGTTAAGTGACACAACCCTCGACAGGAGCGGCATGCCCAGGAGCGCGGAGCGAGGCGGTCCCCAGACCCGGGCCCGGATCGCGGAGGTGGCGGCCGGGCTGTTCCTGGAGCGGGGGTACGACGCGGTCACCGTCGCCGAGGTGGCGCGCGCGGCCGGGGTGTCGAGCGTGACCGTGTTCAAGCACTTCGGGCGCAAGGAGGACCTGTTCCTCGACCGCGCGGAGGACGCCGAGAAGCTGCTGCGGGCGACGGTGCGCGACCGTCCGGCCGGGGCCGACGTGCTCACCTCGCTGCGTGCGACCGTCGTGGGCCTCGCCGAGTCGCGGCATGCCCTCTCGGGGCTGAACGACCGGTCCGTGCCGTTCTTCCGGACCGTCGCGGCCTCGCCGGCGCTGGTCGCCCGCGCCCGGGAGATCAGCGCCGAGCTGCAGCAGGTGCTCGCCGCGGAGCTCGACGACGACCCGGCGTTCGGCGGCGACGGCACGCTGCTCGCGGCGTTCTTCGTCGCGGGGTACGCGGCGGTCCTGGTGGAGAGCGCGCGGCAGATGATGGCCGCGGCGGGGGACCACGCGGACGCCGACGACCTCGTGGGTGTCGAGGTCGTCGGCGAGCCGGCGGACGTCGTCGCGGCGGACCACGAGGAACGCCTGGACCGGCTGTTCGTGGCCCTGCGGGACGGGTTCGACACCGAGGGCCGGTGAGCAGGACCCGTCAGACCGTCGTCGTCGGGATCACGACCACCAGGCGGCTCACCCGGCCGTCGGCGTCGGTCAGCACCAGATCCGCGCCGTCGCGCGACACCGTGAGCGGGCGGCCGAGCAGGTCGAGCACGGCCCGCTCGCGCGCCATGTGCTCCGGGGTGCCGGCCATCAGCGTGGTGACGACGGGGCCGAAGGTGAGGACGCCGTCGGCGTGCTGCCAGGTGCCGCGCAGCCGGTTCACCCCGCCGGTGCCGTAGACCTGACCGTCCTGCTCGAAGGTCAGCTCCGGGTGCGACCGGCCGGGCAGACCACCCACCGGTTCGCCCGCGATCTCGGTGAACTGCCAGGTGTGCCCGACGACGTCGTCCATCCGTCGATCATGGCACCCGCACGATCAGCCGTCACCAGGCCGGTCGCTCCGGCCGCTCCCGTCACCCCGGCCAGGCCACCTCGCCTGACGTCACCTCACCAGGCCGCGGCCAGCGCCTCCAGCGTCGCGACCCGGTCAGCGACGTCGTACGTCGTCGCCGTGACCACCAGCTCGTCCGCCTCCGTGCGGGTGACCAGCTCGCGCAGGGCGGCCACCGCCGGGTCCACCGTGGTGGCGATCTGGGTGCCGGGCACCTGGGCGAAGAACTCCCGCGCCTGGTCCGGCTCGAGGGTGTCCAGCATCTGCGCGGCGACCTCGGGGGTCTCGATCGGCGCGAGCGCACCCCGGCTGCGCAGCCGGAGGGCCATGATCTTGCTCGGCCCGGCCAGGTACGCGGCGTGCTCGTCGCTGTCCGCGACGATCACCGAGGCGCTGACCATCAGGTGCGGGCGGTCCAGCACCTCCGACGGCCGGAACGCCGCGCGGTACACCTCTGCGGCCTGGGTGGTGATCCCGGTGCCGAAGTGGTGCGCGTAGCTGAACGCCAGCCCGAGCTCCCCGGCGAGCTGGGCGCTGAACGTGCTGGAGCCGAGCAGCCACACCTCCGGGAAGCCGGTGGCCGCAGGGGTGGCGGTGAGGCGTGACCCGGCAGCCCCCGGAGCCCGGCCGACGGGGTGCCCGAGCAGAGCCAGGACGTCCTGCAGCTCGGCGGGGAAGTCCTCGGCACCGAGTCCCTCCACGGTGCGGCGCAGGGCCGCGGCGGTCACCGGGTCGGCGCCGGGCGCCCGGCCGATGCCGAGGTCGATCCGGCCGGGGTGCAGGGCCTCGAGCATGGCGAACTGCTCGGCGATCACCAGCGCGGGGTGGTTGGGCAGCATGACGCCGCCGGAGCCGAGCCGGATCCGCTCGGTGGCCGCCGCCAGGTGCGCGAGCAGCACCGCCGGGGACGTCGAGGCCACGGCGGGCATGGAGTGGTGCTCGGCCACCCAGAACCGGTGCAGACCGAGCGCGTCGGCCGCCCGGGCCAGCGTCGTGCTCTCCGCGAGGGCATCGGCGCTGGTCCGGCCGGTGCCGACCGGCGCCAGGTCGAGGACGGACAGGGGCACGCGGGTCTCAGGGGTCACCTGAGGCGCAACGCGCGGCGGGGCGTCCTGCTTCCCCGAGCTGTCCTGCCTCCTGGACCCGCGCCGGTCGCTGGTCCCCGGACCGACGGGGGTCAGGGGTAGAGCCCCCGCAGGCGGTGCGCCTCGGCCACCCGGTGCACGCCGATCGCCAGGGCCGCGTCCCGCAGACTGGTGCCGTCGGCGCGCGCCCGGTCGGACACCGCGAGGTAGGCGCTGCGCATCCGGTGCTCCAGGCGCTCCTCGATCTCCGGCTCGGTCCACCAGTACGCCTGGTTGGCCTGCACCCACTCGAAGTACGAGACGACCACGCCGCCGGCGTTCGCCAGGATGTCCGGCACCACGGTGATCCCGCGCTCGGCGAGCACCCGGTCGCCCTCGTTGGTGGTCGGGCCGTTCGCGCCCTCCACCACCCAGCGGGCCTTGACGGTGCGGGCGGTGCCCTCGTCCAGCACGTCCTCCACCGCGGCGGGCACCAGCACGTCCACGTCCAGGGCGAGCAGCTCGGCGTGCCCGATCGGGTCGGCGCCGGCGAAGCCCACCACCGAGCCGGTGGCCGCCACGTGCACCATCAGCGCACCGATGTCGAGGCCGTCCGCCGCCCGCACACCGCCGTACTGGTCGCTCACCGCGACGACCCGGGCGCCGCCGTCGGCGAGGAACTGCGCGGCGTGCGCGCCGACCTTGCCGAAGCCCTGCACCGCGGCGGTCACCTCGGCCAGGGACACCCCGGCGTCCGCCAGGGCCGCGACGGTGGCGTGCACGACGCCGCGCGAGGTGGCCGTCGCCCGTCCCAGGGAGCCACCCACGGCCAGCGGCTTGCCGGTGACCACTGCGGGGATGGTGTACCCGGAGTTCACCGAGTACGTGTCCATCACCCAGCTCATGGTCTGCTCGGTGGTGCCGACGTCCGGAGCCATGATGTCCCGCTCCGGGCCGATGATCGGCATGATCTCGGAGGTGTAGCGGCGGGTCACCCGCTCCAGCTCGGCGGTGGAGCAGTCGCGCGGGTCGATCGCCACGCCGCCCTTCGCGCCGCCGTACGGCAGGTCGACCACGGCGCACTTCCAGGTCATCCACATGGCCAGGGCGCGCACCTCGTCGATGTCCACGCCCGGGGCGTACCGCAGGCCACCCTTGCCGGGACCGCGGGAGATGTTGTGCTGCACCCGGTAGCCGGCCAGCAGCTCGATCCGGCCGTCGTCGCGGCGCAGCGGCACCGCCACGTGCAGCTCCCGGCGCGGGGTGGCCAGCATCCGGTGCATCCCCTCGTCGTAGCCGAGCCGGTCCACGGTGGTGGCGAGCTGGGCGAGGGCGGTGGTCAGCGGTGAGGTGTGCGAGGTGCTGGGGTCCGGCCCGGGGGTGTGGGGGGACGAAGGCACCTGCTCGGTGACGGTCATGGCGTGGGGTCTCCTGATGCTCGCGCAGAACCTCCCGGTCGGCCCGGGCGCGGCCTCGTCGCCGCACCCGTCAGGCATCCGACCGGGCCGAGGCCACTGTGCCACACGGGACGGTGCGCCGACGGCGTGGGGGCCGGGACGGGGGACGGGGGCCGGGTGCGCGGGGCACCGGCGTCGCCGTCAGCTCGTCCGGCCGGGGCCGTACTCGAAGTGCCAGTACTCGGCGTACGGCTGGCCCTCGCGCACCCGGGCCGGGGCGTACCAGCCGTAGGTCGGGCCGTTCTCCACCAGCCAGGTGTAGCGCTCGCTGCCGAAGCCGTAGGACGCCCACTCCTGCACGTCCAGCGCCGTCCCCGTGCCGTGCGAGGAGGTGCCCGGCGTGGCGGCCAGCCCGCCGAACGCGGCCTTCATCGCCACCTGGTCCGCGTACGACCGGTAGGTCAGGTCCAGGTCGATCGAGGCGCCGAACCGGGCGCGGAAGGCGTCGTTCAGCGCGGTGAGTGCGTCGGAGGCGTCGCAGCGCAGGTACTGCGCGAAGCCGAGCTGGTCCGTGCCCCAGGTGATCCGGCACATGGCCGAGGCGGGCATGTGACCGTTCGAGCCGTCGCCGTCCGCGGTCGGGACGGAGGTCACCCACAGGATGTTGCCGTCGGCGTCCACCGGCCGGCCGTCCACCCACCCGGCGATGCCGGGGTTGGTCGTGCCCGACCCCGACGACGTCCCCGCGGCCGGTGCCGCTGCCGCCGCGTCGGCGTCCGCCTGCTCCTGGGCCAACCGGTCGGCCTCGGCCTGCGCGGCGGCCGCGGCCTGCTCCTCGGCGAGCCGGGCGGCCTCGGCGGCGGCCTGCGCGGCGGCGAGCTGCTCGGCGACCCAGTCGCGGGACCGTGCGCTGGCGTCCAGCACGGCGCGGCGCTGCTGGGTGGTGAGGAACTCGTCCTCCGCGGCGGCGACGTCCACGGCCAGGCTGAGCGCGGCGGCCCGGTCGGCGGCCTCGTCGGCGGCCCGCTCGCGGGAGGCGTGCAGCTGGACGCCCGCGGTGGCGACGGCGGCGACGAGGAGGGCGCTGGTGGCCAGGGCGACGACGGCGCTGGTGCGTCGCGGGACGGGGCGGTCCCGGCGCCGGGCGCGGGCGGCGCGTCGGGTCGCCGGTGCCGGGGACGTCCCGTCCTGCGTCGGGTCGTGCACCTGACCACGGTCCTGCATCGAGGTGCCGTCCGGCGCGCCCGTCGTCCCCTGGCTCGCGCTCACGTCGTGCTCAGGCCGTCGATCCGCGCGACCTCGTCCGGAGTGAGCGTGAAGGAGAGCACGTCGAGGTTCTCCGCGATCCGCTCGCGGTGCGTCGACTTGGGGATCACCACGATCTCGTGCTCGAGGTGCCAGCGCAGCACCACCTGGCGTGGCGTGGCGTCGTGCGCGGCGGCGATCTCGGCGAGCACGGGGGACTCCAGGTCGCTCCGCTTGAACGGGCTGTACCCCTCCAGCCGGACCCCGCGCTCGGCGTGCGCGGCGACCAGGGCGGCGTCGAAGTCCGCCGGGCTCCACGGGATCTGGTTGATCGCGGGGGCCTCGCCGGTGGCGGCGATCAGCTCGTCGATCTGCGCGACGGAGTAGTTCGACACCCCGATCGAGCGGACCAGGCCCTCGTCGCGGGCGAGGATGAACTGCTCCCAGGTGGCCGGCGTGGCCTGCTGGCGCGGCGGCCAGTGCACCAGCCACAGATCCAGGTGGTCGGTGCCGAGCTCGGCCAGCGACTCCCTCAGCGTCTGCCGCTCGCGGCCCGCGTGGTCCGGCGGCAGCTTGGTGGTGACGAACACCCGGTCACGGTCGACGTCGACGGCGGCCAGCGCCCGGCCGACCTCGGCCTGGTTGCCGTAGCCCGTGGCGGTGTCGACGTGCGTGCAGCCGAGCTCGAGGGCGGCGATCACGGCGCGCTCGGCGTCGCCGCCCTCCGACTGCCAGGTCCCGAGGCCGAGCAGGGGCATGGCACCGCCGGGCAGCGCGACGGTGGGGATGTCGAGGTGGGTCATGGCTCCATCGTGTCCCAGCCGGGGCCTCCCGGCCAGGGCGGGACGGCGGCGGCGGACCCGTCGACGGCGACGGACCGCCGGAACTGCGCGGGGGTCTCCCCGGTCAGGCGCCCGAAGGTCCGGGTGAACGAGGCCTGGTCGTAGAAGCCGGTGGCGGCGGCGACCTCGGCCAGCGGCAGGTCGGTCCCGGCGAGCAGGGCGGTGGCATGGTCGACCCGGGCGCGCAGCACCCACTGCTGCGGGGACAGCGCGTAGACCCGGCGGGTCCGGCGGTCCAGGGTGGACGGCGAGCAGCCCGCGGCCTCGGCGAGGGCGGCCACGGTGGGCGGGGAGTCCAGGTGCGCGCGGACGAACGCGGCGGCCCGGGAGAGCGAGGCGACGGTCGCGGCGTCGGCGTCCCCGGCCCGCAGCGCCTGGGAGATGCTGACCAGCCCGACCACCGTGCCGTCGTCGGCCCGCACCGGGACCTTCGAGGTCAGGTACCAGCCGGGTGCGCCGCCCGGCCGGCGGATCAGCTCGAGCTCGCGGTGCAGGGAGCGGCCGGTGGTCAGCACCTCGCGGTCCTGGGCGTCGTACCGCTCGGCCAGGTGCGGCTCGAACAGCTCGCCCGCGGGCCGGCCGACCACGGCGCGCCGGGACCGCTCGCTGGTGCGACGGACGAACGCCTCGTTGACCACCACGTACCGGCCGGCCAGGTCCTTCGCGCAGAACATGGTGCCGGTGAGGTCGTCGCACAGCCGCAGCAGCGCCGGGCTGAGCGCGCGCAGCAGCGCCCGGGCCTCGGGGCACGACGAGACCGACGACGAGGCGGGCGACGCGGACGGTGGCGGGGTCGCGGGGGTGGCCGGGATCGGCTGCGGTGGACGGGGCGGCATGTCGGAGGCAGCGTAGGTCGTGCGTGTCACGGGCATGTCACGGATCGCCGCCCGGGGCGTGCGATCCGTGCAAGACGGGCCTCGACCGGATCGGGAACGATGCCGCCATGACGACGACCAGCGACCGCGCGACCTCCGGCGCGACCCCCGACGCCCCCGCCGGTTCTCTCGCCTGGGCGGCCGACGTGCCCGGCGGGCTCACCGCCCACGCCGTGGCCCTCGCCCACCGGTGGATGGACGCCACCGCCGCCGACGAGACCCCCGCCGAGCGTCGCGCCACCGGCCGGCTCGCCGCTCTGGTCGCCGACCCGGTCGGGCTCGAGCTCGCCGTGCGGTTCGTCGACCGGGTGGCCCGGCCGCAGGACGTGCGGGTCGCGGCGCGCGAGCTCGCGGACCTCGGGGAGCGGGCTGCGGACGCCGCCGGCTTCCTCGGCAGGGTGGACCGGGCGCTGCTCGCCGTCGGTGCCCGGACGGCCCCGCTGCTGCCCGCCGTCGTGGTGCCCGCCGCCCGGGTCCGGCTGCGCCAGCTCGTCGGCCACCTGGTCGCGGACGCCGGGCCCGGGCTCGCGGGGCACATCGCCCGGGCGCGCGCCGACGGCTTCCGCCTCAACCTCAACCTGCTCGGCGAGGCGGTGCTCGGCGAGCAGGAGGCCGCCCGCCGGCTGCGCCGGGTCACCGAGCTGGTCGCCCGCCCGGACGTGGACTACGTCTCGGTCAAGGTGTCCGCGGTCGCCAGCCAGCTGTCCACCTGGGACACCGAGGGCAGCGTGCGCCGGGTGGTCGAGCGGCTCCGCCCGCTGTACGCCACCGCCGCCGCGCACGGCACCTTCCTCAACCTGGACATGGAGGAGTACCGCGACCTCGCGCTCACCGTGCGGGTGTTCGACGAGCTGGTCTCGGCGCCCGAGGTGCTCGGCCACGAGTCGGGGATCGTGCTGCAGGCATACCTGCCGGACACCTCGGGCGCCCTGGACGAGGTCACCGAGATCGCCCGCCGTCGGGTCGCGGCCGGCGGGGCCCGGCTCAAGGTACGACTGGTCAAGGGCGCGAACCTGGCGATGGAGCGGGTCGAGGCCGAGCTGCACGGGTGGGCGCAGGCGCCGTACGCCGGCAAGCCCGACGTGGACGCGCACTACGTCCGTCTGGTCACCACCGCCCTGGACGCGGAACGGACCTCGGCGCTGCGGGTCGGGGTGGCCAGCCACAACCTGTTCCACGTGGCCTACGCCCACCTGCTCGCCACGCACCGCGGGGTCGCCGAGGCGCTGGACATCGAGATGCTGCAAGGCATGGCGCCCGCGCAGTCCCGGGCGGTGCAGCGCGAGGTCGGGCAGGTGCTGCTGTACACGCCGGTGGTCGCCCGGGCGGACTTCGACGTGGCGATCTCCTACCTCGTGCGGCGGCTGGAGGAGAACTCCGCGCACGAGAACTTCCTGCACGCGCTGTTCGCGGGGGAGGGGTCCGAGGAGCGGGACGCCGCGCGGGACGAGGGGGACGAGGGAGTCGCGCCGGCGGACCAGGGAGTGGCTCCGGACGAGGGAGTGGCGCCGGACCAGGGAGTGGCGCCGGACCAGGCGAGCGCGTCGGGGGAGGGCACCGGCATCCCCGCGCAGGAGGCCGCGTTCCTCGCCTCGGTGCGGGACGCCGCGACGGTGAGCACCGCGCCGCGCCGGACGCCGCGCCCCGCGTCGGACCCGGCGATCGTCGCGCCGCTGCCCGCCGCCGACGAGACCGCCGACCCCGCCTCGCCGTCCTCGCCGCTGTTCGCCAACGCCGCCGACACCGACCCCGCCGTCACCGAGCACCGCGCGTGGGCCGCCCGCCTGGTGGCCGCCGACGTCACCCCGCCCGCCGGCGCGGTCACCGTCACCACCCGGGCCGAGGTCGACGAGGTGGTCGCCCGTGCCGCCGTCGCGGCTCCCGTCTGGTCGGCCCGCACCCCCGCGGAGCGTGCCGCCGTGCTGCGCCGCGCCGCCGAGGAGCTGGAGGCCGTGCGCGGCGACCTGGTCGCCACCATGGTGCACGAGGGCGCCAAGACCGTCGCGGAGGCCGACCCCGAGGTCAGCGAGGCGGTGGACTTCGCCCGCTACTACGCGGACCGGGCCGCCGAGCTCGCCGACGGCACCGTGCCGGGGGCGGTGTTCCGCTCGCGCGGGGTCACCGTGGTCACCCCGCCGTGGAACTTCCCGGTGGCCATCCCGGTAGGTTCGACCCTCGCAGCGCTCGCGGCCGGCTCGCCGGTGCTGATCAAGCCCGCCCCGCAGACCCCGCGGTGCGTGCGGGTCGCCATGGCGGCCGTGCAGCGCGCGCTGGACGCCGCCGGGGTCACCGAGGACGCGCTGCGGGTGGTGCTGTCCCCGGAGGGCGAGGTCGGCCGCCGCCTGGTCACCCACCCGGACGTCGCCCGGGTGGTCCTGACCGGGGCGATCGAGACCGCCCGGACGTTCCAGGGCTGGCGCCCGGACCTGGAGGTGCTCGCCGAGACCTCGGGGAAGAACGCGCTGGTCATCACCCCGTCGGCGGATGTGGACCTCGCGGTGGCGGACCTGGTGCGCTCCGCCTTCGGCCACGCCGGCCAGAAGTGCTCGGCGGCGTCGCTGGCGATCCTGGTCGGCTCGGCCGGCACC
This sequence comes from Cellulomonas sp., assembly GCA_036404115.1. Classification (GTDB taxonomy): domain Bacteria; phylum Actinomycetota; class Actinomycetes; order Actinomycetales; family Cellulomonadaceae; genus Cellulomonas. Next base: position 9,725 of record DASWPG010000053.1, read on the forward strand.
TCGGACCGGCTGCGCCGCCAGCTCGCGGACGCGGTGACCTCGCTGCGGGTCGGACCGGCGGACGACCTCGGGACGACGATGGGTCCGCTGGTCGAACCCGCGTCGGGCAGGCTGCTGCGCGCGCTGACCACCCTGGACGAGGGCGAGGCGTGGCTGGTGCAGCCGCGGCGGCTGGACCACGAGGGGCGGCGGTGGACGCCGGGCGTGAAGCACGGGGTGCGGCCGGGATCGTGGTTCCACCTCACCGAGTGCTTCGGCCCGGTGCTCGGCGTGGTCCGGGTGGACACCCTGGACGAGGCGATCGCGGTGCAGAACGCGGTGGCCCTCGGGCTGACCGGCGGGCTGCACTCGCTGGACGAGGCGGAGATCGCGCACTGGCTCGACCGGGTCGAGGTCGGCAACGCGTACGTGAACCGGCACATCACCGGGGCGGTGGTGCAGCGTCAGCCGTTCGGCGGCTGGAAGGCATCCGCGGTCGGACCGGGCGCCAAGGCCGGCGGCCCGCACTACGTGGCCGAGCTCGGCACCTGGCAGGACGCCCCGGAGGTCGCGGCGCTGGACGACGCGGCGTGGCTGGCGTGGGCGGAGCAGGACGACGTGCGGTGCTGGCAGGCGGACCTCGGCGTGCACCACGACCCGTCCGGGCTCGCGGCGGAGGAGAACATCCTGCGCTACCGCCCGCTGCCGGCGCTGACCGTGCGGGTCGGGGCGGGCGCGGCCGAGCGGGACGTGCGGCGGGTGCTGTCGGCCGCGCGGACCGCGGGTGTGCCGGTCATGGTGAGCCGGGCCGGCGAGGAGACCGACGAGGCGTTCGCCGACCGGGTCGCGCACGGCGTGGTCACCGGCCGGGTGCGGGTGGTCGGCCCGGCCCCCGGCCTGCGCGCCGCGGCGGCCGGCCGGGTCGGCGAGGTCACGGTGCTGGACGCCCCGGTCCTGGCCAGCGGCTCACGCGAGCTGCTCACGATGGTCCGCGAGCAGGCGGTCAGCCGCACCCGCCACCGCTTCGGCCACATCGACCCCACGCGCTGAGCCTCGGCCCTGCACGCTGACCCCCGGCTCTGCACGCTGAACCCGGGGGGCACGCTCAGGCGGAGCCGCGGACGACGAGCTCGGGGGCGAAGATCTGCGGGGTCGGGCGTGCGGGGTGGCCGTGCAGCTGGCCGACGAGCTCCTCGCCGGCGGCGCGGGCCATCGCGATCACCGGCTGCACCACCGTCGTGAGGTTCGGCTTGGTGGTGCTGGCCAGGCCGCTGTTGTCGTAGCCGACCACCGCGATGTCGCCCGGCACCTCGTGCCCGGCCTCCTGGATCACGGGCAGCGCTCCCACCGCCATCAGGTCCGAGGCGATGAACAGCGCGTCCAGGTCGGGGTGCTCGGCCAGGACCCGGCGGGCCGCGGTCTCGCCGCCCTCGACGGTGAAGTCCCCGTGCACCACGGCGTCGTCCGGCAGCCCCGCGGCACGCAGCGCCTGGCGCCACCCGGCGAGGCGGTCCAGCCCGGCGGACATGTCGGCGGGGCCGGCGATGGTGCCGATCCGGCGACGGCCGAGGCCGATCAGGTGCTCGGTGGCGAGCTGGGCGCCGCGCACGTTGTCGGTGTCGACGAAGGCGAAGGTGCGGCGCGGGGTCAGCGGACGGCCGATGAACACGCACGGCAGCCCGGACTCCTCCAGGGCCTGGTCGATGGAGTCGTCGCGGTGGTGCGAGACCACGATCGCGCCGTCCACGTGCCCGGCGCGCAGGTAGCGCACGGTCCGGGCGGAGTCGCCGGGGCGGGCGATGATCAGCAGCAGCTGGAGGTCGGACTCGGCCAGGGGTGAGGACACCCCGTTGAGGACCCCCGCGAAGAACGGGTCGGACAGCACGCGCTCGTCGGGCTCGGGCACCACGAGGGCCACGGAGTCGGTGCGCCGGGTCACCAGGGACCGGGCGGCGCGGTTGGGCGTGTATCCGAGGTCGGCGACGGCGGCGGCGACGGACTCCATCGCCTCGGGGGAGACCCGCAGGCCGCCGTTGATCGCGCGGGAGGCGGTGGACCGGGACACCCCGGCGCGCTCGGCGACCTGCTCGAGCGTCGGCGCGACGAACGTGCCGTGCGCGCGGAGGGCTGCGCCGCCGGACGGCGCCGGGCGGGTCGTTGTGCGGTCGACCACGAGGATCGCCCCCTTGCCTGGGATGCGGATGGTGCACGGGCACGAGGCCCGGCGGCGGGCGCGGACGCCCGACGCGGGGGACCGCGTACCGGTCCCCCGCGCGGAAGCGTAGCGGTCAGCCCTTGACGGCCCCCGCCATGATGCCGGCGACGAGCTGGCGGCCGGCGATCAGGAACAGCAGCAGCAGCGGGACCACCGAGAGCACGACACCGGCCATGATCAGCGGCATGTCCTGGAAGAACCCGGCCTGCAGCAGCTTGAGCGCCACGGGCAGGGTGGGGTTCTGCGAGCCCAGCACGATGGACGGCCAGAAGAAGTTCGTCCACGACCCGATGAAGGTGAACAGCGCGAGCATGGCGGCCGCGGGCCGGGCGGCGGGCAGCGCCACCGACCAGAAGGTGCGGAACATGCTGGCGCCGTCGACCCGGGCGGCCTCGATCAGCTCGTAGGGCAGGGCCGAGTCGAGGTACTGGGTCATCCAGAACACGCCGAACGCGGTGACCATCGCGGGCAGGATCACCGCGAGCAGGTTGCCGGTCAGGTTGAGCTGGCGCATCACGATGTACAGCGGGACCACGCCGAGCTGGGTCGGCACGGCCATGGTGGCGATGACGAAGACCAGCAGCGGGCCGCGGCCCTTGAAGCGCAGCTTGGAGAACGAGTACCCGGCCAGCGTGGAGAAGAACACCACGGAGATGCTGGTGACCAGGGCGACGACCAGCGAGTTGCCGGTGGCCTGGAACAGGTTGATGTCGGCGTCGAACACCCGCTTGAGGTTGGCGATGAACTCGCCGTCCGGGATCAGCGAGGGGATCGGTGTCTGCGCGATCTTCGGCGACGTCGAGGACGCCAGCAGGAAGGTGAAGTACAGCGGGTAGGCGGAGATGAGCAGCACCACGCCGAGGACGACGTAGGTCACCCACCCGGGCCGGCGCTCGGAGCCGCCGGCGGTGCCGCCGCCTCGACGACGGGCGGCGGCGCGGGCGGCGCCCTTCCCGGCGGTCTGCTCGATGACGGGGATGGACGGGGTGCTCATCTCGGGGTCCCCTCGGTGGCGTGAGCGGAACGAACGGTTGCGTGCGGCGAGCTCATCGCGGGTTCACCTCGGTGGGAGCGGCGGCGGTGACGGACGCGGTGGACTGCGCCTTGATGGAGCGGCTGAGCTCCTTGGCCTTCTGGCGCGACACCTTGCGGGCGGCCTTGGCCTTGCGGCTGGTGTCGTCACCGGAGGCGATCTTCCGGGTCAGCCAGTTGTTCAGCAGGGCGAAGATGATGATGATCAGGAACAGCAGCCAGGCGACCGCGGCCGCACGTCCGAGCTGCTGCTTGTTCCAGCCCAGCTCGTACAGGTACAGCGTCACGGTCTTCCACTGGCCGGAGGACCCGCCGAGGCCGGTCGCGTCGAACATGCGCGGCTCGTCGAAGATCTGCAGGCCGCCGATGGTCGAGGTCAGGATGACGAAGATCATCGTCGGGCGGACCATCGGGATCGTGATGGAGAAGAACTGACGGAGCCGGTTCGCGCCGTCGATCGTGGCGGCCTCGTACAGGTCGCGGGGGATGGCCTGCATGGCGGCCAGCAGGATGAGAGCGTTGTAGCCGGTCCAGCGGAAGTTCACCATCGAGGAGATCGCGATGTGCGAGGCGAAGGTGTCCTTGTGCCAGCCGATCGGGTCGATCCCGATGTAGCCGATCAGCGAGTTGATCAGGCCGGAGCCGTCCGCGAACATCTTGGAGAACACCAGGCCGACGGCCACCGGCGCCACGACGTAGGGCAGCAGGACGCCCATCCGCCAGAACGTCTTGGCGCGCAGGTTGGCGTCCAGCATCGCGGCGATGACCAGGGCGGCGATCACCTGCGGCACGGTCGACAGCAGGAAGATGCTGAAGGTGTTGCGCAGCGACAGCCAGAAGAACTTCTGCCCCAGGACGAACGTGAAGTTGTCCAGCCCGACGAAGTCGCCCTGGCCGCCGATCAGGCTCCACTCGTGCAGGGAGACCCACGCGGTGTAGATCAGCGGGAACAGGCCCACGATGGCGAACAGGATGAAGAACGGCGAGATGTACAGGTAGGGCGACAGCTTGACGTCCCACCGGCCCATCGTCTGGCGGAAGCCGAGCTTGCGGGGCGGGCGGTCGTCGCCGAGCGGTGCCGCGCCCTTCAGGGGCGCCGTCTGGGTGGCCATGGTGATCCTTCGGTGCGGACGTCGGGCAGGGACGCGGGATGCGCGGGCGCGGCGCTGTGCAGGGGTGCGGGGGTGTGCGCCTCGAGCGCGGGACAGCGGGCCGGGCCGCCGGGAAGATCCCGACGGCCCGACCCGTGCGTGTCAGCCGATGGCTGCGACAGCGTCCTCAAATCCGGACCACGACTCGTCGGCGCTCTGCGACTGGTCGACGTCCACGCGGTTGATCGCGTCGGACAGGCCGTTACGGATGGTGAAGTAGTTCGGGCCCTTGAACGGGATGACGCTGATCGCGGCAGAACGATCCGTGAAGATCTGACCGGTGGGGGCGTCGTTGAAGAACGCGTTCGTCACCGTCTGCAGCGTGTCGGACTCCTGGGCCTCGATCTGGCTCGGGAAGTTCGAGGTCTTCTCGAAGGCCTTGAGCTGCTGCTCCGGGGCGGTCAGCCAGTCGGCGAGAGCCTTGGCCTCCTCGGGGTGCTCGCTCATCGTCGGGACGGTCAGGAACGAGCCGCCCCAGTTGCCGCCGCCGCCGGGGAAGACGTTGGCGATGTCCCAGCCCTCGACGCCGGCCGAGTTGCCCTCGATGTTCGCGAGCATCCAGGACGGGGCCAGCATCACCGCGAAGCCGTTGGTCTGGAACGCGTTCGTCCAGTCCTCCTCCCACTGCTTGAGGTGGGCCGACTGGTCGTCGTGCGAGAGGATCGTGTCGTACATGTCGCGGATGTCGGGGTTGGTCGTCGCGATGATCGTGCCGTCCTCCTCCTCGAACGGCTGCTCCTGCTGGTTGATCATGCCCTGGGCGATCGCGTCGGCGGAGTCGAAGAAGCCGGACCCGGTGTTCGCGGCCATGAACTGGTCGCCCACGGCGAAGAAGTCGTCCCAGGTCGCGTCGGCGCCACCGAAGAGCTCGGCGACGGCCTCACGGTCGGTCGGCAGACCGGCAGCGGCGAACAGGTCGGACCGGTAGGCGATGGCCTCGGGGCCGATGTCGGTCGGGTAGCCGAGCAGCTCGCCGCCGGGGGCGGTGGCCTGGTCGAGGGTCCAGTTGTTCCAGCGACCCTCCACGGAGTCGGAGGACAGGTCCACGAACTGGTCGGAGTACTGGATGATCTGCGGCATCCAGTCGACCTCGGCACCCACGACGTCGGCGAGGCCGGAGTTCGCGCCGAGAGCGGTCTGGAACTGCTCCTTCGCGTCGTCGGACTTGCCGAACTTGTTGTGCTCGATCTTGATCTCGGGGTGCAGCTCCTGGTACTCCGCGATCAGCGGGTCGTAGCCCCACTCGTTGAAGGTGGAGATCGTCAGGGTGATCTGGCCACCGTCCTCGCTGGCGTCGTCGGACGAACCGCCGCCGCCCCCGCATGCCGTCGCGACCAGGGCGATGCCCGTCGCTCCGGCCACAGCCATCCACGTCTTGCGCGTGCTCCTCGGCACAGTGACTCCCTCGTCAGTCGGACGGCGACGTCGCCGTTCTGGTGTGACGCCGGTGGGCGTCGTGAGGCTTCGTGAGAGCGTTCCCAAGAACCTGCGGGAGCGTTCCCATGCCAACGTTCCGCAGCCTCGTCCGAGGGGTGGGACGGTGTCAAGCGTGGTGGGGTGGCAAACGGGTGTGGAAGCGGTCCCACACCAGCGTTCTCCCAGGTCAGGGCGCTACGGTCTCCGACCCGTGTTACCCAATCGTTACGCGTCGGGCGTGGTGGCGACCCACTCGCGGGCCACGGCCTGCTCGGCCTCGAGGGCGCCGCGCACCGCCGTGGCCGCCGCCTCCTCCACCGCGGAGCCGAACAGCGGCACCGAGGCCTTGAGCTCGCCGTCGTAGACGATCCGGGTCACGGCGTCGTCACCGGTCAGCGCGACGGTCCCGGTCAGCCGCACCGGCGCGCCCGCGATCTCCACCACCACGGTGCCGCGCCGGGTGCCGTCCGCGGACGGGCCCTCCCACGCCTCGACCTGGCGCACCTCGAGGCGGGCACCCACGAAGGCCCGGATGTTCGCCGGGATCAGGTCGGTCGCCAGCGAGCGCCGGGTGGTCACCGTGAACGCGTCGTTCTCGCCCGGGGTCACGTCCAGCGCGAGCTCCTCGGCGCCGCTCGCCCGGACCTTCGCCCGCACGTAGACGGGGTCGGCCAGCATGGTGGCGGCGGTGCGGGGATCGGTGTCCACAGTGAGAGTGACCTGCAGGTGCACGGCGGTGGGTCCTTCCAGGGTGCGGGGCAGACGTGCGCGGGGCTGATCCACGAGCGTATCCGCCGTCGGAGCCGCCGGCATGGACGCGGGCGACGCAGCCGCGTGCGGGGCGCGTGCTCGCCGGGTGGATGCGCACCGGGGGATGGACGTCCGCGGGGCGCGACGCCGTGGACCGCCTACCCTGGACGGGTGCCCACCCTGAGCGACCTCGCCACGCGCCACGCGCACCTCGACGCGGCCGACCTGGAGTGGCTGCACCTGCTCGTCGGCGACTGGCAGGTCATCTCCGACCTCGCCTTCGCGGACCTCGTGCTGTGGCTGCCGACCCAGGACGGCGACTTCGTGGCCATCGCGCAGTGCCGCCCGAGCACCGGCGCGACCGTGCACTACGACGACGTGGTGGGCTCTCGCGCACCGGACGGCCAGCGCCCCCAGCTCGAGCGGTCCCTGACCGAGGTGCGCGCCCAGCGCTCCCGCGAGCCCCGCTGGTTCGGCTCCTACGCCGTGCGCGAGGAGGCCGTGCCGGTGGTCCGCGAGGGTCGCGCCATCGCGGTGGTCGCCCGGCAGACCAACCTCGGCGGCGCCCGCACCCCCAGCCGGCTCGAGCTGAACTACGTCGAGGCCGCCGACGACATCATGGGCATGATCGCCCGCGGCGAGTTCCCGCTGCCGAACGCCGCCACCGGCCCCCGGCGCGGCGCGCCCCGCGTGGGCGACGGCCTGGTCCGGCTGAACGCCGAGGGCGAGGTGCTGTACGCCAGCCCGAACGCCCTGAGCTGCTTCCACCGCCTCGGCGCGATGGACGACCTGGTCGGCCGCTCGCTGGTCGAGGTGGTCGCGGACCTGGTCGAGCAGAACTCCCCGGTCGACGAGTCCATGCCGCTGGTGCTGATGGGCCGGGCGCCGTGGCGCACGGACATCGAGGCCCGCGGGGTGGCGCTGTCGCTGCGCGCCGTGCCGCTGACCGAGGACCACGAGCGGATCGGCGCCGTGCTGCTCTGCCGGGACGTCTCCGAGCTCCGCCGCCGGGAGCGCGAGCTCATCACCAAGGACGCCACGATCCGGGAGATCCACCACCGGGTGAAGAACAACCTGCAGACCGTGGCCGCCCTGCTGCGCCTGCAGGCCCGCCGGATGGACGTCCCCGAGGCCCGCGCCGCGCTGGAGGAGGCGATGCGCCGGGTCGCCACCATCGCGCTCGTGCACGAGACCCTGTCGCAGACCCTGGACGAGACCGTGCAGTTCGACGACGTGGTCGGACGCTCCCTGCGGCTCGCCGCGGACGTCGCCTCCGCCGGCGCCTCGGTGCGCACGGTCGTCCGCGGCACGTTCGGGCCGGTGTCCGCCGAGGACGCCACCGCGCTCGCCCTGGTGCTCACCGAGCTCGTCACCAACGCCGTCGAGCACGGCCTCGCCAGCCGGGGTTCCGGCACCGTCGAGGTCACCGCAGAGCGCGTCGAGGACGACCTGCGTGTCGTCGTCGCGGACGACGGCGTCGGCATCCCCGAGGGCGCCGGGGCCGGGAGCGGGCTCGGCACCCAGATCGTGCACACCCTCGTGACCAACGAGCTGCGCGGGTCGATCGCCTGGTCCGCGCGCGAGGGCGGCGGCACCCAGGTCGTCCTCACCGCGACCCTGCGGGCCCCCGGGCGGGACCCCGCCACCGTCGCCTGACTCCTGCGCGGCCGTGCGCCGTCGCCGCCTGCCCCGAGGTGGCGGGCCGGTCGGGCGGGGTGCTTGGGCCGGCGTCGGCGGGCGGGCGGACGCAGAACGCCCGCCGGTCCCCGGTCGAGGGACGGCGGGCGTCGGTGGTGCTGCGGCCGGGCCGGGGTCAGCCGGCGCGGCGCTGGCGGGCGGTGCGGCGCTTCAGGGCGCGGCGCTCGTCCTCGGAGAGGCCACCCCACACGCCGGCGTCCTGCCCGGACTCGAGCGCCCACTTCAGGCAGGTGTCGACCACGTCGCAGCGACGGCAGACGGCCTTGGCCTCCTCGATCTGCAGCAGGGCCGGGCCCGTGTTGCCGATCGGGAAGAAGAGCTCGGGGTCCTCGGTCAGACACGCTGCGCGGTGGCGCCAATCCATCGGGTTCTCCTCAGCACGAGCGTCGTCCCTGGGGGAAGGAACGGCGGGGCGCAGAAGCACACGTCGACGCACGAGGATTTCGTGGGGGGCGTGAGCGTCGGCGCTCGGGTAGGAACTGCTGAGAAAAGGTTCACATGGCGGCGCACAGGGCACAAGGGGTTACGGGCAGGTTTCTACCCGGTAACCGCTGAGGCGTTGGTCACATCTGTGTGGCTGCTGGACACCTTGGCTGCACGGTACCCCCAATGAGCGCCCGGGTGCCAACCGTCTCGTCCTGTGGGACCAATGTCCCTGGCCGGTACCGGCACGCCGCGCTGCGAGCGGGCCTCGCACCGCTGCGCGGGCAGGTCTCGTAGGGTCGGCCCGTGAGCAGCCCCGCCGTCCCGCCGCCTGCCGCGGTGACCCGTCCTCGTGCGCTGCTGGTCGTCGCGGTGCTGGTGCTGCTGGAAGCGGCTGTGCTCGTGGGGCTCGCGGTCGTGATGCTGCTGGCGCTGCTCCGAGGTGCCACGATGCCCGGCCCGGTGGTGTTCCTGGTGCTGCTCGCGGTGGGCGGTGCGCTGCTGCTGGCGGCCGCGGTGCGCGGTCTGTGGCGAGGCCGTCGGTGGGCGCGCTCGCCGGTGCTCACCTGCCAGGTGCTGCTGCTCGTGCTGTCGGCCGGCTGGGTCGGGGTGGAGGCGGCCTGGTGGTCGGTCGCCCTCCTCGCGGTCGCCGTGCTGGTCGCAGCGGGCCTGCTGCTGCCGGCGGTGGTCGCCTGGACGACCGCCGCGGCTGCATCCGCCGAACATCCGGAGGACACCGCGCCTCCCGGTCCCGGCGCCACCGGCCACCGCTGAGCGGCGGGCGGCTCGACAGGGCCGAGCCGCCCGCCGCTCGGGCGGCCGCGGGCCTCACGCCTCCGCGAGCGCCGCGACCGGCGGCGTCCGGGCCGCGGACCGCCCGGGCAGCACCGACGCGACCACGCCGGCCAGCACGGCGATCGCCAGCGCCAGACCGAGGTGCGCCCAGGGCACCCGCAGCTCGACGGTCCCGATCGAGCCGAGCACGGCGATCGATCCCGCCCAGCCGTAGACCAGGCCGAGCAGCACCCCGACCACCGCCCCGGTCCCGGCGATCAGCGTGCCCTCCACCGCCATCGAGGCGCGCAGCGCTCGACGGGTCAGCCCGAGCGCCCGCAGGGTGGCCGACTCCCGGCGCCGCTCGATCACCGAGAGCGACAGCGTGTTGGTCACCCCGACCAGCGCGATCACGACGGCGACCGCGAGCAGCCCGATCACCACCGCGAGCATCGTGTCGATCGCCCGCTGGAAGGTGGCGCGCTCCACGGCGGACCCGGTGATGTCCAGCGTCTGGTCGGCGGTGACGTCCTGCACGCGCTGCACGACGGCACCGGCGTCGTCCGGGTCGACCAGCCGGAGCCAGGCGGTGCCGGCCGGCGCGTCCGACCCGAGGTCGTCGAGGGTGGCGGGAGTGACCAGCGCGGTGCCGGAGCGCAGGTCGGCCCGCGCGACCCGGAGCTCGATGGTCGGCGACCCCGCACGGGCCGCACCGGTGCTCGGGTCGGCGAGGGCGACCGGGACCTGGTCGCCGTCCGCGAGACCCAGGTCGGTGGCGAGGTCCGTCGGCAGGGTGAGCGTGCCGTCGGCCATCGCGGACGCCAGGTCGGCGTCCCGGAGCACGGCGGACGCGTCCGCGACGGTGACGGCCTCGGCGGAGACCGTGGTGCCGCCGACCACGAGGTCGCCGGTGGTGACCGGCACGGCGGCGGCGACCCCGTCGACGGCGGCCAGCCGGGCCAGGGTCGAGGCGGGCAGCGCCTGCGCGGTGCTCGTGCCGTCGGGGCCGAGCACGTCCGGCTCGGCCACCGAGAGGTCGACCGGGTACCGGGTGTCGAGCTCGTCGTCCAGGCTGGCGCGCGCGGTCGCGGCGCCGGTGCTCATCATGGCGACCAGGGTCACGCCGATCAGCAGGGCCGTGCTGGTCGCGGCGGTGCGTGCCGGGTTGCGGCCGGTGTTGGCGGTGGCGAGGCGGGCCGGCACGCCGAGGCGACCGATCAGCCGACCGAGCCCCGCGACGACCGGCGGCATCCACCGCACGGCGGTGACGAGCAGCCCGACGAAGGACAGCGCACCGCCGAGGACGGCGATCACGAGACCGGCCCCGGCATCCCGCTCGCCGGCCCGGACGCCGCCGACCAGCAGGAGCCCGCCGCCGACCGCGAGCAGCAGGCCGAGGGTCAGCCGGACGCGGCCGGCCCGGCTGCCGGGCTGAGCGGCCCCGGCGGGGCGCAGGGCCGCGACCGGTGCGACGCGGGTGGCCGCCCGGGCCGGGGACAGCGCGGCCAGGACGGTGACCCCGACACCGACGGCCAGCGGGGCCACGACGGCGGCCACGGTCAGGCGCACGGTGCTGGGCACCGGGTAGGAGAGGTCGACGTTCTGCAGGGCGAGCAGCGTCGCCTGGACCAGCGCGGTGCCCAGCACCAGGCCGGCGGTCGAGGCGGCCGCGCCGAGCAGAGCCGCCTCCAGCAGCACCGAGCGGCGCACCTGGCCTCGGACGGCGCCGACGCAGCGCAGCAGCGCGAGCGTCCGGGTGCGCTGGGCGACGAGCACCTGGAACGTGTTCGCGATCACCAGCCCGGCCACCAGCAGCGCGACCGCGGCGAACGACAGCACCACGACGGTGACCGGGCCGGTGCCGTCGTCGGAGAGCCGACGCTCCGCGAGGGTGTCCAGCGTCAGGACCTGGGTCGGGACGCCCATGGTGGAGTCGGCGTCCAGGGCCGCGGCGACCGCGTCCTGCACGGCCGCGGCGTCGGCGCCGCTGGTGACGGCGACCTTCAGCTGGTGCACCTGGGCGTCGGCGAGCACCGCGCCGCCGGTGCCCGAGGACCAGCCGGACCAGAGCAGCGTGTCGGCGGTGCTGGCCTGCGCGGCCCCGTCCGAGGAGGCCCATGCGGACCGCGGGTCGGTGGTCAGGCCGGTGACGGTCAGGGTCTGCTGGGCCCGGACCGCCGTGGCGCCGTCCGGCGGCCAGGTGGAGTAGGAGGCCGTGACCTGGTCGCCGACCGTGACGCCGAGCCGCTCGGCGGCCCGCTCGGGCAGACTGATCTCGTCGTCCGCGACCGGCATCGCCCCCGCGGTGACCTGCTGGGTGTCGAACGCCTGGTCCGAGGCGACCGGGACGACCGTCTGGGTGATCGCCTGGCTGCCGGCGCCGATCTCGACCCCCTGCACCGCGAGCTGCGGGTCGGCACCGGCGACCCCGGGCAGGGCGCGCACGTCCTGCACCATCTGGTCGGTGAGGACGTCGGAGGTCAGGGCCACCAGGTCGGCGCTGCCGAAGGCCGCGGTGATCGCACCGGTGGAGATCTGGCGCAGCACGCCGCCCGCGAGCAGCGTCGCGGCCACGAAGGCGGTGCCGATCGCGATCGCGACCGCCGCGGCGGCGAGCCGGCCGGTGCTGCGGCGCATCTGCGCGAGGGTGATCCGCCACATCAGGCACCGACCGGGGTGCCGTCGGTGCGCTCCAGCTGGCGCAGCGCGTCCAGCCCGGTGAGCACGGCCTCGGGGGTCGGGTCGACGATCTCGCCCGCGATCCGCCCGTCCGCGAGCAGCACGACCCGGTCGGCGTAGGCGGCGGCGGTCGGGTCGTGGGTGACCATGACGACCGTGCGGCCGAGCTCGCGCACAGAGCGCCGCAGGAAGCTCAGCACCTCGGCGCCGGCACGGGAGTCCAGGTTGCCGGTGGGCTCGTCCGCGAAGACGACCTCGGGCCGGGCGATCAGGGCGCGGGCGATGGCCACCCGCTGCTGCTGTCCGCCGGAGAGCTCGGCGGGGCGGTGGGACAGCCGCGCGCCGAGCCCGAGCGTGCCGACCAGGGTGTCGAACCAGGAGCGGTCGACCGGGGCGCCGGCGAGCTCCAGCGGGAGCAGGATGTTCTGCTCCGCGGTGAACATCGGCAGCAGGTTGAACGACTGGAACACGAACCCCACCCGGCCGCGGCGCAGCCGGGTCAGGGCGTCGTCGTCGAGGGACGTGACGTCGGTGCCTCCGAGCAGGGCCGACCCGGAGGTGGCGGAGTCCAGCCCGGCGAGCACGTGCATCAGGGTGGACTTGCCGGAGCCCGAGGGGCCCATGATCGCGGTGAACGCCCCGGCGGCGAAGTCGACGTCCACCCCGGCGAGCGCGTGCACGGCCGCCTCGCCCCGGCCGTACACCTTGGTCAGCCCGCGGGCGCGGATCGCCGGGGCCCCGGCCGCCGACGGGTCGCCGAGCACGGACCGGTCGGGGTCGGCGCCGGGGGTGGAAGGTGCGCCGGGGGTGCCGGCGGGCGAGGCGGGAGTGCTGTCCACGATGGGCTCCACTGCTGCGGGGACGTCTGACCCCGCCGACGCTACGGAGACCGACCGCGCCGGTCGTCCCCCCGTGGTCCCCGGCCGCGGTCATCCCCGGGTCGGACCCCTCCGCCGCCGGTCGCACCCGGGGGGCGGGCATGGGTACGGTCGGGATCGGGCCGGGCCGGGTTGCGGGCCGGGCAGGACCGGTCAGGCGCCCGGGACGACCAGCCCGGTCTCGTAGGCGACCACCACCGCCTGCACCCGGTCGCGCGCGCCGAGCTTGGCCAGGATCCGCCCGACGTGGGTCTTCACGGTCGCCTCGGCCACGAACAGGTCGGTGCCGATCTCGGTGTTGGAGCGGCCGTGCGCCATCAGCACCAGCACCTCGCGCTCGCGGTCGGTCAGCGCGTCGAGCGCCCGGTGCTCCGACCCGGCCTGGTGCTGCTCGGCGGGCAGCACGGTGACCAGGTGCTCGAGCAGCCGACGGGTGCTGGAGGGGGCGATCACGGCGTCGCCCCGGTGCACCGTCCGGATCGCGGCGAGCATGTCCTCGGGCGGGGTGTCCTTGAGCAGGAACCCGCTGGCCCCGGCGCGGATCGCCGCGAGCACGTACTCGTCGAGGTCGAAGGTGGTCAGGACGATCACCCGGGGCGCCGGCTGCTCGGGTGTGCCGGCGGCGACGATCTGCTCGGTGGCGGCGATCCCGTCCAGCCGGGGCATCCGGACGTCCATCAGCACCACGTCCACCGGGCCGAGCACCCGCGCCCGGGCTGAGCCGGGGGTGAGCGCCTGCACGGCCTGCTCGCCGTCACCGGCCTCCAGCACGACGGTGAGGTCCGGCTGGGAGTCGATGACCAGGCGGAACCCGGCCCGGACGAGCTGCTGGTCGTCCACGACGGCGACCCGGATCGTCTCGCACATGCCCGTCAGCCTAGGTCCGGCGGCGGGGCGGGGGCTGCCGGCAGCGGGATCTCGGCGCGCACCCGGAAGCCGCCGCCCGGCCGGGGCCCGGCGCTGACGGTGCCGCCGAACATCGCGGCGCGCTCGCGCATCCCGGTCAGCCCGTGGCCGTGGCCGTCGGAGCCGGCGGAGGCGCCGCGGCCGTCGTCGGTGATCTCGAGCACGATCGACGCCGGCAGCCACTGCACCAGCACGGTGACGCGTGGGTCGGGACCGGCGTGCTTGAGCACGTTGGTCAGCGCCTCCTGGCAGATCCGGTACACCGTGAGCCCGGTGCCCGGCGGCAGCGGGCGGGGCGTGCCCATCCGGACCGTGGAGGCGTGCACCCCGGTGGCCCGCACCTGCTCGACCAGCGCGTCGAGGTCCTGCTCGGCGGGCTGCGGGGTGGACGGGACGAGGGCGGGTCCACCGGTGCCGCGCTCGGCGTCCTCGGGCTCGCGGAGCACGCCGAGCAGCCGGCGCATGTCGGCCAGCGCGGCGCGGCCGGTCTCGGCGACGGTGCCGAGCGCCCGGACCGCGGCCTCGGGGTCGGTGGCCGCCGCGTACCGCCCGCCGTCCGCCTGGGCGATCACCACCGACAGCGAGTGCGCCACGATGTCGTGCATCTCGCGGGCGATCCGGGTGCGCTCGGCGGCGGTGGCGATCCGGGCCTGCTGGTCCCGTTCGACCTCCAGCCGCTCGGCCCGGTCCCGCAGCGCGCCGATCGTCTCCCGGCGGGCCCGGCGCATCAGGCCGAACGCCCAGGTGGCGATCGCGCAGGCGGAGCACAGCACCGTGATCGAGATGGCGGCCGGGATCGTGTCGGAGAGCCTGCCGGACCCGGTGGTGCGCGCCACCAGCACGAGGGACAGCAGCACGCTGCCGGCCAGCGCGCCGACGATCGCGGTGCGGTGCGCCCACCGGGGACCGTGCACCGTGACGGAGTACAGCGCGACCAGCACCGCGAGATCGGTGGGGATGGAGGGGATCTCGCCGAGCAGCAGGTGGCCCAGGGCGGCCAGGTACACCGCCACCACCGAGGCCACCGGGCTGCGCCGGCGCCAGGCGAGCGGCGTCCAGGTGAGCAGGCCCCACCACAGCCCGTCGCCGCCGGTCGCGAAGCTGAGCGGCACCACCACCAGGCCGGTGAGCACCGTGACGGTGGCGTCGACCGGGAAGCGGTGGCGCTCGTCCCACCGCGTCAGGCGCTCCCACCAGGTCACCGGGACAGCGTAGGTGGGGGCGCCCGACGGGGCGTGCCCCCGTGGGCGGACCGGTGGGCGGCGCCGTCCGCCCGGGGTCGGACGGGCGGTCGGTGGGACCGGTCACCGGGTCGGCCGGACCGGTCGGCCGCACCGGTCGGAGGGTCGGACGGTACCCGGGCGACGCCCGGTCGGCGGGCGGGCGACGCCCGGTGGACGGGCCGCCGAGAGGTGCGCGGCACCCGTCGGTGGCGGTCCCGCGAGATCATCGGCGAGACACGGGGCGAGGCGATGCCGTTCCGAGCCGTCGACAAGACCGTTCCGTGACCTAACATGGCCCAATGACCCAGGTGCTGCTGGCTGAGGACGATCCTGCGATTGCCGAGCCTTTGGCGCGTGCCCTGGGGCGCGAGGGCTACGACGTGCGGGTGCAAGGCACCGGTCAAGGAGCGATCGACCTGGCCGGCGAGGCGGACCTGGTGGTGCTGGACCTGGGCCTGCCGGACATGGACGGTCTCGACGTCGCCCGGGCGATCCGGAACCAGGGCCTGACCACGCCGGTGCTGGTGCTGACGGCCCGCGCGGACGAGGTCGACCTGGTGGTGGGCCTGGACGCGGGGGCCGACGACTACGTGACCAAGCCGTTCCGGCTGGCCGAGCTGCTGGCGCGGGTCCGGGCGCTGCTGCGCCGCACCGGTGGCGACACCGCCGACGAGGAGGAGCTGCACAGCCAGGACGTCCGGGTGGACGTGGCTGCGCACCGGGCGTTCCAGGGCGACCGGGAGCTGCACCTCACGGCCAAGGAGTTCGACCTGCTGCGCGTGCTGGTCGGGTCGGCCGGTACCGTGGTCGCGCGCGAGACGCTGATGCGCGAGGTCTGGGGCTCGGACCCGACCGGCTCCACCAAGACGCTGGACATGCACGTGTCCTGGCTGCGCCGCAAGCTCGGCGACGACGCGAGCGCCCCGCGCTACATCAGCACGGTCCGCGGCATGGGCTTCCGGTTCGAGGCCGGCGAGGGTTCGCGGGGCTGACCCGTGCGTCGTCGAGTCCTGCAGGCCACGATCGCGGCCGTCACGGTCGCGGTGGTGCTGCTCGGGTTCCCGCTGGCCTTCCTCGGGGCGCAGTACGTCCGGGACAACGAGATCAGCGCCCTGCAGAACCGGGCGAGCGACCTGGCCCGGCAGATCGACAGCCGGGTGCAGGAGGGCACCCCGCTGTCCGACGCGATGCTGGAGCCGTACGTCGAGCGCAGCGGCGGCGTGGTGGTGTCCATCTTCGTGGTCACGACCGACGGCGCCCGGTACCAGGCGGGCCCCGAGCTGCCGACCCGGACCATCACCGCGACCGAGACGTCCGTGACCGGTGCGCGGGTCACGCTGTACGCCTCCTGGTGGGACGTGTTCCTGATGAGCTCCCAGGTGATGGGGCTGGTGGTCGCCGCGGCGGTGGTCGCGTTCGCGGCCGGGATCGCGATGGCGATCTGGCAGGCGAACCGGCTCGCCGCGCCGCTGGTCTACCTCGCGGCCTCGGCCGAGCAGCTGGGGTCGGGGCAGGTGCGCCCGCAGCTCGAGGCGTCGGGCGTGGAGGAGATCGACCTGGTGGCCGCCGAGCTGGCCCGCAGCGCGGACCGGATGGCCGGGCGGCTGGCGGCCGAGCGGCAGTTCGCCTCGGACGCCTCGCACCAGCTGCGCACGCCGCTGACGGCGCTGACCATGCGGCTGGAGGAGATCATGCTGGCCTCGGACGACGAGCTGGTGCGTGAGGAGGCGCGGATCTCGCTGGAGCAGGTCGAGCGGCTGGTCACGGTGGTGGACGACCTGCTGACCACCTCGCGGCGGGCACAGGGCGGCACCACGGAGGCGGTGCGGCTGCGCGAGGTCGTGCACCAGCAGGAGGAGGAGTGGCGGCCGACCTTCGAGGCCGAGGGCCGCACCCTGGTGGTGGACGTGGACCCCGACGCGCAGGTGCTGGCCACCCCGGGCGCGCTGGCGCAGGTGCTGGCCACCCTGATCGAGAACTCGCTGCGGCACGGCGGCGGCACCACGACCGTCCGCTCACGGCCGGGGGCGTCCCGGGCGGTGGTGCTGGAGGTGGCCGACGAGGGCGACGGCGTGCCGGACGACCTGGCGCCGCGGATCTTCGAGCGCGAGGTGACCTCCGGCGCGGGCACCGGCCTCGGGCTGGCGCTGGCCCGCGACCTGGCTTCCGCCGACGGCGCCCGCCTGGAGCTGGCGCAGCGCCGGCCGGCGGTGTTCGCGCTGTTCCTCACCGGGGTGCCCGCCGCGATGCAGCCGGACGTGGTGCTGCCGCGCGGCTCGGTGATCTCGCCGCGGGCCGAGCGGCCGGGGCGCCGACGGCGCTGAGCGGGCGGGGCGCCGACGGCGCTGGCGGGCGGGGCGCCGACGGCGCTGGCAGGCGGGGCGCCGACGCCCCGGGTGGCGGCGGCCACCGCTAGGAGGTCTGGCGCTCCGGGCTCGGCAGCGGGCTCGGCAGCGCGCTCGGGTGCGAGAGCTCCGGGTGCAGCCGCTCGGTCTGCGCGACCTCGACCAGCGCGGTCGGCAGGGTGGCGGTCCCGGTGAAGACGAACAGCTTGTAGCCGATGTACCGGACCACCGTGCCCAGCCCGATGCCGATCATGTTCGCGACGTTGTCCCACCAGGGGCCGCTGCGGTCCAGCACGCCGTGGGTGAAGGCCAGGGTGCCCACCGAGACGACGATGCCGACCACGTTGATCAGGGCGAACAGCACGGCCTCCCGGCCGCGACGGTCGCTGCGCTGGTCCGCGAACGTCCAGTACCGGCTGCCGAGCCAGGAGACGAGGGTGGCCAGCAGCACCGCGACGATGCGGGCGGTGAGCGGGTGGCCGCCGAGCAGGTCGCCGGGGCCGAACCGCAGCAGGTTGTACGTGCCCATGTCGACGACGAAGGCGACGGTGCCCACCGAGCCGAACCGGGCCAGCTCGACCGCGCGGGCACGGGTGCCCTGCCACCGGTCCGCGGCGGGTCCCGCAGCGTCGCGCGCGGTCAGCAGCGTCGACGGCCCCGAGGTGGTCATCGGGCGACCGTACCGCCCGAGCCTGAGCGGTGACTGAGCGCGCGCCGCCCGGTCCCGGCCCGGGTGCGTCGCCCGGGTGCCGGACCCGGTCACGCCGGCGGCGCGACGGACGGGTCGGTCGCCGCCGTCGCCCCGTCCCCGCGCGCGGCGCACGCCCGGTGCGGGGACGGGGTCGGGTCGGCGGCGGCGTTGAACACGAACATCCGGTAGCCGACGTAGCGGGCGATGGTGCCGAGCCCGACGCCGATCACGTTCGCGACGTTGTCGGCCAGCGGGCCGTCCAGACCGAGCAGGTAGCGCGAGAAGGCGAGGGTGGCGACCGAGATCACGATGCCGAGCACGTTGACCCCGGCGAACAGCACGAACTCGCGCCCGCGGCGCCGGCCACGCCGGTCGGCGAACGTCCAGAGCCGGTTGCCGAGCCAAGACACCATGGTGGAGACCGCGACCGCGATCACCCGGGCGGTCAGCGGTCGCGTGGCGAGCACGCCCACCGGGCCGAAGCACAGCAGGTTGTAGACCCCCATGTCGACCACGAAGGCGACCGCGCCGACCGAGCCGAACCGGGCCAGCTCGCCGGCACGGCCACGGACCCAGGTGCGCAGCGGGTGCGGCGGTGCGTGTCGGGTGACGAGCGCGTCGGCCGGCTCCGTCTCGGGGGCGGCCGCGAGCTCCGGGGCGCCGGGCGAGGTCATCGGGCCAGGGTATCTCGGACCCCTGCGCGGTCCGTGCGACCTCTGGACTAGGCTCCACGCTCGTGGGCGCACCTGTGGTGGCAGTGGTCGGCGGCGGGCAGCTCGCCCGCATGATGGCGCCGGCGGCGACCGCGCTGGGGGTGCACCTGCGGGTGCTGGTCGAGGACGCGGTGTCCTCGGCGGCCCAGGTCGTGGTGGACGCGCCGGTCGGGTCGGCGGCGGACCCGGTCGCGGTCGAGCGCCTGGTGGTCGGCGCTCAGGCGCTCACCTTCGAGCACGAGCACGTGCCGAACGGCCTGCTCACCGAGCTGGTGGACCGCGGGGTCGCGGTCCGGCCGGGACCGGACGCGCTGGTGCACGCCCAGGACAAGATCGTGATGCGCACCCGGCTGACGGCGCTGGGCATCCCCTGCCCGCGCTGGGCGCCGGTGGCGGACGTCGACGCGCTGGCGGCCTTCCTGGCCGCCGGGGACGGCACGGCGGTGGTCAAGACGGCCCGCGGCGGGTACGACGGCAAGGGTGTGCGGGTGGTCGGCGCCGCGGACCAGGCGGCGGACTGGCTGGCGGCGGCGGCCGCGGGCACCGGCGCCCCGCTGCTGGCGGAGGAGCGAGTGCCGTTCAGCCGCGAGCTCGCCGTGCTGGTGGCCCGGACGCCGTCCGGCGAGGTGCGCACGTGGCCGGTGGTGGAGTCGGTGCAGCGGGACGGGGTGTGCGCCGAGGTGGTCGCACCCGCTCCGGGGCTGGACCCGCGCACCGCCGCGGTGGCCGAGCGGATCGGCCGGCAGGTCGCCGAGGGGCTGGACGTGACCGGCGTGCTCGCGGTCGAGCTGTTCGAGGTGCCGGCGGACGAGCCCGGAGCGGCGCCGCGGGTGCTGGTGAACGAGCTCGCGATGCGCCCGCACAACTCGGGGCACTGGACGATCGACGGCGCGGTGACCAGCCAGTTCGAGCAGCACCTGCGGGCCGTGCTGGACCTGCCGCTGGGAGCGACCGACGTCCGCGCGCCGTGGACCGTGATGGCGAACGTGCTCGGCAGCACCCGTGCGGTGCTGACCGACGCGCTGGGCGAGGTCGCCGCGCTGGACCCGGCCGCGAAGGTGCACCTGTACGGCAAGGGCGTGCGGCCGGGCCGCAAGCTCGGCCACGTCACGGTGTGCGGGGACGATCTGGCGGACGTCCGGGCCCGGGCCCGGGCCGCGGCCGCCGTGCTGCAGGGCGACGACCCGCGCTGACCGGGCCGGGCAGGACGACGTGGAGGACGTGATGGGCGTGCAGCCGTTGGTCGGCATCGTGATGGGTTCGGACTCGGACTGGCCGGTGATGGAGGCGGCTGCCGAGGCGCTGGGCGAGCTGGCGGTGCCGGTGGAGGTGGACGTGGTCTCCGCGCACCGGCAGCCCGACAAGATGGTCGCCTACGGGCGCTCCGCCGCCGACCGGGGGCTGCGGGTGGTCGTCGCCGGGGCCGGCGGTGCCGCGCACCTGCCGGGGATGCTCGCAGCGGTGACACCGCTGCCGGTGGTCGGGGTGCCGGTGCCGCTGTCCCGGCTGGACGGCCTGGACTCGCTGCTGTCGATCGTGCAGATGCCGGCGGGGGTACCGGTCGCCACCGTCTCGATCGGCGGGGCGCGCAACGCGGGGCTGCTCGCGGCACGGATCCTCGGTGCCGGCACCGACGAGACCGCGCTGCGGGTGCGGGCCGCGATGCTCGCGCTGCAGGACGACCTGCGGGTCCAGGCGGACGCGAAGGGTGAGCGGCTGCGCGCCCAGCACGGGGACGGCCGGCGCCGGACCACCGGCTTCGGCGCCTGACCGGTCGGAGCCGCCGGAGCCGTCCGACCCGGCCGGAGCCAGGTCAGGAGGTCGGGACGCCGCCGACCGTGCTGCCGGGCGTGAGGGTGCCGTCCTGCACCGCGGTGAAGAACGTGTCCACCTGGGACTCGTCCAGCAGCACGGCCGAGGCACCGCTCGGCGTGCGGTAGTCCAGGCTGGC
The DNA here is from genome assembly GCA_036404115.1 of Cellulomonas sp. Lineage (GTDB taxonomy): Bacteria > Actinomycetota > Actinomycetes > Actinomycetales > Cellulomonadaceae > Cellulomonas. The sequence goes on from DASWPG010000053.1 coordinate 30,549, forward strand.
GATCGGCGGGGTGCCGGTCACGCCCTCGGAGCCGGTGGCGGAGCGGAACGCGAGCGCGAGCCGGGCGAGGTCGACGATGCCGGTCCCGGTGCTGGTGGTCAGCGCTCCGGTGGCGGTGTCGATCAGCGAGATCTGCGTGCTCGGCTTCAGCAGCAGGGTCGGGTCCTCGGCCTTGGCGGCGACGGCGGCGATCAGCTGGCGCTGGCGCAGCCCGCGGCCGATGTCCCCGGTGGGGTCGGAGTACCGCATCCGGGAGAAGGCGAGCGCGGTGGTGCCGTCCACCGTCTGGCAGCCGGGGGTGTCCCACACCAGGCCCGAGTTGGTGTCGTTCACCGGGAAGGTGATGCCGGTGCTCTCGTCCAGGCAGAGCTCGACGCCGCCCAGGGCGTCCACGATCTCCTCCACCCCGCCGAAGCCGACCTCGACATAGTGGTCCACCGTCATGCCGGTGAGGTTCTCGACCGTCTCGACCAGCAGCGCGGCGCCGCCCCAGGAGTAGGCCGCGTTGAGCTTGTTGTCGTCGTACCCCGGGATCTCGACGTAGGTGTCGCGCGGCAGCGAGATCAGGGCGGCCGGGCCGGACTCGGGCACGTGCAGCAGCAGGATCGTGTCGGTGCGGGCACCGACCGTCTCGCTGTCCTCGATCACGCCGTCCTCGCGGGAGTCCGAGCCGGCGATCAGGTAGGTGGTGCCGGAGGTGTTCGCGGCGCCGGACAGCGCGTCGACGTGCGCGATCTTGCCGTTGGCCCAGATCAGCAGGCCGATCGGCCAGGCGAGCAGCAGCACGAGCACCAGGGCGGTCACCGTGACGATCCGGCGGCGTCGGCGTCGCCGGCGTCGCCGTGGGTCGACGGGCGCGGCGCCGGTGCTGTCGGGGGGGCGGGTGCCGCCGCCGTCCGACGCCGCGCCCGAGGACCGGCCGGGATGGCCCGGGCCGGCCGGGACGGAGCGCCGCGGGGCGCGTGCGGCGGCGCTGCCGTCCGCTCGTGCCGTGCCGTCGGGTCGTGCCGTGCCGTCCGACCGTGCGGTGCCGCCGGACCGTGCTGCGGCAGCCGGTGCGCCGCCGGCCGCAGCGCCCGCACCGGTGCCCCTGCTGCTGCCCGACGACCGGGCCGGCGGACGCGATGCCCCGCTCGACCGAGCTGCCCCGGTCCCGGTCCCGCGTGCCGCCCCGCTCGGGTCGGCCGGCCGGGCGGAGCCGGCGGAGCGCGGTGCAAAGCTCGCCGGCGTCGTGCCGGACCCCGACGTGCCGGACCCGGACGCACCCGAGCCGGACGCACCCGACCCGGACGCACCCGACCCGGACCCGCCCGACCTCGACCGGTCGGCCGAAGCCGACCGCGCGGAGGCGTCCCGTCCCGGTGCCGCCGGCCGGCTCGGCCGGGCAGCCCCGGTCGCGCCGGAGCCCGCTGCACCGCTCCCGCCGCCGACCGCCGTCGCGCCGTCGGCCGAGGGACGGGCCCCGCCTCCGCCGGGCGCGAAGCTCGGCGGGGTGGACCCGTCCTCGGAGGGGTTGCGGCGGGGTCGCTCGTCCCGGGGCGCCACGGTCAGCTGCAGCTCGAGGTGACGTCGTTGGCGGTGAACGCCTCCTTGCCGGCTTCGCGGGTCTCCGAGGTCGAGGGGGTGGTCGAGGACGTGTCGCTCGGCGTCTCGGCCGTGGCGGTCGAGTCGTCGGTCGTGGTGCCGTCGGTCGTCGTCCCGTCGGTCGTCGTGGTGCTGGTCGTGTCGTCCTCGCTGGTCCCGGTGAGCATCGGGATGTCGTTCGCGACGTTGGACCAGATGGTCGTGGCCTCGTCGGTCCACACCACGCGGTTCGCGTCGGACGGCGCGGTCTCGAACGGGATGGTCATGAAGGAGATGTCGTCGCTCGAGACGCCTTGCAGGCTCATCGCCAGGCCGGCCATGTCGGTGATCGAGCTGAAGCCGGAGTCGATCGACAGCGAGTCGGTCGCGGAGTCGAGGAACCGGATCAGCTGGGTGATGTCGGTGAGCAGGTTCTTCGACAGCAGCTCGCGGAACACCGCGGCGAGCAGCTCCTGCTGGCGGCCGAGCCGGTTGGTGTCGGAGCCGTCACCGACGCCGGTGCCGGTGCGGGCCCGGGCGAAGGCGAGCGCCTGCGTGCCGTTCAGCGTCTGGTAGCCGGCGGTCAGGTCCAGGCCGGCCTTCTCGGAGGTCATGTCGTTCGCGATGCAGATCGGCACGCCGCCGATCGAGTCGACCATGTTGATGAACCCGGCGAAGTCGACCACCACGAAGTGGTCGATCCGCACCCCGGTGTTCTGCTGCACGGTGTTGATGGTGCAGGCCGCGGCGGAGGCGATGTCGCCGCCGTTGTCCGCACCGATCGAGAACGCGGAGTTGAACATCACGTCGCTCTGCGCCGCCGTCGTGGACCCGTCGCTCATCGTGCAGGACGGGATGTCCACCAGGGAGTCGCGGGGGATCGAGATCAGCTCCACCCGGCTGCGGTCGGCGGAGATGTGCAGCACGATCGTGGTGTCCGAGCGCATGCCGCCGACGTAGCCGCCGATCGCCTCGTTCTCGCCGTCCCGCTCGTCCGAGCCCATCACCAGGATGTTCACGTCCTGCCCGGCGTCCGGGTCGTCCGGGTCGGCGGAGCCGGACGCGCTCGCCTGCGGCAGCGCGGTCACCAGGTCGCTCACGTCCACAGACTTGATGTTGCCCTGATATTTGACGTACAGCGCGGCGGCGCCGGAGATGCCGAAGCAGAGCACGGTGACGACGGAGAGGGCGATGCCTCGCAGGACCAGGTGGGCCCGGCGTGTGCCACGTCCGTGGCGGACGGCGCGCGGACGGGTCGAGGACGCGTGGCGGGAAGTCACCGGAGCAGCATAGGAGTGCACCCCAGGTGGTCCGCGCAACCAGCGAGCGGGCGTGGTGGAGGATTCGTGCAGATCATCCGGCGAGCGCCGTGCCGTCGGCCCCGACGGGCACGACCGTGCCTGCCGCGTCGATGATCCCGACCCACAGGCTGGACACCGGACGGTTCGCCACCGAGGGCCGGGCACCGAGCGTGCTGGGCCACACGGTGCTCGCGGTGACGGAGAACGGGGCCGGCGTGGCCGCGTCCGCCCAGGGCACGTCCTCCTGCTCGAACGTGACCACCATGACCTCCTGGTCGCCCCACGCCGCCCGGATCTCCTGGAGCAGCTCCGGTTCGACCTCGCCCAGGTCGATGTCGGTGACGACCACCTCGGACCCGCACAGGGTGCGGATCGTGGGCAGGTAGGGGCCGGACGCGCCGCGCACGTACACCACCGGGCGGCCCTGGAGCGCGTCGCACAGCTCGATCGCCTCGTCGTAGCGGCCGTCCTGCTCGACGGCGGTGAACAGCTCCCCCCAGGTCGTGGCGGGGAGCACCGCGACCGCCGTGGCGGCACCGGCCGCGGCCGTGCGCCACCACCGGCTGCGGGTCGCCCACAGCGCCCGGAGCGGCACCACGGCGAGCACCAGGAACCCGGGGAAGGTGACCGCCAGCAGCCGGCGGACCGCCCAGATCTGGTCCGGGGTGATGCTGACCTTCCACAGGTAGAGGAAGGACGGGGCACCGATCACGCCGAGCAGCACCAGCAGGCGCGGATCACGGCGCACGAACGCACGGCGGACGAGCAGCGCGCCACCGACGAGGGCGAGCACGACGGTCGGCCAGCCGAGGTACCAGGCGACCCAGTGCAGGGACCATTCGTCGTAGCTCCGGGTCATGTCGACGGCGATGCCCTCGAGGACCTGCAGGGCGCGGACGAGCCGGGCGGCCGAACCGGTCGGGTCGACGTCGTGCTGCTCCTGCCAGAGCGGCCGGGCCGCGAGCGCGGCGCCGGTCGCGAGCACCAGCACGCCGACGGCGGTGGACAGCGCTCCTCGGTGACGCAGGACCGATCGGCGCAGCGCGGTCAGCGGGAGCCGGGGCACGGCCACGGTCAGGCCCACGGCGACCAGCAGCACGAGCACGAGCTGGGTGAACTGGGAGCTGAGATCCGCGAGGTAGGTCGGGCTGTGCCAGCGCAGGTCGAGGTAGCCGAGCGCCACCATGACCAGGGCCCCGCCGCTCGCGAGCAGGCCGGCGTTCCGGGCCCGTGCGCGGTTGCGCGGACCGATCGGCAGCGCGGCGACGAGCATCAGGGCCAGCAGCAGCCCGATCACCGCGCCGCTGCCGTCGATCCGGGCCAGGGCGTTGGCCCCGATCAGCGATCCGGCGAGCAGGTGCCGCCACCAGGACCGGGTCTCGAAGGCGGACCGGCTCATCGTCAGTCCGCCGAAGATCAGCAGCATCGTGAGCGGCTCGGTGTAGGCCGACCGGGAGAACGCGATCATCGGCATGCTCACCGCAAGGGCGATCAGCGGGACCAGCGCCCACACCGGGCCGAGCAGCCGCCGGGCCAGGCCGTACACCGCGATCAGCGCGAAGGCCCCGATCACCAGGTTGCCGGCGAGCACCCACCGGTCGCCGCCGGCCCATCCGAGCATGCCCAGCAGCGCCGGCAGCAGCTTGGCGCCCTGGGCGTACAGCTGGCCGTCGACCAGCGTGAACGCGTCGGTGAGCGCGGACCCGGCCGTGATCCCGTCGATGGACCCGGCCACCTCGGCCGCCTGGCTCGCGGGGAGGCCTGCGCTGGCGTGCTCGGACAGCCACAGCCCTTCCAGCGTCAGGAAGCCGGGGTCGCGGTTGACCACCACGTACTGCGACGCGTACGGCAGGTTGACCACCACCCACCCGGTGGCCAGACAGACCGCGCCGAGCGCGCCGAGGGCGGTGGCCCGGGTGGCCGGGACCGCCCGGGGCACCAGCCGCCAGGTCACCGCCAGCACGACCAGCAGCACCGGCAGCACGAGCACCGGGCGGAACTGGTCCAGCAGGACGGCGGCACCGGCGACCAGGCAGGTCCAGAACAGCAGCATCACCAGGCGGTCGGGTGCTGCCGACAGCGCGCGCACCGGTGCGGGGGCCGACGTGGTCGCCCGGTGGGCGCCCCGGTGCGCGGGCCGGGTCATCCCATGCCCGCCCCGACGGTCGGGCTCTCGGCCGGGCGCATCCGTCGGCCGAGCAGGGTGTAGACGGCACGGCGCTGCACGGACAGGGCGACGGCGCGGGCGGTGCCCAGCCGGATGTCGCCGTCGGTGATGGTCGGGGCGAGGCGCTGGGCGGTGCGGAAGAACTCGGTCGCCTGCCGGGCCTGGTCGTTCACCAGCCGCACCGACCACTGGCCCTGGCTGACCCGGAACGAGGCGAGCGGCTCGCGGATCGCGACCATGTCGCCCTGGACGAGCACGCCGGCGTAGGTGGCCACGTCGATGAAGTACTGGCTGTCGGCCCACCACCCGGCGGCCTCGAGCGCGGAGCGCCGCATCAGGACCGAGGCGGGCTCGCCGAAGATGTTCCCGCCGGCGCGCACGGTGGCCCGCAGCGCGGCGGCGCCGTCCACGACGCCGTCGAGGCCGGCCAGGCCCCGTGCGCGCAGGAACACCTGGCCGCGGGCGTCCACCATGTCCCGCTGGGCGGCGGCGAGCACGCAGCGCTCGCCAGCGCGCTCCAGGGCGTCGACCTGGCGGGCCAGCGCCTCGAGGTGCACCAGGTCGTCGCCGCAGACCAGCTTGACGTAGGTGCCCTCGGCGGCCTGGCTGACGGCGTTCCAGTTGCGCTGGGCACCGCCGCCGGGCGAGGTGCGGGTCAGCCGGACGGCGGGGTGATCCGCGTACTGCTGCAGCCGCTCCCAGGTGCCGTCGGTCGAGCTGTGGTCGGCGATCACCAGCTCGAGATCGGTGCAGGTCTGGGCGAGCACCGACTGCACGGTCGCGTCGATGTAGTCGGCGTTGTTGTAGGCGGGGACCACCACCGACACCAGCGGGCTCACGCGCGGTCCCCCGGGAGGTCGGTGGGGTCGGCCGGTGCCGTCGGGTCGGCGGTGCCCGTCGGGCCGTCGGCGTCGTCGGCCGCGGGGCGCCGGCGGAACGAGAAGTCGCGGTGCCCGACGTAGGTGGCCAGGGCGGTGACGCAGGTGACCAGCAGCTGTCCCGGGATCGGGGACATGCCGACCACCTCGACGACGAACGGCAGCGCCACCAGGTTGATCCCGAGCGCGGAGAGGTTGACCACCTCGAACCGCGCGAGGTCCAGCCACACGTGCCCCCGGACCCGGAAGACCAGCCGCCGGTGCAGCACGAAGGCGCAGAGCACGGCGGCGACGTGCGCGGCGAGCAGGCTGGCGAGGTAGCCGTAGGTGCCCAGGTGCTCGCCGAACAGCTTCTCGAACACCACGAACCAGGCGGTGCCGAGCACGGTGTTGATGCCGCCGACGATCAGGAACGCGACCCGCCGGTCCTTGATCAGGGCGAAGAGCGGGCCGAGCGGGCGGGGGCCGGGCCCGTCCGGACCGCCGCCGGCCGTGGCGGGCTCCGGGACGGTCATCGGGCGGTCCGCCGGTGGCCGGGGTCCCGCACGATGTACAGGGGTCTGTGCTGGGACTCGGTGTAGGTGCGGCCGATGTAGGACCCGACCACGCCGAGCATGATCATCTGCACGCCCGAGGTCAGCAGCACGATGATCACCAGGAACGTCCAGCCCTCGACCACGTTCTCCGGCGAGATCAGCCGCTGCGCGGTCACCCACAGGGTCACCAGGAAGCTCGCGGTGGCGAACAGGTAGCCGACCCGCGCGATCATCTTCAGCGGGAAGGTCGAGAACGACAGCACGCCGTCGGCCGCGAACTTGAGCATCTTGCGCAGCGGGTACCCGGTGACGCCCGCGTGCCGCTCGTCCCGGTCGAACTGCACGGCGATCTGCCGGAACCCGACGTAGCTGACCATGCCGCGCAGGAAGCGGGAGTGCTCCCGCATCGCGACCAGCTGGTCCACCACCTGGCGGTCGATCAGCCGGAAGTCGCCGGTGTTGCGCGGGATGTCGATCTCGGTGACCGAGCGCAGCACGCGGTAGTAGACGTTCGCGGTGATCTTCTTGAACGCGCTGTCCCGTCGGGAGCGCCGCTGCGCGTAGACCACGTCGAAGCCCTCGCGCCAGCGCTCGATCAGCTCCAGGCTCACCGCGGGCGGGTCCTGCAGGTCGCTGTCCATGATGATGACGGCGTCGCCGCGGGCCCGGTCGAGGCCGGCGGTCACGGCCATCTGGTGGCCGAAGTTCCGGGAGAGGTCCACCACGACGACGCGGTCGTCGCGGTCCTCGAGGCCGTACAGCAGCTGGAGCGAGTCGTCCCGGCTGCCGTCGTTCACGAACAGCAGCTCGTACTCGTTCTCCGGGTGCTCGGCCAGCAGCTCGGCGACCGTCGTGTAGAGAAGCTCGATGTTCCCCGACTCGTTGTAGATGGGAAAGATGTAGGAGATCAACGGCCGCGTCGACTCGGGCATGCTGAGGACCACACTCCGGCAGAGGGGTTGGCAGAACGCTGTACGCTACCAGGCCATGCCTCGTTCCTGGTGGGCCTTTGTGCTGCCGTCCCGCCGTCCTGCGCTCGCCTCGGGGTTCGCTGTGCTGGCGGCCTGCCTGCTGCACCTGATCGCCCAGGCCGGGATGATGCTGTCCTGGGCCGGCTGGAGCTTCTCCGCCTTCCGGGACTACTACTGGCCGGACCAGCTCGCCTACCTGGCCATCGCGACCAATGCCGCGCACGGCGACCTGTCCGCCGTCGAGCCGTTCACCCAGACCGGGACGATCTACTACCCGCGCGCCTACTACCTGCTGATCGGCGGGCTCGCCGATCTGACCGGTACGTCCGCCGCCACGATGTGGACGGTGGTGGGCCTGGCGTTCCAGGTCGCGCTGGTCGCGGCGGTCGGCACAGCCGCGGTGCTCCTGACCCGGCGGTGGTGGACCGGGCTGCTCGGCTTCACGCCGTTCCTGCTCGGCACCGCGTCCTGGGTGACCGGTCAGGGCTGGATGACGACGATGGACTCGCACGCCGTGCTGTGGGGGCCGTTCGCGGTGCTCTACACGTTGAACGGCGAGTCGGTCGCGCTCTGCGTGGCCGGGACCGCCCTGCTGGCGCTGCTGGTGGTGGCGGCCGGTCGGGTGCGCGGCCGGGCGGCGCTGGTGGTCACGGTGCTGGCGTTCGCGCTGATCGGCGCGTTGGCCAACGTGCACACCTATGCGTTCCTGGTCGCGGTGTTCGTGGTCGCCGCGGGGGTCGCGGCGGTGGGGCTGCTGCGTGAGCGGTCCCGGTGGCTGCTGGTGGCGACCGGGCTGCTGGTCGTCGTGGTGCTGGTGGCCGGCCCGGTGGTGGGGGAGCGGGTCAGCCCGCTCGCTGCGCTGGTGCTCGGCCTGCTGCCGGCGGCGCCGGGGGCGCTCGCGCTGGCCCGCCGGGCCGGGCTGCGCAGCCTGTGGTGCCTCGGCGCCCTCGTGCTGGGTGCCGCGCCGCAGGTGCTGCTCACGGTGATCGGCCTGGCGAACGGGGACGAGTTCCTGCTCTACCGGGAGAGCTCGTCGCAGGACCTCGGCGTCAGCCTGCTGCACGGTCTGGTCGCCGCGTCTGCGCTGCTGCCGGCGCTGCTGCTGGTCGCCTGGCTGGGCGTGCGCCGCCGTCGGGTGCTCTGGGTGGCCGTGCCGGTCGGCGGCGCGGTGGTGTGGGCGCTGCTGGCGGCCAACGACCTGTGGGGTGCGAACCAGGAGCCGTACCGGTTCTGGATCAACACCTATCTGCTGCTCGCGGTGGTGATGGTGCCGGTGACGGCGTGGGCGGTGCTGGACACCCTCCGGCCGGGGCCGCTGCCGGCCGAGCCGGGGCCGGTGGACGTCCCGGGGCGCGCGCCCGTGCTGCTCGGCCGGACCGGCCGGCGGATCACGGCCGGGGCCCTGGTGCTGGTGCTCGCGGTCGCCGCGGTGGCCAGCGTGGACTGGTTGACGTTCCGCCGGGAGGTCGCCGCGATGGGCTACCTGACGATCGCCACGCCCCAGGTCACGGCCGCGGCCGAGCTCGCGGAGCAGACCGACGGCACGCTGGTGCTGACCGACTCGTGCCTCGACCCGCTGTTCCTCAAGGTGGTCTGGGGCGGCCCGGTGGTCTCGTACAACCCGGGCCTGGCCTGGCCCGCGGAGGTCGACGCGGTGCAGGCGCTGCTCGGCGGGCGCGGCACCGGGACGTTCGACGCCGCGGCGGCCGCGACCGCGGACGTGGGCTGGGTGCTGACGGACAGCGCCTGCTCGCCGTCGCTCGCGCCGTCGCTGGACGGGTACGAGCAGGCCGGGTCGGTCGACTACGAGGGCGGCACGGTCACGCTGTGGCGGATCGCCTCCTGAGCGGGCCGGGCCGGCAGTGCTCGCGGGGCCCGGCTCAGCGGCCGAGCTGGGCGTACCGCGCCTCGGTGGCGTCCTTCTGCGGGCGCCACCACGCCTCGTGCGCCACGTACCAGCCGACCGTGGCGTCCAGGCCGTCGCGGAACGTGGTGTAGCGCGGGGCCCAGCCGAGCTCGGTGCGCAGCCGGGTGGGGTCGATCGCGTACCGCAGGTCGTGGCCCGGGCGGTCGTTCACCAGGTCGTAGGCGTCGGACGGCTGGCCCATCAGCTCCAGGACCAGCTCGACCACCGACCGGTTGTCCTGCTCGCCGTCGGCGCCGATCAGGTAGGTCTCGCCGATCGTGCCCCGGGTGGCGATCTCCCACACCGCGCTGTTGTGGTCCTCGACGTGGATCCAGTCCCGCACGTTCTCGCCGGTGCCGTAGAGCTTCGGCCGGATGCCGTCGATCACGTTGGTGATCTGCCGCGGGATGAACTTCTCCACGTGCTGGTACGGCCCGTAGTTGTTCGAGCAGTTGGAGATCGTGGCGCGCACGCCGAACGACCGGGCCCAGGCGCGCACCAGCAGGTCCGAGGAGGCCTTGGTGGCGGAGTAGGGGCTGGACGGGTTGTACGGGGTCTGCGGGGTGAACTTCGCCGGGTCGTCCAGCTCCAGGTCGCCGTAGACCTCGTCGGTGGAGATGTGGTGGTAGCGCACGTCGTGCCGGCGCACAGCCTCCAGCAGCGTGTAGGTGCCGATCACGTTGGTGTGCACGAACGGCCAGGGGTCGTGCAACGAGTTGTCGTTGTGCGACTCGGCCGCGAAGTGCACCACGACGTCGGCGTCCCGCACCAGGTCGTCCACGATGTCGTGGTCGGTGATCGAGCCCTTGGTGAAGGTCACCTGGTCCCAGACCGGGGCCAGGCTCTTCTCGTCGCCCGCGTAGGTCAGGGCGTCCAGGACGGTCACCTCGACCTCGGGGTGCTCGCGCACCACCTGGTGCACGAAGTTGGAGCCGATGAAACCGGCTCCGCCGGTGACGAGCATGCGCACGGGAAGACCTCCGCGGTGTCGGACGAGGGGACGAGCCTAGCGGGGCGCGGTCTCCTCCGGGCCCGGGGGACGGGCCAGGTAGGCGTCGATCGTGCGGTCCGCGCAGGCGGCCCAGGTCCACCGCCGGGCGTGGTCACGGCGGCGCTCCCGGTCGGCGGTGGCGTCGGGGCGGTCGGCGAGGGCGGCCAGCCCGGCGGCGATCGCGTCGACCTGGAGCGGGTCGACCAGCACCGACTCGGCCCCGGTGACCTCGCGCAGCGCGGGCACATCGGCGGCGAGCACCGGGCGGCCGCAGGCGAGCGCCTCCAGCGCCGGCAGCCCGAAGCCCTCGTCCAGCGAGGGGAGCAGCAGGCCCGCGGACCCGGCGACCAGGGTGCGCAGGTCCTCGTCCGAGAGCCAGCCGGTGCGGTGCACGCCGGGCTGCGGCCGGAGGTGCTGCTCGCGGCCGGCCGGCCCGGCGAGCACCAGCGGGGGCAGCGCGGGGTCGGCGGCCCGGGCCGCGAGGTGCGCGGCCAGCAGCCGCGGCAGGTTCTTGCGCGGGTCCAGGGAGCCGACGAACACCAGGTACTCGTGCGGCAGCCCGCGGGCGTCCAGCCAGCCGGCGTCGGGCGCGCCGGCGAGCGCCCACTGCGGGTCCACGCCGAGCGGGGTCGCGGTGACCCGGGCCGGGTCGAGGCCGTAGAAGGCGGCCACCTCGGCCGCGACCGCGTGGCTGGGCGTCACGACGTGCGCGCCGCGGGCCAGCGCCCGGGGCACCAGGGTGCGGTACGCGAGGCTGTCGGCCGAGACGGTCTCGCGGTGCGTCTCGTAGGTGAGGTCGTGCACGGTGACCACCTCGCGGGCCTGCCGGCTCGGCGGGCTGACGAAGTTGGTGCCGTGCACCACGTCGCACCGCCCGACGAGCAGCTCGACCGGTGGCAGGTCCGCGCGGCACCAGGCGGAGCGCAGGGCACGGGCAGGCACCCGGGGCCCGGTCTGGCGGACCCCCGCGGGCAGGTCGGTGAGCCGTCCGCCGCGCGCCGTCCAGGTGGTGACGGCCACCTGCGCCGCCAGGCCGCGGCGGTCCAGCGCGGCGGGCAGCTCGGCGACGAGGTGGTGGACGTAGCGGCCGATCCCGGTCCGGGCACCGAGCAGGGCGGTGGCGTCCAGCACGATGCGCATCCGGACATCGTGCCACGCGGTCGGGGTGCGCCGGCGGTCGGGACCGCCGCCGGGCGTCGGGCGATCGATGTCTGAAATGCCGGAATTATGGGAACGAATCGCACGGGGAATACGCACAGGGAAGCCCAACACGCCCCGATGTCCTTGCGGTCGTTCGGGCCGGCAACCCACACTCACGTGGTGAATGCCACCGCACGGAACCGCCCCGACCGTCCCCGAGGGCGTCTGCGACCCGGCACGCGCTGGGCGGCCGGTGCCGCCGGCGCCGCCGTCCTCGCGCTCGGGCTGACGCTCGCGATCACCTCGGGCGTGCAGGTGGCGGCCGCGGCCGACGCCTCGTCGTCCGGCACCGGCACCGGCACCGCGAGCGACGACAGCAGCACCGGCTCCGGCGGCACCACCGAGGTGGAGCAGATCCCGGTGGTCGTGCCCGCGGTGGACGACTCCGGCACACCGCTGACCGACGACCTCGACACCGAGGCGACCGCGACCCCCACCCCGAGCGCCACCGCGGCCGAGGCCGAGGACGTCGAGGTCGAGGTGGGCGACACGGTGGTCGCGGACACCGCGGTGGACGGCACCGTGCAGACCGAGCAGGTCGAGACCGACAGCTTCTCGATGGTCGGCATCACCTGGCCGCTCGGCTCCGACGTCGACGACCTCGACCCGGAGATCCGGGTGCGGGACGACTCGGGCTGGTCGGAGTGGGTGGCGGTCGAGCCGGCCGACGACGACCCCGACGAGGGCACCGTCGACGCCGAGTCCTCGCTGCGCGGCGGCACCGAGCCGCTGTGGGTCGGGGACGCGGACGCCGTGCAGGTGCGGTTCGGCGCGACGACCGAGGGCGGGCCGGACGACGTGCGGGTCGAGCTGGTCAGCCCGGGGGAGGTCGAGGCGGACACGTCGACCACCGGCGACTCCAGCTCCGACGTCAGCGTCGCGGAGACCTCGACGTCGACCTCCACGTCGACCTCGACCGAGGCCAGCACGAGCTCGGCGGTCTTCACCTCGACCGACGACGCCACCGTCACCCCGGTCGCCACCCTGGCCACCTCGACCGCGGCAGCGCCGACGATCATCAGCCGGTCGTCCTGGGGCGCGCCGACCAGCACCGTCTGCGGCGACGTCGCGTCGTCCCTGGTCGGAGCCGTGATCCACCACACCGCGTCCTCGAACGACTACACGACGGTCGCGGCGGCGAAGAAGCAGATCCTGAGCTTCTACACGTACCACACGGCCTCGCGCGGGTGGTGCGACATCGGTTACAACTTCCTGGTCGACAAGTGGGGCAACGTCTACGAGGGCCGTGCCGGCAGCTCGACCTCCGCGGTGATCGGCGTGCACGACGGCGGGTTCAACACCGGCACGGTCGGCATCGCGATGATTGGCACCTACACCACGGCGCCGTCCACCGCGACGATCAACGCGGTGGCCCAGGTGGTGGCCTGGCGGCTGAGCGCCTACGGCGTCGACCCGACCGGCACGATGAGCTACACCACCGGGGCCGGCGAGAACTCCCGGTACAAGAACCAGACAGTGACGCTGCCACGGGTGTTCGGGCATCGCGACACCGCGTACACCACCTGTCCCGGCGACGGCGGGTACGCGGCGCTCGGGCAGATACGCAGCACCGCGAAAGCGTTGATGACCGAGGAGTACGACTCTCTGGTCAAGGCGCTCTACACCGACCTGCTCGGGCGGTCGCCGGACTCCTCCGGCCTGGCCACCTGGACCGGTGAGCTGTCCCGGGGCGTCTCGCGGTCGGCGCTGGTCGCGGCGCTCACCGCCAGCGAGGAGTACCTGACGCTGCGGATCACCCAGACCTACCAGAACATCCTCGGCCGGTCCCCGGACGCGGCGGGCCGGGGGGTCTGGCTGCGAGCGCTGCAGGCCGGAGCCGTGCAGGTGGACGACCTCGGCCTGAACTTCCTCGCCTCGGAGGAGATGTACCTCAAGGGCGGCGGTACGGACGAGGGCTTCGTGGCGGCGATGTACACCCAGGTGCTCGGCCGCTCCGCCTCCACCTCCGAGCAGGCCTACTGGGCCGCGAAGATCAGGTCCGGCAGCCGGTACACGGCGCTGTCCGGGATCTGGATCGCCTGGGAGTCGGCGGCACGCCGGGCCGCGGTGTACTACACGACCTTCCTCGGCCGCACGCCCGACTCGGGCGGCCTGGCGCACTGGACGGCCATCCTGCAGTCGCAGGGGGAGAGTGCCGTGCGGACCGGGATCGCCGGCAGCGACGAGTACTACACCCGCGCCAAGGCCCGCTTCTGAGCACGCGGCGCTAGACAGCAGGCGGGGGCGACCGGACAGCTGTCCGGTCGCCCCCGCCTGCTGCGTGCTCTCGGCGTCGAGCGGTGCCGTCAGGCGGAGACGCGCTGCTCCGCGACCTGCTCGACCTGGCCGGTGAAGTCCACGTCGACGTGGATCTGCCCGACCGTGCGGCCGTCGGCGACCACCACGAGCCGGGCTCCCTCCACCAGACGGTGGATCTCCAGGCCGCTCTTCGCGGCGATCGCACCGTGCACCGTGTAGCTGCCCTCGCCCAGGGCGAGCGCCGGCAGCCGGAACTCGAACGTCGCCGGGCCGACCACTCGGGGCAGCCGCAGGTCGAGCAGCCGGGTGTTGGTGCCGAAGACGCTCTGGCCGAGCGGGGTGTCGATGCCGAAGCCGAGCACCCAGTCCTCCAGCGGCTGGTCCGCCTGCACCCGGACCCGGACCACGACGTCCTCGCCCGGACGCATCTCGCCGGCGCCCTCCGGGGTCGTCGCCGTGACGCCGACGATCCGGGCGCGCGGCGGCGGTGCGACGGCGGGCACCCCGGGCACCTCGACCGGCTCCTCCGACCCGTCGCCCGCGGCGACGGCCTCGGCGGCGGCGGCAGCCGCGGCCTCGGCGCGCTCCTGGGCACGGGTGATGTCCGCCTGCCGGGCCTCCTCGAAGTCGTCCCGGAGCACCCGGAGCGCCTCGCGCGGCTCGCCGTCGGCCCGGATCCGGCCGCTCTCCAGCACGATCGCGCGGTCGCACAGGTCCGCGACCTGGTCGAGCGAGTGCGACACGAACACGATGGTGCGGCCGTCGTGCTGGAAGCCGCGGATCTTCTCCATGCACTTGCGCTGGAACGGCTCGTCGCCGACCGCGAGCACCTCGTCCACCAGCAGGATGTCCGGGTCCACGTGCACCGCGACGGCGAAGGCGAGCCGCACGTACATGCCCGAGGAGTAGAACTTCACCTGGGTGTCGATGAACGGCTCGATGCCGGAGAAGTCGACGATCGCGTCGAAGTACAGGTCGGTCTGCTTGCGGGACAGCCCGAGGATCGAGGCGTTCAGGTAGACGTTCTCCCGGCCGGTGAGGTCCGGGTGGAAGCCCGCACCGAGCTCCAGCAGCGCCGCGAGGCGGCCACGCAGGCTCACCGAGCCCGTCGTGGGCTGGATGATCCCGCCGATCGTCTTGAGCAGGGTGCTCTTGCCGGACCCGTTCGGGCCGACCAGGCCGACCGAGCTGCCGACCTCGATGTCCAGGCTGATGTCCCGCAGCGCCCAGAAGTCCTGCTTGTGCTTGTTGGAGCGGCCGAAGTTGACCACCCGCTCCTTGAGGGACTTCTCCTGCCGGATCACGAAGCGCTTGGAGACGTCCTGGACGGAGATCACGGTGCTGGACATGGTCAGAGCTCCTGGGCGAAGTTGCTCTGGAGGCGGGTGAACACCCGCTGGAACAGCCAGAGGAGGACGAGTCCGATCAGCAGGGCGATGCCGAGCCGGGAGGCGAGGTGCGCGGGGTACGGCTCGTTCTCGCCGGCGCTCCAGAACGTGCGCTGGAAGCCGAGCACGGCCAGGGTGGTCGGGTTCGCGAGGTACAGGTCGGCGAGCCAGGAGCTCCCGACGGCGTTCGACACCTGCGCCCAGGAGTAGACGATCGGCGACGCCCACATCAGCACCATCAGGGAGATCTCGACCAGGTACTGCACGTCGCGCAGGTAGACGTTCACGGCGGACAGCAGCAGCGCGAGGGCCAGCCCCCAGGTGAGCAGGACGGCGAACGACAGCGGCAGGTAGAGCAGCCGGCTGTCCAGCCGGAACGCGCCGAGCACGATGGTCGCGAGCACCAGGATGCCGAGCTGGATGGCGAAGTTGAACAGCGCCGAGCCCGTGGTGCTGAGCGGGAAGACCTCGCGCGGCAGGTAGACCTTCTTGATCAGCCCGCTGTTCGACACGATCGAGGAGGTCCCGCTGGCGACCACCTCGGAGAACAGCTGCCAGGCCGTCAGACCGGTGAACACGTAGATCGCGAACTCCGGGATCGAGCGCTCGGCGCCGAGGAACTTGCCGATCGCGACGTAGTAGATCAGCAGCATGGTCAGCGGCCGCATCAGGCTCCAGAAGAACCCGAGGGTGCTGTCCTTGTACCGAGCCTTCAGCTCCCGCCGGATCAGCAGGTCCAGCAGCTCGCGGTGCGCCCAGATGTCGCGGATCGACTGCAGGGTCCCCGAGGCGAACCCGGACCGGGGGCCGGCTTCCCGCATCGGCTCCTGGGCGAGCGCGGCTGCCCGCACCTCTGCCTGTGTGCTCATGTGCCTCCGTCCTGGGTGCGCCGGCTCGGCCCGCGCACGACGGACAAGAGTACCCGTGCGGACTGGTGCCCGATCTGCACCGCGTGTCGCCCGGGAACGGCCTGGCAGGATGGGGTCCGAGGGGGTCCGTCCCCAGCCGCCGAGAGGATCTTCTGTGATGCGTACCGCCACGGTGCCCCGCCGTCCGCTGCACCGTGCGGCCCGCCGCCTCATCACGCTGGTGGTGGTCGCGGCGCTCTCCGTGCTCGGCGTGGCCGGCACCGGGCTCGGCACCGCGCAGACGGCGGAGGCGGCGGACAGCGGCGGCACGGCCACGATCACCGGGTACGGCTACGGGCACGGCCGGGGGATGGGCCAGTACGGGGCGCTCGGCTACGCGGTGGACTACGGCTGGACCTCCAGCCAGATCCTGGCCTACTACTACGGCGGCAGCACCCTCGCCACGGACGCGGGCAACCCGACCATCACCGTCGAGCTCACCCGGTTCACCGGCAAGGACCTGATCGCCTCGGGCACCGGGATCCAGGTGAACGGCACGGCGCTGTCCAGCTCGGTCGCGGCGGTGCTGGTGCGCTCCCTGGGCAACGGCACCTTCCAGCTGTACACCTCCACCTCCGGCTGCGGCGGGCCGTGGACGGCCTCCGGCAGCGCGAAGGCGTCGGGGCTGTCGGTGACCACGAGCACCGGGACGGTGTCGGCCTGCGAGTCCGGCGTGGTCCGGACCTATCGCGGGGCGCTGCAGTCGGTCTACGCGAGCGGCAGCTCCTACGCGTTCAACTCGCTGCCGGTGGAGAGCTACCTGCGCGGCGTGGTCCCGCGCGAGATGCCGGCCTCCTGGTACTCCTCGGGCAGCGGGCGCGGCCTGCAGGCGCTCAAGGCGCAGGCGGTCGCGGCGCGGTCCTACGCGCTGTCCTCCAGCCGCACCTCCGGCGCCAAGACCTGCGACACCACGGCCTGCCAGGTGTACTACGGCTACTCCGAGCAGAAGTCCGGCGGCTCGGTGACGCTGCTGGAGGACTCGCGGTCCGACACGGCGATCAGCCAGACCGCCGGGCAGGTGATGCGCACGTCGACCGGCGCGATCGCCCGCACCGAGTTCAGCTCCTCGACCGGCGGCTGGACGGCCGGCGGCACCTTCACGGCGGTGCAGGACCTGGGCGACGCGACGTCGAGCAACCCGTACCACTCGTGGACGGTGTCGATCGGGCTGACCGAGGTGGCCTCGTCGCTGGGCACCGGCACGATCGCCTCGATGTCCGTCACCGCGCGCAACGGGCTGGGCGCGGACGGCGGCCGGGCGACCACGGTGACCGTCACAGCGGCCGACGGCACCGTGTCGACGTTCACCGGGGCGCAGGTGCGCACCGCGCTGGGTCTGAAGAGCGACTGGTTCAGCATCTCCACCCTGAGCACCGTCGAGGTGCAGAACGTCATCACCGCGCTGTACGAGGACATCCTCGGGCGGGAGCCGGACTCCGGCGGCCTGGCTACCTGGACCGCGGTGGCGCTCGCGGACGGCAACGCGAACCGGCTGACCAGCCAGATCGTGATGTCCACCGAGCGGCTGCAGACGTTCATCCGGACCGAGTACCAGAACGCCCTGGGACGCGCACCGGAGGCCGGCGGCCTGGCGAACTGGACAAAGTACCTGCAGGCCGGGGCGACCGTGCCCCAGCTCCAGGAGGCGATCTACGCCTCCACGGAGGGGATCATGCGGGCCGGCGGCGACACCGGGACCTGGGTGCAGGGCGTGTACGCCGGCGTGCTCGGCCGCTCGGCCAGCACCAGCGAGCGGGCCTACTGGTCCGCCAAGATCGCGTCCCTCGGGTACGGGGGCGTGGTGCGGGCGATCGCGAAGTCCGACGAGGCCGGGATGCTCCGGCTCACCCGGTACTACAGCACGATGCTCGGCCGCAGCCCGGACGCCTCGGGCATCCGGACGTTCCTGCCGCTGATGGCCGGGAACGGTGACATGGTGCTGCCGGTGCAGATCGGTGCGAGCCCCGAGTACTGGAGCCGGGCCCAGACGCGCTGACCCGGGTCGGCGGGGTCAGCCGCGCGCCGGCTCGATCCCGTCGACCAGGTAGGCCCAGGTGTCCGCCGCGTAGGCCGCCCAGGTCCGGGTGCTGCGGGTGCCGGCCTGCGCCATCAGGGCCTCCAGCAGGTCCTGGTCGGTGAGCAGCGTGGTCATCGCCTCGGCCAGGGCGTCGTCGTCCCGCGGGTCGACCAGGAGCACGCCACCGCCCTGCTCGGCGATCTCCCGGGTGCTGCCGTAGTTCGAGGTGATCACCGGCGTGCCGGACATCAGCGACTCGACCACCGGCAGCCCGAAGCCCTCGTTCAGCGAGGGGAAGACGGTGAACCGGGCCAGCTGGTAGGCGGCCCAGAGGGTCGAGTCGGCGATCCCGGACAGGGTGGCCACCGGGCGGTTCAGCGCCTGCAGGCCGGCGATGGTCTGGTGGAACTCGTCGCTGTTCCAGGAGTTCCCGCCGACGAAGGTGAGCGCGAAGCTCAGCCCCCGGCGCCAGAGCAGCTCGGCGGCGTGCAGCACCGCCAGGTGGTTCTTGCGCGGCTCGTGCGAGCCCACGCACAGCACCAGCGGCAGATCGGCGACCATCATCCGGTCCCGGGCCAGGGCGAGGTCCGCCGGCCCGGGGACCTGTGCCTCGGCGGCGAGCGCCACCGTGACGATGTCCGGCCCGGTGAAGCCGGCGCCGGAGATCATCGTGCGCCACCCGCGGTACTCGTCGCCGGCGGCGTCGGAGATGGTCGCGATGCGCTGGTAGTGGCGGCTGGCGGCGAGGTGGCCGGCGAACTCGTTCGGCAGGCCGCTGATCGCGGTCTCCGCCGAGGTGAGCGGCACGAGGTCGTACCCGATCGAGCCGATCTCGATGCCGGTGAAGGAGGCCATCGCGAGCAGGCGGTCCGTGCGCGGACGCTCCGCGGCGAGCTCCGGGATCAGGTACCGGCACTGCCACGGGACGACCAGCGACGGCGTCGCGGTCTCGGTGCCGGTCTCGGCGACGTCCTCCTGCGGGCCCTCCTGACCGAGCAGCCTGGCCAGGCGGTCGGCCGGCAGGTCCTGCGGGCAGAGCAGGTCGTCGGCCCAGCCGATCGGCAGGACGTTCTCGTGCTGGTCGACCCAGGCCCGCGCGCACTCGCGGGCGACGCGCTGGATGCCGGTGAAGAAGGTGGTCCGCGCGGTGTTGTGCACGTCGATCACGATCGCCCCCCGGACCACCCGGATCGGGCGGGGCTCCCGGGGCAGGTCGATCAGCGCGATCGCCGCGGCGAGGGTGGCCGCCGGCCCGTCCAGCACGCCGGCGCGCGAGACCCGCAGCACCTCGTGCTGGGTGGGCAGGCGCATCGCGACCACCGCGGTCGTCAGCCAGGCGACCGCGCGGTCGTCGGGGTCGATCCGGTCCGTCGCCCGGCGGACCACGTCGGCCGGCGCCGTGCCGCGCTCGACCGGGGCGTCGAGCGCGGCCAGCAGCAGCCGCAGCCGGGTGTCGAGGGCCCGTCGGTGCGACGCCGGCAGCCCGCCGACCGCCGCGTCGAGCTCGTCCTGCGCGGTGGCAGGCACCCCCGCGTCGACGGTGGTGGTCCTCATCGGTGCAGCTCCTTGTCGACCAGCTCTGCCCAGAGCTCGTCCGCGTAGGTGTCCCAGGTCCGGGCCGGCCGGGCGAGCGCCTCGTGCCGGAGCCGGTCCAGCTCGGCGTCGTCGGTCAGCAGGGTGCGCATCACCGCCAGCAGCTGGTCGTCGTCCCGGGGGTCCACCAGCAGGCAGCCGCCCTCGGCCGCGATCTCCCGCATGCTGCCGAAGCCGCTGGTGATCACGGGCAGGCCGACGGCCAGCGCCTCGGCGACCGGCAGGCCGTAGCCCTCGTGCAGCGAGGGGAAGACCATGAACCGGGCGCCGGCGTAGGCCTGCGCGAGCGCGTGGTCGGACAGGCCGCGCAGCACGCGCACCGGGCGGCCCTTGGCCTGCAGGGCCGCCAGGGTGGCCTCGAAGTCGCGCATCTCCCAGCCCTCGCGCCCCACGAAGGTCAGGTCCAGCTCGACGCCCTCGCGCCACAGCCGCTCGGCGGCGTGCATCACGGCGAGGTGGTTCTTGTGCAGCTCCTGGCTGCCGACGCACAGCACCGACCGACGGTCGGTGCGCGGGGCGGTCGTCGGCGGGTCGCCGACCCGTTCGTGCGCGAGCACCACCTCGGACACCACCGGGCCGGGCAGCCCCTGGCTGCTCAGCGCCTGGGCGAAGCCGCGGAACTCCGCCGCGGCGGACACGCTGATCCCCGCGACGCGACGTGCGTACTTGATCAGGGTCAGGTAGCGCACGAACATCCCGGGCTCCACCCACGGGCGCAGGTCGGCGCTGACGATCGGGATCGCGTCGTAGCCGATCGTCACCACGCTGCTGCCGGAGAACTGCGCCATCGCGGTGAGCGGGCCCGCGGTGTCGACCGCCGGCACGTCCGGCAGCACCACCACGCTGCGCCACGGCACCACCAGCCGCGGTCGGAGCTCGTCCGGCTGGTCGTCGGTGCCGGTGGTGCGCCTGTCCTGCGGGTCCGGGTCGGCGCACGAGTCGTCCCACCGCAGCACCAGGCGCTTCTCGTGGTCGCAGAGCTCGCGCATCCCGCCGGCGCCCTCGGTCCAGGCGATCAGGGTGAGCTCGTGCCGGGCCGCCCAGCGCGGCACGGTCTCGCGGACCACCCGCTGGATCCCGGTGTGCCGGTCGCTGCTGGCGGTGTGGTTGACGTCGACCACCACGCCGCCGACCACGAGGTCCATCTCCAGGGCGGCGTCGCCGCGCTCGCCCACCATCCGCAGGCCGAGGTCCATCAGCCACAGGGTGACGGTGATCGGGTCCTCGAGCGCGAGCATGCGCCGGGCGGCCAGCACCTCGTCGGCCTCGGGCAGCGTGCCCGACACCGCGGTGAGCAGCAGCCAGATCTCCTCGTCCTGCGCGGGACGGGACCCGAGCGTGGTCACCAGGGCGTCGAGCAGCGCGGCGGCCTCGTGCTGCGGGTCGTCCACGGCGGGCGGTGCGGCGAGCAGGACCGTCGTCGCGGTCCGGAGCCGCTGGGTGAGGGCGGCCAGCACCCGAGCACCGCCCTCCACGACCGTCACGCGCGCCTCATCAGGCGGCTGACCAGCCGCAGCGGCCGGGTGACCCGCCAGGACAGCGTCCGACGGGTCTTCTCCAGCTCGCTGCGGTGCGCGGCGAGCGCCGCAGCGGTGTGCTCGTGCTCGTGGTGCAGCACCGCGAGCTGACGCTGCAGCTCCGGCACCTCCGGCTCGTGCCGGGGCACGAGGCTCTCGGCCCAGCGGGACAGGGCCGCGGTGCGCCAGCGCAGCGTGTCCTGGATCACCTCGAGGCGGACCTGCTCGAGGTGGGCGATCCGGTCCTGCGCCGCGGCGAGGTGCCAGGTGCGGTAGCCGTCCAGCACGCACGCCGGGTAGCGCAGCGCGTCGCCGAGCTGAGCGGCGTGCTCCTCGGCGACGTAGAACCGGGACAGCCCGTCGAACAGGCAGAAGACGTAGCCGGCGGCCAGCACCCCGGGCTCCCACGACTCGTGGGTGGGGGTGACCGAGTTCGGCGCGGTCGACTCGATGCACAGCACCCAGGGCCGGAACCGTCGCAGGTCGAGACCGGACAGCACGCTGCTCTCGGCGCCCTCGGTGTCCATCACCAGGAAGTGGATCGGCTGGTCCTCCCAGCCGAGGTCGGTGAGCAGGTCGTCCAGGCGCGCGTTGCGCACCGTGAGGTCCGTGGCGTCCCGCCCGGCGCGGTGGTGCTCGTCCCGCACGCTGTCCACGGTGGTGGACAGGCCGTGCTCGGGGTACTGGTGCAGCACGGCGGTCTCGGCGGCGCTGCCGGACACGACCCCCTCGAACAGCACGTCGTCGGGCCGCTGCTCGCGGTGCAGCGCGGCCAGGGCGGGGACCGGCTCGACGGTCAGGCCGCGCCAGCCCGCGTCGTAGAAGCCCCGGGAGACCGAGTCCTGCTGCGGGTGGTTGGCGCCGACGTCGACGTACCGGCCCTGGGGGACGCCGGCGAGCGCACGCCGGATGACGACGTCCTCGCCGTTCTGAGCGAATGAGGTGTAGGGCGACGAGGGCACCGGTCGATCATAGGGCACCGACCCCTGCCGACCGGTCGGCCGAGCCGCCTGCTCGGCGGCTGCACAGCGGGTCGACAGGGACCGCCCGGCGGGTCAGCCGACCAGCGCCTGCCAGAGCTCGGCCGCGTAGTCGTCCCAGGTGCGGGCGGGGGCAGCGAGCGCCTCGGCCGCGAGCCGGTCGTGCAGGGCGTCGTCGGTGACCAGCGCCGTGATCGCCCGGGACAGCGCGCGGTCGTCGCGGGGGTCGACCAGGACGGCGCCGCCGTGCCGGGCGATCTCGGCCATGCTGCCGAAGTCCGAGGTGATCACCGGGGTGCCGGTGGCCAGGGACTCGGCGACCGGCAGGCCGAAGCCCTCGTTGAAGGACGGGAACACCGTGCACCGGGCGAGACGGTACGCGGCCCACAGGTCGTCGTCCGACAGCGCGGACAGGCTCTGCACCGGGCGCCCCTGCTCCTGCAGCTCGGCCATCCGGTGCCGGAACGTCATGCTGCTCCAGGAGTTGCCGCCCACGAACACCAGGGAGAAGTCGGTGCCCTCCCGCCAGGCCAGCTCGGCGGCGTGCAGCACCGCGAGGTGGTTCTTGCGCGGCTCGTGGCTGCCGACGCACAGCACGACGGGCCGGGCGCCCGGCGCGAGCCGTTCGGTCATCCGGGCCAGCGCCGCCCCGGTCGGGGCGAGCGCCTCCACCGGCAGCACCACGGGCACCACCCGCGGTCCGGGCAGGCCGGTCCCGGCGAGCATGGTGCGCCAGCCCTCGTACTCGGTGGCGGCGGCGTCGGAGATCGCACCCACCGCATCCATCTCGCGGACCGCGGCGAGGCTGGTGGAGAACGCCGCACCCATCCCGTCGCCGATCGTCTCGCCGCTGGTGATCGGCACGCAGTCGAAGCCGATCGCCCCGGTGCGGCAGTGCGCGTGCCGGGCGAGCGCGAGCGTGCGCGAGGTGCGCGGCGTCTCGGTGGCCAGCTCGACCAGCAGGAAGCTCGCGTGCCAGGGCACGATCACCCGGTGGTCGTCCGGCGCGCCGTCCTGCGGCGGCTCGCCGTCGATCGCGGTGCTCTGCTCGGCCGCCGTCAGCCGACGCAGCGCGGTGCGGTCCGAGGTCCAGCCGACCAGCACGATCTCCTGGTCCCGGGCCCAGCGCCGCGCGGTCTGGCGCGCGACCCGCTGGATCCCGGTCGCCAGCGTGGTGTGCGCCGTGTGCTCCAGGTCCACCAGCACCGCGTCGCGCACCACCTCGACCTCGCGGATCGCACGTCCTCGCGCGACCGGGCGGCCCGCGGTGCGCAGCAGGGGGGCGAGCACGGTGGCGGGGCCGTCCAGCGTGAGCCGTCGGGCGACTCCCACCACCTCCTGCTCCACCGGGAGCTGCGCCCGCAGCACGGCGAGCGTCAGCCAGACGACCGACCGGTCGGCGGTGCGGAGCAGCTGCTCCAGGGCGGCGACCAGGTCCCGGCCGGCGGTGGGCGGTTCGGCGCCCGAGAGGGTGCGGACCAGCGTGGCGGCGCGGGCCCGCATCGCCCGGGCGGTCCCGCCCGGCAGGTCCAGCGCGGTGGCGGCCAGCGCCGACCGGGTCCGGGCCACCCGGGTGCGCGCGGTCGGGGTGCGGGGCTCGCTCATCGATCCACCTCCACGGTCGCGACGAGCTGGTCCCACAGCTCGGCGGCGTAGTCGTCCCAGCTGCGCACGGGCCGGCGGCGGGCCTGCGCACCGAGCTCGGCGAGCAGCGCGTCGTCCTGCAGCAGCCGGCGCATCGCCTCGAGCAGCGCCTCGTCGTCGCGGGGGTCGACCGGCAGCGTGCCGCCGTCCCGGGAGATCTCGGCGGTGGAGCCGAAGTCGCTGGTGATCGCCGGGGTGCCGACGGCCAGCGACTCGGCGATCGGCAGGCCGTAGCCCTCGTGCAGCGAGGGGAACACGGTGAACCGGGCTGTGCGGTAGGAGTCCCACAGGTCCGTGTCGCCGACCGATCGGCCGATCGTCACCGGCCGGCCGGCGCGGCGCAGGCGGCGCACGGTCCGGTCGAAGTCCTTCGAGGCCCAGCTCGACCCGCCGATGAACCGCAGCCGGAACTCCAGGCCCTCCCGCCACAGCCGTTCCGCGGCGTGCAGCACGGCGAGGTGGTTCTTGCGCGGCTCGTGGCTGCCGACCACCAGCACCAGCGGCAGCGCCGTCGCCGCGGTCGCGCCGGCGTGCGTGCCGGCCGCGGGGACGTCGACGGGCAGCAGGCACTCGGTCACGTCGGGGCCGGGCAGGCCCTGGGCGGGCAGCATCCGGGCGAAGCCGCGGTACTCGGCGGCGGCCGTCGCGCTGATCCCGCTCACCCGGTACGCGTGCTTCACGATCGTCAGGTAGCGCACGAAGCGGTTCGGCTCCGCGGGCGGCATCAGGTCCGCGCTGACCACCGGGATCGCGTCGTAGCCGACCATGGTCACGGCGTTGCCGGAGTGCTCGGCGAGCGCCGCGAGCATCCCGCACAGGTGCGGGGCCGGCACCTCCGGCAGCACCAGGACGCTGCGCCAGGGCACGATCAGCCGCTGCGCCGCGGTCTCGGGCTGGCGGGGTGCCTCGACCGGGCCGGACCAGGCGATCACCCGCCCGCGCTCGACCGGGGTCAGCGTGCGGGTGGTGCCCTGCGCCGTCCAGGCGACCAGCACCGGGTCGTGGTCGGCCACCCAGCGCGGCACCGCCGAACGGACCACCCGCTGGATGCCGGTGTTCAGGTTGTGCCGGGCCGAGAAGTCGACGTCCACCAGGGTGCCGCCGCGCACGATCTCGATCTCGGCCGTGGACATCCGCGCCTGGCGGAGCCGGACCAGCGCCTCGGTGAGCAGCCAGAGCGCGGCCTCGGCCACGGTGTCGAGGTCGAGCCGGCGGGTGGCCTGCCGCACCAGGGCGTCGTCGGGGTAGGTCCCGCCGAGCGCGACCAGCAGCAGCCAGACGACGTCCGTGCCGCCCTGCGAGCGCGCGTGCCGCACCAGGAGGTCGAGCAGCGCCATCGGGTCGCCGGCGTCCGGCGGCGGGACGAGGTCGAGCGCCTCGGCGGCGGCCGTGAGGCGTTGCAGCAGCGCGGCGCGGGCGGCGGGGGCCTGCGGGCTCGACCCGGTGCCGTCTGCGCCGTCCGGGCCGGTCGTGCCGCTCGGGCTGGTCGTGCTCACAGCGCCTGCTTGA
The DNA here is from genome assembly GCA_036404115.1 of Cellulomonas sp. GTDB lineage: Bacteria > Actinomycetota > Actinomycetes > Actinomycetales > Cellulomonadaceae > Cellulomonas. The sequence continues at coordinate 55,877 of DASWPG010000053.1, forward strand.
CCCGGGTGATCAGCCGCCGCACGCCGCGCAGCGGCCGGGTGACGCGCCAGGAGAGCGTCGCCTTCATCGCCTCGACCTCGTCGGAGACGAAGCCCGAGTCGAGGTCGACGCCCTGCCGGGTCCGGGCGACCGTCTCGGTCCAGGAGCTGAGCGCCTGGGCGCGCCAGGTCGCGGCCTCGGCATCGAGCTCGTCGACCCGCGCCGTCAGCTCCGCGACCTGCTCGCGCAGCCGGGCGGCGTCGTCGTCGGGGGCAGGGACGGCGGACGTCGGCGATGGGTCGGTCGGGGGCAGCGGGCTCTCGGGCACAGCAGCGCAGTCTAGGCGGTCGGCCCGGTCCCGACGCCGCAGGGTGCCCGCACCCGACGGCGCGGCGTCCCGCGGCGCGGGTCGGCCGGATCGGCCTCGGGCTGCACGACGACCCGGTACGATCGGCCAGCCAGCACCACAGTCACCGAATCGAGTTGGGTTCCGATGAAGCGCGCACTGATCACCGGCGTGACCGGCCAGGATGGCCTCTACCTCTCCGAGCTGCTGCTCTCCAAGGGGTACGAGGTCTACGGCCTGATCCGCGGCCAGAACAACCCCAAGACCGCTCTGGTCGAGCGGACTGTCCCGGGTGTCAAGCTGCTGACCGGTGACCTGCAGGACATGTCCTCCCTGATCCGGGCGCTGGAGACCTCGCGCCCCGACGAGGTCTACAACCTCGGCGCGATCTCGTTCGTCGCCTACTCGTGGGAGAATGCGCACCTGACCGCCGACGTCACCGGCAAGGGTGTGCTGAACATCCTCGAGGCGATCCGGCTGTACGCGGGCGGCGACCTGAGCAAGGTCCGCTTCTACCAGGCGTCCAGCTCGGAGATGTTCGGCAAGGTGCAGGAGGTCCCGCAGCGCGAGTCCACGCTGCTGTGGCCGCGGTCGCCGTACGGCGTGGCGAAGGTGTTCGGCCACTACATGACGATCAACTACCGCGAGTCCTACGGGATGCACGCCTCCTCGGGCATCCTGTTCAACCACGAGTCGCCCCGCCGCGGCCCCGAGTTCGTCACCCGCAAGGTGTCGCAGGCGGTCGCCCGGATCAAGCTCGGGCTGCAGGAGGACATCACCCTCGGCAACCTCGACGCCAAGCGCGACTGGGGCTTCGCCGGCGACTACGTCGAGGCGATGTGGCGGATGCTGCAGCAGGACGAGGCCGACGACTACGTGGTCGCGACCGGTGCGACCCACTCGATCCGCGAGCTGCTCGACGCGGCGTTCGCGCACGTCGGCATCGAGGACTGGGCCCCGCTGGTCAAGCAGGACCCGCGCTTCATGCGCCCGGCCGAGGTCGAGCTGCTGATCGGCGACCCGTCGAAGGCTCGGGACGTGCTCGGCTGGGAGCCGAAGGTCAGCTTCAGCGAGCTGGTGTCGATGATGGTCGAGAACGACCTGGTCGAGCAGCGCGAGATCGCGGGCCGCTGACGCCGTGACCGTGGCACTGGTGACCGGGGCGACCGGTCAGGACGGCTCCTACCTGTGCGAGCGGCTCGCGGCCGAGGGGGTCCGGGTGCACGCGCTGGTGCGTGCGGTCACGGGCCCCGAGCGGGACCCCGGTCTCGACGACCTGCTGCGCCGGACGCCGGACGTCGTCGTGCACGAGGGCGACCTCGCGGACGGCCCAGCGCTGTCCGACCTCCTGCAGCAGGTCGCGCCGGACGAGGTGTACAACCTCGCCGGGATCTCGTCGGTGGCGTACTCCTGGCAGGAGCCCGCGCTGACCGGTCTGCTGTCCGGCGTCGCGGTCGCCTCGGTGCTGGACGGTGCGCTGCGGGTGCAGCGCGCCACCGGTCGGCCGGTGCGGGTGGTGCAGGCGTCGAGCGCGGAGATCTTCGGCGACGCGACCGAGGTGCCGCAGAACGAGTCCACCCCGGTGCGTCCCCGGTCGCCGTACGGCGCGGCCAAGGCGTACGCCCACCAGATGGTCGGTGTCTCCCGGTCCCAGGGGCTGCACGCCTCGTCGGTGATCCTGTACAACCACGAGTCGCCGCGCCGGCCGCTGTCCTTCGTGACCCGCAAGATCACCCACGGCGTCGCGCGGATCGCGGCCGGTCTCGACACCGAGCTCACCCTCGGCTCGACCGACGTCACGCGGGACTGGGGCTGGGCGCCGGACTACGTCGAGGCGATGGTGCTGGCTGCCCGGCACGACGAGCCGGACGACTTCGTGGTCGCCACCGGGGAGCCGCACACGGTCGCGGACTTCGTCCGGGCGGCGTTCGAGCGTGCGGGTGTGCCGGACTGGGCGGACCGGGTCCGCACGGACCCGGCGTTCGTGCGGCCCGCGGAGTCGACGGTCCAGCTCGGCGACGCGACCAAGGCGCACCAGGTGCTGGGCTGGCAGCCGACGCACCGGTTCTCCGAGGTGGTGGCGGCGATGGTCGACCACGATCTGGCCCTGCTGACGGACGACGACGGGACGAGGTAGCCGGCAGTGGAACCAGGGGTGCGGGGCCAGGGCGGCCTCGTGGGTCTGTGGTGGCGGTCGAGCAGGGTGCGCGAGGGTGCGACCTACCTGCTCAGCGTGCTGATGTCGCTGCTGGCGACCGTGGTGTCGCTGCAGCTGTGGCGCGCGGACTGGCGGGTGCCGTTCACCTACTACGGCGACGCGGTGGCGGTGTCCGCGCACTTCAAGACGGTGATCGAGACCGGCTGGTACGAGTCGCAGTCGCTGCTCGCCGCGCCGACCGGGCAGGTCTACCACGACTTCCCGACGGCGGATAACCTCAACTTCGCCGCCGCCCACGTGCTGTCCTGGTTCACGTCCGACTTCGCGGTCGCGGTGAACGTCTACTACGTGGTGGGCTTCCTGCTCGCGGCGCTGACCGCGGTGTGGTTCCTGCGCGAGTGCCGCGTGTCCCGCTGGCTGACGGTCCCGCTCGCGGTGCTGTACGCGATCGCGCCGTACCACTTCATCCGGGGAGAGGGCCACCTGTGGCTGGCCTCGTACTTCACGCTGCCGCTGGCCCTGGTGGTCGTGCTGCGGGTGGTCCGGGGCGATCGGCTCTGGGGCGGGCGACCCTCCCGGTGGCGCCTGCTCGGGCTGCTGACCGGGCGCGGCGCCTCGACCCTGCTCTGCCTGGTGCTGGTCACCACCGGATCGACCTACTACGGCGTCTTCGTCGTGGTGATGATCGCGGCCGCGGCGATCGTCTCGTGGTGGCGCAGCCGGTCGTGGCGCCGGTTCGGCGGCGCGGTGGTCGCCGGCACGGTCGTGGTGGCGACGGCGCTGGCGAACATGGCGCCCGACCTGCTCTACACCCAGGAGCACGGGTCGAGCCTGACCGGCCTGGTGCGCTCGCCCGAGTGGACCGAGATCTACGCGCTCAAGCTCGCGCAGCTGCTGCTGCCGGTGCCCGGGCACCGGATCGGCATCCTCGCGACGATCCGCGAGAAGTACGACTCGGTCTACCCGCTGGTCTCCGAGTACCCCTCGCTCGGCGCGGTCGCCGCGACCGGTCTGGTGATCGCGCTGCTGGTGGCGCTGGTGAGCCTCGGCGGGCGGCGGTCGCAGAGGCTGCCGGAGCTGACCGCCGAGCAGACCCAGCGCACCCGGACGATCGCGCTGCTGTCCGCGCTGACGCTGTTCGCGTTCCTGGTCGCGACCGTCGGCGGCCTCGCGACCTTCGTGTCCTTCGTGACCGACTCGCTGCGCGGCTGGAACCGGATGTCGATCATCATCGCGATGTTCGCGCTGGCCGTCGTCGGGCTGGTGCTGGACGCCTGGCTGAGCCGGTTCGGCCGGCGGTGGTCCTGGCGGCCGGTGACGCGCCGCAGCCTGGCCGGCGGGCTGGCGGTGCTCGTGCTGCTGGTCGGGTTCTTCGACCAGACCACGGCCGGGGACGTGCCCGACTACGAGGCCAACGCCGCCGCGTTCGAGGCCGACGCCACCTGGGTGGCGCAGGTCGAGGACGTGATGCCGGACGACGCGATGATCTTCCAGGCGCCGTACGTCGCGTTCCCGGAGACCTCGCCGGTGAACGGGGTGTTCGACACCGACCAGCTGAAGATGTACCTGCACTCCTCGACGCTGCGCTGGTCGTCCGGCGGCATCAAGGGCCGCTCGACCACCGACTGGCCGGGGGAGGTCGAGGAGCTGCCCGCCGAGCAGATGGTCAGCTCGCTGGCTGCCGTCGGGTTCTCCGGCGTGATGATCGACCGGCAGCGCTACGGCGAGGACGCCGCCGCGCAGATGGAGCAGGGCCTGACCGCGGTGGTCGGCGCCCCGGAGACCGAGAGCGCCGACGGGCGGTACGCCCTGTACTCGCTGGTCGAGGCGCAGGCCCAGGTCGCCGCGGAGAACTCGGCGGAGGACGTGGCGCGGGTGGCGGAGGCGACGGTCGCCCCGGTGCTGGCCTACTCCGGGGTGGCCAAGGTGACCGCCGCCGCCGACTCGGCGTCCGGGCTCGAGGAGTGGGAGCTGGGCAGCGGCACCGGTGCGCTCGCGCTGGAGAACGGCCGCGACCATGCCGTCACGGTGCGGATCACCGCGACGGTGAGCACCACGCAGACCACCACCTCGGTCCCGATCCAGATCGGCGACCAGCGCTACGACGTCCCGGTGGCGGACGGCGGCGGCCAGCTGGACGTCGAGGTGGCGGTCGGGGCCGGCCAGCAGGACTTCGAGGTGCTGCCCGGGGCGGACGGGGCGGTGACGCTGATCGGCGTGAGCGTCACGGAGGAGGACCTGCCGGTGCTCAGCCTCGGCTGAGCCGGTCCGGGCGGCCCCCGCGCGGTGCCGCTACCGGCCGGCCGGCCCCCGGTCGACCTCGGCGGCCGCCTCGCGGTACACCTCGGCGGTCGCCGCCGCGCACCGGTCCCAGGTGTAGCCGGCGGCGTGCTCGCGCGCCGCGGCGGCGAGCTCGTCGTGCCGGTCGCCGGTCGCCTGGACCAGGGCGTCCGCCAGGGCGTCCACGTCGGTCGCCGGCGCGAGCAGGGCCGCGTCGCCGGCCACCTCGGCCATCGAGGTGCCAGTGGAGGTGACGACGGGCACGCCGTGGCTCATCGCCTCCAGCACCGGCATCCCGAACCCCTCCCAGAGCGACGGGTAGCAGAACGCCCGGGCCTGCGCGTAGGCGGCGTGCAGGTCGGCCCAGCTCAGGGCGCCGAGCCGGTGCACCCGGTCGGCGGGCAGCGCGGCGAGCGCGCGGGTGACCTCCTCGGGGGCGCCCGACCAGCCGTCGGGACCGACCAGCACCAGGTCGAGGTCGGGCATCCGGCGGGCGGCCTCCGCGTACGCCCGCAGCAGCCCGGGCACGTTCTTGCGCGGCTCGACGGTGCCGCACCACAGCAGGTACGGGCGGGTGAGGCCGAACCGACGGCGGAGCTCCAGGCCGTCCGGCCCGGTGACCGCCGGTACGCGCACCCCGTGCGGCACGACCCGGATCCGCGTCGGATCGATCCCTGCGGCGACGCAGTCGTCCCGGGTGGTGCCGGACACCGCCAGCACGCGGGTGGCCTGCGCCCGCACCACGTCGAGCGCGCGGGTGAAGAAGGCGGCACCGCGCCGGGTGAAGTGCTCCGGGCTCCGCAGGAAGGCCAGGTCGTGCACGGTCACCACCAGCGGTGCCGAGCGGGGCGGCACGGCCCAGGTGGTCGCGTGCACGACGTCGGCGGCCCCGGCGGACCGCGGCAGCCGCCACCGGTTCCAGGTCTCGTAGAGCGCCTGGCGCGGCAGCCGGGAGGCGATCTGGCCCATGCCGTCCGGCACCGACCACGAGGGGTCGGGCGGTCCGGCGTGCCGAGCGTGCAGGCCGGTGAGCGCGATGTCGTCCCGGCGCAGCAGCGCGGCGGCGAGCTCGCGCACGTACGTGCCGGACCCGCCGGGGGTCGGCTGCCAGAGCTGCTCGGTGGTCATCACGACGTCCAGCGGGCGGTCCGCGCCGGCGGGTCGGGGCGGGACGGCTGCGCGGGCGTGGCTCACGGAGGGAAACCTACGCGACGATAAGGTACCGTCGTCGGGCCGTAGGGGACGGGGTGTGCGATCTCCGCGCCGCCGACCCGGGGTGCTCCCTCGTCGCCGTGCGCGCGGGCGGGGTCTGCCGCCGTGCAGCACGAGGACCACGAGCGTCGAGGAGCGCAGCAAGTCCATGACGACCGTCGCCCCGCCCGTCGAGCCGGTGCCCGAGCAGGCGTCGCGGCACGGCCGACGGGTCGCGGCCCCGGGGGCCTGGCGCCACCGGCTCGCGGTGGTGGCCGCGACCGGGGCGGTCCTGCTGGCCGTGGGCCTGCACCTGACCGCGGCGCTGTCCGCGCAGACCCCGATCTGGTCGGACGACGAGATCGGGCCGCTCGCCACCTCCCGGCTGATCGCCGGGGTGGGCCAGCCGCTGTCGCTGGACGGGATGAGCTACTACCCGGGCTGGGCCGTGGTGCTCGCGCCGCTCTGGTGGTTCATCAGCGACCCGACGACCGCCTACCGGGCGGCCGTGCTGATGTCGGCCGGTGCGGCCTGCCTGACGATCTGGCCGCTGTCGGCGATCGCCCGCCGGCTGTCCGTCAGCCGGCCCGTCGCGGTGCTGCTCGCCGCGCTGGTGATGGCGGGCCCGGCCCGGGTCGTGCTGTCGGACTACGCGGTGAGCGAGGCGTTCTTCGCGCTGATGGTGGTCACGAGCGTCTGGCTGGGGCTGCGCTACGTGGAGCGCGGCACCTCGGCGGCGGCGAGCCTGCTCGCGCTCAGCGCCGCGTACACGTTCTTCAGCCACGGTCGAGGGGTGATCCTGCCGATCGCGGTGGTCGGGCTGCTCGCCGGACGGGCGCGGCGGCGCACCTGGCGACCCGCCGCGATCGGCCTGGTGCTGCTGGTCGGGGCGTGCGTCACGCTGTTCTCGGTGCACCGGATGCTGGCCGCCACGCTGTACGGGACGGGCCGGACCCGGGAGGACGCGGCGTTCAGCACCTTCGTCAGCGGCCTGACCGGTCCGCTGGCCGCGGGGCTCGCCGGGCAGGCGTGGTACACGATCGTCGCCTGGGTCTTCCTCCCGGTGTTCGGGGTGGCGGCGATGGTGCCCCGGCTGCGCCGCGAGTGGTCCGACCGGATGCCGGCCGGAGCGGCCTGGATCGCCGTGGTGGTGCTCGGAGCGCTGGCGACCGGCACGCTGGCGACCGCCGACACGATCGGCGAGACGTCCGGCCGGCTGGACGTCAGCATGTACGGCCGGTACATCGACCCCTTCCTGCTGCCGCTGGTCGTGGTGGGCCTCGCGGCGGTCGCCCGGGGCATCGAGCGCCGGCGGGGCGCGATCGCCTGGGGCGGCGGGGTCGTGCTGCTCGGGGCGTTCCTCCTGCTCGGGGCGCCACTGGCCGACACCGACGGGTTGTGGTTCCCGATGAACATCGCGGGCCTGCTGCTCTGGCACTGGCCCGTGGACGCGGGTGACACCGCGGTGCCCTTCCTGCTCGCCAGCCTCGCGGTCGCGGGGTTCGGGGCACTGGTCGTGCTGGCCGGCCGGCAGCTGCGGTGGGTGTCGGTCGCTCTGGTCGCGGTGCTGCTCGCGATCAGCTCCTGGACGGCGCAGACCGAGGTCGCCCTGCCGTGGAACGAGGCGTCGACCAGCGGCACAGCGACGGCGGAGGTGCTCGACCAGGTCGAGGAGGCGCTGGGCGAGCAGGTCGACGTGGCCTACTACGCGCCGGGATCGACGTACTCCGGGCAGAACTTCACCCAGTTCATGCTGATCCCGCGCACCGTCCGGGTGATCGACAGCGTCGAGGCGGCCGACCGGAGCGAGGTCGTGATCGCCCGGCTCGCCTGGGACGAGGGCGAGGAGGTCGGTGCCCGGCGCCTGACCGGGCTGGTCCCGGGCGAGGACGCGCTCTGGGTGCTGCCCGGCGCGCTCGCGAACCGGCTGGCCGCGATCGGCTACCTGGAGCCGGAGCGCGGCGAGGTGCTGGACAGCCCGCTGTACGCGGCGCGCGTGCAGGGCGCGGTCGCCGACCTCGTGCGGATCGGTGCCGAGGACCAGTCGGTGACGGTCGAGCTGACGAACCTGGGCGACCAGACCTGGGCGGTGCCGAGCACCTCCGACGTGATGGAGGGCACCGTGCGGCTGGTCGCGACCTGGACGCAGGACGGCGTGGACCGGGACGTGGTCACGGACCTGCCGCAGAGCGTGTTCCCCGGTCGGTCCACGCAGGTCGAGCTGTCGCTGACGGTGCCCGAGGGCGTGCTGCCCGGCCACGTCACCGTCCGGCTCTGGCTCGTCCAGGAGGGGATAGAGCCGCTCGGCGACCCGGTGAACGGGCCGGTCGTGCTCGACCTCCTCGTGAGGTGAGCGCCGCGGGCGTCCTGCCACGAGAGAGAGGCACGTCCCGCGGCCGGTGCGGTCAGCCCTGCCCGAGCGACCCCACGTACGCCAGCACGTCGGCGTGCTGCGGCAGCAGACCCGCCTCGGCCGCCTCGGCCAGGGTCGGGGCCGCCTGGTCCTTGTCGGACAGCGTGATGGTCAGCGGTCGGCCGTCCCGCCCGGTGCGGGGCAGCTCCAGGCCGATCTCGGGGTCCAGCGGGTGCACGCCGTGCTCGCGACCGGGCGCGTAGCCGGCGGAGCACAGGTAGGTGACGGTCGAGCCGTCCGCGAGGGAGAGGAAGGCGTGCCCCAGCCCCTCGGACAGGTACACCGCGCGGCGGTCCACGTCGTCCAGCAGCACGCTGTCCCAGCGGCCGAAGGTGGGCGAGCCGACCCGGATGTCCACGATCAGGTCCAGCACCGCGCCCGCGACGCAGGAGACGTACTTGGCCTGGCTCGGCGGGACGTCCGCGAAGTGCACCCCGCGCAGCACGCCCGCCGCCGAGACGGAGCAGTTCACCTGCCGCAGGTCGAGCGGGTGCCCGACCGCCTCGGTCAGCACGTCGGCCTTGTACGCCTCCAGGAACAGCCCGCGCGGGTCGCCCAGCAGACGGGGAGTGAACTCCCAGGCCCCGGGCACGGACAGCTCGCGGTACTCCATGGTGCTCCCTCGGTGGTGATGGTCCGGCCAGCGTAGTCGGCGGTTGCTGGCTGCTCGTCCGGGGCTCGCCACGGTGTGGGTCGCAGGTGGGACCGCGGCCATGACCGGAGCCCACGTGGGGGACTCGGCGCCCGAGGTGTCGCCGCAGCCTGGCACTGCGCCCGGTGCGAGCACGGCGCACCTGGCACCGCCGCCGATCTGCCTGGTGACGCAGGACCCGACCCTCATCTCCCTGTCGGCGTTCGCGGAACGGGCGGCGGTTCCCGCTCGTGGGGGATCCGCCGGCACACGTTGCATCTGCCGCAGCGGCTGTTGCTGGTGGCCGGTGCTGCTGCTGTCGTTGCTCGTACCGGCGGACGCCGCCGTGGTCTCGGTGCTGACCAGGCCGTGGAGCACCGCGGCGGACGTGCTGCTCTTCGCCACCGCGGTGAGTGCCTGTGCGGTGCTTGTCCGGCGTCCGACCTCGGTCCGTGTGACCGGCCGCCGACGGCCACCCGGACTGTCCGACCGCCCGCCTCGCGGCCGCGACTACGCTGACCCGGGCACGACGACGAGAGGCGGGACGCGCACGTGAGGTGGTTGGTGACGGGGGCCGGCGGCATGCTCGGCCGCGATCTGGTGGCGACGCTGGTGGCCGCGGGCGAGCAGGTGACCGCGGTGGACAAGGACGAGCTGGACATCACCGACCCGGCGGCGGTCGCTGCGGCGGTCGCGCTGCACGACCTGGTGGTGAACTGCGCGGCGTGGACCGCCGTCGACCTCGCCGAGGAGCGTGAGCCGGACGCCTTCACCGTGAACGCGGTCGGACCGGCGGTGCTGGCCCGGGCGTGCGGTGCGGCCGGGGTGCGGCTGGTGCACGTCTCGACCGACTACGTGTTCGCCGGCGATGCGGACCGGCCGTACGCCGAGGACGCGCAGCCGGACCCGCGGTCGGCCTACGGGCGCACCAAGCTGGCGGGGGAGTGGGCGGTGGCCGCCTACGCGCCCGACCACCTGGTGGTGCGCACCGCGTGGCTGTACGGCGCGGGCGGCCCCTGCTTCCCCCGCACGATCGCGCGGGTGGCCGCCGAGCGCGGGCACCTCGAGGTCGTCGACGACCAGCTCGGCCAGCCGACCTGGACCCGCGACCTGGCGGCGTTCATCCTGCGCCTGGTGCAGGCCGAGGCACCGTCGGGCACCTACCACGGCACCGCCTCCGGGGTGACCTCCTGGTTCGAGCTCGCCCGGGCCGCCGTGACCGCGGCCGGCATGGCCGCCGAGGTGGTGCAGCCGACCAGCAGCGTCGCCTACGCCGCGCGCGCGGCGGCGAGCGCGTCCCGCTCCGCGCCGCGGCCGTCCTACTCCGTGCTGGGCCACGACGGCGCCGAGGCGGCCGGCGTGGCCTCGATCGGCGACTGGCGGGAGCGCTGGGCCGAGGCGTCGCACGAGGTGCTCGGGTGAGGGTGGTGCTGGACGTCACGGCGGTGCCCGCCGACCTCGGCGGCGTCGGCCGGTACGTCGTGGAGGTCGCCCGCGAGATCGTCGCGGCGGGGGGCGACCTGGCGGTCGTGGCGCGGCCGTCGCAGGCCGACGGGCTCGCGGACGCGCTGCCGGGTGCCGAGGTGCTGCTCGCACCGGCCGGCACCGAACGCCGGCCCGCCCGGATGGTCTGGGAGCAGACGGGGCTGCCTGCGCTGGTCCGCCGGGTCCGCGGCGAGGTGCTGCACAGCCCGCACTACACGATGCCGGCCCGGGTGGACGCGGCGCGGGTCGTCACACTGCACGACGCCACCTTCTTCAGCGATCCCGGGGTGCACAGCCCGGTCAAGGGCCGGTTCTTCCGCGCCGCCACCCGCCGGGCGGTCCGGTCGGCGGACGCGCTGCTGGTGCCGTCGGCGGCCACGCGGGACGAGGTCGTCCGGTACACCCACGGCCACGTGGACCGGTTCCACGTGGCCTACCACGGCGTCGACCCCGCGGTGTTCCACCCGGTCAGCGAGGCGGAGCGGCACCGGGTCGCGCAGACGCTGGGGCTGACCGGCCGGCCGTACCTCGCGTTCCTCGGCACCCTGGAACCGCGCAAGAACGTCCCCGCCCTGGTCCGCGGCTGGGTCCGCGCGGTCGGCGCCGACCCGCGGCCGCCGGCGCTGGTGCTGGCCGGCGGGGCCGGCTGGGACACCCAGGTCGGGCCCGCGGTCGACGCGGTGCCGGCGGGCCTGACGGTGCTGCGGCCCGGCTACCTGCCGCTGGCCGACCTCGCCGGCTACCTGGCCGGTGCCGAGGTCGTGGTCTACCCGAGCCTCGGCGAGGGCTTCGGCCTCCCGGTGCTGGAGGCGATGGCGTGCGCCGCGCCGGTGCTGACCACCCGGATGCTGTCGCTGCCGGAGGTGGGCGGCGAGGCCGTGGCCTACACGGGCACGGGCGAGGCCGAGATCGCCGCCGCGCTGCGGGCGCTGCTGGACGACCCCGGCCGGTGTCGCGAGCTCGGTGCCGCGGCGCAGGTCCGGGCGCAGTCGTTCAGCTGGGCCGCCTCCGCCGCCGCGCACCTGACCGCCTACGAGGCGGCGCTGCGCTCGCGCTCCGCCCGCTGACCGGGCAGCACGACGGACAGGATGCTCTGCGCCGCGGCCTCGAAGGAGCTGGCCTCCGCGAGTGCGCGTGCCCGCAGTCCCTGCTGCACCAGCAGCTCGGGATCGTCGAGCAGGCACGTGACGGCTGCCACCCGGGTGCGGGCCGGCCAGCCGGCGTACTCCGCGTCGTCCACCCGCCCGGTCACGGTCACCCGGCTGCCCCGGGGTGAGGTGCTGGTCGGTGCGAGCCTCGCCCGCCACGATGGAGTCGTGCACCACGCCGAACTGAGCGTTGACGTAGGGGCGGACGGGTTCGGGACGGTGCTGCGGGGGTCGCGGCTCAGCGCGGTTCGTCGAGCAGGCGGAGCAGATAGCTGCCGTAGCCCGACTTCACCAGGTGCTCGGCCCGGGCGCGCAGCTCGTCGTCGGTCAGGAAGCCCCGGCGCCACGCGACCTCCTCCGGGGAGCCGATCTTGAGCCCCTGGCGGGACTCGATCGTGCGCACGTAGTCCGAGGCCTCCAGCAGCGAGTCGAAGGTGCCGGTGTCCAGCCAGGCGGTGCCCCGGGGCAGCACCTCGACGTGCAGCCGGCCCGCGTCGAGGTAGGTGCGGTTCACGTCGGTGATCTCGTACTCCCCGCGGGCCGAGGGCCGCAGGTCCCGCGCGATGGCGACCACGTCGTTGTCGTAGAAGTACAGCCCGGGAACCGCGAACGAGGACTTCGGCCGGGCGGGCTTCTCCTCCAGGGACAGCGCACGGCCGTCCGCGTCGAACTCCACCACGCCGTAGGCGGTCGGGTCGGCGACCCGGTAGGCGAACACCGCCGCGCCGTCGATGCCGTCGAACCGCTCCAGCCGGGAGCCGAGGCCGGGCCCGTAGAAGATGTTGTCGCCGAGGACCAGCGCCGCGCTGTCGTCGCCGATGAAGCCGGCACCGAGCACGAACGCCTGCGCGAGCCCGTTCGGCTCCGCCTGCACGGCGTACTCGATCGAGATGCCGAACTGCGACCCGTCGCCGAGCAGCCGGTGGAACTGCGCCGCGTCGTGCGGTGTCGTGATCACCAGCACGTCCTGGATCCCGGCCAGCATCAGCGTGGACAGCGGGTAGTAGATCATCGGCTTGTCGTACACCGGGACGAGCTGCTTGCTGACGCCGAGGGTGATCGGGTGCAGGCGGGTGCCGGAGCCTCCGGCCAGGATGATGCCGCGCATGGTGGCTCATTGTGGCCCATGGGGGCGCCGTGCGTGGGCAGTCCCGGTGGTTCGCACTTGTGCAGCCCGACCGCGGACGGCCGCTGCGGTACTGTCGGGTGTCCCCCGAGCACGCTCGCAGAGCGCCGCCGCACCGCACGCTCGCAGACCGCAGCCTCACAGCACGCTCTCAGAGCGGACCCGCACAGCCAGGAAGCACATGAAGGTCTTCATCCAGATCCCCTGCCTGAACGAGGAAGAGACGCTGCCCGCGGTGCTCGCCTCCATCCCGCGCTCGATCGAGGGTGTGGACGAGCTCGCCGTCCTCGTGATCGACGACGGCTCGACGGACCGCACGGTCGAGGTCGCGCGGGCGCTCGGCGTGACCCACGTCGTGCAGCACGCGCGCAACATGGGTCTGGCCCGCTCGTTCCGGGACGGCGTGGACTACGCGCTCGCGCACGGCGCCGACATCGTGGTCAACACCGACGGGGACAACCAGTACCCGCAGGACCGGATCCCCGACCTGGTCGCGCCGATCATCGCGGGCACCGCGGACATCGTGATCGCCGATCGGCAGACCGCGACCATCGCGCACTTCTCGCCGTTCAAGAAGCTGATGCAGCGGGTCGGCAGCGCGGTGGTGAACAAGGTCGCCGACACCCGGCTGCCGGACGCCGCGAGCGGCTTCCGCGCCTACTCGCGCACCGCGCTGTACCGGCTGAACATCGTCACCGACTTCTCCTACTGCATGGAGACGATCATCCAGGCCGGGCACAAGCGCCTGAGCATCGCCTCGGTGCCGGTGACCACGAACGCCAAGACCCGCGAGTCCCGGCTGTTCAAGAACATCTTCCACCACATGGCCAAGTCGGGCTCGGCCATCGTGCGCAGCTCGCTGATGTTCAAGCCCTACCGGATCTTCGCGACGCTCGCGGCGCTGTTCGGCGTCCTGGCGCTGATCCCGATGGTGCGCTTCCTGGTGGTCTGGCTGGCCCGGGGCGACAACTCGGGCAACATCCAGTCGCTGATCTTCGCGGCGATCATGTCCGTCGCCGCCCTGCTCTCCGTCGCGCTCGGCGTGCTCTCGGACCTGCAGCGCACCAACCGGGTGCTGCTGGAGGACCAGCTGGAGCGGATCAAGGAGATCCAGTACTCCCGGCCGCTCTGACGGCCGATCGGCGACGGCGCGCCTTCTCCGCGACGATCGCCGCGGCCGCGCACAGGCCGTCGCCGACGAGCATCAGGATGCGGCTGACGACTGCCAGGACCAGCGCGGACTCGCGGTCCAGGACCGGTGCGAGCGCCAGCACCAGCGCCGCCTCCCGCGCTCCCGCCCCGGCGGGCAGCAGCACGATCACGAAGCCCACCACCCAGGCCAGCGCGTACGCGCCGGTGGACAGCCAGAACAGGCCGGACCCGGTGGCGCCCAGCGCCCGGGCCAGCAGCCACAGGTGCAGCCCGAACGTGGCCCACATCCCCAGGCACCACAGCGCAGCGACGATCACCGCGCGCGGGGACACCGTGCCGGCGGGCTGCCGGCGGGTCAGCCGCAGCGCCAGCGCGACCAGCCGGTTGAACACCGGGGGCACGAGCACGACCACGCCCGCGACCGCGACCAGCAGCAGCCACCAGTAGCTCTCGAAGGCCTCCGGGGACGAGACCGCCAGCGTGCCCCCGGCGACGCAGACCCCCGTGACCAGCCCGATCAGCATCTGGGTCAGCGAGGCCAGACCGGTCCGGGCGCGCGGCACGTCGTACTCCGAGGAGAGCTCCGCCTGCGCGAGGATCGGCCACACGCTGCCCGGCACGTACTTGCCGAGCTGCCCGAGGAAGAACACCCGCGCCCCGGCGAGGAACGGCAGCGGCGAGCCGAGCCCGGCCAGCGTCGCGCGCCAGGACTGCATGGCGCAGACCAGCCCGGCGAGGATCGCCAGCACCGCTCCGGCGATCGAGAGCGCGTCCAGGCGGCGCAGACCCGCCACGAACCCCGTCCACTCCTGGACGACGTAGGCGACGATGAAGCCCACCACGACGACCACGGCGAGCCACTTGAGCACGCTGCGCCACCCCGGACGCCGCGAGCGGCCACCGGGCACGGGATCCGGCGTGGCAGGCTGGGCAGCAGGCTGATCGTCGGGCACCACGTGATGGTAGCCGGGGCTTGCCGGCTCAACCGTGCCGCGTACAGTGCACACCCGTGGCCGCTGCAACTCTGTTCGTGACCCGGAAGTTCCCCCCGTCCGTCGGAGGCATGGAGACGCTCGCCGCCGACGTGTGGGCGACCCTGTCGGCCGCGGGCGACGGGCGGGACCGGCTGCTCGCGCACACCGGGTCCAACGCAGCCCTGCCGCTGTGGCTGCCCGGGGCGGCCGTCCGGACCGTCGTGCTGGTGCTGCGCGGGCGGGTCCAGCACGTGCTGGTCGGCGACGTGCTGCTCTACCTGCTGCTGCGGCCGGTGCTCGCCCTGCTGCGGGTGCCGCACGCCACGATGGCGATGGGCAAGGACGTGGTGTGGCGCCAGCCGGTCTACCAGCGGCTGGTCCGCCGCGTCCTGCCCCGGGCGCCGCGCGTGCTCGCGATCAGCTCGGCCACGGCCGCCTCGGTGGTCGCGGCAGGCGCCGCCGCCGACCGGGTGCAGGTGATCCGGCTCGGGGTGCGGCTGCCGGCGGGCGGCCTCGACCGTCAGGAGGCCCGCGCGCTGCTGCGCCGCCGGTACGACGTGCCGGCGGACACCCTGGTGCTGGTCACGCTCGGCCGCCTGGTCCGGCGCAAGGGAGTGGCCTGGTTCGCGGGAGCGGTGCTGCCGCAGCTGCCCGGCACCGTGCACCTGGTCGCGGGGGCCGGCCCGGACCGCCACCGGCTCGACCTGCGTGCGGCGGAGCCCGACCTGCACGGCAGGCTCCGGCTGCTCGGCTCGGTGCCGGACGCGGACCGCGAGCTGCTGATGCGCGGGGCCGACGTGTTCGTGCAGCCGAACGTGCCGGTGCCCGGCGACATGGAGGGCTTCGGGCTGGTCGCGGTGGAGGCGGCGGCGCGCGGCGCGCTGGTGGTCGCCGCGGACCTGGAGGGGCTGCGGGACGCGGTGCTGCCGGGCGAGACCGGTGAGCTGGTGCCGGCCCAGGACGCCGACGCCTGGCACGCCGTGCTGGCCGGCGTGCTCGCCGACCGCGCGGAGGCCGAGCAGCGTGCGCAGGACTACGCCGTCCGGTGCCGTGCGACCTACTCCCGGGAGCGGATGGGTGCCGCGCTGCGGCGGTCGCTCGGCCTGGGCGCCACGGACGGCGGGTAGCGGCCCGCAGACCCGGCAGATCGCGAGGTCCGGCGGCTACTATCGACGGCGCCCCCTGACATCGAGCACCCGAGGGTCCCGTGCACCGTCTCACGCACTCCGTCCAGCACTACGCCTGGGGATCGCCCACCGCGATCCCCGAGCTGCTCGGGCTGGCCGCCACCGGCGAGCCGGTCGCGGAGGCGTGGTTCGGCGCCCACGCCAGCGCGCCGTCCCGGTGCGTCGGTGCGGACGGGGCGGTCGGACCGGCGATGACCGAGGTGATCGCCGGCGACCCGTCCGGGGTGCTCGGCGAGGACGTCGAGGCCCGGTTCGGCGCGACGCTGCCGTACCTGCTCAAGGTGATCGCGGCCGACACCCCGCTCTCGCTCCAGGTGCACCCGCACATCGCCCGGGCCCGCGAGGGCTTCGCGGAGGAGGAGGCCGCCGGGGTGCCCGTCGACGCCCCGCACCGCAACTTCCGGGACCGCAACCACAAGCCGGAGCTGGTCTACGCGCTGACCCGGTTCGAGGCGATCTGCGGGTTCCGGGCGTCGCGCCGGGCCGCGGAGCTGCTGGAGGGGCTGGACGCCCGCCTGGCCAAGGAGCTGCGGCTGATGCTCGCCGAGCAGCCGACCGCCGCCGGCATCGAGGCCGCCTTCACCCGGCTGCTGCGCCCCGCGACCCGCCCCTCGCCCGAGGAGGTCGAGGAGGTCGCGATCGCCTGCGCGCACCGGCTGGCGGACGGGTCTCCCTCGCCGCGGGCCGACCGGACCGTGGTGCGCCTGCAGCAGGCCTACCCGGGCGACCCGGGCGTGGTGACCTCGCTGCTGCTCAACCCGGTCACCCTGCAGCCGGGCGAGGCGCTGTTCGTGCCGGCGGGCGGGGTGCACGCCTACCTGAGCGGTCTCGGCGTCGAGATCATGGCCAGCTCCGACAACGTGCTGCGCGCGGGGCTGACACCGAAGCACGTGGACGTGGACGAGCTGCTGCGCAACGTCGACTACGTCGCCGCCCCGCCGATCCGGATCGCGCCGGAGCGGTTCCACGGCGCCACCCGGATCTACTACGCGCCGGTGGACGACTTCGAGCTCTCGGTGACCCGGGTGGACGACGACCTGAGCCATCCCCTGCCCGGGCGGGGCCCGCGCGTGCTGCTGTGCCTCGCCGGCACCCTGACGGTGTCCAGCCAGGCCGGCTCCGCCCTGCACCTCGCCCAGGGGCAGGCCGCGTTCGTCCCGGCCTCCGACGGCGCGCTGGCGGTGCACGGCGGGGGCACGCTCGTGCAGGCCGACGTCCCCTGACCCCGTGACCACCTCGCCTCCCGGGCACCTGGTGCGCCGTCCGGCCGCGGCGCGCGCGTCCCGGCTGCTGGACGGCTGCCTGGCCCTGCTGCTCTCGCTGCCCGACCGGCTGCCGGTCCTCCTGGTCTGCCTCGGCGCACCGAGCGTGCTCGCCGTGCTGGTCGGGCAGTTCCGGCCGCTGGTGGTGCTGCCGCTCGCGCTGATCGGCGTGCTGCTCACCTGGCGGCTGGTGCCCGCCGCCCCGGCCCGGACCCCGGCGCAGCTCGGCGGGCTGCTCGCCGTGCTGCTGCTGTGCGTCGGGTGGTTCGTGCGCTCGCTGCGCTACGTCTCCGGCTACGTGGTGGTGAACCGCGATCCGGGCTTCCTCACGCTGCGCGCCCTCTGGCTGAGCGAGCACACCACCGGCACCATCCCGGTCGGCGCGGCTGAGGCGGCCGCCGCGGCGGTCTCCGGCGCCAGCGCGGGCACCGAGGCGTTCACCCTGCAGGACGGCGTGCTGCACGTGCAGGGCAACGTGATGCTGCCCGCCCTGCTCGCCATCCAGGGCTGGGTCGGCGGCGAGCGGGCGGTGCTGGCCGGGAACCTGGTGATCGGCGCGATCGCGCTGCTCGCGGTGTACGCCGTGGCGCGGACGTTCGCCGGACCGCTCTGGGCGCTGGTGCCGGTGACCGCGCTCGCGCTCTGCCTGCCGTACCTGGTGACCACGCGGTCCGCGTACACCGAGCCGCTCACCGTCGCTTTCCTCTGCGGCGGGCTCGCCCTGCTGCGCGGGGCGTGGCGACGCGAGACCGGCGTGGGCCGTCACCTGCTGATCGGTGCGCTCACCGGCGCGGTCGCCGCGGCCCGGATCGACGGGTCGGTGGTCGTCGTCGGGCTCGTGATCGGCTACACGCTCGCGGCCGCCACGCCGCTCGGCCGGGCGGACCGGTCGGCGGCCCGCAGGCGTGCGCTCGCCGCGATGCTCGGCGCCGCGGTGATGGTGGCGCTGGGGATGACCGACGTGCTGCGGCTCAGCCCGCAGTACGTGCAGGACCACACCTCGCAGCTGCACCAGCTGCTCGGCCTGGCGGCCGCGGTCACGGTGCTCGCCCTGCTCGTGCTGCTCGCCCCGACCGGCCTGCTCGGCTGGCTGCGGCGCTGGCTGCACCGGCACCGGCGGACGCTCGGCGCGCTCGCCGCGACGCTGGTGGTGCTGGTCGGAGTCGCGCTGGCCAGCCGGCCGTGGTGGTGGCAGGGGCACTTCAACGACCCCGACTCCGGGGCCGGCCGCGCGGTCGCGACGCTGCAGAAGGTCGCCGGGGTCGCGGTCGACGGCTCGCGCTCCTACGACGAGGAGTCGCTGACCTGGGTCTCCTGGTACCTGGGGTGGGTCGCGGTGCTGCTCGGGTTCGCGGGGCTGGCCGTGCTGGCCCGGCGTGCCGTGCGCGGGCGGGACCCGGCGCGCACCGTGCTGGTCGCCGTGATCGCCGTCGGCGCCGTGTTCCCGCTGGTGCGGGTGAGCATCACGCCGGACCAGATCTGGGCCGTGCGCCGCCTGGTGCCGGTGACGTTCCCGGGCCTGCTCGTGGCGGGCTCGTGCGCCCTCGCGGCGCTGGCGGGCCGGGTCCGGGACCGGCGCGCGGTGCGGCGTACGGCGCACGCCCGGTCGGGCGGCTCCACCGTGGCCCTCGTGCTGCGCCGGGTCGCGGCCGTCGGGATCGCCCTGGTGGTCACGCTGGCCCCGACGCGGGCCTGGGGCGACGTGGCGGGCGTCGTGGAGCTCAGCGGCCGCGACACCCAGGCGCACGCGCTGTGCGACGAGCTGACGGACCTGGGAGCCGACAAGGTGGTCTGGGTGCACAGCAGCCCGTTCCGCTACCTGGCCACGATCCGGGTGATCTGCGACGTGGAGGTGGTGGAGTTCACCCACGTGCCCACCGCCGAGGAGCTCGCCGCGGTCCGGGACGCATGGGGCGGGGGCACGGTGGCGGCGGCGACCTTCGACGTGACGGCGCTGCCCTGGTCCGGCGACCCGCCGACCGTGTCCGTGGGAGGCACGGTGTCCACCACGCTCGGGCGCACGCTGATCACGGCGCCGACCACCGTGGACCGGACCTGGAGCGAGATCTGGGTCGGGCTGGTGCAGGACGACGGCACGGTGGCCGCGACCGGGTGAGGCTGTGGCCGGGTGGGGCTGCGGCGGGTGCCGGGCCGGGCCGGCCCGGGCTCAGTCGAGCCGGGCGGTGACGCGCTCGTCCGCCACGACCCGGTCCGTCCGGCTGGTCCGCGCCGCCGGGTCGTCGGCGCCGTCGGCCAGCAGCACGACCGAGCCGTCGGCGGCCAGCACGCCGAGCGTGCGCAGCAGCAGCTCGCCGGTGCCGGAGCGGGTGCCGGGCACGGGCAGCAGCGTGCGAGCACCCGGCGCGGCCGTCGCCGCCGAGGCCCGGGCCGCCGCGACCAGCCCGGCGTGCGCGACCGGCAGGTCGGTCGACCCGGCGGCCGGGCCGACCAGCGCTGCCCGGTCGGGATCCGTCGGGGGAGCCCAGCCGATCACGTCGCCGTAGGTCATCACCGCCTGGGCGGCGTCCACCGCACCGGTCGGCAGGTCGCCCTCGAACCGGCGGGCCAGCGCCGGCAGCGCGACGGCGACCACGGCGTGCGGCCGTGCCCCGTGCGCGGCGGGCCGGTCGGTGACGGTGAGGTCGACCGGCCCGCCGCCACCCGCGCCCGGCAGCAGCACGGTGCCCCCGGCGCGCCACACGGCCAGCGCCCAGAGCACCGCGCGCCAGTGCGGCGGCAGATCGATCAGCACCGTGCTGCCCGGCTCGGCGTCGTACTCCTCGACGAGCAGGTTCGTGGTCTTGGACACCCAGTTGTCCAGCACGGCGCCGGACAGCTCGACACGTTCGCCGTCGGCGCCGTACCAGGTCAGACGCGGCCGCCCTGGGGCGGTGACCAGCAGAGACAGCACGTCGGCGACGCTGGACGGAGCGCGGGTGGGCATCCGCCCAGCCTAGGCGGCACGCGCACAGGGACAACCGGACAAATCACTCTGATCGCGCTCACTAGCACGCCTCGGCTTGACGGATGTGAACGACACGCGTGTAATTCCCTCGAACGGTTCCCTCGCAACGGGCGCTCGGCCTGATGGCGGGGTCGGCATCCGGGGCGGGTCGGTACGGCGCCACCAGGTGGCAGGACGCGGTACCGAGCAGCACGACCGGACACGACCAGCACCACGATCGAGCGCGGGAGGCACGCATGTGGAGTCTGCTCGACGACGAGGGCCCCTTCCCGTCCGACGCCCGCACGACCATCCAGCAGCCGACCCCCGAGACGTCCGGTGCCGCGGTGCTGCCGCTGTTCGGCACGCCCGAGGACGACGGCCTGATGGGGTGGCAGGAGCGTGCGCTGTGCGCCCAGACCGACCCCGAGGCGTTCTTCCCCGAGAAGGGCGGCTCGACGCGGGAGGCGAAGAAGGTCTGCTCCGGCTGCGACGTCCGGACCGAGTGCCTGGAGTACGCCCTCGCCAACGACGAGCGGTTCGGCATCTGGGGGGGACTGTCGGAGCGCGAGCGCCGCAAGCTCAAGCGGCGTGTGGTCTGATCCCCGGGGGCTCCCGGGCCGCGTGATGTCGAGAGGATGACCGACACCCTGAGCTCGAGCGCGAGCACCCCGGAACCCCGGACCGGATCGACCGTCACCTCGGTGACGGCCGTGGTCGTGTCCCGGGGGCGCACCCCGTTCCTGGAGACCACGCTGCACGCGCTGGCCGCGCAGCGCCGGCTGCCCGGGCGCCTGGTGCTGGTGGACGTCGGCGGCACGCCGGACCCCGCGCTGGCCGACCTGCTGCGAGCCGTCGGGCTCGGCCCCACGCCCGCCGAGGGCCCCGCCGTGCGCCGGGGCCGGACCGTCGTGCGGCTGGAGCACGCCCCGCGCGCCCGCACCTTCGGCGACGCCGTGCGGCAGGCCGTCGCCACGGTGCCCGACCCGCCGGGCGACCGGGGCGGGGCGGCCGGCCCGACGTGGCTGTGGCTGCTGCACGACGACTCCGCACCCGAGCCGGACGCCCTGGCCGAGCTGCTGCGCGCGGTCGAGGCGGCGCCGTCCGTCGGCATCGCGGGCGTCAAGCAGCGCACCTGGACCCGGCCGGCGCGGCTGCTGGAGATCGGGCTGCGCACCTCGCGCTCGGGCCGCCGGATGACCGACGTCGAGCCCGGCGAGGTCGACCAGGGCCAGCACGACGGCCGCGACGACGTACTGGGCGTCGGCATCGCCGGCGCCCTGGTCCGCCGGGACGTCTGGGACACCCTGCGGGGCACCGACCCCGCGCTCGGCCCGTTCGGCGACGGCCTGGACCTGAGCCGGCGGGCCCGGCTCGCGGGGCACCGCGTGGTCGTGGTGCCGTCCGCCGTGGTCCGGCACGCCCAGGCGTCGTACCACGGGCTGCGCGGTGCCGACGCCGGCCCGGAGGCGTTCGTGGACCTGGACGCCGACGGCGAGCCGGACGCCGCCGACCCGCGCCGGTCCTACGCCGCACGGCGCACCGCGCTGCTGCACCAGCGCCTGGTCTGGCCGCCCCTGCCCCTGGTGCCGCTGGTCGCCGTGATGGCCTGCCTGGCCGGGCTGGTCCGCCTGCTGGTCCGGATCGCCGCCAAGGAGCCGCAGCTCGCGGCCGCCGAGGTGTCCGCCCCGCTGCGCGCCCTCGGGCGGCCCGGCGCCGTGGTCCGCGCCCGCGGACGGATCCGGCGCACCCGGCGGCTGTCCCGACGGACGCTGCGACCGTTGCAGGGCGACCTGCGCACCGTGTGGCAGCAGTGGCAGGACCGGCGCCTGACCCGCCGGGAGGCCCGGCGCGTGGTCCAGGCGCCCTCGGAGCTGGAGCTGCGCGAGCTCGCCGCGCTCGCCGTCCGGCGCCGGATCGGGCTCGCCGTCGTCACCGTGCTGCTCGTGGCGCTGTCCGCGGTCGCCTTCGGCCGGCAGATCGTGCCGGTGATCGGCGGCGACAGCCTGGTCGGCGGCGCGCTGGTCCGGGTGCAGACCGGTCTCGGCACGCTCTGGCAGGCCGCGACGGACGGCTGGGTCACCACCGGGCTCGGGGAGCGCGGGCCGGCGGACGCCCTGCTCACCGCCCTGCTGCCGCTGAGCGCCCTGGCGGGCGGGCGCACCGACCTGGTGCTCGCGGTGCTGCTGCTCGGTGCCGCGCTGATCGCCGGGGTCGGCGCCTGGTTCGCGGCCGGTGCGGCCACCCGGTCGGTGACCGTCCGGGCCTGGGCGGCCGTGGCCTGGGCCGCACTGCCCTCGCTGGTGCTCGCCGCCGGGCAGGGCCGGGTCGGTGCCGTGCTGGTGCACGTCGCGCTGCCGTGGTGCGCGCTCGGGCTGGCCCGCGCGGTCGGCGTGCACCAGGTCGACACGGTGCTGTCCGGCGTCGCGACCGCGGTCCGCGGGGTGGACGCGCCCCGGGACGCCGGCGTGGACGAGTGGGGCGACCCCGAGGCATGGGTGCGGGACGGCGGGACCGCCGCCTCGACGGACGACGAGGACGCCGCGTCGCCGGAGGCCGAGCACGCCGCGCCCACGGACGACCGGGAGACCGACGACGCCCGGGTCGAGGCGGCGGCGGGCTCCGGTGCCGGCCCGAAGCTCTCGGTCGCGCTGCCGGCGCCGGACGACGAGCCGGACCGGTCCTGGCCCGGTGGGGACGCTGCGGCGGACGACGGCTCCGACGGCTCCGACGGGGGAGACCTCGGGCCGACCAGGGGCCGGGTGGGCGGTGCTGACGACGCCGCTGCCGCTGCTGACGACGTCGCCGCCGAGGCCGCTCCTGAGGACGAGCCCGACGCCGAGACGTCCTCGGACGACGCCGTGCCTGCCGGCGACGCGGTGCCCTCGGACGACGCCGTGCCTGACGACGTCGTGCCTGACGACGTCGTGCCCGCCGACGACCCGGCGGTGGACGACGCCCCCGCGGGCCGGCCCCGCCCCACCGGATCGATCGCGGCCGCGGCCGGTGCCTCGCTGGCCTTCGCCGTCGTGGTCGCGGGCGCCCCGGCGCTGCTGCCGGCCGGGGTGCTGGTGCTGGTCGCCGTGGCGGTGTGCGCGCCGCGTCGCCGTCGGCTCCGGGTGCTGGCCGTCGCGCTGCCCGCGCTGGTGCTGGTCGGCCCGACCCTGGTCGAGGCGGCCTCCCGCGGTCGGGAGGGGTTGCGCCTGCTGCTCGCCGACCCCGGCTCCCCGCTGGCGTCGACGGCCGCGACTCCGCTCGCCCAGCTGCTCGGCGTGCCGGTGCAGGCGTCCGAGCTGGTGCCGAGCTGGCTGCCCTCCTGGGTGCCGTCCGTGGTGAGCGACTGGTGGCCCGCCGCGACCGGTGCGGTGCTGGTGCTGCTCGCGCTGCTGGCCCTGCTGCGCGGGGCCCCGGTGGCCCGGGCGGTGCGGCTCGGCTGGTTCACCGCCGCGGTCGGGCTGGCGCTCGCCGTGGTCTCCGGGCGGGTGGCCGTGGCGCAGGACGACGGCACCGTCGTGGTCGGCTGGGCCGGCACCGGCGTCTCGCTCGCGATGGCCGGCCTGCTGACCGCGGCCGTCCTGGGCACGCGCGGGGTGCGCGTGGCGCTGGACCGGTACACCTTCGGCTGGCGGCAGCTCGGCGTCGCGGTGCTGGCGCTGGTGGCGGTCGTGGTGCCGCTGGTGCAGACCGGCACCTGGGCCTGGGAGGCCCGGCGCGCCGACGCCGCCGAGCTGACCACCATGGACCGGTCCGTCGTCCCCGCGATCGGCCGCCAGACGCAGGCGTCGCAGGACTCGCCGCGGGTCCTCGCTCTCACCGCCGGCACCGACGACGTGACCACCTGGCAGCTCTGGCGCGGCGACGGCCCGCTGCTCACCGAGGACGCCGCCGCCGTGCGCACCCGGCTGCTCACCGGTGGCCTGACCTACGCCGACGCCACCGCGACGGACGATGCGACCACCGAGATCGAGGCCGTGGTCGCGGCGCTGTCGTCCGGGGCCAGCATCGATCTGTCCTCGGCGCTCGCGGCGCTCGGGATCGCCGACGTGCAGGTTCCGCCGGTCAGCGACGACGTGTCGGAGACCGCCGCCCGCACCGCGCTGATCGCCCGGCTGGACGCCACCCCCGGCCTGGAACGGATCACGGAGGGCGAGACCGGCGTGATCTGGCGGGTGCAGCCCGTGGAATCCAGCACCGATGCCGCCGCGACGGACGACACGTCCGAGGCCACGACCGACGACGACACGTCCGAGAGCACCAGCACCGGCTCGACCGCCTCCGCGCTGACCGCCTGGGCGAGGCTGGTCCCCGACGCCACCGCCGCAGCCGACGCCGAGGGGCTGACCGGGTCCGACGTCGTGGCCGTGCCCGCCGACGGCACCACCGTGGACACCACGATCGAGGCCGGCTCCGAGGACCGCCTGCTGGTGCTCGCCGAGCGGGCGGACTCCGGCTGGCACGCGACCCTGGACGGCGAGCCGCTGCGGGCCGTCACCGACGGCTGGCGGCAGACCTTCGCGGTCGGCGCGGACGGCGGCCACCTGGTCGTCACGTACGAGTCGACGGACCGCACCGCGTGGACGATCGCCCAGGGGGGTGTCGGCCTGCTCGCGCTGCTGCTCGCGCTGCCGGTCCGACGCCGCCGGACGGGGAGGAGATGACCGTGACGACGAACCCTGGGCCGACCCGGGCCCCGCGGCACCGGGTCTGGCCGGGCCGCATCGCGCGACTGCTGTCCGGCGCCCTGGTGCTGGCGCTCGCCGGCGGCGCGGTCGCCCTGGCGTCGACCCTGCCGGAGGCGACCGGCACCGGCACCGCTGCGAGCGCGAGCGCTGTCGAGGTCGCGCCCTCGGCCAGCACCCTGGTCTGCCCGGGGCCGCTGACCCTGCCCGACGACAGCACGTCCGGCGGCACCGAGTTCGACCGGGTGCCGGTCGACCCGGTCGAGGCCGTCCGGGGGTTCACCACCCAGTCCGGCAGCGACGCGGCCCTCACCCTGCTGGACGACAGCCGCACCGTGGACCTGAAGGGCACCTCCGCCTCGCTGTCCAGCCCGACGACGGCCACCGTCCTGCGCGCCGACCCGGTGGACGGCGACGTGGCCCGGATGGCCGGCGTCACCTCCTCGGTGGTCACCGACGGCGACCTGCGCGGGCTGTCCGCGGCCTCCTGCACCGAGCCGACCACCGACGTCTGGCTGGTCGGTGGCAGCACCGCGCTGGAGAGCACCGCCGACCTGGTGGTGGTGAACGCCGGCGCCACCGCCGCCGAGGTCACCATCGAGCTGTGGGGGCCGTCCGGCGCCGTGGACCTCGGCACCGGCGGCAGCCTGGTCGTGGCGGCCGGGGCGCAGGAAGAGGTCGTGCTGGCGGGGATCGCCGCCGAGCAGCGCCGGATCGTGGTGCACCTGTCCTCCGAGGGCGGGCAGATCGCCGGCTATCTGCAGGACTCCCTGCTGGACGGCTTCACCCCGCTCGGCACCGACCTGGTCACGGCCGGCAGCGAGCCGTCGGTGCAGCAGGTGGTGCCGGGGATCGTGCTGGGCGAGACCGACGTGGACGCCGCGGACGCGGGTGCCCTGCGCCTGCTGGTGCCGGGCGACGAGGACGCCACCGTCTCGGTCACGCTGATCGGGCCGGACGGCGAGCAGCCGCTGACCGGCGCCCAGGACCTGGAGCTGACCGCGGGGGAGGTCACGGACATCTCCCTGGGCGGGCTGCCCGCCGGCAGCTACACGGCCGTCGTCGACTCCACCGTCGCCGTCGCCGCCTCCGCGATGACGGCCCGGGCCGGTGAGGCCGGTGAGCTGGACGACGTGGACCGGGTGGACCGGGCCTGGTCGGCGGCCACCGACACCGGCGGCGGACTGGTGGCGGTGCCCTCCGGCGCGACCAGCCAGCTCGTGCTGGCCGCCGTGCCGTCCGACGACGCCACCAGCTCCGACGACGACGTGCTGCAGGCGACCGTGCGCACCTACGGCACTGCCGGGCTGCTGGACGAGTCGACCGTGGAGATCCCGGTCGGCAGCACGCTCACGACGGACCTGTCCGACCTCGGCTCCGGGATCACCGGGGTGGAGGTGGAACCGGTCGACACCGGCGGCACGGCGCTCGCCGCGCTGTCCTGGGCGCTGGTGGCCTCGGCCTCCGCCTCGGACGGCACGCTGCTGTCCGTGGTGCTGCCGCTGGTGGACCGCACCAGCACCACGCAGGCACTGGTGCGCGAGGGCAACCGGGTCGGGCTGGACTGAGCCGGGCGGTCGATCGGCCGGTCGGACGTGGCGGCCGAGCACGGCTAGCGCGCGGCGCGCAGCTCCACGGTCTCGCGGGCCTTCAGCCCCGCCGTGATCGCCACGCGCACCGGCCACTGGTACCAGCGGTGGTACCGCAGGTGCAGGTAGCGCCGGGCGCTGGCGTGGTGCGCGGAGATCATCCGGGCCGGCCGGGCCCGCCACGAGGTGCCGCCCACGTGCACCACCCGGGCGGACGGCACGTAGACGCTCGGCCGGCCCGCCCGGCCCAGCCGGTCGCCCAGGTCCACGTCCTCGAAGAACATGAAGTAGCCCTCGTCGAACCCGCCGACGGACTCGAAGGCGTCCCGGCGCAGCAGCAGGCACGCGCCGGACAGCCAGCCCGCCACCCGCTCGTCGCCCGCGGTCTCCTGCCGGCGGTGGTACGCGCGGGTCCACGGGTTGGTCGGCCACACCTTGCCGAGCAGCGCGTGCCCGACGCCCTGGGTGAGCGAGGGCAGCTCGCGGGCCGAAGGGTAGACCGTGCCGTCCTCGTTCAGCACCGCCGGTCCGAGCACGCCCGCCGTCGGGTGGCGCTCGGCGGCCGCGATCAGCACGTCGAGCGAGCCGGGCCGCCACACCACGTCCGGGTTCGCGACCACGAGCCACGGCTGCGTCGCCCCGGCCGCACCGACGTTCGCGCCGCCGCCGTACCCGAGGTTCTGACCGGTGCGCACCACCCGGGCCCCGGCCTCGGCGGCCACCTCGTCCGCGCGGGTGGGGTCGGTGCCGTTGTCCACCAGCACGAGCTCCACCTCGGCGGTGGTCGCGTGGGCGAGCGAGCGGGTGAAGTCGGCGAGCTCGTCCCCGGGCTGGTAGACGACGCACACGACGCGCACCGCACCGCGCGGGCTCGGACCGGCGGCCGCCTGGTCGACCGGATCGACGGACCCGGCCGGCTCGAGTGGCTCGGCCCGCCCGATGGGCTCGGGCGGCTCGGCGGGGTCGGGGACCGGCAGGCTCTCGGGGGTGCGCGTCGTCATGTCCGGGCCAGGCTACCGCCCGTCGCCGAGCTCGGGATCGACCTCCTCCGGCGAGCGGCCCAGCAGGTGCGCGACCTGCTCGACCACCACCTCGTGCACCAGGTCGGACAGGTCGTCCGCGTCCTGCGCCCGGCTCTCCACGGGCCGCCGGTACACCACGATCCGGGCCGGCAGGCCGGGCTGGGAGGGGAAGCATCGTCCGAATGGCACCCCGCCGCTCTCCCACGGCGCCGGGTTCGAGGGCGGCACGTCCTCCACGGCGAACTCCACGCCGTCCAGGTACCGGCCCCACCGGTGCTCCAGCCGCTCGACGGAGTCCAGCACCAGGTCGTCGAACCGCTCGGCCCGAGTGCGGTGCGCGGGCAGCGTCGCCGGCATCAGCGGGCCCCGCACGCCGCGCCCCCGACGGTCGCGGCGCCGCACCGGTCCCACCGGGACGGGCGAGGGCGCTGCCGGGAAGCCGGGGAGCGGTCGTCGGGACACCATCCGGGCACTGTAACCCCGGTCGCCGCCCCGGGTCGCTGCGCGGGTCGGCGCACGATCAGGGGCTCGGCGGCGGTACCGTCGTCCCCGTGAGATCCGTTCGCCAGTGCACCCGCACCGCGTGCGGTCGTCCGGCGGTCGCCACGCTCACCTACGTGTACGCCGACTCGACCGCCGTGCTCGGCCCGCTCGCCACCCTCGCGGAGCCGCACTCCTACGACCTGTGCGCGGAGCACGCCTCCCGCCTGACCGCCCCACGCGGCTGGGAGGTCGTGCGGCTCAGCCCCGAGTTCGTGGAGACCGGCCCCAGCCACGACGACCTGGTCGCGCTCGCCGAGGCCGTGCGCGAGGCCGGCCGGCCGGTACCCCGGCACGCGGCCGTCGAGGGGATCGCCCCCGCGAGCGACCTGGCAGCCTCCGAGACCCGTCGACGCGGGCACCTGCGGGTGCTGCGCGGCGAGGACGCCTGAGCCCGTGGCGCCGGCAGGGGGAGCGGGCGACGGATCGACGGATGGCACGCGGCGCAGGTCACGGCGCGGGGAGCCCGAACCGGCCCCGCTGGGCTCGCTGAGCCACCCGGAGCAGCAGCACGCGCCGGGCAGCGCGGAGTGCGAGGCGTGCGGGTCGACCCGTCTCACCCGGCTGCACCTCGACCTCGCGGACGGCACCGCGGTCACGTTCGTCTCCTGCCACGAGTGCGAGCACCGGGCGTGGTTCCCGGTCGACGGCGACGGGAGCTCGCTGACCCGGGACGAGATCGTCGCGCGCAGCACGCGTCGCTGACCGGGCCGGTGGCGTGCCGTGCCGGCCCGGCGCCCGGTCCCGCATGGGATAGCGTGACGCCGTGCCCGCGACCTTCCCGACCGGCGGCCCGCCGGAGCTGCCGGGCGACCTGCTCGACGCCCTGCGGGAGCGGGCCGACCCGAGCGCCGCACGGCCGCTGACGGTCGTGGTGGCAGCCGGTGGCGACCGGGTCGTGGCGGCGCTCACCGCGCTCGGCGGGCCGGACCTGCGGGTGCTGACCGGCTCGGCCCCGGCCGCGTCGCCGGTGACCGGGCTGCGGCAGGACGTGCTGGCGCACAGCGCCGACCTCGCTCTGCTGCCGGACCCGGACGGCGACCGCTGCACCGTGCTGGACGAGAACGGCGAGCCGGTCGACCCCGCGGTGGTCGTGGCCCTGGTCGCCCTGCCGGAGGCCGCCCGGGTGCGCGGCACCGGCGCGGTGGTCGCCCAGGACGTGCTGGTCTCCCGGGTGCTGACCGACCTGCTCGCCGCCACCGGTGCGCGCACCGAGCGCGTGGCCACCGGCCGTGCGGCGCTCGCGGCGGCCGCCGGCCGACCGGGCACGGTCCTCGCGGTCGGCCACGACGGGCTGGTCCTCGCCCCGCCCGCCGACGGCGTCCCGCTGCCGGGCGACCTGCTCACCGCGCTGCACGTCGTCGCGGCGCTCGGCGCCCAGCCGCACCCGCTGTCCGTGCTGGCCGAGCTGCACCAGGCCTCCGTGACCAGCGGCGAGATCGTC
The DNA here is from genome assembly GCA_036404115.1 of Cellulomonas sp. Classification (GTDB taxonomy): domain Bacteria; phylum Actinomycetota; class Actinomycetes; order Actinomycetales; family Cellulomonadaceae; genus Cellulomonas. Next base: position 85,427 of record DASWPG010000053.1, read on the forward strand.
GTGCCGGTGGCCGACCCGAACGCCGCCCGCGAACGCGTGGTCGAGGCCTACGTCGAGCGGCGGGGCGCCGGCGCGGTCGGCACGGACGACCTGGACGGCCTGACGGTCTCCCACTGGGGCCAGCCGCCCCCGTGGTGGTTCCACCTGCGGGCCGACGCCGCCGGGCTCGTGGTCCGGCTGCACGTCGAGGCCGCGGACGAGGACATCATGGAGAAGGTGCGCGACGACGTGCTCGACCTGGTTCGACTGGAGGACTGACGATGACCGAACCCACCACCGGCACCACCGGGATCGCGCCGTGGGTGCGCGAGCTGCTGCGCTGCCCCGTCACCGGCGCCACGCTGGTCGACGGCGTCGGCCCGGGCGGCCAGCCCGAGCTGGTGTCCACCGATCCGGACCGCCCGCTGGCCTACCCAGTGCGTGACGGCATCCCGGTGCTGCTCGCCGACGAGGCCCGCGCCGTCTAGCATCACCGCTCGGACCGGCACCCGACCGTCGGCCCGCACCGGTGGGTGCGGCCGACCGCGCAGCAGGAGGACCCGCATGGCCCACGGGGGCGGCAACAAGGCGATCATCGCGGCGCTGTCCGCGAACCTCGGGATCGCGGTGACCAAGTTCGTCGCGTTCCTGCTGACCCAGTCCAGCTCGATGCTGGCGGAGTCGGTGCACTCGCTGGCCGACTCCGGCAACCAGCTCCTGCTGCTGCTCGGCGGTCGGCGGGCCCGGCGGGCGCCCGACGAGGAGCACCCGTTCGGCTACGGCCGTGAGCGGTACATGTACGCGTTCATCGTCTCGATCGTGCTGTTCAGCCTCGGCGGGCTGTTCGCGCTGTACGAGGCGTGGCACAAGTTCGCCGACCCGCACCCGATCGAGTCCTGGCACTGGGTGCCGATCGTGGTGCTGCTGGCCGCCGTCGGCATGGAGGGCTTCTCGTTCCGCACCGCCGTGCACGAGGCGAACCAGACCCGCGGTCAGCAGTCCTGGGTGCAGTACATCCGCACCGCCAAGGCCCCCGAGCTCCCCGTGGTGCTGCTGGAGGACTCCGGTGCGCTGGTCGGCCTGCTGATGGCCCTGTTCGGCGTCTCGATGACCCTGGTCACCCACGACGGCCGCTGGGACGCGGTCGGCTCCGCCGGCATCGGCCTGCTGCTGGTCGCGATCGCGATCGTGCTGGCCGTCGAGACCACCTCGCTGCTGCTCGGCGAGTCCGCCTCCCGCACCGACGTCGACGCCGTCCGCGCCGCGCTGGTCGGCGCCGGGGTGCTCTCGGTGATCCACCTGCGCACCGTGCACCTCGGCCCCGAGGAGCTGCTGGTCGCCGCGAAGATCGAGGTCGACGCAGGTGACACCGCGGCCGGCATCGCCGGCGCGATCGACGCGGCCGAGCAGCGCGTGCGGTCCGCGGTGCCGATCGCCCGGGTCATCTACCTCGAGCCCGACCTCCGCCGCGGAGCCCCCCACCCCTGACCCCCTCTCCGTCCCCACGGGACGCGTCAGGTGCGTACGCACCGACTGCGCACCTGACGCGTCGCGTTCTCACTCGCGGTCGGGGCGGGGCGGGTCGCCGTGCCGGGGGGACGGGGGATGGGGCTAGATTCGGGCGACCGGGGGGCGGCGGGCCAGGGCGGCGACCACGGTGGTGCCGATGGCCATCACGGCGGCGGCCGCGTAGCCGAGCACGTGGTAGCCGGGACCGGCGACCACCCAGCCGCCGAGCAGGGCGCCGAGGCCGGTGCCGAGCGAGATCACCGACGAGTTCAGCGCGACGACCAGCTGGCCGTGCGGGCCGGCCAGCGTGAGCAGGACGTTCTGCAGCGGGGAGTTCATCGCCCAGGCCGCGAACCCCCACAGCCCGAACACGGCGACGGCGGTGATCGGGCTGATCGTGGCGGGCACCAGCAGGAGCAGCGCGATGCCGGAGGTCGACAGCGCGACCAGGATGATCCGGGCGGCGCCGAACCGGTCGGCCAGCCGGCCGCCGACCACGTTGCCGGCGACCCCCGCCACCCCGTAGGCCAGCAGGACACCGCTGAGCAGGACGCCGGTGATCCCGGCCAGGTCGGTCAGCAGCGGGGAGGCGTACGTCTGCACCATCAGCGCGGCCGCGGTCTCCAGCAGGGAGACCAGCAGGGTGGCGCCGACCAGGACCGGCAGGGCTCGGCCGCGTGCGGCCGGTGCGTCGGCGGTCGCGGCGGGCTGCACCCGGTCCACGCCCGGTGCCACGCCCGCTGCCATCGCCGGGACCGCTGCCGGTCCTGGGGAGCGGACCAGGGTGAGCACGGCGACCAGCGCCAGCACGGCCAGCACCGCCACCAGGGCGTAGACGCCGCGGTAGCCGAGCACCGGGCCGAGCAGGTTGCCGGCCGGGGAGCCGAGCACCGTCGCGGTGGTGAGCCCGCCGAACACGGTGGCGACGGCGCGACCCCGCTGACCGGGCGGAGCGAGCCGGGCCGCCAGCACGGTGGCGGTCGGGGTGAACCCGCCTGCCGCGACGGCGCTCAGGGCGCGCAGCACGGCGATCTGGGTGAACGTGCTGGCCAGGGCGGTGGCGCCGGTGGTGATCGCGAACAGGCCGAGCGCGACGGTCATCAGCACGCGGCGCGGCACCCGAGTCACCAGCAGCGTGAGCAGCGGGGTGGAGACGGCGTAGGTGAAGCCGTACACGCTGACCAGGGTGCCGACCCGGCTGACCGAGACGTCGAGCTCGGCGGACAGGGTCGGCACCAGCCCGGCCATCACGTAGGAGCCGAAGCCGATCACGAAGGTGCCGGTCGCCATCGGCCACAGCCGAGGACGTGCCGCTGCGCCCGTGCCCGTGCCCGTGCCCGACCCTGTGCCCGACCTCGTGCCGGAACCCGTCGCGCCCGGTCCGGCGGCGGACGACGGGACGGCGGTCGATGCAGCGGTCACCGGTGCTCCCGCCACGACCCGCCCGGCACCGACGGCAGCGGGCGCGCAGCGGCGTCCTCGCAGAGGTAGCCGAGCACGGTGCGCCCGTCTTCCAGGTCGACCCGGCCGAGACCGAGCGGGGGCCGGCTCTCGATCAGCAGCTCGGCGAGCGCGGGCCGGGGCAGCCGCCAGACCTCGCCGGTGACCTGGCTCGTCGTGCCCGGGTCGCGGACCAGCCCGGGCCGGTCCAGCGGGTCGCCGAGCGCCACCAGCCGGTACCCGGGCGCGGTGCGGACCGGGCCGCCGGCGCGTGCCCCGTGCCGGCGCAGCCGGGGGTGCGCGGGCAGGCCGGACAGGTGCGCACCGACCACCAGCAGCTCCACGCCGCGTGCGTCCGGCGCGTCGTCCGCCGTGGGTGCGCCCGATCCCTCGCGCGCCACGGGCATCTGCCACGCGTCCAGCACCGCGTCGGCCGACGGCACCCCGTCCAGCGCCGTCCGGGCTGCCGGCCCCGCCACCGCGAGCAGCTGCGCGGCGACGTCCAGCGCCACCGCGTCGTGGAACGGTCGGGCCAGCACCGTGACGCCGACGTGCTCGCGCGCGGCGGCGGGCGTGCCCGGGTCGATCGGCACCGCCACGGCGGCGTAGCCGAACAGGTTGCAGAAGTTGGTGAAGGTGCCCAGCCGGGAGTTCACCGTGACCGGCTCGGCGGCAACCGCGGCGAGCGTGGGGTGCTCGGTGGTGGTCGGCAGCACGAGGGCGTCGGCGCCGGCGAGCGCGGCCTCGGCCTCGGCGCGCAGCTCGGCCAGCCGGACCAGGTCCGCGGCGTACCGGTGCGCGGGCAGGTCGGCGGCGGCGCGGACGATCCCGGCGACCACCGGGTCCAGCCCCGCCGGCCCGGCGTCGACCAGGGCACCGACGGCGGCGTACCGCTCGGCGACGAACGCGCCGTCGTACAGCAGCCGCGCGGCGGCCAGGAACGGGGTGAGGTCGATCTCGCGCAGGGTGTGCCCGGCGGCGCGCAGCACGTCGAGGTGCCGGTCGAAGGCGGTGCGCCACAGCGGGTCGAGCGCGGCGAGGTCGACGGCTCGCGGCACGGCGAGCACCGGATGCTCGGGGGCGGCCAGCGGGACGTCGGCGGGCACCGGGCGCACCAGGGCGTCCAGGCCGTCCGGCCCGGCGATCACGGCCGTGGCCCGGGCGGCGAGCGCGAGGTCGCGGGCGAGCACGCTCACGCAGTCCAGCGACCGGCAGGCGGGCAGCACCCCGGTGGTCGGGGCCAGGCCGACGCTGGGCTTGACGCCGATCACGCCCTGCAGCGCGGCGGGCACCCGGCCGGAGCCGGCGGTGTCGGTGCCGAGCGCCAGGTCGACGATCCCCAGCGCCACCGCGACCGCCGACCCGGAGGAGGACCCGCCGGAGATCCGGTCCGGGTGGTCGGCGGACCGCACCGCGCCGTACGGGCTCCGGGTGCCGACCAGCCCGGTGGCGAACTGGTCCAGGTTGGTGCTGCCGAGCACGACGGCACCGGCCGCCCGCAGCCGGGCCACGGCGGTGGCGTCCCGGTCCGGCAGGCGGGCGGCGCCGGGGCAGGCCGCCGTGGTGGGGAGGCCGGCGACGTCGATGTTGTTCTTCACCGCGACCAGCCGGCCGAGCAGCGGCAGGTCGGCGCCCGCGGCGGCCCGGGCCTGCTGCGCGCGCACGTCCGCCTCGACCTCGGCGCGCGGGCGCAGGGTGATCCACACCTCGGGCCGGTCGACCTCGGCGATCCGGGCGTAGGCCCGGTCCACCGCGGCGGCACCGGTCACGCGGCGGGCTCCGTGACGACCATCCGCACCGGCGTCGGGTCGAAGCCGTTGCACGGGTTGTTCACCTGCGGGCAGTTGGACACCAGCACCAGCACGTCCCGCTCTGCGCGCAGCGTCAGCGACAGCCCCGGCGAGGAGATGCCGTCCACGATGCCGAGCGAGCCGTCCGCCTCCACCGGCACGTTCATGTACCAGTTGATGTTGCTGACCAGGTCGCGCTTGCCGAGCCCCCACCGGGCGCCCTCGGCGAGGAAGTTCTCCACACAGGCGTGCTGGTGCACGGTGTGGTGGCCGTAGCGCAGCGAGTTCGACTCCTTGCTGCACGCGCCGCCGATGGTGTCGTGCCGGCCGACCTCGTCGTGCACCAGCGTCATCAGCGCGTCGCCGGTGCCGGCGCGCAGCACCGAGCCGGTGACCAGGTACACGTTGCGCTGCGCGGCGATGGTGTCGGACGCGCTGTACCGGACGGCGGTGTCGTGCGCGTCGTAGACCAGGCAGTCCACCGCCTGGTTGCCGCCGAGGTCGATGATCGTCAGCTCCTGGCCGGCGCGGACCACCGCGGACCACGGCGATCGCCGCGGCACCACCTGGTCGAGCACGACGGTGCGGCCGGCCAGCCGGTCCGGCAGGGCGGGCAGATCGGTCGGAGCGGTCTCGGTGCGGGTCATCGCAGTCCCCTCGCGCGGGCGTAGTCGGTGGTGTTGGCGAAGGCGCGGGCGGCCTCCGGGGTGGCGGTGGCCTCGGGCGCGTCCAGCCCGGCGGGCGTGCCGCGCCAGGCTCGCACCCGCAGCGGAGTGCTGACGTACTCGGGGCGCGGGTCCACCGGGTGCGGCACGTTGGCGAGCAGCACCACGCAGGGCAGCTCCAGGCGCAGCCGCACCCGGGCGCCGGGGCCGGCGGAGCCGGTGAAGACCGTGCCGCCGTCGGCGTCGATCCGCACGCCCTGGAAGAGGCTGATGCTCGGCGGGACGTCCCGCGGCGCGAGGTCGTTCTTCGCGGCGGCGAGCAGCAGCAGCTCGCGGCCGGCCGGCGTGCCGCCCTGCGGGGAGCCGTCGCCGTACCGGGCCTCGTTGGCGGCCTTCGAGGAGGTGCCGCAGAACGTGTCGTGCCGGCCGGAGGTGTCCTCGACGATCGTGGCCAGCACCCGGCCGCGGTCGGACAGCAGCATCGCGCCGGCGCCGAGGTACGCCTGCCACTGGATCTTCACGGTGTCGGCCACGTTCAGCCGCTCGTCCGGGGCCACGGCGTTGGTCAGCACCAGGTGCGCGCAGGCGTCGCCGGCCAGGTCGGTCAGCTCCAGCACCGAGCCGCGGGCCAGCACCAGCGTGGTGTAGCCACCGCCCGCGACGGTCTCGGCGTGCAGCCGGTCAGCGGGGGCCACGCCGTCCGGCCAGTGGTCGGCGCCGGCGGCGGGCACGGTCGGCATGGTGTCGACCAGGGTGCCGCCCTGGGCACGCGCGTGGTCGCGGGCCCCCAGGGTGGAGGCGGTGGAGATCGGGATGGTCATCGGTCCTCCTCAGACGGTCTGGGTGGTGGTGCGGGCGGCGCGGAGCACCTCGGGGTTCGGCTCGGCGGAGGTCAGCCAGTCCTGGACCTCCTCGGCGGTGACCAGGGCGTCGCGCTGCAGGTACTCGATCGCGCGCAGCGAGGCGTCGTGCGCCTCCTGGCTGGACCCGCCCACGGCGTCGGTGACCACCCGCACCCGGTAGTCGTGCTGGTGCGCGTCGACCGCGGTGTAGTGGATGCAGACGTCGGTCAGGCCGCCGATCAGCAGCACGGTGCCGGCCCGGTACGCCTTGAGCACGATCTCCAGCTCGGTGCCGAAGAACGCCGAGTAGCGGCGCTTGCGGATCAGGAACTCGTCCGGGCGCGGGTCCAGGCCGGCGGCGAGCTCGGTCTCCGGCCAGCCCTCGACGCAGTGCGGGCCCTCGGCGCCGTCCAGCTCGCGGCCGATGTCGATCAGCGAGGGCTTGTGCACCTCCTGGATCCAGACCACCGGGACGCCCTGCTCCCGGCACCGGGCGATCAGCGCGCGCACCCGGGGAGCCCGTTCGGTGCGGCCGGGCATGTAGGGGATCTCGGTGCGGGACTCGGCGCGCTCGACGTCGCCGCCCTGGATGTCGACGACGATGAGCACAGCGTTGCCGGTGACGTTCATGGGGGTGGTTCCTCTCGCAGGTGGTGCAGGTTCGACGGGCCGGCCCGCCGGCCCGGTGGGGTCGGCGGTCGGCGGGGTGCGGGGGCGGCTCAGGTCAGGGCGATCCGCCGGTCGGCGGCGGCCTGCAGGCAGTCCACGACCGTGTTCAGCAGCACGTAGACCAGGCCGAGCACGAGGGCGACGCCCGCGATCGCGGGGAAGTCGGAGGCGGCCACGGACTTGTCCAGGTAGGAGCCGATGCCGGGCCAGTCGAAGATCTTCTCGACCACCACCAGGCCGGCCAGCAGCAGCCCGGCCTGGATGCCGACCATGGACAGCGTCGGACCGAGCGAGTTGCGCACGGCGTGCCGCAGCAGGATCGACCGCTCGCTGAGCCCGGCGGCGCGGGCGGTGCGGGCGTGGTCGGCGGACATGTTGGCCTTGAGGCCGTCCACCAGCACCCGGCCGATCGCCACCGCGGGCGCGATCGCCGCGCACAGGGCCGGCAGCGCCAGGTGGGCGATCGCGTCCCCGGCGACGTCCAGCCGACCGTGCAGCAGCCCGTCCAGCACCAGGAACCCGGTCGGTCCGGCCGGTGCGTCGCCCAGCGAGGTCCGCCCGCCGGACGGCGCCCAGCCCAGGTGGCCGTAGAACACCAGCAGCGCCACCATCCCGAGCAGGAAGGTCGGTGCCGCCGCCCCGCTGAGCATGACGACCCGGACCACGCCGGCGCCCTTCCAGGTCAGCACGGTCAGGTAGGCGAACGCGACGCCGAGCACCAGCGCGATGCCGAGCACCCACGCGGCGAGCTCCAGGCTGGCCGGCAGCACCTGGGCCAGGCTGTCCGCCACCGGGGTGCGGCTGCGCAGCGAGTTCTGCAGATCGCCGTGCAGGAGCCCCTTCAGGTAGGTGAGGTAGCGCTGGACCAGCGGCTCGTCCAGGCCGAGGCGCTCGCGGGCGGCGGCCACCGCGTCGGCGGAGGCGTTCGCCCCGACGTACGCCTTGGCCGGGTCGACCCCGCTGACCTCCTGCAGGCCGAACAGCGCCATGGTCAGGGCGATCAGCACGCCGATCATGGCGGCGACCCGCTTGACGAGGAACATCACCATGTCGGGGCCTCCGGACGGCAGCAGGAGTGGTCGGTGCGGTCGGTGCGGTCTGCGCGAGCGGTTCGGGGGGTGTCGGGGCGGCGGGCCATCAGCGACCCCGCATCAGGTCGCGGACGCCGTCGCCGGCGAGGTTGGCGGCCAGCGCGATCACCAGCACCGCGAGCCCGGGGAAGATCGGCACCCACCACGCCTGCAGCAGGTACGCCATGCCCTGGGCGGCCATCGCCCCGAGCTCCGGGGCCGGCGCGGGCGAGCTGAGGCCGATGAAGGACAGCCCGGACAGCGCGACCACCAGGCCGCCGACGTCCAGGCTGGCCGCGACCACCAGCGTCGAGCGCACCCCGGGCAGCAGGTGCCGGGTGACCCGCACGCCCCACGGGGTGCCGGCCAGCACGGCGGCCTCCAGGTGCGGGCGGGCGGCCCAGGCGCGCACCTCGCCGCGCACCAGGCGGGCGTACATCGGCCACCAGACCACGGCGACGCCGATCAGCGCGCTGGTGAAGCTGGCGCCGAGGGCCGCGGCGACCGCCATCGCGAT
>DASWPG010000054.1:0-6904 GCA_036404115.1 Cellulomonas sp.
CGCTGGACCGGGTGGCCACGATCATCGACGAGCTGCAGGTCGGCGGGGCGTCGCTGGCCCGGCTGCTCGGCGTCTCGCAGGTGCCCGAGGACCGCGTCGCCTCCGGCGCCCAGCCGCTTGACGAGCGGCTGCGCGCCCAGGACGTGCGCTTCGGCTATGTCGAGGGCCGCGACGTGCTGCACGGCATCGACCTCGACATCGGCGTCGGGGAGCGGATCGCGATGGTCGGGCCCTCGGGTGCCGGCAAGTCGACCCTGGGCCGGCTGCTGGCCGGCATCCATCCCCCGGGGGCCGGCACGGTGGCGCTGGACGGGGTGCGGCTGGTGGACCTGCCGCTGGACGACCTGCGCTCGCAGGTCGCCCTGGTCACCCAGGAGCAGCACGTCTTCGTCGGGACGCTGGCGCAGAACCTGCGGCTGGCCCGGCCGGACGCCGACGACGACCGGCTGCGGGCCGCCCTGGAGTCGGTGGACGCCGACCTCTGGGTGGCCGCGCTGCCGCTGGGCCTGGCCACGGTGGTCGGTTCCGGCGGGCACCCGGTGACCCCGGCCCAGGCCCAGCAGCTGGCCCTGGCCCGGCTGGTGCTGGCCGACCCGCACACCCTGGTGCTGGACGAGGCGACCTCGCTGCTCGACCCCCGGGCGGCCCGGCACCTGGAACGGTCGCTGTCCGCGGTGCTGGCAGGGCGCACGGTCGTCGCGATCGCGCACCGGCTGCACACCGCGCACGACGCGGACCGGGTGGCCGTGGTGGACGGCGGACGGATCACCGAGATCGGCCCGCACGACGACCTGGTCGCGGCGGACGGCGAGTACGCGGCGCTGTGGCGCTCCTGGCAGCAGGACTGAGCGGGGCCGACCCTCACTCCCCCGCGGCGACGCCCTCGTCCGGCTGCGCGGCAGCCGGCGTCGGCGGCGTCCAGCGCAGCACCTCGTCCCGGAGCAGCCGTACCCAGAGGAGCACCGCGAACCCGCCGAACACCCACCACTGCACGGCGTACCCGAGGTTCTGGATGTTCAGCCCGCTGCTGTCCCGGGACGGCGGGTCCAGCAGCGCCAGGTCCGTGGACTGTGCGGGGTCGGAGCTCGCCAGCACCCCGTACCCGGTCCAGATCGGCCCGCCCCACTGCCCCAGCAGCTCGGCCGAGGAGATGCTGTCGGTGGTGCCGTCGCCGGTGGGCACGGCCCCGGAGTCCTCGGACGCCTGCAGGTAGGCGACCACCTGCACCTCGCCCTCGGGCACCGCGAGCGCGGCGGCGTCCGCGGCGTCGGCCACCCAGCCGCGCACCACCGGCAGCACCGCGCCGTCCGCGTCCGGATCGGTGGAGCTCACCCGCAGCGGGGTGAGCACCAGGTAGCCGGTGCGCCCGTCCAGCACCCGGTCGGTCACCAGCAGCTGCCCGTCTGCCTGGTAGGTCCCGGTGACCTCGACCCGCCGGCCCACCAGCTCGCCGTCGAAGGTCTGCTGCGGGGCGAGCACCTGCTCGATCGGCACCGGGTCGGCGGCCTCGACCTCGGCCAGCTCGGCGGCCTGCGCGGCGGCCCCGCGGATCTCGGCCCGGTCGAGCTGCCAGATGCCGAGCCGGGTGCAGACCGCTGCGGCCGCGAGCAGCAGCACCAGCAGGCCGACCATCCGGGGGCTCCGCGCGGCCTGCCACAGCGTCGGCGGCCGCAGGGGCGCCGACGCGGCGGCGGGCGGCGGGGTCCGGGCGGATCCGGGCGGGCTCGCGGGCACGTCAGCACGGTACCCGGCGCCGCCCCCGCACGGCGGGTCGCCGGCCGGGGCGGCACGCGTCCGCGCTGGTGACGGACCCGTCGTCCGGTGCCCGGTCGTGGGGTGCGACCGGTTGACCGATGGGGTTGGATAGGTCCGGCGGCCTTCATGACGGGACGCTGCCGGGGGTCTGGTCCGGGCCGGCCTGGGTCAGACGTCCCCGCCTTGCGGCCGTTGGCGCCGCGAGGCTGGGACCGCCCGGTGATGTCCTGCCGGGCCTGGATGCCCACGGACGACCGTGGAACGCGACAACGGGAGAGAGCATGAGTGTGACGACGTCGCAGCTCGACACCTGGCGGGCCGGTTCCGGCCTGCCGGTCTCGGACGAGACCCTTCGACGCATCGACGCGTGGTGGCGCACCGCCAACTACCTGTCGGTGGGGCAGATCTACCTGCTGGACAACCCGCTGCTGCGCGAGCCGCTCACGCGTGACCACGTGAAGCCGCGCCTGCTCGGGCACTGGGGCACCACCCCCGGGCTGAACTTCCTGTACGCCCACCTGAATCGGGCGATCCAGGAGCGTGAGCAGTCGACCCTGTACCTGACCGGCCCCGGCCACGGCGGTCCCGGCCTGGTGGCGAGCGCCTACCTGGACGGCACCTACTCCGAGGTCTACTCGGACATCACGCCGGACGCCGCGGGCGTGCAGCGCCTGTTCCGGCAGTTCTCGTTCCCGGGCGGCATCCCGAGCCACGTGGCGCCGGAGACCCCCGGATCGATCCACGAGGGCGGCGAGCTCGGCTACGCGCTCTCGCACGCCTACGGCGCCGCGTTCGACAACCCGGACCTGCTGGTCGCGGCCGTGGTCGGCGACGGCGAGGCCGAGACCGGCCCGCTCGCGACCTCCTGGCACTCGAACAAGTTCGTCGACCCGGCCAAGGACGGCGTCGTGCTGCCGATCCTGCACCTGAACGGGTACAAGATCGCCAACCCGACGGTGCTTGCGCGCATCCCCGAGGAGGAGCTGCTCGACCTGATGCGCGGGTACGGCCACAAGCCGCACCTGTTCGTCGGCGGCTTCGACGGCGAGGACCACGCGGCCGTGCACGCCCGGTTCGCCGCGCTGCTGGACGTCGTGCTGGACGAGATCTCCGAGATCAAGGCGCGCGCCGCCGCGGGCGACGAGTCCCGCCCGGCCTGGCCGATGATCATCTTCAAGACCCCGAAGGGCTGGACCTGCCCGCCGGTGATCGACGGCAAGCAGGTCGAGGCGTCCTGGCGGTCGCACCAGGTGCCGCTGGCCAGCGCCCGCGACACCGACGAGCACCTGAAGGTGCTGGAGGGCTGGCTGCAGTCCTACCGGCCGGAGGAGCTGTTCGACGAGAACGGCACCGTGCGCGCGGACATCCGCGCCCTCGCGCCGACCGGCACGCTGCGGATGAGCGACAACCCGCACGCCAACGGCGGTCTGCTGCTCAAGGACCTGCGGCTGCCCGACTTCCGCGACTTCGCGGTGGACGTGCCGGTGCCGGGCGGCTCGGTCTCCGAGGCGACCCGTCAGCTCGGCGTCTACCTCACCGAGGTGATCCGCCGGAACCCGGACAACTTCCGGATCTTCGGCCCGGACGAGACGGCCTCCAACCGGCTGCAGGCCGTGTTCGACGTCACCGACAAGCAGTGGAACGCCGAGTACCTGCCGACGGACGCGGGTGACCACCTGGCCCGCGCCGGCCGCGTGATGGAGATGCTGTCCGAGCACCAGTGCCAGGGCTGGCTGGAGGGCTACCTGCTCACCGGGCGGCACGGCCTGATCACCTCCTACGAGGCGTTCATCCACATCGTCGACTCGATGTTCAACCAGCACGCGAAGTGGCTGAAGGTCACGAACCACATCCCGTGGCGCCGGCCGATCGCGAGCCTGAACTACCTGCTGTCCAGCCACGTGTGGCGCCAGGACCACAACGGCTTCAGCCACCAGGACCCGGGCTTCATCGACCACGTGGTGAACAAGAAGGCCGAGATCGTCCGGGTGTACCTGCCGCCGGACGCGAACACCCTGCTGTCGACGTACGACCACTGCCTGCGCAGCCGGCAGTACGTCAACGTGGTGGTGTCCGGCAAGCAGCCTGCGCCGAACTTCCTCACGATGGACGAGGCCGTGGAGCACTGCAGCCGCGGCCTGGGCATCTGGGAGTGGGCCGGCACCGAGGTCGCGGGCGAGGACCCGGACGTGGTGCTCGGCTGCGCCGGCGACGTGCCGACGCTGGAGGTGCTGGCCGCGGCCGACATCCTGCGCCGGGAGCTGCCGGACCTCAAGGTCCGCGTGGTCAACGTCGTGGACCTGATGCGGATGCAGGACGAGCGCGAGCACCCGCACGGCCTGTCGGACCGCGAGTTCAACACGCTGTTCACCACGGACAAGCCGGTCGTGTTCGCCTACCACGGCTACCCGTGGCTGATCCACCGCCTGACCTACCGCCGCAAGGGTCACAAGAACATCCACGTGCGGGGTTACAAGGAGGAGGGCACGACCACCACGCCGTTCGACATGGTCATGCTGAACGACCTGGACCGGTTCCACCTGGTGATCGACGTGATCGACCAGGTGCCGGCGCTGGGCTCGAAGTACGCGGCCCTGCGTCAGCGGATGGTCGACGCCCGGCTGCAGGCCCGCGAGTACACCCGCCAGCACGGCGACGACCAGCCCGAGGTGCGCGACTGGGTCTGGCCGGGCGCCGACGGCGCCGAGGGCGTCCAGGCCGCCACGCTGGCGACAGGTGGCGACAACGAGTAGTCCCGCAGGATCCGATGGCCCGCACCGCACCCGGTGCGGGCCATCGGCCGCTAGGACCTAGGTCATGCGCACCGGTCACCCGGTGCCGGACGGAGGGTGACGGTGGTCACCGTCACGGGTCGGTGCCTCGCCCCGGGCCGTCGGGTTCCGGCAGAATCATCCCACCACCTGAGTACCGGACACCCCGGACCCCCCAAGAGGAAGAAGCCGCACCCGTGGCCCGCAGCATCTATGTCACCTCCCCCGAGGGAGACACCGGCAAGTCGACCGTCGCGCTCGGTCTGGTCGACCTGCTCACCCGCACCGTGCAGAAGGTCGGCGTGTTCCGACCGATCGCGCGTTCCACCACGTCCCCCGACTACGTGCTGGAGCTGCTGCTCGCCCACGACGGCGTCGACCTCGGCTACGAGGACTGCATCGGCACCACCTACGACCTGGTGCACGCCGACCCCGAGGCCGCCCTGTCCACCATCGTGCAGCGCTTCCACGCGGTCGCCCGCGAGTGCGACGTCGTGGTCGTGGTCGGCACCGACTACACCGACGTCGCCGGTCCCGCCGAGCTCGGCTTCAACGCCCGGATCGCCGCGAACCTCGGCTCGCCGGTGCTGCTGTGCGTCAAGGGCCAGGGCCGTACCCCCGAGGAGGTGCGCCAGGTCGCGGAGGTCGCCGCCACCGAGCTGGAGGCCGGCCACGCGCAGGTGGTCGCGATCGTCGCGAACCGCTGCGCCCCCGACGACGTCGACGCGATCCGCGCCGAGCTCGCCACCCGCGCCACCGCGTGGGCGCTGCCCGAGGAGCCGTTCCTGGTGGCCCCGACCGTGCGCCAGCTGATGGACGCCGTGGACGGCACGCTGGTCGGCGGCGACGAGCAGGCGCTGTCCCGCGAGGTCGCGGACGTGCTGGTCGGCGCCATGTCGATCGAGCACCTGCTGGAGCGGCTGCAGGACGGCGTCGTGGTGATCGTGCCGGGCGACCGCTCGGACATCCTGCTCGGCCTGCTGATGGCGCACACCGCCGACGGCTTCCCCTCGCTGGCCGGCATCATCCTGAACGGCGGCTTCACCCCGCCCGCCATCGTGAACCGCCTGGTCGACGGCCTGGGCAGCCGGCTGCCGCTGGTCCGCACCGACCTGGGCACCTTCAAGTCCGCCTCCGCGGCCGCCGGCACCCGCGGCCGGCTGACCGCCGACTCCCAGCGCAAGGTCGACACCGCCCTGGCGCTGTTCGAGAAGTACACCGACGCCGAGGAGGCGCTGGCCGCCCTCGAGGTGCCGATCCCCGACGTCGTCACCCCGCTGATGTTCGAGTACGAGCTGCTGGACCGGGCCCGCTCCGACCGCAAGCACATCGTGCTGCCGGAGGGCAACGACGACCGCATCCTTCGTGCCGCCTCCACCCTGCTGCAGCGCGAGGTCGCCGAGCTGACGATCCTCGGCGACGAGACCACGATCCGCACCCGCGGCACCGAGCTCGGACTGGACCTGAGCGCGGCGCACGTGATCGACCCGAAGTCCGGCGACCTGCTGGAGCGGTTCGCCGCCGAGTACACCGAGATGCGCAAGCACAAGGGCATGACCGTCGAGCGGGCCCGGGAGATCGTGTCCTCGGTGTCGTACTTCGGCACGATGATGGTCCAGCTCGGCCTGGCCGACGGCATGGTCTCGGGCGCCGCGCACACCACCGCGCACACCATCAAGCCCTCGTTCGAGATCATCAAGGTGGTCCCGGGGATGTCCGTGGTGTCCAGCGTCTTCCTGATGTGCCTGGAGGACCGGGTGCTGGTCTACGGCGACTGCGCCGTCAACCCGGACCCGACCGCCGAGCAGCTCGCCGACATCGCGATCTCGTCCGCCGCCACCGCCGCCCAGTTCGGCATCGAGCCGCGGATCGCCATGCTGTCCTACTCCACCGGCGCCTCGGGCTCCGGCGTGGACGTGGACAAGGTGCGCGCCGCCACCGAGCTGGTCCGCGAGCGCCGCCCCGACCTGAACGTCGAGGGGCCGATCCAGTACGACGCCGCGGTGGACGCCTCGGTCGCCCGCACCAAGATGCCCGACTCCTCCGTCGCGGGCCGTGCCACGGTCTTCGTCTTCCCGGACCTGAACACCGGCAACAACACCTACAAGGCGGTGCAGCGGTCCGCCGGCGCGGTCGCGGTCGGCCCCGTGCTCCAGGGCCTGCGCAAGCCGGTCAACGACCTGTCCCGGGGCGCCCTGGTGCAGGACATCGTCAACACCGTCGCCATCACGGCGATCCAGGCCCAGGGCATGGGCGCGACCTCGGAAGGCTCGAAGTGAACACTGAAGTCCTCGTCATCAACTCCGGCTCCTCGTCGATCAAGTACCAGCTGGTCGACCTGGCGACGTCGGAGGCGCTCGCCAGCGGCATCGTGGAGC
>DASWPG010000055.1:0-57633 GCA_036404115.1 Cellulomonas sp.
GGTGCGCGCGTGCAGGTAGGCGGCGTAGACCACCCAGGCGATGAAGGTGCCGACCTCCTTGGGGTCCCAGCCCCAGTACCGGCCCCAGGCCTGCTCGGCCCAGATGGCGCCGCCGATCAGCGTCAGGGTCCACAGCACGAACCCGATCGCGTTCAGCCGGAACGACAGCGCCTCGAGCTGGCGGGCGGACGGCACGGTGCGCAGCCAGCTCCACGCCGGGCCGGTGACGCTCCACCGGGACAGCCGGCGGCGCAGCCCGTCCGCGGACCGCCACGGGGTGGTCAGGTGGGAGCGGCCGTTCTCCCGGCCGTCCTGGAGCACCTGGAGCACGGCGGTGGCGAAGGCGACGGTGAAGACACCGGTGGCGGAGATCGCCACGCCGACGTGGATCACCAGCCAGTAGTCCTGCAGGGCGGGCTGCACCTGGTCGGCCTGCACGTAGAAGGCGTTCAGCCCGAGCACCAGAGCGAGCACGCCGATGCCCATGACGACCACGCCGAGGAACGGGATCACCCGCTTGTGCTGCACGACGACGAGCACGGCGGCGGCCACCAAGGTGCCGACCAGGGTGAACTCGTACATGTTGGCGGTGGGCCAGCGGCCGGCGGCGACGCCGCGCAGCACGATGCCGACCAGCAGCAGCACCAGGCCGAGGTAGGTGGTGGACCGGGCGATGCCGGTGGTCGCGGACGGCGGGACCACGATCCGGCCGACCGCGTCGTCGTCGGAGGGACCACGGCCGACCGGGACCGCGCGCCGCCGGTCCGCGTCGGAGCGGGCACCGGCGCCCGTGCCGGCGGAGGACGGCGCATCGTCCTCCGGGGCCACGAGGGTGGCGGTGCCACCGCGCCCGGCGCCGTCGGCGGTCGCACCCACAGCGGCGTCCGCACGCGCGGTGCGGGCCTGGCGGGCGGCGGTGATCCGTGCGGCACGTGCCGCACGGGTGGCACGCGAGGAGGCGTCGGCCACGCGCGCGAGCGCCACCGAGTACGCCACGAGCGCGATCGTGAAGGCGGTCGCCGCCCCCCAGACCAGCAGGGTGCTGATGTCGCCCAGTGCCATGTCCTCACCTCTCCCGGAGGTCAGCCTCCGGCCGGTCGCTGCCCGTCATCGTCTCGCGAGGGCAGGAGCCGGTCCATCGCCCGGTCGAGCTCCGCCTGCAGTCCTACGTCGTCGCCGCGCGCCAGGGCCGCGGCCGTGACCACTGTACGGCCTGACCCGGGACCTTGGTCCCCGGTCGACGGGTGGTCGACCGGGCCCGGGCCGACGCCGTCGACCCCGTCCGCGGCGGTGGCCGGCCGCAGCCGGAGCCAGATGCGGCGGCGCGGCACGAACAGCGACGTGGCGAGGCCCGCGAAGGCGAGCAGCGCGAAGGTCAGCACCCAGGCCAGCGACGGGTCGTGCCGCAGGTCGAGGGCGACGAACCGCGGCAGCGACTCGAAGGTGAGCGTGCCGAGGCCGTCCGGCAGGTCGACGGTCTCGCCGGGGCGCACGTACAGGGTGACCGGTGCGCCGGCGGCGTCGGTGGCCTGGGTGAGGCCGGTCTCGTCGAGCTGGTACACGTTCTGCGGCACCCCGTCGTCCAGGCCGAGGTCGCCGGTCCACACCGCGAGCGCGAGCAGCGGGTCGGTGGGCTGCGGGTCCACCGAGCGCCAGATGTCGTCGGTGATCTGCTCGGCGGTCGGCAGCAGCACGCCCTGCAGGCCGATCTGCGGACCGCTGGTGACGTCCGGCACCTTGATGACGCCCTGCGACGTGTACACGGTGTCCTGCGGGAGGAACGGCACGGCCCCGGAGAACGCCACCTCGCCCGAGGAGTCCCGGATCGTGACCTGCGGGGCGTAGCCGTTGCCCTGGAGGTAGATCTTGGCCCCGTCGGTGATCAGCGGGTGGTTGACCTTGATGGTCTCGGCCCGCGGCTCCTGCCCGGGCTCGGTCAGGGTCACGTCGGCGAGGAAGTCCCGGGACTGCAGGGTGTCCGGGTCGAACCGGGAGGCGAAGCTGTCCAGCCGGAGCGAGAACGGCTGCAGCGCGGACGCCCGGAACGCGGCACCGCTCTCGAAGGTGTCGTAGTCGCTCTGGGTGTTCGCGAACGCCCTGCCCTCCACGACGATCGCCTGCCCGCGGTAGTGCAGCAGCTGCCCGGTGGCGACCGAGACCAGCAGCCCGACCAGCGCCAGGTGGAACAGCAGGTTGCCGGTCTCGCGCAGGTAGCCCCGCTCGGCGGCGACGGCCCAGGTGCCGCCGGCCTCCTCGCGGACGTCCACCCGGAACCGCCGCCAGGACCGCGGACCGCGCAGCGCGACGGCGGCGCGCTCGGCGACCTCGCGGGGGCTGCCGTCGGCGGTCAGCGACGCCTGGGCCGGGAAGCGGTCGAACCGTCGCGGGGTGCGCGGCGGCCGGCCGCGCAGCGCCCGCAGGTGGGTCCGGCCGCGCGGCAGGATGCAGCCGACCAGCGAGACGAACAGCAGCAGGTAGATCGCCGAGAACCAGGCCGAGGAGTACACGTCGAACATGCCCAGCCGGTCGAGCAGCGGGCCGAGGTCGGGGTGGTCGGTCAGGTAGGTCGCGACCCGGGCGGTGTCCTGGGCGCGCTGCGGGAACACCGTGCCGGGCACCGCGGCCACGGCGAGGAGCATGAGCAGCAGCAGCGCCACACGCATGGAGGTGAGCTGCCGCCACGCCCAGCGCAGCCAGCCGACCGGGCCGAGGCTGGGGAGCTGCGGGGCGTCGGAGGAGTCGGCAGCCGCACCGCCACGACGCCCGGCACCGCCGTCCCCACCCGCGCCGACCTCGTCGCCGGGCGCGGCGGCCCCGGTGGCGAAGGCGTCGTCCAGCCCGACGGGGGTGTACCCGCGACCGCCGTCGTCCCGCACCGGGGGCTCCGTGCGTGTCTCGGTCACCCGGTCGTCCTCCGTCCCGTCGCTGTCGATGTCCGTCCCGGTCACGCCCGCACTGTGCACGCCTGCGCCGTGCAGGTCCGCGTCGTGCACGTCCGCGCTGCGCCCGTCGGCCCTGCCGACGCCCCGCGGCACCCTCACACCGCCGGGACGAACGGTGCGGTGCCGGTGAGCAGCCCCTGGAGCCAGGTGGCCCAGCTGGACCACAGCCCGGTCACGAGCGCGATGCCGAGCAGCACGAGCAGGCCGCCGCCGACCCGCATGACGGTCTGCCGGTGCCGGGCCAGGGCGTCGAGGGCCCGGCGGCTGCGCTGCACCCCGAGGGCCACGGCGACGAACGGCAGCCCGAGCCCGGCGCAGAACGCCAGCGCGAGCACGGCGCCGCGTCCGGCGGACCCACCGTCCAGGGAGAGCAGCAGGATCGCGGCGAGGGTCGGGCCGATGCACGGGGTCCAGCCGATGCCGAAGGTCACCCCGAGCACGGGAGCGCCCCACAGCCCGGCACGCGGGGCCACCAGGGTCCGGCGGTCCTGCTGCAGGAACGGCACGAGCCCGAGGAAGGCCAGACCCATCACGACGACACCCACGCCGAGCACCCGGGTGACCGGGTCCTGCCAGCGCAGCAGGAACGACCCGAGGCTGCCCGCGAGCGAGCCGTAGGCGAGGAACACGGCGGTGAATCCGGCGACGAACAGCAGCACACCGAGCACGAGCCGCCCGCGGGCCTCGGTGACCGGCGACTCCGCCACGTCCGTCGCGTCCGACGCGACGACCGGCCGACCGCCCTGCCCGCCGACGGGGGCACCGGTTCCGCCCACGACCGGACCGCCCGCGCCGCCGCCGGCACGGCCGAGCACCGGCTGCGCGGGCAGCGCGCCGGCCAGGTCGAGCGCCGCCCCGTCACCGGTGACCCGGACCTTCGAGCGTCCCGGCGCCGACGCGGCGGACATCCCGCCGAGGTACCCGAGGTACCCGGGCACGAGCGGCAGCACGCACGGCGACGCGAAGGACACGAGCCCGGCGAGCAGCGCCACCGGCACGGCCGCGAGCAGCGACCCGGAGGCGGCGGCCTGGGCGAAGGAGCCCCCGACGTCGGTGAGCATCAGGCGCCGTCCGCACCCGTGGTGGCGGTCGCGGCGGGGGTCGGACCCCCGGAGCCGGTGCCGGGCCCGCCCTCGGCCAGCGCCTCCTCGACCAGCGCGCGCAGCGTCGAGCCCTCGGCCAGTCCGATGATCCGGGCCGCGACCTTGCCGTCGCGGTCCAGCACGATCGTGGTGGGGGTGGCCTGGATGGGCACGATGCCCTGCAGCGCGGCGACGGCGGCCTTGTCCTGGTCGTCGATGCTCGGGTAGGGCACGTCGTAGGTGCGCTCGAACGCCTGCGCGGCGCCCGCGTCGTCCACCCCGTTGATGCCGAGCACGTGCAGCCCCTGGTCGGCGTAGGTGTTCGCGAGGTCCACCAGGTCGGCCGCCTCGGCGCGGCAGGGCGGGCAGGCGGCGTACCAGGTGTTCAGCACCACGACGTCCCCGCGCCAGGCGGCGACGTCCTGCTCGACGCCGTCGTAGTCGGTGCCGGACAGCTCGACCGGTCCCTCGCGGTCCCCGACGGCCCAGGAGGTGAACGACCCGTCCCCGGACTGGTAGCCCTGGTCGGCGACGTCGGTGCTGGTCCCGCTGCTCTGGCCGGAGCAGGCGGCGAGCGCCAGGGTGAGCACCGCTCCGACCAATGTGCGGACGGCGACGCGCCGACGGGAGGTCACGCGCCCGCCACGGCCGAGGCGCCGGGGAGCAGGTCGGCGGCGGGCTCGGTGTAGCCGATCCGCACCAGCCGGTCGTCCTCGTAGGTCAGGCTGGTCAGCGAGGCGAGCGAGCACTGCCGGCGGCGCGGGTCGTGCCAGAGCCGGCGGTCCTCCAGCGCGAGGCGGGTGACCCAGATCGGCAGCTGGTGGCTGACCAGCACGGCCTCGTGGCCGCGGGCGGCCTCGCGGGCGGCGTCCACCGCGCCGAGCACCCGGGCGACCTGCTCGCGGTAGGGCTCGCCCCAGGACGGCCGCAGCGGGTTGCGCAGCAGCGGCCAGTGCCGGACGTGCCGCAGCGAGCCGTCACCGACGCCGAAGGTCATGCCCTCGAACGCGTTCTCGGCCTCGAGCAGCCGCTCGTCGGTGCCGACCGGCAGGCCGAACGCACCGGCGAGCGGGGCGGCGGTCTCCTGGGCGCGCTGCAGGGGCGAGGCGACCACGACGGTGATGTCCCGGCGCGGTGCGTCGAGCTCCCCGGCGAGGTACTCCGCCACCCGGTCGGCCATGGCGTGGCCCCGGTCGGAGAGGTGGTAGCCGGGCAGCCGGCCGTAGAGCACACCCGTCGGGTTGTGCACCTCGCCGTGCCGCATGAGATGGAGGGTGGTCGCGACCATGGGGTCAGTCTCGCAAACAGGTCTGAGTGGTCGTGCCGGCGCGCCATCCCCGGCGGGGACGACGTGTCGCGGACCACGCCGGGACACCGGCGCCGGCCGGCGCCGACGGTGGTCAGGCGGCGCCGGCGCCCTCGCTCGTGCAGCCGTCCTGCAGCGCGTCGCCGAGCCGCTCCATCGCGGAGCCGAGCGCGCCGAGCTCGGCCGGCGTGAGCACGTCGACCAGGTGCGCACGCACCGACTCCACGTGCGCGGGAGCGGCGTCGACCAGCCGGGCCCAGCCGACCGGGGTCATGGTGCAGTTCACCCCACGGGCGTCTTCCACGCAGGGGGTGCGCTCCACCAGACCGGCGTTCTCCATCCGGCGCACGGTGTGGGTCAGCCGGCTGCGGGAGTGCGCGAGCTCGCCGGCGAGCTCGGACATCCGCAGGGTGCGGTCCGGTGCCTCGGACAGCCGCACCAGCACCTCGTACTCGCCGAGCGAGAGGCCGGAGTCCTGCTCCAGCTCGTGCCCGAGCACGTCGAGCAGTCGCGCGGTACCGTCGCGATAGGCGCGCCACCACCGCTGCTGCTCGGTGGAGAGCCAGTGCACGTCCTGCTCGGCCCGAGGTTCGCGGACGGGTCCTGCTGCCGTGGTCATCGCTGCCTCCTGTGCTCCCCGCACCCACCCGGGGCCGATCGTGCCACAGGTGTTGCGCTGCTCGTCGCAGTGTAGTAGAAATCTCAACTAACGACAGATTGACGCTTCAACTTTCTAGGAGAGCACCATGAGCACCACGACGCTGCCGGCCGGGCTGACCACGGGCACCTGGAACCTCGACCCCGCGCACACCGAGGCGGCCTTCACCGTCCGGCACGCCGGCATCTCGAAGGTGCGCGGCACGGTGGCCGTGACCGGCGGTGTGATCACGGTGGGCGACGACCTGGCGATCTCGTCGGTCTCCGCGACGCTGGACCCGTCCACCATCAGCACCGGTGACGCGGGCCGCGACGGCCACATCAAGAGCGGCGACTTCTTCGACATCGAGACGTTCGGCGAGTGGACCTTCACCTCCACCTCCGTCGTCGCCGACGGCGAGGACTACGTGGTGACCGGCGACCTCGCCATCCACGGCGTGACCCGCTCGGTCGAGCTGGCCACCGAGTTCGGCGGCGCCGCCACCGACCCGTTCGGCAACCAGCGCGCCGGCTTCTCCGCCAGCACGACGATCTCCCGCAAGGACTTCGGGATCACCTGGAACGCGGCGCTGGAGACCGGCGGCGTCCTGGTGAGCGACAAGGTCGTCATCACCCTCGAGGTCTCCGCCATCAAGGCCTGACCTAGGCTGGACCCCGAGGGCCCGATCGCGCACCCCCTGCCGCGATCGGGCCCTCGTGGCGTCCCCGGCGGCGGTGCGCTGCTCTCCGGCGCGCGGCCGCGTGCGGCGGCCCGGACGACCTCAGTCGAGCAGCCCGACCCGGTCGGACCCGTCCTCGTCCGGCCCGCTCCCGTCCGCCCCGCCCCGCGGCGCGACCTCGCGCTGCCGGGTGTGGAAGCCGAGGATCTGCAGCTCGGACCCGAGGTCCACCTCGCGCACGTCCACCCCGTCGGGCACCCGGACGGTGCGCGGGGCGAAGTTCAGGATGCCGGTGACACCGGCCGCGACCAGCCGGTCCGTGGTGGCCTGCGCGGCGGAGGCCGGCGTGGCGACCAGCGCGATGGTGGCGCCGCTCTCCTCGACCACCTGCTCCAGCCGGTCCACGTGCTGCACCTCGTGCCCGCCGACCCAGGTGCCGACCCGGCGCGGGTCCGCGTCGAGCAGCCCGACCAGCACGAACCCGCGGTCGGTGAAGCCGGAGTAGGCCGCGAGCGCGTGGCCCAGGTTGCCGATGCCGACGATGACGATCTGCCGCTCGTCGGCCATGCCCAGCGCCTGGGCGATCCGCCGGCGCAGGTGCTCGACCTCGTAGCCCACCCCGCGCCGTCCGCCGGCCCCGAGGTAGGACAGGTCCTTGCGGAGCTGGGCGGAGGAGGCACCGACCAGATCGGCCAGCTGGTCGGAGGAGATCGTGATGACGCCCTCGGAGGCCAGACCGCCGAGCGAGCGCAGGTACCCCGGGAGGCGGGCGACGGTGGTCGGCGGCAGGGCTCGCACCTGCACAGCCTAGGTGGTCAGGACGACCTGAGGTGCAGCGCCTCGCGCAGACGCGCCGGATCGATCTGCCAGTACCCCACCCGGCGGCCGTCCACCTCGACCACCGGGACCAGCTCGCCGTACCGGTCGGCGAGCGGCCGGCCGTCCGCGCCGACGGCGGTGTCCACGTCGACCTCGGTCCAGCCGACGCCGGCCGCCGCGCACTCTGCGCGCAGCACGGTGCGCGCCTGGTCGCAGAGGTGGCAGCCGACCCGGGCGAACAGCACCGCACGGGCAGGTCCGTCGGGCGGGGGCACGGAGGTCGTCGGCACAGCACGAGCGTAGGCATTCGTGGCTACAGTGGCGACGTGCCCGACCCCGAACGAGACCGTCCGCGCCGGCCAGGCGGTGAGTCCGGCGACCGCGTCGGCGCCGACCGGCCCGTGGCGGCCGGCACCGGGCGGGTCGCGGCGTTCTTCGACGTGGACAACACGATCATCCGCGGGGCGAGCTCGTTCCACCTCGCGGTCGGCCTCTACCGGCGGGGCTTCTTCCGCACCCGCGACATCGTGCGGTTCGCCGCGCACCAGGCCCGCTACCTGACCTTCGGCGAGAACCGGCAGCAGATCGACGAGGTGCGCAACCGCGCCTTGGAGATCATGCGAGGCCGGTCGGTCGCAGAGGTGGTGGCCGTCGCCGAGGACGTGTACGACGAGGTGCTGGCGCTGCGGATCTTCCCGGGCACCCAGCGGCTGCTCGACCAGCACCTGCGCGCCGGCCACCAGGTGTGGCTGATCACCGCGACGCCGGTCGAGATCGGCGAGCTGATCGCGCGCCGGCTGGGGGCGAACGGTGCGCTCGGCACGGTCGCGGAGCACCGGGACGGCTTCTACACCGGGCGGCTGGTCGGCGACATGCTGCACGGCCAGGCCAAGGCGGACGCGGTGCGGACGCTGGCCGCGCGCGAGCAGATCGACCTCGACCTGAGCTACGCGTACGGCGACTCCACCAACGACGTGCCGATCCTGTCCGCGGTCGGCAACCCGTGCGCGATCAACCCGGACACCCGGCTGCGCCGGCACGCGGCGGACGTCGGCTGGCCGGTGCGCGAGTTCCGTGGCCGGCGCCGCGCGGCCCGGCGCAGCATCGACGCCGCGACCATCGCGGGGTCGGCCTGGGCGCTGGCGCTCACCGTGCGCGCGGTCCGGCGCGCCCTGCGGGCCCGGGTCTCCGGCCGGTGACCGACGGGTCGACGACCGACGGCGGCGCGGCCGACCTGCTGGTCCGTGCCGCGCGGCCGGACGAGGCCGAGGTGCTGGCCGCCGTCGCCGCCGCGACGTTCCCGCTGGCCTGCCCGCCGGGCTCCTCCCCCGCCGACCAGGCGGCGTTCGTGGCGGACCACCTCACCGCCGCGCACTTCGCCGGGTACCTGGCCGACCCGGCCCACCGGGTGCTCGTCGCGCAGGTCGACGGCGAGGTGGTCGGCTACACGATGCTGATCGCGACCGCCTCGGGCGCCCCGCCCTACCCGGAGGTCGCGGCGATCGTGCCGCTGCGACCGACGATCGAGCTGTCCAAGTGCTATGTGCTGCCCGACCGGCACGGTCGGGGAGTGGCGGGAGCGCTGATGGCCGCCACCCTGGCCGCGGGCCGGGAGTCCGGCGCGATCGGCATCTGGCTCGGCGTCAACGGCGAGAACACGCGAGCCCAGGCGTTCTACCGCCGGTCGGGCTTCACGGTGGCCGGGCCGCGCCGGTTCCAGGTCGGCGGCCGGCTGGAGCACGACCTGGTGCTGCACCAGCCGCTGCGGGCGGCACCCGACCGGAGCTGACCTGCGACGGCGGTCCGAGAGCAGGTGGTACCGCCCGTTCCCGCGGCCCCGACCCGGTGCTACGTTCGGCCTGTCCGGTGCTGGTCGCGGCCACCGGGGACCGAGGGGGTACGGCAGTGAGCTTCTGGGAGTCGTTCTGGCTCGTGATCGAGATCTTCCTGTTCTTCGCCTACCTGATGGTCCTGTTCCACATCGTCACCGACCTGTTCCGGGACCGGGCGCTGTCCGGGATCGCCAAGGCGGTCTGGGTGGTCTTCCTGATCTTCTTCCCGGTGCTGACCGCGATCGCCTACCTGATCGTGCGCGGCCAGGGGATGTCCGAGCGGGACCAGGGCGCCGCCGCCCGGGCTCAGCAGGGTGCCGAGCAGTACATCCGCACGGTGGCCGGCAGCTCCCCCGCCCAGGACATCGCGACCGCGCACCAGCTGCTGCAGGCCGGCGCGATCGACGCCGCGGAGTACGAGCGGCTCAAGGCGAAGGCGCTGGCCGCATGAGCGCGGGCAGCGGCCGGACCCGGCTGCGGACCACCGCCGGCCTCGGCGCGACCCTGCTGCTGCTCCCGGCCCTGGCCGCCTGCGGCAGCAGCTCCGACGACGGCACGGCGGCCGGCTCGAGCCAGACGCTGTCCGCTCCCCAGGACAGCGCGACGTCCACCGGCACCGACCTGGCCCTGGAGCCGGGAAGCACCGCGCTGGGCTACCCGGACGTGCTGGCCGGCACCGAGCTGGACGCGTCCGCGTCCGCCGGTCTGGCCTGGACCGACGAGGCCGGGCTGCTCTACGTGATCACCCTCGGGTCGAGCACCTGCCCGACGGTGGCCGAGCCCGAGGCCACCGCCTCCGGCGACGGCGTGCTGGTCACGTTCGTGCCGATCGCCGCGGACACCGCCTGCACCGCCGACCTGGTGGCGAGCACGACGGTGGTCGGCCTGCCGGACGGCCTGGGCGAGGACACCGACCTGGTGGTCGAGCTGGACGGCATCGGCTCCGCGACGATCCCGGCGCGCTCGGTCGCGGGCACGGAGGCGCTGGTCCCGGTCACCGCCGGCTGATCGCCGCGGTCGTCACCGCGGGGACCGCGCGAGCACCGCGGCACCGGCCACGGCCTCGACCACGGTGCCGGCCAGCTCGGCCGACCAGGTCAGGTCCGGGTCCGAGGCGGTGACGCGCACCTCGTCGTCCGTCGTGTCGACCGCGAACGCCACCGACCCGGCCCCCGCCTGGAACCCGCGGGGGAAGACGTGCCGGGTGCTGCTGCCCGCCGCGGGCTGGAACAGCCGCAGCCGCACCCCGTCCATCAGGTCCCCGTCGGTGCCGGTGCGGTCGGGCTGCACCGCGATCGCCGCCCCCTCGCGGACCAGCAGCGGCAGGGAGAACACGTCGTAGGTCTCGCGCACCCAGCGCGGGCCCTCGATCACCCGGCCGTCGAGCAGGTGGGTCCACCGCCCGGCCGGGACGTAGTACTCCACCGCACCGTCCTCGCCGAGCACCGGGGCTACCAGCAGGTCAGCGCCGAGCAGGTACTGCCGGTCGAGGTAGGCGACGGCCGGGTCGTCCGGGAACTCCAGCACCATCGGCCGCATCATCGGGGTGCCGCGGGTCACGACGTGCTCGGCCGCCGCGGCGAGCGTCGGCAGCAGGCTGAGCTTGAGCCGGGTGAACGCGCGCAGCACGTCCACCGCCTCCTCGTCGAACGCCCAGGGCACCCGCACGGAGCTCGACCCGTGCAGCCGGGAGTGCGAGGACAGCAGGCCGAACGCCACCCAGCGCTTGTACAGCTCCGGGCTCGGCGTGCCCTCGAATCCGCCGATGTCGTGCGCCCAGTACCCGAAGCCCGACGCCGCCAGAGACAGCCCGCCGCGCAGGGTCTCCGCCATGGCGCCGGGGGTGGACTCGCAGTCGCCGCCCCAGTGCACCGGCATCTGCTGGCCGCCCGCGGTCGCGGACCGGGCGAACAGCACCGCCTCCCCCGGGCCGCGCTTCTCCACCAGCAGGTCGAACACGGTCCGGTTGTAGAGGGACGTGTAGTAGTTGTGCATCGCCACCGGGTCGCTGCCGTCGTGGTAGACGACGTCCGTCGGCACGGACTCCCCGAAGTCGGTCTTGAAGCAGTCCACCCCCAGGTCCAGCAGCCGTTCCAGGTGCCCGCGGTACCAGGCGCACGCCTCGGGGTTCGTGAAGTCGACCAGCCCCGTGCCGGACTGCCAGAAGTCGGTCTGGTAGACGCTGCCGTCCGGCAGGGCGAGCAGGTAGCCCCGTTCCCTGCCCTCGGTGAACAGCGGGGAGCGGGCGGCGATGTACGGGTTGATCCACACGCAGACCCGTTGACCCTGCCGGTGGTGCTCGGCCAGCCGGGCCCGTGGGTCCGGGAACACCCGCCGGTCCCACTCGAAGTCGCACCAGTGGAACTCGCGCATCCAGAAGCAGTCGTAGTGGAAGACCGACAGCGGGATGTCCCGCTCGGCCATCCCGTCCACGAACCCGGTGACGGTCCGCTCGTCGTAGTCGGTGGTGAACGAGGTGGTCAGCCACAGCCCGTAGGACCAGGCGGGCAGCCGCGGCGGGCGTCCGGTCAGCCGGGTGTACCGGTCCAGCACCTCGGTGGGGGTCGGCCCGTAGATCACGTAGTAGCTCAGCCGCTGCCCCGGCACGGAGAGCTGTACCCGGCCGACCTTCTCCGAGCCGATCTCGAACGAGACCGCCTCGGGGTGGTCGACGAACACCCCGTACCCACGGTTGGTGAAGTAGAACGGGATGTTCTTGTAGCTGCGGTCCGAGGCCGTGCCGCTGTCGTCGTTCCACATGTCGACGACCTGGCCGTTCTTCACGAAGTGGCCGAACCGCTCGCCGAGGCCGTACACCGTCTCGCCGATCCCGAGCGACAGCTGCTCGTGCAGGTAGGCCGTGCCGTCCGGACCGATCAGCTCCCCGATCCCCCGGGGCTCGCTGGACGTGAGCCGACGACCGGCGGCACGGAACTCCATCCGCCACGCCGCCCGGTCCACCACGACCTCCAGCTCGCCGGAGCGCAGCCGCGCGGTGGTCTCGTCCACGTCGATCTGCACCTCGGGAGCGGGGTCCTCGGTGCGCAGCGCGAACTGCGGGCCGCGGCGCCGCACCCCGGTGAAGTGCTCCACCGTGACCCCGACGACGTCCGGCGCGGGCGACGTGAGCCGGACGGTGAGCTCCGGGTTGCTCAGCGTGTCGCCCCGGGAGCGCACCGCGCGGGTCGGCGCATGGATCTCCAGCGCCCGGCCGTCGCGGATCTCGGCGTCGTACGCCTGGACCGGGTGCAGCGCGCTGAACCCCTCCCGGACGCGCCAGTAGCCCTCGGTGAACTTCATGCTGCGCTGCTCCTTCCGTGCCGCTGGTCGTGCCGCTGGTCCGGGGTCAGGCCACCAGGCGGACCAGGCTCCACGAGACCGGCGGCAGCTCGACCTCCAGCCGGCCGTCGACCAGCGTCGCCGTGGGGTTCGGCCGGGGCGCCACCGAGAAGTCGTCGTCGGCCGTGGCGATCCAGGTGTGGTCCGGGTCGGAGAGCGTGCTGGCCTCCGCCAGGCGCAGGCCGGGGATCGATCGGGTGTCCACCGCGACCCGCACCGGGGCATCGGTGGACCGGTTCACCACGAACACCGCCACGGCGCCGGACCCCGGGTCGCGGGTGGCGACCGCGTCCACCAGCGGGACGTCGCCGAACCGCGCGGTCTCGTAGTCCGGAGCGTCCACCGCCACCTGCAGCACGTCGCCCACCGCCCACCGGGAGGTCAGCGCGAACGGGTGGAACGTGGTCTGCCGCCAGACCCGCCCGCCCGGCTCGGTCATGATCGGCGCGATCGCGTTGACCAGCTGGGCCAGCGAGGCGGAGTGCACCCGGTCGGTGTGCCGGAGCAGGCTGATCAGCAGGCTGCCGACCACCACCGCGTCCGCCACGGTGTACCGGTCCTCCAGCAGCGGCGGCCCCACCGGCCAGTCGTCGCCCTGCGGCGGCACCGACTCGGCCCGGCGCTGGTACCAGACGTTCCACTCGTCGAACGAGATGCCGATCCGCTTGGACACCTTCTTGTGCGCCCGGACCGAGTCGGCGGTCGCCACCACGGAGTCGATGAAGTGGTCCATGTCGACCGCCGAAGCCAGGAACGAGCCGAGGTCGCCGTCGTCGTCCGCGTAGTAGGCGTGCGCCGAGATCAGGTCCACGTGCTCGTAGGTCTCGGTGAGCACGATCCGCTCCCACTCGCCGAAGGTCGGCATCACGACGCCGGAGGACCCGCAGGCCACCAGCTCCAGGTCCGGGTCGACCATCCGCATCGCGCGGGCCGTCTCGGCGGCCAGCCGGCCGTACTCGTGCGCGGTCTTGTGGCCGATCTGCCAGGGCCCGTCCATCTCGTTGCCCAGGCACCACATCCGGATGTCGTACGGCTCGTCGACCCCGTTCGCCCGGCGCAGGTCGGACAGCCGGGTGCCGGAGCGCACGTTGCAGTACTCCAGCAGGTCGACCGCCTCCTGCACACCCCGGGTGCCGAGGTTCACCGCCATCATCGCCTCGGTGCCGGACCGCCTGGTCCAGCGCATGAACTCCTCGATGCCGACCAGGTTCGGCTCGGTGGTGTGCCAGGCCAGGTCCAGCCGGGACGGGCGCTGCTCGCGCGGCCCCACACCGTCCTCCCAGCGGTAGCCGGAGACGAAGTTGCCGCCCGGGTAGCGCACCGTCGAGACGCCGAGCTCCCGGGCCAGCTCGATCACGTCGCCGCGGAACCCGTCGGCGTCCGCGGTGGGGTGCCCGGGGTCGTGGATGCCGGAGTAGACGGACCGTCCGACGTGCTCGACGAACGCGCCGAACGTGCGCCGGCGGACCGGGCCGACCCGGAAGGCGGGGTCGATGGTGAGGGTGACGGTGGTCATGCGGAGCTCCTCGACGAGTGCCGTGCGGTGGGACGTGATCAGGTGAGCGCGAGCCAGCGGACCCCGTGGGCCGGGACGTCCAGCACCAGCGGGTCGCCCAGCGGGACGGGGGCCTGCGGGTCCCAGAGGTCGCGGGCACCGGTGGGACGCTCGGCGTCCGGGACCAGGCCGGACACCGGGAGGCTCACCCGGTGCGGCCGGGGCGCGGTGCTGAACACGGCGGCGTACCGGGTGGCGTCCCGGGTGGAGCGCGCGGTCCAGACGATCAGCTCGCCGTCCGGCTCGGGGCCGTCCACCGGGCCGACCTCCCCGGCGGCGTACGCCTCACGGACCGCCTCGCCACCGTCGGTCGCGTGCCGCAGCACCTCGCCGACGGCCGGGTTCGCCAGCAGCCGCACGGTTCCGGGGCTGCTGGTCGGCAGATCGCCGCCGACCATCAGCGGCGAGCGGCCCATCACCCACAGCGTGATCAGGGTGCGCTGCTCGTCCGGGGTCAGCCGGCTGTCCCGCGGCTCGCCGCGCTCGGCCCGCAGCCCGATCCGGCCGAGCGGCAGCATGTCGGCGTCCGCCCAGCCGCCGGGCCGCTGGTGCGGGGCCCAGCGGGCGAGCCGGGCGAACTGGTCCTGCACGTCCGCCCAGCGGTCCCAGAGGTCGTTCGAGATCCGCCACATCTGGGCGTGCTCGCGCAGGTGCGGCAGGTGGCTGGTCGACAGCGCCGTGCCCGGCGACAGCGAGAGCACCATCTCCCGGCCGGACCGGGCGATCGCCCGGGACCACGCCTCGACGTGCCGCACGTCGTACGGGGCGGCCAGGTCGTCGACCTTGAGGAAGTCCACCCCCCAGGCCGCGAGCTGGGCCACCTGGCCGTCCAGGTAGGCCTGCCCCGCCGGGTGGTCCAGGTCCAGGCCGTAGTTGTCCGGGTTCCATCCGCAGACCGAGCCGGTGTCCGCGGCATCCCGGGCGGTCCACGCGGTGCCGAGCACCGGCAGGTCCCGCTGGACCGCCAGCCGGGGGATGCCGCGCAGCAGGTGCACGCCGAACCGCAGGCCCAGGTCGTGCACCGCGGCGGCCAGCGGCGCGAACCCCTGGTCGCCGGCCGCCGAGGGGAACCGGTTCTCGGCCGGCAGCTGGCGTCCGTACCCGTCCAGGCGGTGCGGTGCGCCCTCGTTGTAGCCGTGCGCGCGGGCGGTGGGGTCGTACCAGGCGATGTCCACCACGACGGTGTCCCAGCCCGCGGCGAGCAGGTGCTCGTGCAGGAACCGCGCGTTGGCCAGCACCTCGGCCTCGGTGACCGTGGTGCCGAAGGAGTCCCAGGAGTTCCACCCCATCGGCGGGGTGGCGGCCAGCAGGGTCATCGCAGCACGCCGCCGGTCGGCCCGCCCAGGTTGCACGCACGGAGCACCGCGATCTCGTCCGGGTCGTACGGGGTGAAGTCGGGGCGGAACACGTCGTGCATCCACAGCCGGGTGTCGATGCCGGGCAGGTCCTTGATGAACTCCCACACGTGGTCCAGCTGCGCCTTGCCGTTCACGAACCCGAAGAAGTAAGACCCGATGTCCTCCCGCTTCCACAGCGGCAGGTGGGTCTCGATCAGCGAGCCGTACGGGCGGTGCAGCCACTCGGTGTTCAGCAGCGGCCGGCGGTACCGGCGCAGCGTGGCGATCAGCTGCTTCGCGTGCACGTAGTCGCCGTAGTAGTGGAACGAGATGATGTCGGACAGCTCCGCGGCCCGCTCCTCGACGGCCGGGAACGTCACCGGGTTGTTCACCCACTCCAGCGGGTACGACGCCCCACCGCCCCACACCTCGGCGGTCAGCGGCTGCATCACCTCGTGCCGGCGGAACCAGCCGAACGCCTTCTCCATCATCGGCAGCGACCGCTCGCCGCGCGAGGAGTTGCCGATCTCGTTCCAGACGTTCCAGACCAGCACCCGCGGGTCCGCGCCGTAGCGCGTCGCCAGGTCGCGGACGTACTCCTCGAACAGCGGCTCCAGCTCGGGCTCGTCGGTCAGCACGTAGCCCACCGCGCCGCCCTCCTGCACGTCGTCGTCGAACGGACTGACGTCGCTGCCGCCGAAGTAGCCGGGCACCGGCTCGGGCTGCGGGCCGAGCGGGACCTCCGCGAACCGGTCACGCGGCACCGAGCAGTCGTTGAAGATCACCGGCATCATCGTCATGCCGTACGAGCCGAGCAGGTCCAGCAGCTGGCCGAGGTGCCGGTGGAACGCGTCCCGCTGGTCCCGCCACACCTCGAACGGGACGTAGAACCGGATCGAGTTCAGCCCGATGCTCGCGGCCAGCGCGATCTCCTTGGCGGCGTCGGTGAACGCGGCCGGGTGGTCGTGCTCCTGCAGCAGCCAGAGCCCGCCGTGCATCGCGCCGGACGGGGTGAAGTTGCAGCCGGTGATCCACTCCTGGTCGTCGTACCAGCGGTTGATCTCGGTCTCGGTCCAGCGGGCCCTCATCGGACGTCCTTCCTGGTCGGTGCGGGGGCGACCGTCACCACGACGTCGTGGCTGCCGGTCAGGTTGCGCACGGTGGTGGCGTGCAGGAGCTCACCGGCGGCGTTCCACCGCACGGACTGGGAGTAGCCGCCGGCGTCGCCGTGCAGGTGCCGCTCCGCCGGGGTGGGCAGGTCCACGTGGTCCCAGGTGGCGCCCTGGTCGAACGAGACCAGCGCCCGGTTCGAGGCGTGGCCGTCCTCCCAGGTGTGCCGCCCGGTGGCCAGCAGCACGACGGTGCCGTCCGGCTCGGCGTGCCAGGCGATGTTCGGGGTGCCGGACAGCGCGACCCCGCCGCGCGAGATCAGGTGCCGGCCGATGCCGGTGCCCCAGTGCACCCCGTCGTCGGACTCCAGCAGGTGGATCGGCACCTCGTACGGCCCGACCACCTCGATCACGGCCCGGTACCGACCGTCCGGCATCCGACTGGTGGCGACGAACATGCCGGGGCGGCGCCACCGGTCCGGCACGCCGCACACCACGTCTTTCGCGGACCAGGTGCGCAGATCGGTGGTGCTGCGGCGCGCGATCACCTGCAGCATGCCGGCGGCCTTCTCCCGCTCGTCGGCGAAGCAGCAGTGCAGCACGCCGTCCACCAGCGCGAGGTCGGGCTCCCACACGGCAGTGGTGTCCGCGAACCGCTCCGGGCTGTACACGGCGGGCCCGCCGGAGTCGACGGTCGACTCGTACCGCCAGGTCGCCCCGCCGTCGACGGAGGAGTAGACCACCAGGTGCGTGCTGGACCCGTCGCCGGGGATCGCGTTGCCGGCGAGCAGGATCGCGCCGCGCGGCAGGTGCCCGAGGGCGGCGGGCAGCTCGTACAGCACCGGCTGGTAGCGGTTGCCGAACCCGTAGGCGGTGTCCGGCACCGTGCTGTGCGCGGCCCAGGTGCGCCCGCCGTCGGTCGAGCGGTGGACCGGGAACACCGGACCGGCCGGGTCGGCGACGCCCAGGCGCAGCTCCCAGGTCAGCAGCACCGCGCCCTCGTTCGGGCCGTCCGGGTCGGTGACCAGCAGCCGGGTGTACATCGAGCCGGTCTCGCCGACGCTGCCGCGGTGGATCACGCAGGTGTGCGCCATCATCGATCTCCTCGTCCGGGGTGCGGGTCGGGGTGCGTGCTCGACGCTGCGCCGAACTGCTCGGCCAGCGCGGTGAAGGTGTCGGCGGCGGCGGTGCGGACCCGCTCCAGGCCGGTGAGCTCGTCCGGCACCAGGTCCCACAGCCCGTGGCCCATCAGGTGCTCGGCCACCGGGCGGGTGCTCTCCCGGTAGTCCCAGCCGACCATGTCGAACAGCGACCACCAGGTGTAGCCGACCAGGTCCATCCCGTCGGCCCGCAGGTCGACCACGGTCCGCACGGACTGCTCCAGCCAGCGGATCCGGCGCTCGACGTCGCCCGGGTCGCCGGTCTCGGTCAGGTGCAGCGGGACCGCCGGGTAGCGCGCGTGCCAGGTCCGCAGGATGTCGGCCAGCCCCTCGGCGCCGTCGTGCCGCAGCCCCCACTCGTCGGGGCGCGCCGCGGGCCCGGTGTCCGTGACCTGCACGGTGGACACGTGCGGGTAGTGGTTCACCCCCAGCACGTCCGGCGCCACGGCGTGCTCGGCGAACCAGGCCAGCTCGCGGTCGCCGATCCCGTGCGCGGCCAGGTGGGACCGGAGCGGGTGCTCGTCCCCGACCCGGCCGGTGACCAGGTCCTGGTGCAGGAACTGCCGCTCGGTGAGGTGCGCGACCGCCTCGGGGTACCGCCAGGTCTCGCCGCCGTACCGGCGGGTCGCCTCGACGTGCACGAACGAGACGTCCGTCGGGCCCGCCTCCGCCACGGCGCGCTGGGCCAGCACGGCGCCACGAGCGACCGCGGCCAGCACCCGGACGAAGCCGTCCGCCCCGACCAGGAACGGCGGCCAGGCGCCCGCCTCGCCGCACCGCTCGGCCGTGACCACCGGCTCGTTCACCGGCGTGTAGACGTGCCACACGTCCCGGTACCGCTCGGCCACCGTGGCGGCGTACTCGGCGAACCGTGCCGGGTAGTCGGTGTGCAGGAATGCGTTGTCCAGCCAGCGCGGGCAGCCGTAGTGCAGCAGGTCGACCAGCACCTCGACGCCGTGCGCCGCGAACGCCTCGGCCGCGCGGTCCAGCCAGCCGAAGTCGTACCGGCCCGGCTCCGGGTTCACCTTGTACCAGGGCACGCCCCAGCGGACCTGGTCGGCGCCGGTGCTGCCCAGCAGCGCGATGTCGTCGGTCAGCCGGGCATAGTGCTCGGTGAGCTCGTACTCGTCCAGCGGACGGCCGCCGGGGCGGGCGTCGTGGATGAAGGTGTCCTCGACCCCGAGCGCGAAGCGCAGGCGGCCGTCGGCGTACCAGGGCACCGGGCTAGCCCTTGATGCCCGAGGTCGCCACGCCCTCGATGAACCGCCGCTGGACGAACGCGAACACGATCACCAGCGGGACCACCGCGATCAGCGAGCCGGCCATCATCACGCCGTACGGCACGACCGACCCGAGCGAGCTGCCGTTCAGCAGGGCGAGCCCGGCCACCAGGGTGCGGTCGTCGGCCGAGTTCGTCATCACCATCGGCCAGAGCATGTCGTTCCAGTTGCCGATGAAGTTGAACATGCCGAGGGTCAGCAGCCCCGCGGTGGCGTTCGGCAGGATGATGTTCCAGTAGATCCGGAACTCCGACGCCCCGTCGATCCGCGCGGCCGAGTCCAGGTCGCGCGGGATCGTGACGAAGAACTGTCGGAGCAGGAAGATCCCCGCCACGTCCGAGGCGCGTGGTACCACCAGGCCCACCATGCTGCCGATCCAGCCGAACTCGGACAGCATCTTGTACAGCGGGATCAGCAGCGACTGGAACGGGATCATCATGGTCGCGATCAGCACGCCGAGCAGCACGCCCCGGCCCCGGAAGTCGATGCAGGCCAGCGCGTAGGCGGCCATCGAGTCCAGCACCAGGGACAGCGCCGTCACGCTGACCGACAGCACCACGGTGTTGCCCAGCTGCGTCCACACCGGCAGCCGGTCGAACACCCCGGCGAAGTTGTCCAGGGTCCACTCCGAGGGCAGCAGCGAGGGCGGCCAGGACAGCGTCTCGGTCTGCGGGGTGAACGCCGTGATCACCACGACGATCAGCGGGAAGGCGCAGATCAGCGCCGCGAGCACGCAGATCAGCACGGCGGCGGTCTGCCCGGTGCGCCGGCGCAGCAGCTGCCAGGGCGAACGGGGCCGGCGGCGGACCGCCGGCGTGGCACGAGGGTCCAGGGTCGTCGTCGTCATGCGAGGTCCTTCTCCTGCCGCTTGCTGATCACGAGCTGGGTCAGACCGATGACCATCGTGATCGCCATCAGGATGAACGACAGCGCCGAGGCGTAGCCCTGCCGGAAGTTGCCGAAGCCCTCGCTGTAGACCCGGTACACGATCGTCTCGGTGGACCGCAGCGGGCCGCCGCCGGTCATCACGTAGATCTGGTCGAACGCCTGGAACGCACCGTTCGCGGCGAGGATGACGATGTAGGTCATCGTCGGGCGCAGGCCGGGCAGGGTCACCGAGGTGAACCGCCGCCAGGCGTTCGCTCCGTCGAGGTGCGCGGCCTCGTACAGCTCGCGCGAGACGCCCTGCAGCCCCGCGATGAAGATCACCATGAAGTAGCCGAAGTTCTTCCAGACGGCGACCAGGATCACGGTGGGCATCGCCCAGGTGGTCGAGCTCAGCACGTCCGGCATGTCCAGCCCGGTCAGCTTCGAGATCCAGTACGGCAGCAGGCCGGTGTTCTGGTCGAGCAGGAATCCCCAGGCCAGCGCCGCGACCGCCATCGAGATGATGAACGGCACGAAGATGATGGTGCGCATCGTGCCGCGCATCGGCAGGTCCTTGCGGTTCAGCAGCAGGGCCATCGCGAGCGCCACCACGATCACCAGCGGCGCGTAGAACACCGCGTAGACCACCGTGTTGACGATCGCGTTCTGCGAGTCGGCGTCCGTGAAGGCCGTGATGTAGTTCTCCAGCCCGACGAACGACGGGGAGTTCAGCCCGCTGGAGTCGGTGAAGGAGATGATCAGGGCGTAGATCGTCGGGTAGAAGACGAACACCCCGAGGATCGCGAGCCCGGGGAGCAGGAAGCCTGCCCCGACCAGGTTGCGCCGCCGGGCCAGCCGGCTGCGACCGGCCCGCCGTGACGGGCCCTCGACGCTCTTGCCCCCGATGCGCCGGGGCGCCTTGTAGACCACGTGCTCTGCCGCGTTCATCTCACCTGCCTGGGTCGAGTAGGGGACCGGGTGGTGCGGGGCCCGCGCGCGCCGTGCGCGGACGGGCCCCGCAGGGTCAGCCGGTCAGCCGCCCAGGTAGGACTCGACCTTGGCCTGGGTCTCGGTCAGCAGTGTCGGGATGTCGCCGCCCTGCATGATCTGCGTGGTCATCGCGTCGGTCTCGGCGGTGATGTCCGAGGCGTTGGACGAGACCCCGGTGGCGTAGTAGTGCGCCTGGTCGGAGAACCCGGAGATCGTGGCGACCAGGTCGTCGGAGAACTCGTCCGCGGTGATGTCGGTGCGGTTCGGCGGGTAGTAGGACCCGGTCCAGGTGACCTGGGAGTCGTGCTGGTTCCAGTAGTCCATGAAGGCCAGCGTGCCGGCCATCTCCTCGTCGGTGTCGTTCATGCTGGTCGCGTACCAGTAGTTGGCCACGCCCTGCACCCAGTCGCTCGGCCACTGCATCACGCCGATGTCGATGCCGTAGGACGCCGCCGAGGTGATCTCCCACGGCCCGTTCAGGATCATCGCGGCCCGGCCGGAGCCGAACAGCTCCATCGCGGCGGTGGAGTCCATCGAGGTCGGGCTGATCTGGTCGTCGACGAACGCGGACTGCCACTGCTCCAGCGTCGCGATGTTCTCCTCGGAGTCGAGGTCGGCGACGCCGTCCGTGATGTAGTCGCCGCCGCCCGAGTGCAGGATCGCGGCCAGCGTGCCGGCGTCCTCGTCCGGCAGGGCGATGCCGTAGCTCTCCGGGGTGCCGTCGCCGTCCGCGTCCACCGTCAGCGTCTTCGCGACGTCGATCAGCTCGTCGATCGTGGTCGGGTAGTCGGCCTCCGTCAGACCGGCCGCGGCCCAGAGGTCCGTGTTGTACCAGATCGAGTAGGCGGCGGTGCCCATCGGTGCGCCGTAGGCCTCGCCGTCCCAGGTCACCTGGTCGACCAGGGTGTCGTACAGGTAGTCGGTGCTGGTGTACTCGTCGTTGTCGTAGAGCTCCTGCACCGACAGGAACGCGCCCTGCTCGACGTAGCCCAGCCCGGTGTCCAGGCCGTTGACCACGATGTTCGGGCCGTTGCCGGCGCCGAGCGAGGTGAGCAGCTTCTCGGTGATCGAGTCCCAGGCCATCGCCTCGGCGTCGACCTGCCACTCGTCCTGCGAGTCGTTGAACTCGTCCACGATCTCCTGCAGCACGTCGCCGTCGGCCTCGGTATAGCCGTGCCAGAGCGTGAGGGTGACGGGATCACCGCTCGACGTGCTGCTGCTGTCGTCGCTGGAGCTGCCGCACCCGGCGAGCACCAGGGCGCCTGCCGCGACCAGCACGCCCGCGGCGGGCAGCCGACGCTTCCTGTTGAGCATTCGATCCTCCTTGACCGATTGCGCCCCGGGCGCCGGCCGGATACCGGTACCTCGCGGGCTCTACACCGTTGTAGAACGGAAACCTAGCACCGATCTACAACGATGCAATGTCCGTTGCCGAACTGTGACATGACCCACAGGAGACGATCCGGCCCGCGCAGCGGACGCCGCCGCTCAGCCGGCGGTGGAGGCGCGCTCGACGATCTCGAACCCGGTGACGACCCGCCGGTGCTCGGCCGGGGCCGTCCCGTCGATCCGCTCCAGCAGGAACCGCACCGCGGTCTCGGCGATCTGGTCCCGGCCGGGGGCGACCGAGGTCAGCGTGGGCATCGCGTAGCTCGCCTCCTCGGTGTCGTCGAAGCCGAGCACCGCGACGTCCTCGGGCACGCGCAGGCCACGCCCGTGCAGCGCGTGCAGCGCCCCGAGCGCGACGGCGTCGTTCAGCCCGAACACGGCGTCGAACTCGACCCCGGCGTCCAGCAGGCGGTCCATCGCCGCCGCGCCGGTCGCCCGGTGCCAGGGGTCCACCTCGGCGACCAGGGCGTCGTCCCAGCCGATCCCCGCCGCCGCGAGCGCCATCGCATACCCCTGGGTCCGCAGCGCGGCAGAGCCGACCTTCTCGCCGATGTGGGCGCCGAGCAGCACGATCCGCCGATGGCCCCGCTCGATCAGGAAGGTCGTCGCGGCCCGCGCCGCGTGCACGTTGTTCATCGTCACGTGGTCCGACCCGGCGTCGAACACCCGCTCGCCCAGCAGCACCATCGGGAAGTCCACGTCGAACAGCGCGGCGTCGTCCTGCCCGAGCGCCAGCGGCGAGAAGATCAGCCCGTCGGTCAGGTGCCGCAGCGGGTTGGTCAGCATCTCGGCCTCGCGCTCCCGCGAGGCGCTGGTCTGCTCGATCAGCACCATCACCCCGCGCCGCTCGGCGACCCGCAT
This sequence comes from Cellulomonas sp., assembly GCA_036404115.1. GTDB lineage: Bacteria > Actinomycetota > Actinomycetes > Actinomycetales > Cellulomonadaceae > Cellulomonas. The sequence continues at coordinate 23,185 of DASWPG010000055.1, forward strand.
GATCATGTCCGCGAGCTCGGCGAAGTACGGCAGGCTCAGCTCCGGTACCGCCAGGCCGATGATCCGGCTGCGCCCCTGCCGCAGGCTGCGCGCCGTGAGGTTCACCCGGTAGCCGAGCTCGGCGATCGCGTCCTCCACCCGCTGCTTGGTGCCGGGCCGGATGTACGGGTACCCGTTCACGACGTTCGAGACCGTCTTGATGGAGACGCCCGCGAGCTCGGCGACGTCGTGCATCGTCGCGCCGCTGGTTCGCCGTCGACCGCTCGCCACGCACGCCCCTCCCTCGGCCGGACCTCACCGTACATCGTTGTAGCACGCTCCTCGTGCCGGATCGGCGCGACGTCGTGCACGGTGCGGTGCGGACCGCGACGCCGGTCTCAGGCCGGCACCGGCGACCAGACCCGCATCGCTCCCGGCCCCCGGTTGCCCCACCGGTAGTAGGGCACCAGGCGCAGCCGGACCGCGGTGCCGCCCGCGTCGAGCGTGCCGTCCGGTCCGCCCTGGTCCGGCGGGTACAGCGCGCCGCCCCCCGAAGCCCGGACCGTGCCGCGCGCGAGCAGCGTCACCGGCACGTCCAGCCCGTCCACGCCGCCGTCGACCTCGATCGGGGCGGACGGGTCGAGCAGGACGTCCTCCAGCACGACGCCCGCCGGCAGGTCGACCTGCTCCAGCGCGTAGACCAGCGGCCCGCGCAGCACCGCGCGCTGGCCGCGGACGGCGTCCACGTGCGGGTGCGGCGCCACCACCGTGGCCGCCAGGTCCAGGTCGAGGTCGAGCAGCGCGCCGCCGTCGGGCACCGGGACCACGAGGTAGCCGGCCTCGACCGGCACCGTCGCCTCCACCCCGTCGACCCGCAGCCGCACCGTCCGCGCCCAGCCGGGCCGCCGCAGCCGCACGGTGCGCCCGCCGAGCGCGGCCGGCACCTCGATGCGCACCGCACCGTCCCACGGGTAGCCGGTGCGGACGGTGAGCACACCGCCGTCGACCGCCACGTCCGCGTCCGCGTACAGGTGCAGCTGGACGCCGGACCCGTCCTGGGTCGCCACGTAGTGCTGCACGGAGGCGATCAGCCGGCCGAGGTTCGGCGGGCAGCAGGCGCAGTCGAACCACGGCACCCGGTGGGTGAACGAGCTCCAGTCGGTGTCCTCGGCGTGCGTGCTGCGCACCTGCAACGGGTTGGAGTAGAAGAAGGTGTCCCCGTGCCGCGAGGCGCCGACCGCGACCGCGTTGTACAGCGCGCGCTCCATCGCGTCGGCGTACCGGCCCTCGCCGGTGGCGAGCAGCATCCGCCAGCCCCACATCACGTCGGCGATCGCGGCGCAGGTCTCCGCGTACGCCCGCTCGGCCGGCAGCTCGTACGGGTCGCCGAACGACTCGTCCCGGTGCCGAGCACCGAAGCCGCCGGTCAGGTACATCTTGCTGCCGTGCGCGGACTCCCAGATCCGCACGCAGTACGCGAGCAGCTCCGGGTCACCGGTCTCCAGGTACAGGTCCGCGACACCGGTGGCGAGGTAGATCTGCCGCACCGCGTGACCGGTCGCCTCGGTGGCGGTGCGCACCGGCTCGTGGTCCTGGTAGTAGCGCGGGCCGTTGTGGTCGTTGGCGAACAGCCGCCGGCCGCGCAGGTCGACCATCCGCAGCGCGAGGTCCAGGTAGTCCCGCTGCCGCGTGGTGCGGAACAGCTCCACCAGCGCGGTCTCGATCTCGGGGTGGCCGCAGCAGCCCTCGTCCGCACCGGGGCCGAACCGGCGCACCAGCAGGTCCGCCGAGCGCTGCGCCACGTCGAGCAGGCCGTGCTCGCCGGTGGCCCGGTACCAGGCCACCGCGGCCTGGATCAGGTGGCCGAGGCAGTAGAGCTCGTGCCCGTCGCGCAGCTCGGTCAGCTTCGCCGCCGGCTTCTCGGTCTGGTAGTAGCTGTTCAGGTAGCCGTCCGGCTGCTGGACCGCGGCGAGCAGGGCGGTCGTCCGCGCCACGTAGGCCGTGCGGTCCTCGCCGCCGCGGGCCTGCTCCCAGGCGACCGCCTCCAGCGTCTTGTACAGGTCGGAGTCGGCGAACCAGGGACCGGCGAACGGACCGGCGTGCTCGCCGGTCACCCGGCGGAAGTTGTCGATCGTGCCGGCCGCGTCGAGCTGGGCGAGGCAGTGCGGGACCGTCCGGCCGCCGTTGACCGCCTGCCAGTCGCCGAGCAGGCCGCCCGGGGCGAGCCGGACCGCGTCCAGCGCCAGCGGGCGCCAGAGGGCCGCGTCGCCGACCGTGGCGGCGAGCGGGCCGTCGGTTCCCGGTGCGGGCGGGGAGCCCGTTCCGCTGCTTCGTCGCATCAGATCATCCTCGGGTTCTACATCGTTGTAGGCACATCCTGCATCCCGCCCGGACCCTGGTCAAGAGCGTGCCCACCACCCCTCGTCACGATCCGGTCACGGTCCGCCCGGCCGGGTCGGCGTCAGGGCCGGCGGGAGCTCGCCCGCTCGACCAGCCGGATCCCCGCGTGGTGCGTCACCGGCGGCCCCGCGTCCGGGCCCGACGCGATCCGTGCCACCAGCAGCTCCACGGCGCGGCGGGCGATCTCGTCCCGGCTCGGGTTGATCGAGGTGAGCGGCGGCAGCGAGAACCCCGCCTCGTCGGTGTCGTCGAACCCGACCACCAGCAGGTCCTCCGGGACCCGCAGCCCGCGCTGCTGCAACGCGTAGATCGCGCCGAAGGCCAACGTGTCGTTGAACGCGACCACGCCGTCCGGCCGGACGCCGGCGTCGAGCAGCTCGCCCATCGCGGTCGCACCGTCCTGCCGGTGCCAGAGCCCGGCCGGCCCGACCAGCGCGGGGTCGTACGGGAGGCCTGCCGCGGCCAGGGCCTCGCGGTACCCGTCCAGGCGCAGCGTCGCCGACCCCAGCTGCTCGCCGGGGTGCTCGCCGATCGCCGCGATCCGCCGGCAGCCGCGGGCGATCAGGTGCTCGGTCGCCAGGCGTGCGCCCGCGACGTTCTGCATCGTCACGTGGTCGGCCGGCCCGTCGAAGATCCGCTCGCCCAGCAGCACCAGGGGGTAGTCCACCCGCAGCAGGTCGACGTCCGGCTGCTCCATCCCCAGCGGGCTGAACACCAGGCCGTCCGTCATCCGGCGCCGCGAGCCGCTCAGCATCGCGATCTCCCGGTCCCGCTCCCCCTCGGTCTGCTCGATCAGCACGGTCAGCCCGTGCTCCACGGCGGCCCGCATCACCAGGTCGGCCAGCTCGGCGAAGTAGCTCAGCGAGAGCTCCGGCAGCGCCAGGCCGATCATCCCGGTCCGCCCCGAGCGCAGGCTGCGCGCGGTCGGGTTCACCTGGTAGCCGAGCTCCGCGATCGCGGCCAGCACCCGCTGCTTGGTGGTCTCGCGGATGTAGGGGTAGTCGTTGACGACGTTCGAGACCGTCTTGATCGAGACGCCCGCCAGCCGGGCCACATCGTTCATCGTGGCTGACACGTCGCCCTGCACCTCTCCGTCCGAACGCCGCCCCCGTGCGCGGGCCGAAGGTCAAGACTGCCAGAAACGCCGAGGCCCCGGGAGCGGTCCTGCTCGCTCTCGGGGCCTGCGCGGTGCCGTTCGGCTACCGGGTCACTTCTTGTTGCGACGCTGGTGGCGCGTCTTGCGCAGCAGCTTGCGGTGCTTCTTCTTGGCCATCCGCTTGCGGCGCTTCTTGATGACGGAGCCCATGGGTCCTCACTCGCTTCCGGTGGCGAGCGCTCGGCGTCCGCCAGTTCTGGTCGATCGACGCGCGGCACGATCGACCACGGATGGCCGGCCCGACCGTCCGAGGACGAGCGACCCGAGCCCCGCGAAACGCCCACGCACGGGAAAGTCCGCCCCCCACCTTACGCGATCAGCGCAGTGGATCGCGACGTGCGGGGTGCCGGTCAGGAGGACAGCCGGCCGCTGTCCGCATCGGTCTCGTCGGCACCGGGGTCCAGCCGCGCAGTGGCGAGGTAGTGGTCCAGGGCGTCCTGCGGCACCCGGAACGAGCGGCCGACCCGGACGCCGGGCATCTCCCCCGAGTGCAGCAGCCGGTACACGGTCATCTTCGACACCCGCATCACGTCCGCGACCTCCGCCACCGTGAGGAACCGCACCCGCCCCGGCTGCTCGCTCGTCATCGGTCGCTCTTCTCGGTCGTGCGCGCCGTGGGCGCGAGGTGAACTCCTGGGTCCGGGCACAGGTGCCGCGACGACACCTTAGGGCCTGCTGAGGCAGGAGTGAAAGAGGAGACGCGTGGGACGTCAGTGCTGCGGGTCCAGCCCGAGCCCCGGGAAGGCCGCCGACCGCGTCGCACGGACCGCCCGGTCCACGTCGTCGGCGGGGTCGAACCCGGCGGACCAGGGGGTCCAGGCCAGGTCGGCGCCGTCGGTCATCCGGGCCGGACCGGGCCGGCCGTACAGCTCGACCACCTGGGCCCGCCAGACCGGCGGCAGCGGGGTGACCGGGTCCAGCGGGTGGTGCGCGGCGACGGCCAGCAGGTGCGTCCAGGCCCGGGGCACCACGTCCACCACGGCATATCCCCCGCCGCCCAGCGCCAGCCACCGGCCGTCGCTGACCTCGTGCGCCAGCTCGTGCAGCCAGGTCGCGACCAGCCGCTCGGCGTCGACGCTCATGTCCAGGTTCGCGATCGGGTCCTCGACGTGCGCGTCGCAGCCGTGCTGGCTGACGACCACCTGCGGCCGGAACACCCGGAGCACCGGCGGCACCACCGCGTCGATCGCCCGCAGCCACCCCGCGTCCCGGGTGTGCGCGGGCAGCGCGAGGTTGACCGCCGAGCCGGGTGCGCCCGGGCCGCCGGTCTCGTCCGGGTCGCCCGTGCCGGGGAACAGGGTGCGGCCGCTCTCGTGCACCGAGACGGTCAGCACCCGCGGCTCGTCCCAGAACGCCCGCTGCACCCCGTCCCCGTGATGGGCGTCCACGTCCACGTAGGCCACCCGCTCCGCTCCCGCGTCGAGCAGCGCCCGGATCGCCACGGCCGCGTCGTTGTACACGCAGAACCCCGAGGCCGCCCCCGGCATCGCGTGGTGCATCCCGCCGGTCAGGTTCACCGCGTGCTCCGCCTCGCCGCGCCAGACGGCCAGCGCCGCCTCCCGGCTGCCGGCCACCACGCGCGCGGCGGCCTCGTGCATCCCGGCGAACACCGGGTCGTCCTCGGTGCCGATGCCGCGCAGCGGATCGCCCGGGCCGCCGTCGGAGGCCCGCCGGACGGCCGCGACGTACGCCGGGTCGTGCACGGTCTCCAGCACGGAGTCGGAGGCGGGCTCCGCACCGACCACCCGGACGCCGGGCAGATCCAGCAGCCCGAGCGCCGCGGCCAGCCGCATGGTCAGGTCCAGCCGGAGCGGGGCCATCGGGTGCCCGGGTCCGAAGTCGTAGCCCAGCAGCTCCGGGGTCCACACGACTCGCACCCGGTCGATCATGCCCACACCGTAGTACCGGGTCGGCACCGGGGCGGGTCCGTGCCAGAGTGGGGCCCGTAGCCGACGGGGTGGCCACGCGGACGGCGCCGAGGACAGGAGGGTGGATGGCTCGGGGTCTGACCGGGACGCTCTGGTCCGGGCGCGAGCTCGTCGACCGGCTCGCACGCCAGTCACCGGCCCGGCTCGCGCTGGGCGTGTTCGCCTGGGTGATCGCCCTGGTCACCGGCCTGCTGTCCATGCCGTGGGCCACCGCCTCCGGGCACCGGGCGCCCTTCGTGGACGCCCTGTTCACCGCCACCTCGGCGGTCTGCGTGACCGGCCTGGTCACGGTGGACACCGGCACCTACTGGTCCGGCGCGGGGCACGCGGTGATCCTGATCGCGATCAAGATCGGCGGCCTGGGCGTGATGACGCTCGCCTCGATCCTCGGGCTGGCCGTGTCCCGCCGGATCGGGCTCACCCAGCGGCTGCTGGTCACCTCGGAGACCAAGACCACCCGGCTGGGCGAGGTCGGCTCCCTGCTGCGCACCGTGCTGGTGACCTCCACCTCGCTCGAGGTGCTGATCGCGCTGATCCTGCTGCCCCGGCTCCGGATCGGCGGCGAGCCGTGGGGCGAGGCGGCCTGGCACGCGCTGTTCTACGCCGTGTCGGCGTTCAACAACGCGGGCTTCGTGCCCACCGCCGACGGCCTGGCGCCCTACGCGGGCGACTGGTGGATGCTGCTGCCGATCATCATCGGGGTGTTCATCGGCTCGCTCGGCTTCCCGGTGATCCTCAACGTGTCCCGCACCTGGCGGCGGCCGCGCCGGTGGAGCCTGCACGCCAAGCTCACGCTGACCACCAGCGCCGCCCTGGTCGCGATCGGTGCGGTGCTGGTCGCCGCGTTCGAGTGGACCAACCCGAAGACGCTCGGCGGCGTCGGCTGGAACGAGACCCTGCTCGCCTCCCTGTTCGCCGGCGTGATGCCACGGTCCGGCGGGTTCTCCACCGTGGACATCGCCGACATGCACGAGGGCACCTGGCTGCTGCACGACGCGCTGATGTTCGTCGGCGGCGGATCGGCCTCGACCGCCGGCGGGATCAAGGTGACCACGCTGGCCGTGATGCTGCTGGCGATCATCGCGGAGGCCCGCGGCGACCGGGACGTGGAGGCGTACGGCCGACGCATCCCGCGCGAGGCGCTGCAGGTGGCCATCGCGGTCTCACTGGTCAGCGCGACGATCGTGCTCGGGGCGAGCATGCTGCTGATGGCGATCGTGCCCAGCGCCACCCTGGACGTCGTGCTGTTCGAGGTGATCTCGGCGTTCGCCACCTGCGGGCTGTCCACCGGCCTGACCGCCGAGCTGCCCGATGCGGGCAAGTACGTGCTCACCGTCCTGATGTTCATCGGCCGGACCGGCACGATGACGCTGGCCGCGGCGCTCGCGCTGCGCAGCCGTCGTCGGGTCATCCGGCTCCCCGAGGAGAGGCCGATCATTGGCTGACATCACCCGGACCGGCGCGACCGGTCTGACCCCGCTCAGCGTGCACGGGCACCGCAACGAGCCCGGCAAGCGCCCCCGCCGGGACGCCGGCGTCCTGGTGATCGGGCTCGGCCGGTTCGGCTCCGCGATCGCCGCGACCCTGGACCGGCTCGGGCAGGACGTGCTGGCCGTCGAGCGGGACCGGGAGCTGGTCGCGCAGTGGACCGGGCGGGTGCCGCTGGTCGAGGCGGACGCCGTGAACCCGGAGGCGCTGGAGCAGCTCGGCGCACGGGACTTCGCGGTGGCCGTGGTCGGGGTCGGCTCGTCGCTGGAGGCCTCGGTGCTGATCACCGGCAACCTGGTGGACCTCGGCACGCCGCAGATCTGGGCGAAGGCGGTCAGCGCCGAGCACGCGCGCATCCTGCAACGGATCGGCGCGCACCACGTGGTGCTGCCGGAGGCGGACGCCGGGTCGCGGGTGGCGCACCTGGTCTCGGGCGCGATGCTCGACTACATCGAGGTGGAGGACGGCTTCACGATCGTGAAGATGCGCCCGCCGCGCGAGACCCAGGGGTTCACCGTCGGGCAGTCCCGGATCCGGGAGAAGTACGGCGTGACCGTGATCGGGGTGAAGAGCCCCGGGCTGGACTTCGTGTACGCGACACCGGAGACCCGGATCGCGGCGAACGACCTGCTGATCGTGTCCGGGCACGCGGAGCTGCTGGACCGGTTCGCGGCGCGACCCTGACCGAGGCCGAGGTCGCGCCGCGCCCGGGTCAGAGCCCCTGGGCCAGCCGGTAGTAGACCTGGTTCCACCGCACCTGGTCGCGGAACGCCCGGCGGGTGGTGTGCTCGTCGATCACCAGCAGCTCGGTGCCGGCGATGTCCGCGAAGACCTCGAACACCTCGATCCCGGCGGCCGTCGACATCACGGTGTGGTGCGCGCCGCCGGCCGTCAGCCACGCCTCCGCCGAGGTGGCGAGGTCGGGGCGGGGCTCCCAGACCGCCCGGGCCACGGGCAGGTTCGGCAGCGCGTGCGTCGGCGGCACGATGTCCACCACGTTGGCGGTCAGCCGGAACCGGTCGCGCATGTCGGCCATCGAGACCACCACGCCGACGCCGGGGTCGGCGTCGAACACCATCCGGACCGGGTCCTCCTTGCCGCCGATGCCGAGCGGGTGGATCTCGACCTTCGGGGTGGTGGTGGTCAACGAGGGGCAGACCTCCAGCATGTGCGCGCCGAGGATCTTCTCCGCGCCCGGCGTCAGGTCGTAGGTGTAGTCCTCCATCAGCGAGGCGCCGCCGGGCAGGCCCTCGCCCATCACCTTGGCCGCACGCACCAGGACGGCGGTCTTCCAGTCGCCCTCCGCGCCGAAGCCGTAGCCCTTGGCCATCAGCCGCTGCACCGCGATGCCGGGCAGCTGGCGCAGGTCGCCCAGGTCCTCGAAGCTGGTGGTGAACGCGTGCGCACCGAGCGACGTCAGCAGGTGCTCCAGCGCGATCTCCTGCCGGGCGGCGTAGCGCAGCGACTCGTGCCGGTCCCCGCCGCGTCGCAGCTCGGGCACCACGTCGTAGCTGTCCTCGTACTCGGCCACGGTCGTGTCGACGTCGCCGTCCGCGACCTCGGCCACCGCGGCGACCAGGTCGTTCACGCCCCAGGTGTTCACCGAGACGCCGAACCGCAGCTCGGCCTCGGTCTTGTCGCCCTCGGTGACCGCGACGTCCCGCATGTTGTCGCCGAACCGGGCCAGCTTCAGCTCGTGGGTGGCGGCCCAGCCGGCGGCCGCCCGCACCCAGGTGCCGATCCGCTTCGTGACCGCAGGGTTGCTGGCGTGGCCGACCACCGTGGTGCGGGCGACCCCGAGCCGAGCCGCGATGTAGGCCCACTCCCGGTCGCCGTGCGCGGCCTGGTTGAGGTTCATGAAGTCCATGTCGATGCTGTCCCACGGCAGCTCGACGTTCGCCTGCGTGTGCAGGTGCAGCAGCGGCTTGCGCAGCGCGTCCAGCCCGGCGATCCACATCTTGGCGGGGCTGAAGGTGTGCATCCAGGTGATGACGCCCAGCACGCGGTCGTCCGAGCTCGCGTCCAGGGCGGCGCGGCGGATCGCGCCCGAGTCCGTGAGCACCGGCTTCCAGACGATCCGCACCGGCACGTCCGCGGAGCCGTCCAGGGCGCGGGCGACCTGCTGCGACTGCTCGGCGACCTGGCGGAGGGTCTCCTCGCCGTAGAGGCCCTGGCTGCCGGTGAGGAACCAGACCTCGCGGTCGGCGTACGGCTTGGTCATCGGTGCTGCTCCTTCGTGGTGGGCTCGGCCGGCTGCGGGCGCACGGCGTCGGTGCCGGTCCCCTGGCCGTAGACGTGCTGGTAGCGGTCGTAGAGGTGGTCGATCTTGTCCTGCGGTATCGCCAGCGGATCGCCCAGCTGGCGGGAGATGTGCACGGTGCGGGCGACCTCCTCGACCATGGCGGCGGCCTTGACCGCGGCCTTGGCGTCCGCACCGATCGTGAACGGGCCGTGGTTCTGCATCAGCACCGCGGGGCTGCGCGACCCCCGCAGGGTCTCGACGATGCCGCGGCCGATCGAGTCGTCGCCGATCAGCGCGAACGGGCCGATCGGGATGTCGCCGCCGAACTCGTCGGCCATCATCGTCAGCACGCACGGCACCGGCTCGGCGCGCGCGGCCCAGGCGGTCGCGTAGGTCGAGTGGGTGTGCACGACGCCGCCGACGTGCGGCAGGTGCCGGTAGACGTAGGCGTGCGCGGCGGTGTCGCTGGACGGCGACCGGGTGCCGTCCACCAGGCGGGCGTCCAGGTCGCAGACCACCATCGACTCCGGCGTCAGCTCGTCGTAGGTCACCCCCGACGGCTTGATCACCAGCAGGTCCGCCTCCGACGGACCGGCAGGGTCGACCTGCACGCGCTGCGAGACGTTGCCGGCCGTCCAGACCACCAGCCCCCAGCGCGGCAGCTCGGCGTGCAGGGCGGACACCACGACGCGGGTGCGCGCGACGGCCTCCTGCACGCTGCTCGGGTAGTCGGCCAGGGTCGGGCTCATCGGGGTGCCTCCGGGTGCGGGATGGGTGGGTGGGGTGCGGGGCAGGGTCAGAGGGCGGCGGACGCGGCGCGCTCGATCGCCAGCCCGGCCGTGTAGCGGTCCAGGAAGGCGGCGAAGCCGGCGACGTCGGCGGGATCGGGCCGCACGACCTCCGGCACGGCGTCGCCGAGCACGCGGGTGGTCAGGTAGACGTCCAGCGGCAGCCGGTCCGCCTCGCCGAGGTAGGCGGCCAGCACGGCGATGCCCCAGGCACCGCCCTCGCTCGCCGTCTCGCCGACGGCCACCGGAGCGCCGATCGCCGCGGCCAGCAGCCGCTGGGCCACCCCGGCGGTCTTGAACATGCCGCCGTGCGCGAACATCGCGTCCAGGCCCACGCCCTCGCCGGCCAGCACCCGCATCCCGAGGCTGAGCGTGCCGAACGCCGAGCAGAGCTGCGTCCGCATGAAGTTCGCCAGCGTGAGCCGGCTGTCCGGCGTGCGGACGAACAGCGGGCGGCCCTCGTCCAGGCCGGTGATCGGCTCGCCGGACAGGTAGTTGTACGCCAGCAGTCCGCCGCCGTCGGCCTCGCCGTCCAGCGCCGAGCGGAACAGCGCGCCGAACACCGCGTCGGCGGACGCCGGGGCGCCCAGTGCGGTGGCGAACTCGCCGAACAGGCCGGCCCAGGCGTTCAGCTCGCTCGCCCCGTTGTTGCAGTGCACCATCGCCACCAGGTCGCCCACCGGCGTGGTGACCAGGTCCAGCTCGTGGTGCACCTGCGTCAGCGGCCGCTCCAGCACCACCATCGCGAAGATGGACGTGCCGGCGCTGACGTTGCCGGTGCGCGGGGCGACCGACGAGGTCGCGACCATGCCGGTGCCGGCATCGCCCTCCGGCGGGCAGAGCGGGGTCCCGGCGTGCAGCGTGCCGGTCGGGTCGAGCAGCGCGGCGCCCTCGGACGTCAGGTGCCCGGCGTCCTGGCCGGCCACCAGCACGCGGGGCAGCAGCTCGGCCACCCGCAGGTCGCGGTCCACGAGCAGCCGGTCCAGCCGACCGACCAGGGTGGCGTCGTAGGTGCGGGTGGCCGGGTCGATCGGGAACATCCCGGAGGCGTCGCCGACCCCGAGCACCTTCTCGCCGGTGAGGCGCCAGTGCACGTACCCGGCCAGCGTGGTCAGGTACCGGATCTGCGGCACGTGCGGCTCGTCGTCCAGCACTGCCTGGTACAGGTGCGCCACCGACCAGCGCAGCGGGATGTTGTAGCCGAACGCCTCGGTCAGCGCGGTGGCGGCGCGCTCGGTGGTCGTGTTGCGCCAGGTGCGGAACGGCACCAGCAGCTGGTCGTCGGCGTCGAACGCCAGGTAGCCGTGCATCATCGCGGAGACGCCGAGCGCCTCGACCGTCGCCGGACGCGCACCGTGCCGGCGCTCGGCGTCGGCGAGCAGGTCCGCGACGCACTCCTGCAGGCCGGCCCACACCGCGTCCAGCGAGTAGGTCCACATCCGGTCGACGAACTGGTTCTCCCACTCGTGGCTGCCGGTGGCGAGCACGGTGTGGTCGGGGCCGATCAGGCAGGCCTTGATCCGGGTCGAGCCGAGCTCGATGCCCAGGGAGCCGCGGCCGGCGAGCAGGTCGGCCCGGGCGGCGGGCTCGGTGCCGGGCTCGGTGCTGATGTCCTGCTGCTGCGCCATCGCGGGTGCTCCGTCCTCGACCGGGCTGCACTGCCCTGGTCCCGATCCCTGCCAGCGGCCGGGCGGCCGTGGTCACCTGACACGATGTTAACGCTCACATGCGAGGGTGGGAAGTCGGCGGCGGGGTACGGGGCGACGCGCAGCACGAGTCCGGGTCAGCGTGCAGCACGGGTGCGCCGCGTGCCCGGAGACGACGCGGAGCGTCAGGCGCCGGGGCGGGGTGCCGCGGTGCTGGCCCGAGGCACCAGCGTGGCCGGCAGCAGCGTGCGCGGCACCTCCTGGCCCGCCAGCGCCCGGACCAGCGCGTCGATCGCCGAGCGACCCAGGGCCGGGAAGTCCTGGCGCACCGTGGTCAGCGGCGGCACGAAGTAGGCGGCCCCGGCCTCGTCGTCGAAGCCCACCACCGACACGTCCTGCGGCACCCGGACGCCGCGCTCCCAGAACGCCCGCAGCAGTCCGAGCGCGAGCTGGTCGTTCGCCGCCAGCACCGCCGTGGGCAGCCCCTCGGTCACCAGGCGCAGGCCCTCGCGGTAGCCGGACTCCGCCGACCAGTCCACCTGCACCGGCTCCGGCGCGACCGCTCCGGCCGCCGCGGTGGCCTCCCGCCAGCCCGCCAGCCGCTCGCGCGCGTCGAACCAGTCCTGCGGCCCGGCCAGGTGCACCACCTCGCGGTGCCCGAGCCCGATCAGGTACCGGGTCGCGTCCCGGGCCCCGGCGCGCTGGTCCACCCCGACCGCCACGATCCGGCCCGGTCCCGCGGCCAGCACCGGCTCCCCCGAGGTCACGGTCACCACCGGCACCGGTGTGGCCGACTGCGCCACCGCCGCCGCCACGTCCACCTGCGGGGCGATGATGACGACCCCCTCGACCGCCTGGTCCAGGAAGTGCTCCAGCACCCCGTGCAGCGCCTCGGCGTCCACCCGGTCCAGCGCCGCCACGCTCACGTAGTAGCCGACCGCGCGTGCCGCGCTCTCCAGGCCGAGCAGCGTGGCGGTCGGCCCGTGGTGCGCCGACGCGGTGGTCACCACCCCGAGCGTGCCCGAGCGCCGGGTGACCAGCGTGCGGGCCGCGCTGTTACGCCGGTAGCCGAGCTCCAGGATCGCCTGCTGCACCCGCGCGCGGGTCTCCGGGCGGACGCTCGGGTGCTCGTTCAGCACCCGCGAGACCGTCTGGTGCGACACCCCGGCGAGCGCCGCGACGTCGCTCATCGCCGGTGGCCGCGCGACGGACCGCGCACCGTCCACCTCGGGCTACCGGGGCAGGTCGTCGGACGCGGCGCGCGGCGCCGGGGCGGCGGGGGACGGGACGGCGGGACCGGTAGGCGTGGGAGCGGCCGGGGCCGGGAGAGCCGCCACGCCGAGCGCGTGCGACCGGTCGCGCGCCGCACGCGCCGCCGCGACCACGCCGGCGCGCACCCCGTGCGCGTCCAGCTCCGCCACCGCCGCCACCGTCGTGCCGCCCGGCGAGGAGACCCGCTCCCGCAGCACCACCGGGTGGTCCCCGGTCTGCGCCGCCAGCGCCGCGGAGCCCTCGACCGTCGCGACCGCCAGCCGGGTGGCGAGGTCACGGGTCAGACCGAGCAGCACCCCGGCCTCCGCCATCGCGTCGATCAGGTAGAACGCGTACGCCGGCCCGGAGCCCGAGATCGCGGTCACCGCGTCCAGGTCCTTCTCCGCGACCCGCACCACCAGGCCGGTCGCGCCGAGCACCTGCTCGGTCAGCGCCAGGTGCTCCTCGGCGGCGTGCGTGCCCGGGGCGATCGCGCTCGCACCGTGGCCGATCAGCACCGGCGTGTTCGGCATCACGCGCACCACCGGGGTGCCCGCCGGCAGCGCAGCCTCGTAGACGGCGATCGGCACCCCGGCCGCCACCGAGACCACCAGCGTCCCCGGGCGCAGCGCCGGCGCGATCTCTGCCAGCACCTCGGGAACCACCTGCGGCTTCACCGCGACCAGCACCAGGCCGGCGCGCGCGGCAGCCTTGCGGTTCGGGTCGGCGGCGCGCACGCCGTAGCGTCCGGACAGCTCGGTCGCCCGCAGGGCGCTCCGCTCGGTCACGTCCACGTCGTCCGCGGACCAGCCCGCGGCGAGCAGCGCGGTCACCAGCGCCTCGCCCATCACGCCGCCACCGAGCACCGCCGCCCGCGGTCGGTGGTCGGTCCGGTCCGTCCCTGCCGCCGTCATCTCGTCCTCCGTCGCTCCGGTCTCGGTCCGCGAGCCTATCCGCCCCGGCCACCCACGAGACGCGCCGGGTGAGAAGTCAGTGGGTGCGCACCTGGCGCGTCTCGTGGGGATGGGGTCGGGGGCGGGAGGAGAGGGAGTGGGGGGCGGGTGCGTGCGGAGGGAGGGCCGTCCCCCTCCGGACGACCCTCCCTCCGCTCCCGACCTGTGAGGTCAGGAGCCCGGCGCGCCCATCGAGCCGCCGGAGAAGTCGCCGCCGCCGGAGAAGCCACCCATCTCGGTGGACGAGGAGTCCTCCGAGTCGCTGCTCAGCCCGGTCAGGCCGCTGCTGCTGGTGGTCTCGTCGTCGGAGGCCAGTGCCTCGCTCAGGTCGGCCAGCACCACGACGTCGCCCTCGGACAGCCCCGAGGTGATCTCGGTCAGCTCGTCGCCGACGGCGCCGCGCTCCACCGTGACGTCGACCGGCGAGCCGTCCTGCAGCACCTGCACCGTGGCGGTGCTGCCGTCCACGTGCACGGCCGACGTCGGCACCGTCAGCGTCTCGCCCGAGGCGGCGACCGAGATCGAGACCTCCGCCGACGAGCCGTTGTACAGGGTGGCGTCGGTGTCCAGCGCCAGCTCCACGGTGTACGAGGGGTCCGAGGTGCTGGACGTGTTGAGGATGCCGATCGAGGTCACCGTGCCGGTGATCGCCTCGTCGGTGCTGGACACCGTGACGGCGGCCTCCTGACCGACCTCCACCAGGTCGATCTGGCTCAGCGAGACGGTGGTGGAGACCACGTAGCCGTCGTCGCCGATCACCGTGATCACCGCGGAGGTGGACGAGGCGCTGACCTCGTCGCCGGCCACGATGGACACGGCCGCGACCGTCCCGGCGATCGGGGTGGTCAGGTCGACGAGGTCGAGCTTGCTCTGCGCGAGCGCGAGCTCGGCCTCTGCGAGGTCGATCGCCGCCTGGTCGGCCACCAGGTCCGCGGCGGTGGCGACCGTGCTGGTCTCGCCGCCGGCGCTGCTCGACCCGGTGCTGCTCGAGTCCGTGCTGGTCGAGCCCGAAGACGTCGACCCGGAGGAGATCGAGCCGGTGCTCGCGGAGCCGGAGACCGTAGGGGCGCTCGAGGTGGTCGTATCGGTCGACCCGGACGCCGTGCTGCTCGACCCGCTGGCGTCGGTGCTGCCGGTGGTGCCGGTGGTGCCGGTGGTGCCGCTGGTCGAGCCCGAGGTGCTGCTGGCGGCCGCCGCGTCGGCGTAGGCCTGCTGCAGCGCGGCGACGGCGGTGTCCAGCGTGGTCTGGTAGCCGGCCAGGTCGGACGTCGCGGTGGTCGCCGCGGTGGTCGCCGAGGTCGCCGCGTCGCCGGCCGTCGTGGCGGCGTCGCCCGCAGCCGTCGCCGCGTCGCCCGCAGCCGTCGCCGCGTCGCTCGCAGCCGTGGCAGCGTCGCTCGCCGTGGTCGCCACGTCCGCGCCGTTCTCGTCAGTCGTGGTGCCGACGGTCTGCGCCGCGGTGAGCGCGGTCAGGCACGCGGTGAGGTCACCTGCCTTGACCGTCACGTCGGTGTCGGCGTCCTCCGTCGTGGCGAGGAAGGTGCACGCCCCACCGTCGGCGGTCAGGCTCGCCAGGTTCGCCACCAGCGTCGACAGGGCGGTCGATGCCGTGCCCAGCGAGGTCGACGCGTCCGTCAGGTCCGAGGAGCCGGTCGTCAGCCCGGTCGCCGAGATGCCCAGTGCGTCCGCCGCCGACGTGATCGCGCTGCTCAGGGTGTCCTGGTAGTAGGTCAGCAGCGCGGTCTGCGCGTCCGTCACGGTCGCCAGCGCGGCGGTGACCGCCGCGTCGGTCGTGCCCGTGCTCGTCGAGCCCGAGCCCGAGCCGCCGGAGGTCGAGCCGTCCGTCGTCGCGCCGTCGGTGCTGGTGCCGCTCGATCCGGACGTGTCGGTGCCGGAGGTGTCGGTACCGGAGCTGGTGCCGCCGGTGGTCGAGCCGCCCGACGTGTCGGTGCCGGAGGAGGTCGACGCGGAGGACGACGTGCTGTCCGAGGTCGTGCTGGTGGTCGAGGTGTCCTCGGTCTGCGAGTCCGTGTCGTCCTCGAGCTGCTGCTCGGCGTCGGCCACGACCTGCTCCGCCTCGTCCACCGCGTCCTGCAACGAGGTCGGGTCGAGGGAGGCCAGCACCTGGCCGGCGGTGACGGTGTCGCCCACCGCCACGTCGACGGAGGCGACCGTGCCCGAGACCGAGAACGCCCGGTCGGTGGTGGTCGCCGAGGCGACCGTGCCGGTCTCGTCGATGGTCTGGTCCACCGTGCCCAGCGCGGCGGTCGCGGTGGTGTACCCGCTGCCGGACGAGCTGCTCATCGCGAGGGCCACGCCGCCACCGGCCAGGCACAGCACCAGGGTGGCGGCCCCACCGCCGAGCAGCACCCGCTTGCGGCGGGCGGCCCGGCGGGCCTGCGCCTTGGGCGACAAGGGCCGGCGTGCCGGCGTGCTCGCGGCGTCCTTCCCGTGCGCGCCGCCGCGGCGCAACGGGTTCCGCAGCCGATCAGTCATCGCTGTCCTCCGCACCGGGCTGCCCGCCGCCGAAGCCGGACTGGCCGCCGGCGCTGGTCGAGCAGCCCTCGTCGCCGGCGTCCGACAGGGTCAGGCTGGTCGCGGTGACCTGCCCGGAGTCGTCCGCCTCGCCCTGCGCCGTGACGCACCGGCCGACCGTGATCGCCGAGGAGTCCGCCGCCACGGTGGTGGTGTAGGTGGTGCTGTCGCCCACGGTCACGGTCGAGGTGCTGGTCGTGCCGTCCTGGTCCGTCGTCTCGACGGTGATCGTGCTGGCGTCCACCGCGGTCACCAGGCCGGAGGTCATCCCGCCGAAGTCGCTGGTGCCGCCGGACGGCGCGCCCGAGGCCATGTCGGTCGGCATGTCGGACGGTGCGTCCTCGCCGGTGCCGCCGGTCGGCTGACCGGACGGCATCGTGCCGTCCGCCGTGCTGCCACCCGTGGCACCGCCCGTGCCGCCGCCGAAGCCGGTGGTGCACTCGCCGTCGGTCGCCGTGCTGATCGCGATGCTGGTCGCCGCCGTCGAGGTGTCGTCGGCGCTGGCCGTGATCGCCACCACGCACACGCCCGCGGCCACGTCGGCCAGCGTGCCGGACACCGTCTGGGTGATCGTGGTGCTGTCGTCCCAGGCCACGGCGGTCTGCCCGTCGTCGTCCTGCACCTGCATCAGCAGGTCGGACACCGCCGCGATCTCGCCGGTCACCCCGTTGTCCTCGGGCATCTCCTGCGTCTGCGTGTCGCCGGACGGTTCCGCGGTCGTCACCTCCTGCGCCGTCTGCGCGGCGTCGTCGGAGCAGCCGACCAGCAGCGTGAGCACCGCCGCGGTCGCGGGCAGGACCAGCAGGGCGTGGGTGCGGGTGCGGGACTTCATGATTCTCCTCGGGGTGGTGCGGTTCAGGTGGGCGGCGGGGGGCTCGCCGGGTCGGGGGGCGCCCTCGCCGGGCACCTGGTCGGATGCGGTCATCGGCGTCACTCCGACCGCAGGGCGTCGATCGGCGCGAGCTTGGCCGCGCGCGTCGCCGGGTAGACGCCGAAGATGATGCCGATCGCGATCGCGATCCCCACCGAGCCCGCCACGGCGGCCCCGGAGATGACGATCGAGGAGTCCAGCACGCCGGGCAGCAGGTAGGCCGCGACGACGCCGATCCCCGCACCGAGCAGGCCACCGGTCAGGCCGAGGATCGCGGCCTCCACCAGGAACTGCCGTCGGATCGCCCACGGCGGGGCGCCGAGCGCCTTGCGCAGACCGATCTCGCGGGTCCGCTCGGTCACCGAGACCAGCATGATGTTCATCACGCCGATCCCGCCGACCAGCAGCGACAGCCCTGCGATGCCGGTCAGCAGGACGGTCAGGGTCCGGTACACCGAGGTCGCGGTGCTGACCAGCGAGTCCTGGCTGTCGATGCTGAAGTCCGCGCTGTCCGTGTCGGTGATGCTGTGCAGGTTCAGCAGCAGCGTCTCGGCCTCCTGGTAGGCCGCGGAGAGCTGGTCGGACGAGGCCGCCTGGATGTAGATCGTGGACACCGAGTTGCGGTCGGTCCCGCCCGACACCGTGTTGGCCGAGGTGGTCATCGGGATGACGATCATGTCGTCCAGGTCGCTGTCCGTGCTCGACCCGGCCTCGGAGAGCACCCCGACGATCGTGAAGCTGGTGTCCGCGATGGTGACCGACTGCCCGACCACGTTCGTGCTGCCGAACAGCTCGGTGGCGGTGGTCACGCCGATCACGGCCACGGCGGCGCCCGACTCGTCCTCGTCGTCCGTGAAGAAGTCGCCCAGGGTGACGGTGCGCGACCGGACGTCGAGCCAGCTCGTCGTCGTGCCGATCACCGTGGTGGTCCAGTTGGTGTCGTTCGCCTCGACCGAGAGCGAGGACTCCTGCTCTGCCGCGACGCCGCCGATGTCGGGGGCGTTCACCGAGGAGGCCAGCGCGTCCGCGTCCGAGCGGGTCAGGGTGGCCGACGAGCCGACACCGCCACGCACCCCGTCGGAGTCCGTGCTGGACCCGGGGGTGACGATCAGCAGGTTGGAGCCGAGCGAGCTGATCTGCTCGCTGACGTCCTTCTGCGTGCCGAGCCCGAGGCCGACGGTGAGGATCACCGCGGCGATGCCGATCAGGATGCCGAGCACCGTGAGCATGGAGCGCAGCTTGTGGCCGCGCACCGCGGTCCAGCCGGTGCGCAGGGTCTGGGACCAGGTCATCGCGGGTTCACCTCGTCGGACTGGATCACGCCGTCCCGCACGAACACGATCCGGCGCGCCTGCTGGGCGACCTCGAGCTCGTGCGTGATCAGCACGATCGTCCGGCCCTGCTCGTGCAGCTCGTCGAACAGCCGCAGCACGTCCTCCGTGGAGACCGAGTCCAGGTTGCCGGTGGGCTCGTCCGCCAGGATCAGCGCCGGCTCCCCGACCAGTGCCCTGGCCACCGCCACGCGCTGCTGCTGCCCACCGGACAGCTCGCCCGGCCGGTTGTCCAGGCGGTCACCGAGACCGACCCGGTCCAGCGCGGCCACCGCACGCTCGCGGCGCTCGTGCGCCGGGATCCGGCCGTAGACCATCGGCAGCTCGACGTTGCGCCAGGACGACATCGAGGCGAGCAGGTGGAACTGCTGGAACACGAAGCCCAGCTGCCGGTTGCGGACGTCGGCCAGCTCGACCTCGTCCAGGTCACCGACGTCCTCGCCCGCGAGCAGGTATCTGCCCTGGGTGAGCACGTCGAGGCAGCCGATGATGTTCATCAGCGTCGACTTGCCCGAGCCCGAGGGGCCCATGATCGCGACGTACTCACCGGCCGTGATCTTCAGGTCGATGCCGCGCAGCGCCTCGAACTCGATGCTGCCGGTGCGGTAGGTCTTGCGCGCACCGACCAGCTCGATCACCGGGGATCCGGCGCCGGCGGCCTCCGGGACCGACGGGTCGACGAGCAGCTCAGCCATTGGAACCGCCCGGCATGCTGCCGCCGCCCTGCATCTCGGACATGTCCGGCATCTCGCCGGAGAAGTCGCCGGTGCTCGGGACGGAGCCGTCCTCGCTGGTCGACCCGCTGGAGTCGCTCGACCCGGTGCCCGGCGTGAACGTGGTCACCAGCACCTCGTCGCCCTCCGACAGGCCGCTGGTGATCTCGACCAGGGTGCCCGAGGTCTCGCCGGTGGTGACCGCCGTGGTGACCGTCTCGCCGTCGTCGCCCTCCTGCTGGACGGTGGACTCGCCGTCCGCGGTGGTCACCGCCGAGCTCGGGATGGTCAGCACGTCCGTGCGCTTCTCATAGATGATCGAGACGTCGGCGGACACGCCGTCGTTCAGGTCGTCGGGGCTGCCGGTGACCTGGATGACCACGGGGTACGAGGCCACGCTGCCGGACGTCGAGGAGATCAGGCCGATCTCGGAGACCGTCCCGTAGATGGTGTCGGTGGCGTCCTCGACGGTGATCTCCGCCTGGTCGCCGACCGCGATCAGTGCGACGTCCGTCTCGTCCACCGTGACGCTGATCTCCCAGGAGTCGGTGCCGATGATGACGAACTGCGCCGAGGAG
This sequence comes from Cellulomonas sp., assembly GCA_036404115.1. Classification (GTDB taxonomy): domain Bacteria; phylum Actinomycetota; class Actinomycetes; order Actinomycetales; family Cellulomonadaceae; genus Cellulomonas. The sequence continues at coordinate 43,041 of DASWPG010000055.1, forward strand.
GTGGTCGTGGTCGTGGTTCCGGTCGTGCCGCCGGAGGAGTCCGAGCCGGACGAGGAACCGGAACCGGTCACCGCGTCGCCCACCTCGAGGTTCACCTCGGTCAGCAGACCGGAGACCGGCGCGGTCAGCGTCGCGTCCGCCATGTCCTCGGTGGCCGAGTCGACCGAGGCCTGCGCGACGTCGACCTTCGCCTCCAGCGCCGCGATCTGCGCGTCCGAGGAGTCCGACCCGTCGGCCTCGTCCTCGGCGTCGGACAGGTCGGCCTCGGCGCTCGCCAGGTCGGCCTGCGCGGACAGCAGGTCGGCGTTCAGGTTCAGCGTGTCCACGGTCGCGAGCTGCTGGCCCGCCGTCACCGTGTCACCCGCCGCGACGTCCACCGAGGTCACGGTGCCGCTGACCGCGAAGCTCACGTCCTCCTGGACCGTCGGGGTCAGCGTGCCGCTGCCCGTCACCGACTGCTCGATCGTCGTCAGGCTGGCCGCGACGGCGGAGGTGGTCGAGCCTCCTGAGGTCGCGGCCACCTCCTCGTCCCGGAAGCCGAACCAGTACACCCCGGCTCCGGCCACCCCCAGCAGCACCAGCAGGCCCACCGCCCGTACCCACAGGCGGCTGCGTCTCCACAGCGACAGCATGTTCTCCCTCACGGTGTTCCCTCGCGCGGGGACCCACGAGAGACGTGGGCCTGCCTCTGCGCGGCTGCCTCGACGCTACGAAAACTGACTGGGCCGGCCGTAGCACGAACCTGTGCTCGCACTGTGACACCCGCCGCGGCACCGTTCCGCACGTGCGCCGACGCCCGTACCTGCGGGTGGGGCGAGGCCGGCCCTCCCGATCGGGAGGGCCGGTGCCGTCGGTGCCGTCGAGGCGGTCGGGCCGGCGGGGCGGTCGGGGTCAGGCAGGGAGGAGCAGGGTGTCGCGGACCAGGCCGCGGACGGCGGGCAGGACGTCGGCGAGGACGTCGGCGACCGGGGCGTCCAGCAGCACCGCGAGCGCCCCGGCGATCTGCCCGAGCGTGAGCTCGCCGTCGCACGCGCCGACCAGGCCGGCGAGCGCCGTGCCGGCCTGGACGGTGCGGCCGAGGCCGCCGCCCTGCCGGAGCAGGACGACCTGCGGGTCGGGGTCGCCGGGGCGCAGGTAGCGCTCCTCGGTCACGTCGCCGGCGACGCGCACCCGTTCGGCGGCCAGGGCGGTGTCGTCCCGCGCGGCCAGCCAGGTGTGCGCAACGAGGGAGTCCGCGATCGTGGGACCGAGCGGCTGCTGGACGGTGCCGGTGACCTCCTCCAGCCGCCGCAGCCGAGCACCGGGCGCCGCCGCGTCGACGTCGACCGACCGGCGCAGCACCACGATGCCGAAGCCGATCGCCTCGACGTCCCGGGAGGCGAAGTCGTCCAGCCAGGACCGGTACCGGACCGCCCACGTCTCGGGGTCACGGTCCGGGGTGGTGCCGCCGTCCCGGATCCAGGTCTCGGCATACTCCGCCGGGTCCTGGAGCTCGCGCTGCACCACCCAGCCGTCCAGCCCGGAGGCGTCCAGCCAGGCACCGACCCGTTCGTCCCAGCGCTCACCGCGCCGGACCTCCCAGTTGCCGAGCAGCTGGGCCACACCGCCGGGCGCGAGCACGCCACCGATCGAGGTGACCAGCTCGGACACCACGGCGTCGCCGGTCCGGCCCGCGTCGCGGTACTCGTACAGCGGGACGGCCGGACCCGCAGCACCCGGGACCGGCCGGCGGGGGGTGATCACGAACGGCGGGTTGCTGACCACCAGGTCGAACTGCTCGCCCCGCACCGGCTCCAGCATCGAACCGGCGCGCGTCTCGACCCGGTCGTCCACGCCGGCCAGCGCGGTGTTGAACCGCGTGAAGGCGAGGGCGCGGGCCGAGATGTCGGTGGCGACCACATGCCCGCTGTGCCGGACGGCGTGCAGCGCCTGGATGCCGCAGCCGGTGCCCAGGTCGAGCGTGCGCCCGCGCCGGTCGCGCACGGTGACCTGGGCGAGCGTGGTGGACGCCCCGCCGACACCGAGCACGTGGTCCGGGCGCAGCGCGTCCCGGGTGGCGAGCTCGCCGAGGTCGGAGGCGATCCACCAGTCGACGGTGCCCGCGCCGTCGGCCGCGGCGTACGGACGCAGGTCCACCCGGGCGCGCACCGGGTCGCCGGCGTCCCGCCCGGCAGCGGCGAGCAGCCCGATCGCTTCGGCGCCGGGCACGCCCAGGGTCGGCAGCGCGGCCGCCAGCGCCCGCCGCGGCACGGGCACACCGAGCACGAACGCCCGCACCAGGGCGGCGCGCGGGCCGGGCACGGCGGTGCGTGAGCCGGGTCCGGTGCCGCCCGGGCCGTCGGCGGCGGGGTGCCCGGCCAGACCACCGGTCGCCAGCAGGGCGGGGACGGCCTGCTCGCGGTGCAGCGCCTGCGCGGCGACCGGCCCCAGCAGCTCCTCGACGCCGGCGACCGTGAAGCCGGCCGCGTCGAGGTCGGCCCGGAGCGCGGCCAGCAGCCCCCGGTCGGCGGTCAGCGGGTCGGGGCTCATCGGTCCGCGGGCATCCCGCCCGGGCCGTCGCCCAGCGCCCACGACGGGTGCGGCACGACCTCGTCCTGCCACCGGGTCGCCAGCCAGCCCGTGCCGTCCTGCTCCAGGGTGACCACCCCGGTGTTGTCCAGCCAGAGCGCGGCGGTGTCGGCGCCGACCAGGTTCGCGGCGCGGGACACCGCCCACAGCCGGATCATCGCGCCGTGGCTGACCACCGCCACCTCGTCCAGGCCCAGCCCGACGATCTCGTCCACCACCGTGTCGAACCGGTCGAGGGTGGCCGTGCCGCTCTCGCCGCCCGGCATCGCGACGCCGAGGTCACCGGCGGACCAGGCGATCATCGTGGCGAGGTACTGCTGCACCGACTCGGGGTCGGTCCGCATCTCCAGGTCGCCGGCCCGCACCTCGCGCAGCCCCTCGCGCTGCACCACGTCCAGCCCGTGCGGGCGTGCGACCTCGGCGGCGGTGGCGCGCGCCCGGTCCAGGGTCGAGGCGAACACCTGCTCCAGCGGCCGGGTGGCGAACGCTGCACCGACCGCGCGGGCCTGCCGTTCGCCCTCCGGGGTGAGCGCGGCACCGGGGGAACCGGTGTCGAGCGCCGACGAGAGGTTGGAGTAGGTCTGGCCGTGCCGGATCAGGTGCAGCTGCATGGTGCGCGAGGTCCTCCGCGCGGGGGTCAGTCCCCGCAGTTCTCGGTGAAGTAGTTGCTGATGTTGTCGGACGCGGTGGTGATCTCGTCCGTGTCCGCCCGGTCGGAGTAGTCGCTGAGCGCCGCGGAGAACGCGTCCGAGTCGGACAGGTCGATGGACTGCAGCGTGTCGTCCAGATCGGCGAACAGCTGGCTCAGGGTCGCCCAGTCCGTGGCGATCGCTGCTGGCGCCTCGATCGACTCGAAGCCGTCGTGCAGCTCCGTGACCGCGTCCGCGAACTCCTCGGGCTCGTCGGCGTACGCGCCGGTGGCCTCCACCTCGGAGAGCTGCTCCATCCCCGAGTCGCAGAAGTCACGCGAGTCGGTGGTGGCGTCGTCGCCGCAGGCAGCGAGCGGCAGGGCGACGAGCACGACCAGGGTCAGCGACGAGACGGCGCGGTGCAGCGAGCGTCGGGGCATGACGACAACCCTGCCAGATCGCGGCGGCGGGTACGGGGCGGCGGGGTGGCCGGAACGTGTGGGGATCGCGCCGGCGGGCCGATCAGGAGCGCAGCCGGGCGGGGGTGGAGATCTCGCTGGAGTCTCCGCGCTGCCAGCCCACATCGGTGAACTTGAGCAGGTAGGGCGGGGTGGACGACTGCAGCCGCTCGTCGTACTCGACGGTCAGGTTCATCCCGCAGCTGCCCTGCGGCGCGGTGACAGTGAAGCTGTTGCCTGCGTAGTCGTTCGCCGTCGAGTTCTCGTAGTGCCTGATGGCGGAGGACTCGACCCGTACCCCCGTGGTGCTCAGATAGTTCTGCGCGAGCGACCCGACGATCCGGACGTCGATCGTCGAGTCGGCCGTGGAGTAGCCCGGCATGGTGACGGTCGGCGTCCCACTGCCACTCGTGTCGACCTCCACGCCGGGATAGTCGAAGTAGTACGACTTCGACCACCCGAAGGAGCCGCCGGAGCTCGTGTCCGCCTTGGACACGTATCCGGCCTCGTTCGAGCTGGCGTACCCGAGGGTGCAGTTGTCGGCGTCCTGGTACCCGAACCCCGTGCCGATCACCTGGACCGCCGCCTCGATCGTCACCTGGTCCGCGTCGCCGTCGTAGTCGTGCGGCCAGCTCCCCTGGGTCCCCGACCGGGAGTCCGCACCGTCGATGTACTGGTACAGGACACTGGTCCCCGCGCCGACATGGTTCCCGGTCGTGACCACTCCCTGCACGGCGACCCGCTGGTCGAGCACCGTCACCTCCGAGGCGACGATGCCGATCTGGTCGGTGCTGCCGGCCGAGGTCCCGCCCGCGGTCACCAGGTCCCCGGTGAGGTACACCGAGCCCTCGGAGCCCAGCGTCACCGTGCCCTCGAGCACGCCCTCGACCCAGAGGTTCCCCTCCGTCCGGTACGACGTGGTCGCGAAGGTCGAGCTGTCCATCACGATGTCGACGTTCGCGGAGCGCTCGGTGGCCAGCAGGTCGGCGGCGGAGTCACCGATCGGCAGATAGCCGTACGTGTCGTCGCCACCGATCTCACCGGCGTCCAGCCGGCCGTTGACCACGCCGTTCGCCGTCGCCACGTCGGCGGGGAGGTCCTGGACGTACACCACCATCCCGTCCGGCACGGTGACGGTCGCTCCCGCATCGGACACCAGGTCCGCCGCGCTCCCGCAGTCGACGGCATCGGCGCTCCCGCTCGGCTGCACGGAGAGCGTCAGGCCGCTGTAGCCGGACTGCTTCGACCACACCGTCATGGTGTCGCCGTCCACCACGATCCGGGTCGGTCCGTAGTACCGGCAGCCAGGCGACGTCTCGAGCGCGCTGGTGCTGTCGGGCAGCGTCTTGCTGCCGGACAGCTGCGGCTGCTCGGTCGTCGTCACCCGAGACACCGGCAGCCCGTACGGCGTCGTGAACGTCGGCAGAGCACCGCAGTCGGTCGACATCACCGTCGACGCGCTCCAGGTCGATGCGAAGCTGGAGCTGGAGCACCGAGGGTTGGCGAGCGTCAGCGTGCCGTCGACGGTGTAGGTCCCGCTCATCGAGACCGGGCCAGGGCTCAGGAAGGCGACGTCGTTGCTGAAGAAGTCGCCCTCGATCGGATTGACCCAGGTGTTCAGGAGCCAGGCTGACGTCGTCGACGAGGTGCCGAGCGAGGTCCCTCCGTCCGACCAGCCACCGGTCACCAGGTTGTAGCGCCCGAGCGTGTTCAGGCACGAGAACATCGGCATGACCTTCGAGGAGCTGTAGGCACCTTCGGTCCACTGGTAGACCACAGCGCCGGCGCTGTCCGTGCAGGAAGACCCCGGCCGGGCCCAGTGGTTCTGGTACCCGGCGTACTGCTCCGTGGACTCCCGGGTCGCCTGCACCTCGACGGTGCGGTACTGGCTGCCCGACCGCCCGGTCACCTGCACCGTGATCCAGGACGCCTCGCTGCCGTTCTGGGTGTCCCAGTCGATCACCGCGTAGTGGTAGGCAGGAGAGTCCTCGGCGTCCGCGTCGGCCTCCACCGCGACCCAGCCGACGACGGTGTCCGCGTCCCGGCCGCAGGTGGCGGAACCGTCCGTGACCGGTTCCTGCAGCGCGACGTTGTCGCAGTCCGTGGTCTGCCAGTACCCGGAGCTGGCGCTGGCCCGGGAGAAGTAGTCGGCGATGCCGGACTCCGCGGCCGACAGCGCCAGCTCCGAGTCGGTGAACGATGCTGTCTGACGGATCGACCGCACCACGTACAGCGAGGTGACGAGCACGATCGAGAGCAGCAGCGCGAACGAGGTCACCACCATGACCACGCTCATGCCCTCGTCGGAGCGGTACTGGCGACGCTCGGTCGCGCGACCGCGTCTCATCGTCCTCATGCCCGGGTCCTCGTCCCTCAGTCGTTCTTCAGGTAGATGCGCTCGCGGTGGGTGCTGGCGACGGACTGGCGGTTCGCGTTCGTCACGACGACGAGCGTGACCTCCACCGACCGCACGTCCGCGGCCAGCGTGGTCGGCGCCCCCTCGGCGTCGAGATAGCGGAAGCCGGTCCCGCTCTCGACGCCGTCCACCAGGACCCGGGTCGTGCAGTCACGCGTCGCGCAGCCGGTGCTCAGCGGGAGCAGATCGAGCAGCGCCGTGCCGTCCCCGACGCCGTCGAGCGCGGTGCGCCGCTCGACGAGGGTGCCGTCGAGGACCTCGACCTCGACCAGCAGCAGCCCGGCGGCGGGGTCGGTCGCCACGGAGCCCGCCGCGACGAGGTCCGGGTCCTGGATCACCACGGCCAGGCGGGAGTCGCCGGCCTCCAGCAGCGGAGAGCCCAGGACATCGGCGAACACGGCAGGGCGCAGCGCGTACGGCACCGCTCGCGAGATCACCCGGAACGCGTACTGGGCCGCGGTGGTGTCGTCCGTCCGCGCCACGGTGCCGGCATCGGTGCGCTGCATCCCGACCGTGAGCGTCACGGTGGCGAGCGTGACCATGCTCATGATCAGCATCGACACCAGCAGCTCGGCCAGCGTGATCCCGGCGTCGGCGGACCGGTGCCCGGCACGACGGGTCGTCGGCGCCCTCATCCGCCGGCCTCCGCGGTGCCGCCCGTGCCGCCCGACGGGTCGTCGGCGCCCTCGCTGCCGGGGTCCGTGCCCGTGCCCGGGCTCGCGTCCGTCCCGGTGCCCCCGTCCTCGCCGGGCTCCGCGTCCTCACCGGTGCCGGCATCCGTGCCGGTCTCCGGGTCCGTGGCGCCGTCCGGCTCTGCGTCCGGGTCGTCGCTCTCCTCCGCTGATCCGCTCTCGTCCGGATCAGGGACGACGGGAGCGGTCAGCCCGCTCACGATGCCGTAGCCGGGCCGGACCCAGATGGTGGTGACGTCGTTCTCGCTCACCGGCGGCTCCACCTGGACCTGGGTCATGCTCGCCGGCACCTCGTCGCCGACGTAGGCGGAGTACAGGCAGGGCCAGACCCGGACGTCCAACGTCGCCGCGGTGAGCGTGGTCGTCCAGCCGCCGCCGGACGCCGCGGTCCCGCTCGAGGAGCACAGCAGGGTCAGGGAGAGACCCGCGGCCTCCGCGTCCGTCGCCGCGGCCGTGCCCTCCGCGTTCGTCAGCCGCACCTGCACGGCACCGGCCTGCGCATAGCTGATCGTCGTCCAGCTCACCGCGGCCCGGTAGCTCAGCGAGCCGAGGGTCGACGAGGCCGAGGTGGTCCAGGACTGGCTGACATAGCCGGACTTCGTCGCGACGGCGGTGTAGGTGTAGCCGTCCACCGACGTCATCCGGGCGACGACGCAGCCGTTCGCGTCCGTGGTCCCCGCCTGCAGCGTGAAGCCGTTGCCGTTGCTCCTCTTGACGCTGAGCTCGACCTTCGCGCCCTCGACGCCGGCACCGCCCGACGTCGGGTCCACGACCTGCACCACCACGAGGACACCGCCGTTGGCGAGAGACAGGCTCTCCGGCAGCGGGACCAGCTCGACGACCTCGACCGGCGCGTAGGACATGCGGTTCGACCAGGTGACGGAGACCGCGATCCGCACCACCAGGCTGTCGCTGCCGTTCAGCGTGGTGCTGCCGGTACCGCCGGTACCGCACAGCGCCTGGCCCTGCGACCCCGTGGCGAGCTCGATGGTCCGCTGCACGGTGAAGTCCGTCCCGGCGACGGTCAGGTCCTCCCCGACCGTCCCGCCGTCGAGCGGTGTCGGGTTGGTCGTCGCGGTCGCGGAGGCCAGCTCCGACACGCTGATGCTCCCGGCGTCGAGCAGCGCCCGCGCCTCGGCGACCTCGCGGGTGGCGAGCCCGGTGGCGGTGGTGCGCGAGCGCACCTGGTCCGCCACGCGCAGGTTGGAGACCACTGCGGCGAGGACCACCGTCGACAGGACCATCAGCAGCACCATCGAGACGACGGCCTCGACGATCGTGAAGCCCTCGTCCCCCGCCGCCCGCTCGCGCCGACGCTCGCGCAACCGACCGCTCATCCGTCGGCGCCCGAGGTCGTGCCCGCGGAGTCGTCGCTGTCGGCGGTGGCGGTGGTCGAGTCCTCCGGCAGCACGAAGGTGTAGCCGGTGATCGAGCTGGTGCAGCCGTCGTCCGCGTCCGCGGTCAACGAGAACCCGGAGACCAGGAACAGCCGGTCGTCGACGCCCTGGAGCCGCTCGACGTACGCGAGCACCTGGTCGTGCGTGCCGGCGACGGTGAGCGACACCGGGACCTCCCAGACCGTGGCGACGTCCTCACGGACCGTCGGCTCGCTGCGGGTGACGTTCTGCACCGTCGCACCGCTCTCGCTGGCCAGCGCGCTGATCCGGCGGACGAACTCCGGCAGCTCGAGGCCGGTGGGGAACTGCCCGCGCAGGGTCTCGAGCTCAGCCTGGAGCGTGCTCAGGTTGGCGTAGTCGTCGGCGAGGGCGACGATCCGCAGACGCAGCAGGTCGTTGGCGTCGGCCGTCTCCTGCGCCTCGGTGCGGCTCGCCTCGGCGTTGTCGAGCTGCGGGGAGATCAGCAGCATCCAGCCGAGCAGGAGCAGGACGGCGGCGGCGAGAGCGGCACCGATCATCCACAGCCGGCGGGCGGAGAGCCTCACGATCCTGCCTCCTCGGTGGTCGTCTCCGTGGTGGTCTCGGTCGTGGCCGTGCCGTAGCGGCCGGACAGGGCGTCCTGGCCGAACGTGACGGTCCCCGAGGTGCTGTACAGGTCGTCGGACCCGATGGACGAGGAGCTGAAGGTCGCGTCGACCACGCCGGGGACCTGCTCGAGCGCATCGAGCAGCGCGGCCACGTCGGGCAACGTCGTCGTGGTCACCGTGAAGCTGGCGGACCCGACGATGCCCGTCAGGGTGAAGGGCGTCGCGGTCTCGTCCACCACCGTCTCGGTCGCGGCCGAGAAGGAGGTCAGCGCGGTGTCCGCGGGCAGCGCGGCCTCGATCGCGCGGGTCTGCTCCGCCCAGAGCACCTCGGAGCCCATCACGGTGTCCACCGCGGACTCGACGCTCTCGATCGAGGAGCGGGCCTGCGCGGCCTCGGCGTAGCTGGCGAGCTGCGACTGGAGGTCGACCCGCTCGTCCTCGGCCGCGGTGGCCTCGTCGGCGGCGGCGCTCGCGACCAGGATCGAGCCGACGTAGCCGAGCGCGATCACCAGCACGACCAGCACGAGAGACATCGCGAGCCGGCCGCGCAGCGCCTGGAGCGCACGACGTTCGCGCACCGAAGGGGGCAGCAGGTCGACGGTGGGGTAGCCGCTGGGCTGGGCGCTGCCTCGGGCGGTCGGGGCGGTCGAGGCACGCCGGAGCGTGATCGCGCTCATGCGGCGCACGCCAGACCGGCGGCCATCGGGAGCTGCGCGAGCAGGTCCGGTGCGGCCTTGAGCCGGGACACGTCGAGCCCGGTGCCGACGGTGCCGAACGAGACCGGCAGGCGAGCGACCGTCGCGAGGTGCTGGCCGAGCCCTGCCAGCCGAGCGCCCCCACCGGTGAGCACGATGCCCTCGACGGGCTGTCCGCCCTGCTGCTGGGTGCTGAACGCGAGGGTCTGGGTGATCGTCGTGACCAGAGCGTCCACGAAGCGTTCCTGCGCGGCGGCGGTCGCCGGGTCGCTCGCGCTGCGCGCCATCGCCTCGGCCTGCCCCACCAGCACACCGGTCGCGCGGGCGATCTCCTGGTGCAGCGAACGGGCGCCACGGCCGAGGAACCGGATGGTCCGGGGCACGGTCGCGTCGGCGACCACGATCTGGGTCACGCACGCGCCGATGTCGACCAGCGCGATCGAGCGGTGCGCCAGGTCCCCCCGGAGCAGCGCCCGCACCAGCGCGAACGCGGACAGGTCGACCGACTGCACCCGCAGGCCGGCCGCCTCGACCGCATCGACGTTCGCCTGGGCCATCGTCTCGGGCACCGCGACCAGCAGGCCGTGCAGCTCGGCACCGTGCTCACGCAGCGGACGGAAGTCCAGCAGGCAGTCCGACACGCTGACCGGCAGCATGTCCTGCACCCGGAACGGCAGCGCCGCCCGCAGCTGAGCCATCGGGGCGACCGGGAGCGACAGGTCGCGCACGTACACGTGCTCGTTCCCGAGGCCGAGCACCACGTCCTTGCTGCCGAACCGCGTGCTGCGCCAGAGCCCGCGCAGCGCACGGGTCACCGGGGCCGCCTGGACCACGCGGCCGTCCTCGACGGCGCCGGGCTCCACCGGGGCGGTGCCTGCTCTCAGGACGCGGGAGCCGCTGCGCCCGTTCTCGACCTCGACGGCCCGGATCTCGGTGCTGCCGAGATCGATGCCGACCTGTGTGCGTGCCATGCGTGTTCTTCCCCCGCGCGGTCTCGCGCTGTGTGCGGCTGATGGGTGCGTGGACCGCGCGCCGATCGTGCGCGGCACGCCGTGCTCCTGCGCCGGTGCGGCCGGCCCCGCTGGGCGACCGCACCGGCGCGCCCACCGTTCAGCAGCAGCGCCGCTCGGCCTGCCGCCCGGCGGGACAGGTGACCGTCAGGCGGCGTCCTTGCAGGTCTTCCCCGCCTCGATGCCGCCGGTGTTCGAGTAGCGGTAGCTCTCGCTCTTGCCGTCCGGGTGCTGCACGGAGATGCACCAGTCCTCAGCCGTGGCCTTCCCACCGCCGAGCGCCGTGACCGGCGCCTCCGTTCCGGCCACCACCGCGGTGCCGGCGGCGACGAGCAGGACGCCGTCCGAGGCGCGTCCCAGGTCGACCGCGGCCTCTCCGCTCACGCCGGTGGTCAGCATGTAGTGACCGCTCGTCGCGTTGACCATGACCGACATCAACGAGGGGTTCCCCTGATCGATCAGGGCGGTCTGGATCTGCTTGCCGATCGTGGAGACGTCGGAGTCGGCAGCAGCATCCTTCGCCTTCTTCTGCTGGTTCAGGTACACCGGCACCGCGACCGCGGACAGGATGCCGATGATGATGATGACGACGAGGAGCTCGACGAGGGTGAATCCCTCGTCCTCCCGCAGCGAACGACGCAGGCGCGCAATCATGTCAGGTCCATTCTTTGGGATTTCACAAGGTGGTGACAGAAAGCGGAGGGTCCGTCGACCGATTTTATCGGCGCGTCCGGACCGAGAAGACACGGCCGACCTTCTGACATCCCGAGACTAGGTCGCCACCTACGCAGCCACCCCGCCCCGTGTGGGTTTCTACCTACCTGCGCACGCAATGTCCGAAATGTCGGACGAGTCATTCGCCTCAGGAATCGCCGGTCGCCGCGTCGCCGAGGCCGAAGATCGGCATGTACAGCGCCAGCAGCATGGTGCCGACGATGCCGCCCACCACGACGATGAGCAGGGGCTCCATCACGGCGGTGAGCTGCTCGGTAGCCGTGGAGACCTCCTCGTCGTAGAACACCGCGACCTTCTCGAGCATGTCGTCGAGGCTGCCGGAGTCCTCGCCCACCGCGATCATCTGCTGCACGATCGCGGGGAAGATCTCCTCGTCGGCCACCGCGTCCGCCAGGGCGACGCCCTCCTGCACCCGGTCCCGGATCCGCTCCACCGACTGCTCGACCACCAGGTTTCCACTGGTGGCCCCGACCACGTCCAGCGCCTGCACGATCGGCACGCCCGAGCGGACCATGGTCGCGAAGTTGCGGGTGAAGCGGGCCACCGCCGCCTTGGTCATCAATGGCCCGAGCAGCGGGATCCGGAGCTTCAACGGGTCGACCGTGGCCCGCACCGGGTCGTCGTTCTTGTGCCGGCTCCACCACCAGGCGAAGATCCCGATCAGCACCGCGAGCGGCGGGCCGACCACCTTCAGCACCTGGGACCCGCTGACCAGCATCTGGGTCAGGGCCGGGAGCTCGGCGCCCAGGCTCTCGAAGATCTCCTGGAACACCGGGACGATGAACAGCAGCATGGCGACCACCGCCACCAGGGCGATCACCAGCACCATCACCGGGTAGGTCATCGCGCTCTTGATCGTGCGCCGCAGCTTGAGGTCGGCCTCCATCGCGTCCGCGACCGAGACCAGCGCCTTGTCGAGGAAGCCGCTGGTCTCACCGGCACGCACCAGGGCGTGCATGATCGGCGGGAACACGTCCTCGTGCTGCTCCAGGGTGTCGGACAGCGCGGTGCCGTTCTCCACCTCGGTCGCCATCTCGCGCACGATCTTCGCCAGAGTCTGGTTCTCGGTCTGGTCGGCCAGCACCGACAGCGCCCGCAGCATCGAGACGCCCGCGCCGACCATGGTCGCCAGCTGCCGGCAGAGCACGGCGACGTCCTTGAGCTTGACCCTGGACCCGCCGAAGGAGATCTCCCGGTTGATCCCGGCGGACGCGACCTCCGTGATGGAGATCGCCAGCAGCCCCGTCTCGCGGAGCCGATCGGCCACCGCACCCTGGTCCGGCGCCTCGATCCGGCCGGTCGCCTCGCCGCCGTCCGGGCCGATCACCCGGTACTCGAACATGCGTGGGGTCGTCGTCGCCATGCTCACCACTCCTGCCGGGACGCACCGACGCCCCGTTGATGCTGCGCGGTGCGGCCGCACATCCGGCTGAACTCCTCCGGGTTGGTGCTCTTGGCGAGCCCCACCTCGTAGCTGATGTCCCCCCGCTGGGCCAGCGCGGCCAGGCTCTGGTCGAGGGTGCACATGCCGTGCTCCCGGCCGCCGTGCAGGGTCGAGTAGAGCTGGTGGGTGCGGTTGTCCCGGATCAGCGCGCGCACCGCCGGGGTCGTCACCAGCACCTCGGTCGCCACGGCGCGTCCGATGCCGTCGGCGCGCGGGCAGAGCGTCTGGCTGACGATGCCCTGCAGGGTCGCGGAGAGCTGGGTGCGCACCTGCTCCTGCGCGCCGGCCGGGAACGCGTCGACGATGCGGTCCACCGTCTGGCCGGAGTCCTGGGTGTGCAGGGTGCCGAGCACCAGGTGGCCGGTCTCGGCCGCGGTCAGCGCGACCTGGATCGTCTCCAGGTCGCGGAGCTCGCCGACCAGGATGATGTCCGGGTCCTGCCGCAGCGCCTGCCGCAGCGCGGTGCCGAAGGAGTCGGTGTCGGACCCGACCTCGCGCTGGGTGACCAGGCAGCGCCGGGACCGGTGCCGGAACTCGATCGGGTCCTCGACGGTGAGGATGTGGTCGTCCCGCGAGGAGTTCGCCTGGTCGAGGATGGCGGCCAGAGTGGTCGACTTGCCCGAGCCGGTCGGCCCCGTGACGAGCACCAGCCCGCGTGGCAACGAGGCGAAGCTGCCCACGACCGACGGCACCCCGAGCTCCTCGAGCGGACGGATGCGCTCCGGGATCAGCCGGAAGGCCGCCGCGATCGCCCCCGTCTGCAGGTAGAAGTTGGTGCGGAACGCGTCACCGGTGCCGAGCTGGTGCGCGAAGTCGAGCTCGTGGGTGGCGGTGAACTGCGCCTGCTGCTTGTCGGTGACGATCGCGAACAGAAGGCCTCGGAGCTCGGGGTCCGCGATCGGTGCGTGACCGTCCATCACCCGCAGCTGCCCGTCGATCCGGGCCAGCGGCGGCATCCCGGCGACCAGGTGCACGTCGGACGCGTCCGCGGCGATCGCGGCGTGCAGGATCGCGTCCAGCTCGGGGGCGGCGGACGTCGGTGCCACCGCCGCCGGGGAGGGCACCGGGTACGACCGCGCGGCCGGCCCGGGCACCGCGGCCGGGTAGGCCGACGTGGTCGGGTACGGCGCGGCCGTCTCGCTCGGTGCCGACCCGTACGCGCTCGGCACCTGTGCGGCGGGCACGGTGCCCGACAGGGCAGGCTCCGGAGCGGCCGCGGCGCCCGGCCAGGGCGAGCCACCGGACGTCGGGGCGCTCACGCGACCACCCGCAGCAGCTCTTCGAGCGACGTGCGGCCCTGGAGCACCTTCTGCCAGCCGTCGTCCCGGAGCGTCAGCATGCCCTGCTGGCGCGCCGCCGATCCGATCTCCAGGCTGGACGCACCGGCCACCGCCATCCGCTCGATGTCCTCCGTCACGGCCATCACCTCGTGCAGCGCGAGCCGCCCGCGGTAGCCGGTCTGCGAGCAGGAGGTGCAGCCGCCGGCACGGTGCAGCACCGGCCGGTCGGCACCCTCGTGGTGCACCCCGGCGAGGGCGAGCTCCCGCTCCCCCGCCTCGTACGGCTGCTTGCACCGGTCGCAGAGCTTGCGGGCGAGCCGCTGGGCGACCACCGAGTCCAGCGCCGAGCCGACCAGGAACGGCTCGATGCCCATCTCGATCAGCCGGGTGATCGACGACGGCGCGTCGTTGGTGTGCAGCGTGGACAGCACCAGGTGGCCGGTCAGGGATGCCTCGATCGCGATCTGCGCGGTCTCGTGGTCGCGGATCTCGCCGATCAGCACCACGTCGGGGTCCGAGCGCAGGATCGAGCGCAGCGCGGCGGCGAACGTCAGGCCCGCCTTCGGGTTCACCTGCACCTGGTTGATCCCGGCCAGCCGGTACTCCACCGGGTCCTCGACCGTGATCACGTTGATCTCCGGACGGGACACCGCGTTCACGGTCGCGTACAGCGTGGTCGACT
>DASWPG010000056.1:0-55090 GCA_036404115.1 Cellulomonas sp.
GTGCTGACCGAGCTGACGTCGTTGTCCGCGTTCGGGTCGGTCTCGTTGCCGACCACGGTCGCCTCGTTGGTGTAGCAACCGGTGGTCGTCGGTGTATGGGCGGTGATCGTGAGGGTGACGCTGCCGCCGGCCTCCAGGAGCCCACCGGTGTAGACGACCGTGTGACCCGTCACGACGCCACCGCCGCTGACGGCATCGATGTTCGTGTAGGCGCTCGGGACCACGTCGGTGACCACCCAGCCGGAGCTCTCCTCCTCACCGATGTTCGTGACCGTGATCTGCCAGGTGATCGTGCCGTCCACCGAGACGACGGCGTCGGCCGTCTTGACGATCTGCAGGTCCGTGGACGGCGAGATGCAGCTGGCGCCGTCGGTCCCCGCGCCGCTGGGCGAGCTGTAGACCGCCACCAGGGTGAGCGTGGGCGATGCGGGGTCGCCGACGTCGATCTGGACGGTGGTCCCGCCGTTGATGATGAACCCGAGGTTGCCGCTGCCGAGGGCGAAGACACCGCCGGTGTTGCTGTTCCCGCCGGTGTAGGACGGGATGCCCGACGGCGCCGCGTAGATGCTGACCGCCCCGGTGGCGACCTCGACCCGGACGAAGCTGCCGTTGGAGTCCTGCCTGCTCCACAGGTAGCCGTCCAGCAGCGCCATGTCCGCGCCGAGCGACACCGTCTTCGAGAGCGCGATGCTGGTCGCGACCCCGGTCGCGAGGTCGACCGACCAGATCACGGACTGCGAGCCGGACGACGCGAGGTAGAGCACGCCGTCGTCCGCGGTCGCGGCGTTCAAGAGGTAGGACTGCTGCGCGGTGATCCCGCTCGGCAGCCCGATGTCGTAGACCTCGCCGGTCGTCCGGTCGACGTAGAGGAGGTCGCCGAGGCTCACCGCGCGCCCGTCGGCGTCCGTCCCGGTGCCGTGCGCGATCCCGTACAGCGCGTTGGTGCCCGGGTCGAGGGCGATCGCGTTGTAGTTGAACCCGGGCGAGGACCCGATCTCGGTGTAGACGAGCTGTCCGGCGTCGAACTGCGCGGAGTAGAGCTGCGTGCTGGTCTCGTTGACGTTCTGCGCCTGGTAGTAGGTGGAGACGGTGCAGGCGGACCCGGTGACCGTGATCCCGTAGGGGTTCCAGGTGTCCGCGGCCTGCGCCGAGGTCTGCACCCCCACGGTGAGGGCGGCGCTGCCGAGGACCACGGCGGCCAGGGTCGCGACGAGGCGACCCCAGCCGGAACGAACAGCACTGGTGGGGGATGCGGCCACAACTCGTCCTCTCTGCGGTGCACAGAGCAGAGCGACCGCTACGAGATGGGCGGATGTGACGTCCGTGCCGATGTTTGAGGCAACCGTATCAGTTCATCCCATGTATTGAGATCGTGCGCCGTGTCACAGGGCGTGTGAGAGCAGACAAACCGGGGATCCATCGGGGTCGTCCAACGGCGTCATGGCGCACGCAGACCGCCCGCCGAGAGCGGGCCGGCCGGGCTTTTCAGCCCCGCGCGCGGGTCGCCTGGAGCGGGAGCCACGACCGCAGGTCGGCCCGCTCCCCCGAGGCGCGCACCCGGCCGTCGGCGACGGCCTCGTCCCAGCCCACCGCACCGGTCACCAGCGCGAGCCAGGTCACCGGGTCGGTCTCGACGACGTTCGGCGGGGTGCCGCGGGTGTGCCGAGGGCCCTCGACCGCCTGCACGGCGCCGTCCGGCGGGACGCGGACCTCGACGGTGTGGCCCGGGGCGATCTCGGCCAGCTCCTCCAGGGTGAAGCGCACCGCGGTGCGGCGGGCGACGAGGTCGCCGGGATCGGCGCGCCAGGCAGCGACAGCCGCCCGCCCGGCGGCGGGATCGGTGCGACGACGAGGAGGCATGGGCGTCATTCTCCCCGCCCGGACGCCCAGGCGGTGCAGGGCGGGACGGCTCAGCGGTGCGGGTGGAACAGCTCGCCGGACCGCGCCACCTCGCCGAGCCAGTGCGCGCTGGGCCGGGGCGTCCGCGCGAAGGTCTCCCGGTCCCAGCCGATCAGGCCGAAGGTCGGGGAGTAGGAGCCCCACTCGTAGTTGTCGAGCGCCGACCAGTGCAGGTAGCCGCGCACGTCGATGCCGTCGGCCATCGCGGCGTGCACCCCGACCAGAGCGTCGTGGGTGTAGTCGATCCGGCGCCGGTCGTCCGCGGTCGCGATGCCGTTCTCGGTCACCATGATCGGCACGCCACCGGTGCGCTGCCAGGCGTTGCGGATGCCGAGCTCGATCGCCGGGGGGAAGTACTCCCACCCGGTCTGGGTGGTCTCGACCCCGTCGGGCACGGGCAGCGGGTGGCCCTGCGGGTCGATGAAGGTGCGCAGATACGCCTGGACCCCGACCCAGTCGTCCCCCGCGGCCGCGTCCCAGAAGATGTCCTCGCGCGGGTAGCCGTACGCCCGGGTCGCCTCCTCGGCGCCCGGTGCGGCGTGGTACGCCTGCGCGGCGACCGACCAGCCGGACCGCACCCGCGCACACCCGGACAGCACCGCCCGCGAGCGCCGGTGCGCGGCGATCAGCTGCTCGGTGATCACCGGGTCGGGGGCGGGCAGGCGCGAGGCGGTCATCTCGGTGCCCTCCTCGCCGCGGGTCATCGCGACCATGTTCGGCTCGTTGATCGTGCAGACCCACTCCACGTCGTCGCCGAGCACCGGCAGGACCGCCTCGGTGTACCGGGCGAACAGGTCGGGCGCCTCGGGGTTGCGCCAGCCGCCGGCGGCGGCGAACCAGCGCGGGTGGGTGAAGTGGTGCAGGGTCACCGACGGCGTCAGGCCGTGGTCGAAGCAGGTGTCCACCATCCGCCGGTAGTGCAGGAGCTGCGCCCGGGAGACGAACCCGCGCTCCGGCTCGATCCGGGCCCACTCGATGCTGAACCGGTAGCTGTTGAAGCCGAGATCGGCGAGCAGCGCGATGTCCTGCGGGTACCGGTGGTAGGAGTCCGCCGCGTCGCCGGACACCTCGGCGAGGTCGGTGCCCGGTGCGTGCTCGCGCGCCCACCAGTCCGAGTTCGTGTTGTTCCCCTCGATCTGATGGGCGGACGTCGACGCCCCCCAGCGGAACGCGTCGGGGAAGCGGATGGTGTCGGTCATCGTGGGTCGTCCTTCTCGAAGATCGCGGGTGGTGCTCAGGAGCCGGCGGGTGTGCGGACGTCGATCACCGCGACCCCCTCGAGGGCACGCAGGTCGACCCGGGCGCTCGGCCAGCGGTACGGGTGGCTGACGGGGGTGGCGGGCGCCGGCGCGCCGTCGAGACGCACCTGCACCTGCTCGGCGGTGGGATCCACCTGGTAGCGGACCCGGCGGGTGCGGCCGGCCAGGACCAGCGTCACCTCGAGGCCGTCGTCCTCGGCGGACAGGGTGGGGCCGACCACCAGGGCGTCGGCGCGCTCCTCCAGGCCGAGCAGCGAGTGCATCACCTGGCGCAGGTAGATGCCCGGACCGGAGGAGTACACCCGCCAGCCGTCGGCGGTCGGCACCTCGCCGGACCGGAGCCGGTCGAAGTCCCGCGCGGCCGTGTACCGGTCGGGGAACACCGCGTCGGAGGACGAGGTGTAGCAGGTGCGCTGGCGGCGCAGCGCGCTCGGCACCCGGGTGCCCATGCCGATCGGCGAGAGCCGCAGCAGCTCCGCGCCGACGTCGCCGCGGCCCAGGGCGCCGAGCGCCTCGGACCACCGGATGTGCGCATGGGCGTACATCAGGCCGACCTCACGCCCGAAGAACGCCGCCTGCTCGGCGCGCAGGAACGACTCGACCTCGCCGTCCGCGAACCGGGTGGGCCGGTCCGCCAGGCGCACGCCGTCCGGGAAGTGCAGGTGCTCGCGGACGATCGCCTCGTGCCGGTGGGCCTGCTCCTGGTCCAGCACGCCGGCCAGGACCAGCTGGGTCATCGGCATCAGCCGGTAGGTCAGGCCGGTGCTGGTGTCGTCCGGGTGGATCACCGGCGTGGCCACGCCGTCGGTCACCGTGACGAAGCCCGCCGACACCCCGCCCGGCAGCATGTAGCGCCGCAGGTCGCGCACCATCGCGGTGGCCAGCGCGGACATCCGTGCGACCAGCCCGGCCACCGCGGGCACGCCGTCGAGCTGCGCGACCGCGAGCTCCAGGGTCTGGTACGCCAGGGCGGTCGTCCAGGTGGACGCCATGTGCGCGCGCATCTCCGGGCGCGCCGGCTGGAGCGTGTCGTCCCAGTCCCCGTCGCCGTAGGACGGCAGCGCGGTGCCGGGCACCTGGTCGGTCTCGAGGTGGGACAGCAGCGCGTCCAGGTGCTCGACGACGGTGGCCGGGGTGCCGTCCCGGAACGGCACCGCCGCGTCCAGGACCGTCAGGTCGCCGGTGGCCCGCAGGTACTGGCCGAGCGCGAACAGCGGCCAGTGCACGATGTCGCCGTGCGCGTGGTCCTGCAGGATCTCGCGGTAGTCGTCGAACATGAACCACTGCGGGAACGTGCCGGCCACGCTCTGCACCGCGAGCACCCGGAGCACGATGTCCCGGCAGGACGCGAAGCGCCCGGCGGCGAGCAGCAGCTCGAACGGCCCCTGGCACACGTCCCGCGTTCCCCAGGCCGCGCCGGAGTACTGCTCCAGCCCGTGCGGCACCAGGTAGTGCACCCGGGCGTCGTGCGCCCACCAGGGCGCCAGCACCTCGAGCTCGGCCAGCCGGGAACCGTCCGCGATCCGCAGGTCCCGGGTCAGCCCGGCCAGCAGGGCGCGGTGCGCACGGGCGGCGGCGACGGTCTCCAGCCCGGCGGCGACGACCTCGCGGGCCAGCGGGGCCGCGACCGTCCCGGCGTCCAGATCGGCCGCGACGACGAGCCGCAACGACGTCGTGGCCGGAGCGTGCACGGTGACGACCGAGCTGCCGCGCGCGACGCCGTCGCGGTACAGCGGCCCGTCACCGGCCACCGTGCCGCCGGCCGAGACCGCGAGGGCGTACGCGAGGCCGGCGTGGTGCTGCGCGGGCGCGGTCCCGTCGTCGGCCCGGAACACCAGGGTGCCGTCCCGCTCGTCGGCGTACCAGCCGCCGTCTCCGAGGTCGAGGTCGCTGGTGACCAGCAGGTCCACCGGCGCGGAGCTGGTCACCTCGGTGAGCAGCGCGGTGCGGGCCGGGTCGGCCACCGTGCGCACCGTGACGTCCAGGCCGTCGATCCGGTATAGCCAGCGGGCCTCGCCCACGTCCAGCACGAAGGCCGACGGCCGGCCCAGGACCGCCCAGGCGACGTTCCGGCGGAGCAGCACCCGCACGCCGTTGGACCGCAGCAGGTTCAGGTGGTTGCGGTGCACCGAGGTGAACCGGTCGAACGACGTGTTGCCGAGCACCGTGTGCGAGCCGACGACACCGTGCGCGAACACCGTGGTCGACAGCACCGGGCGGTCCGGTCCGAGCGCGTCGCCCGCGATCAGCACGTGACCGTGCGGGCGGACCAGCCGGGTGTCCTTCTCACCCCGGACCACGTGCGCGCCGTCGTCCGAGAAGAAGGAGAGCACGGCGCCGTCGTCGTCGTGCTCGACGTAGCGCTCGCCCGCCGCGAGGTCCAGCAGCTCCAGGTCGGGCAGCCGGGCGCCGCGGAGCAGCGGTGCGGTCGCGAGCAGCGACCGCTGATCGCCCTCGGGAGCGGCCGACGGCATGTCGGGGGTGCGTGCCGCGGCGGCGTCGGACAGCGCGACCAGCCCGGCCACGACCCCGGGCAGGCCGGGCAGCACCGCATCCATCGCGCCGCGCAGATCGGGCTGGTAGACCCCGACGACGTGCAGCGTCACCGGCCCCGCTGCCCGGACCGGGTGCGAGAGCAGCCCCGCCATCGCCATCTCGTGCTGGCGCACGCGGTCCGGCCAGGGTGCGCCGGACAGGAATGCCGGGGTGCTGCCGTCCCTGGCGGCCGGCGTGTACAGGTCGAATCCGTCGGTCCCGGCGCCGGCCGCGCCCTCCGCGATCGCGAAGACGAACAACGGCAGCTCCGGCGCGACCGCCATGGTCTGCCGGGACAGCACCACCGTGCCCAGCGCCGCGTGCTGCGCCAGGCGGTGCGCGACGTACTGCGAGACGTAGGCCTCCGAGGTCTGGGCCATCTGGGCGGGGGCGAGCGCGAGGTCCTGGGTGGCCGCGACGTCCCAGCTGCCGGCCGCACCGGGCTCCGGGCGGAGCTCGACCCGCCACACGAACGCGGTGCGCGCCGGGTCGAGCACCAGGTGCACCGTCCAGGAGACCCCCAGGCCGGACCCGTCCCACCGCGCGCGGTCCTCGCCCAGCACCCGGAACCTCGCGCCGGACCGGCTGCCGGTCAGCGCCACGTGCTCGACGACACCGTCGACGGTCCGCCGCAGGTGCAGACCGGCCGGGGCGACGTCGTGCGGGCCCACCGGGTACTGGTTGACCAGACGGGATCCCGGCGCGCTGATCGCACCGAGGTCTCCGGCCGGGGTGAGCTGCACCGCGATCCCGGCGGCGGAGCGCAGGGTGCGGGTGCGATCGGTGCGGACGCGCTGCGGACGCGCGGGGACCTGCGACATGGTGGGTTCTCCTGGTCGATCGGAGATCGGGCGTGGTGGACGGTGGTGGGGGGACGGTGGCGGGACGGGGGACGGTCAGACCGGTGACGGGTCCGGCGGGACGTCGCCGACGTAGCGGTCGTACGCGTCGTGCGGCACGGGCGCGACGCAGCGGTAGCAGAGCCAGACCCACAGCCCGGACAGCACCACCAGGGCGACGTCGGACAGCACGGCGGCGACGCCGAACGCGGCGACGACCAGCACCAGCAGCGCGAGCGAGACCCGCCACCGCCGGACGAGGAAGTAGGCGCCGAGCTGCGCGGCGTCGAGCACCGGGAACCGGAAGAACGCCGCCAGCGCGAGCGCGTGCAGCGTGCCGAGCGCGACGAGCACGCCGAGGCCGAGCAGCACCCCGCGGTACAGCGCGGGGATGCCGGCCGTGCCGCCGCCCGTGGCGACCAGCGCGATCGCCCCGAGGACCAGGGTCGCCACCATCCAGAGCGGGACGACGTCCCGCCAGGTGCGGCGGTAGCCCCGCCAGAACGCCCGCTCCACCGCCAGGTGCGGCTCGCGGTACCGCGCCCGCACCGCGAACAGCCCCGCCGCGAGCGCCGGCCCGACGGGCAGCGCCGCCAACACAACCAGCCAGGCGAGGGACTCGTCCGGGCGCAGCAGCAGCGCCAGCAGCACGATCGGCAGGGCAGCCACCGCGAGCTGCACGGTGAGGCGCACGCACCAGACGAACGCGTCGACGGCGAGGCTGAACCGGCCCTCCCCCACCTCGTCCCGGTTCGGCACTGACGCCGGGCCGACCGGGAAGGCGTCCGTTGCCCGCTGCGGACCGGTCACGAGCCGGGACCGGGGGTGAGGGTGAACTCCGCGCGCAGCAGGTCTGCCGGGCGGCTGCTCGGGCCGACCAGCAGGTCGAAGCGCCCCGGCTCCACCAGGCGCTCGCTCCGGGCGTCGACGATCGTGCACGCGCTGGCCGGCAGGCTCAGCGGCACCGTGACGGCGCGACCCGGCTCGACGGTGACCTGCCTGAACGCCTTGAGCTCGCGCTCGGCCCAGGATGCCGAGGTCACCTGGTCGCTCAGATAGACCTGCACCGTCTCCAGCGCGGGCCGCCGCCCGGTGTTGGTCAGTGTCACTCGGGCGTGCACCGTGTCGGCGGCGGTCAGCTCGCTGGACTCCAGGACCAGGTCGCGGTACTCGACCGTGGTGTAGGACAGCCCCTCGCCGAACGCGAAGGCCGGGTCCTGGGTGAGATCGGCGTACCGGTCGCCGTGCTGGCCGCGCACCTGGTTGTAGGCGACCGGCAGCTGGCCGGCGTGCCGGGCGAACGAGATCGGCAGCCGACCGCTGGGCTCGATCGCCCCGAGCAGCAGCTCGGCGAGCGCCTGGCCGCCGGTCATCCCGGGGCTCGCGGCCCAGACGATCGCGGCGGCGCCCAGGGCCGACGGCGGCAGCACCAGCGGCTTGGAGGCGAGCAGCACCACCACCATCGGCGTGCCGGTCGCGGCGAGCGCGTCCAGCAGGGCGATCTGCCCGCCGACCAGCTCCAGCGTCGCGGTCGACCGGCCCTCGCCGACCAGCTCGATGCAGTCGCCCACCACGGCCACGACGATGTCTGCGGCCGCAGCGTCCGCCACCGCGTCGGCGATCGCGGCCGGATCGGGCTGCGCCGGCAGGACGACCGGAGGCCGGGGCTGCCCGTCCGGGAACGACGGGCCGTCCGGGTGGTCGGCCAGGGCGACGATGTCGGCCCCGCGGGTGTGGCTGACCTGCCAGCCGGCCGGGACCTGCGCGCGCAGACCGTCCAGGACGGTGCTGATCATCTCGCGCGGCTGGCCGTGCGCCATCCACGCCACCTGCCCCGAGGAGCCGGCCCAGTCGCCGAGCTGGGTCTGCGCGTCGTCGGCGAGCGGCCCGACCACGGCGACCCGTCGCGCGGGACCATGCTCGTCGGCCGGACCGGTGCGCAGCGGCAGCACGCCGTCGTTGCGCAGCAGGACCAGCGAGCGGCGCGCGATCCGGAGGTTCACGTCCTGGTGCGAGCCGACCACCGCGGCGATCCGCTCGGCCTGCGGGCGACGACGGTCCTCGAACAGCCCCAGCTCGAACTTCAGCGTGAGGATGCGCGCGACGGCCGGGTCGAGGTCCTGCTCCTGGATCAGCCCCGCGGCGACGGCCGCCTGGGCGCCCTCGAAGAACGGGGCCGTCGTCATGATCAGGTCGTTGCCGGCCAGCACCGCCGCGGCGGCCGCGTGCGGGTGGTCGGGCTGGACCTTCTGCTCCCAGACCATCCGCCCGACGTTGTCCCAGTCGGTGACCAGGATCCCGGTGTAGCCCCACTCGCCGCGCAGCACCTCGGTGAGCAGCCAGTGGTTCACCGTGATCGGGACGCCGTCCATGCTCTGGTAGCCGAGCATGAACGTCGCGCAGCCCTCGCGGGCGACCCGCTCGAACGGCGGCAGGAACCAGGAGCGCAGCTTGCGCCGGGAGATGTCGGCCTCGGAGGCGTCCCGCCCGCCCTGCGTCTCCGAGTAGCCGGCGAAGTGCTTCGCGGTCGCCAGGACCGCGGTCGGATCGGCCAGCCCCTGCCCCTGGTAGCCGCGCACGGCCGCCGAGGCGAGCTCGCCGATCAGGTACGGGTCCTCGCCGAACGTCTCCCCGACCCGCCCCCAGCGCAGGTCGCGGGCGAGGCAGAGCACCGGTGAGAACGTCCAGTGCAGCCCGGTCGCCGAGGCCTCGACCGCGGTGGCACGGGCCATCGACTCGACCAGCTCCGGTGACCAGGTCGCCGCCATCGCGAGCTGGGTCGGGAAGATCGTGGCGCCCGGGAAGAACGAGTGCCCGTGGATGGCGTCGTCACCGACCAGCAGCGGGATGCGCAGCCGGGTGCGGTCGGTCAGGTCGTGCCCGCGTGCGATCAGCTCGGGCGTGGGGTGCAGGATCGACCCGACGTGCTGGTCGAGCACCTGCTCCTCGATGCCGTCCGGCGCGGACAGCTGCATCATCTGCCCGACCTTCTCCGGCAGGGTCATCCGGCCGAGCAGGTCGGCGACCCGCTCGGCCACCGGCAGGCGGGCGTCGAGGTACGCGAGGCCGGCGCTCACTTCAGCCCCGTCATCGCGATGCCCTGGACGAAGTGCTTCTGCATGGCGATGAACAGCGCCAGCACCGGCACGATGATCAGCACCGAGCCGGCCATCTGCAGGCCGTACTCGGCCCCGCGGTCACCGGTGGCGCTGGTGTAGACCGCCAGCGCGACCGGCAGCGTGTACAGCGAGTCCCGCTGCGCCACGATCAGCGGCCACAGGAAGCCGTTCCACGACCCCATGAAGGTGAAGATCGCCAGGGTCGCCAGCGGCGCCTTGCACAGCGGCATCACGATCCGGCCGAAGATCCGGAACTCGCCCGCGCCGTCGATCCGCGCCGCGTCGAGCAGCGAGTCCGGGATCTCCAGCATGAACTGGCGCATCAGGAACACGCCGAACGCGCCGACCATGCCGGGCAGGATGATGCCCCAGTAGGTGCCGACCATGTTCATGTTGGCGATCAGGACGAACGTCGGGATCAGTGTGACGATGCCCGGGACGAACATCGTCGACAGCACCACCGTGATGAGGATCTTCTTGCCGGGGAACTCCAGCTTTGCGAGCGCCCAGCCCACCATGGAGCAGAACAGCAGCGTGGTGGCCACGGCGACCACCGCGAGGAACACCGAGTTGAAGAAGTACTTCGACATGTCGAAGTCGACGAACCAGGTGCGGAAGTTGTCCAGCGTGGGCGCCTTCGGCCACCACGTGATCGGCCGCTGCATGATCTCGGAGTTCGTCTTGAACGCGCCGAGGATCATCCAGGCGAACGGCAGCAGCGTCACGGCGAGGCCCACCGAGAGCAGCACGAGCAGGACCACTCGTCCGGGACGCACCGGGCGTCGACGTCGGGTTCTCCTGGCGGCGGTCCGCGTCGTGCTCGGGTCGCTGATGGTGGTCATGGTCAAGTCCTCTGCCTGAAGAACCGGAACTGGATCAGGGCGAAGACGCTGATGATCGCGAACAGCACGTACGCGGCCGCCGACGCCACCGAGTAGTTGCCCCACTGGAACTGGTTGAACACGAAAAGCGCGATCGAGGTGGTCGACTCGAGCGGTCCGCCGTTCGTCATCACGTACGGCTCGTCGAAGAACTGCATGAAGCCGGTCGTGGTGAGGATGGCGTTGAGCAGGATCGTCGGCATCATCATCGGGACGGTGATGCGGAAGAACCGCTGGACGGTGTTCGCGCCGTCCATCTCGGCCGCCTCCTTGACGTCGGCCGGGATCGCCTGCAGGCCCGCGAGGAAGATCACCATGCTCGAGCCGATGCTGCGCCAGACCGCCATGACGGTCAGCGCGCCCAGGGCCGTCGAGGTGTCGGAGAGCCAGTTGGGGCCGTCGATGCCGATCGAGTCGAGCAGCGAGTTGATCAGACCGTCCTGCTGGTACATCACCCGCCAGACGACGGCGACGGCCACGATGGTCGTGACCACCGGGGTGTAGTAGCCGACCCGGAAGAACGTCGCCGTCCTGCGTCCGAGCGCGTTGAGCATGACCGCCAGGACCAGCGCGATCAGCAGGGAGGACGGAACCCCGACGACCACGAACATCAGGGTGTTGCGCAGCGCGTGCAGGAACGAGGCGTTCTGCAGGACGGAGACGAAGTTGTCCAGCCCGACGAAGTCGACGTTGAAGGGGGTCTGGATGTCCGTCACCCGCAGGTCGGTGAACGACATGCCGAACGAGCTCAGGATCGGGATGAGCCCGAAGACCCCGAAGGAGATCACGAACGGCGCCGCGAACAGCCACGCGACCCAGGCCGTCCGGCGGCGCCGGGCGGCGAGGGAGACGTTCTTCCCCCGCCGCCGGCTCGCCGCACCGTCCCGCTGCACGGTGGTCACCACCCGAAGCCGAGCCCGTCGGCGGCCTGCTGGATCGCCTCCGCGGCCTCGGCCGAGGTGACCTCGCCGTAGGCGACCCGCTCGGCGTAGGTGGCGATCGTCTCGGAGATCTCCGACCAGGCCGGGAAGCTCGGCGTCTCGACCGTGTCGACCATCTGCTCCTGCACCAGGGACATGACCTCGCTGGACTCGATCGCGTCGTAGTCGGAGGCGTCGATCATCGACGGGAACAGGCCGTTGAGGTCGTACGCCTCCTGCTGCTGCTCCTTCTCGAGCAGCCACTGCAAGAACAGCCAGGACGACTCCTGGTTGTCGGACGACTCGTAGACGGCCAGGTTGCCGCCGCCGATGTAGGAGTCGTTGTTGGCGGTGCCGCTCGGCAGCACGGCGATGCCGATGGAGTCCTCGGTGAAGCCGTCCGGGGCCGACCCGGTCTCGAACATCTCCGCGTAGGTGTCCATCTGCCACGAGCCCGAGATGTACATCGGCGCGCCGCCGTTCTCGAAGGTGGCCTCGGTGGTGCTCAGCGGCGACTCGCCGCGCTCGAAGAACCCGGCGTAGAAGTCGAGCGCCTCGACGAACTCGTCGGTGTCGAACGTCCAGCCGTCGTCGTCGTAGACCGACCCGCCGAGCTGGGACACGAACGGCACGATCACCTGGGCGGGGTTGTCGATCGGGGTCGGCAGCGTCATGCCGTACTCGCCGCCGTCGCGTGCCGCGTAGGCCGCGCTGAGCTCCTCGAGCTCCTCCCACGTCGTCGGGGCGGAGTCGAAGCCCAGCTCGGCGGCGATGTCGGCGCGGTAGTAGAGGAACCGCGTCTCGACGTACCACGGCACCGCGTAGAGGGCGTCCTCGCCGGTGACCGACGCCACCGCGGCGTCGTAGAAGTCGTCGGTGTCGAAGACCCCGTCCGGGACGGTGGCCAGCCCGCCCATCGCGATCACGCTCGCGGTCTGGTCGGACCCGAGCATCATGATGTCGGGACCGGTGCCGGAGGCCACGGACGTCTGGTTCATCGTGATGATGTCGCCCCACGGGATCTCGGTGATCACGAAGGTGACGTCCGGGTTGTCCTCCTGGAACTCGTCGGCCAGGGCCTGCAGCGCGTCACCGTTGCCGGCGGCGGCCCAGATCTCGATCTCCCCGGTGGCCACGTCGGCGATACCGGCCCCGGCGCTGTCGGAGCCGGAGGCCGAGGTGTCGTCGCTGCGCCCGCAGGCCGCGAGCGACCCGATCGCGAGCCCGCACGCGACGACGCCGGCCAGGCCCCGTCGTATCGTCCCCTGATTCATGTCGTTCCTCCTTGAACGAGCGCAGCCATTCCGTCATCGGCGGCGCACAGTGGTCCAGCGATCTGATTAATGCGCTTTAACGATCAGCCACTCTATGCCGTACACTGGCCGAGGTCAATCGCGGAGGTCTCCAGGTGTCACGCCGCCCCACGGTCTACGACGTCGCCGAGCGCGTGGGCGTGTCGATCACCACGGTCTCCTTCGCGTTCCGCCAGCCCGCCAAGATCCGCGACTCCACCCGCGAGGCCGTGCTGGCCGCCGCGCGCGAGCTCGGGTACGTGGCCTCCGCGAGCGCCCGCGGTCTCGCCGAGGGCGCGACCGGCGCGTTCGGCATGTACGCGTTCGACCTGATGCTCGCCGAGCGCACGCGCAGCTCGGACCAGGACCTGCTCTCCGCCCCCGCGCAGGGCCTCGACCCGCGCCTGTTCCCGCTCTACGTCGACGAGGTCGAGCGCGGGTTCGCCCTGGAGTGCCGCGCCGACGGCCGGGTGCTGCTGCTCGCCTCCGGGGCCGCGGGCGGCGCCACCATGTACGACATCGCCGGACGGGTCGACGGCCTGGCCACCTTTCCCGGCCCGCACCAGCCGGACGCGCTGCAGCAGATCGCCCGGCGGATCCCGGTGGTGGTGTTCAACACCCCCGTGGAGCAGGACGACCCGTTCGGCCACATCGACGTCGACAACCGTGCCGGCGTGCAGTACCTGGTCGAGCACCTGGTGCAGGTGCACGGCATCGCCGATCTCGCCTTCGTCGGCGACCTGTCGATGCACGAGTTCCAGGAGCGTCTGGAGGGCTTCCGCGACGTGCGCCGGTCGCTGGTGCCGGACGCCGACCCGGACACCGACGCCCGCGCCGCCCTGACCGGCACCGGGTGGCGCGCCGCGCTGACCGACCTGGTCGCCGCCGACCGGATCCCCCGCGGACTGGTGTGCCAGAACGACCAGCAGGCGCTGGACGTGCTCGACCTGCTGGCGGCGCACGACGTCCGGGTGCCGGAGCAGGTGGTGGTCACGGGGTTCGACGGGATCCTCGCGGGACGCCTGGCCACGCCGACCCTGACCACCGTCCGTCAGCCGCTGGAGTCCATGGGGCGCCTCGCCGCACGGCTGCTCGCGCGCAAGCTCGCCGATCCCGCGGCGGCGCCGGAGCGGCACGTCCTGCCGCTGCAGCCGACGTTCCAGGGGAGCTGCGGCTGCGCCGCGCCCTGAGCGCGCGGGGTCACCCGTCGAGGACGGCGGTGCGCACGGCGGCGAGGAGGTCGGTGCCGGCGGGAGCGTCCGGGCCGGTCGAGGAGGCCGACCACGTCGAGGTGCCGGCCCCGACGTCCGGCGTCCCGGAGGTGGTGCACGCCACGCCGTCCAGGGCGAGGTCGCCGGCCTGCGGGACGTCGTCGCCACGGGCACCGTTGAAGCCGATGGTGATCGTCTCACCGGCAGCCAGGTCGGGGTCCCAGCTCGGTGCGGCGACCCGGACGGGCTCCCCGTCGGCGCCGTCGGACACCAGGGTGGCGTTCCACAGCTCGGTGACACGGGCGTCGGCAGGGAAGGTCCAGGTGAGCTCCCAGCCGGCGGCGGCCCCGGCACCCGTGGTGAGCACGATCTGCGCGCCGAAGCCGCCCGGCCAGCTGCCGGTGACGGTGTACGCGACGGTGCAGGTCCCGGCGCTGCCGGCACCCTCGTCGTCGGTGCCCCCGTCGTCGGCAGGCCCGGTGACGGCGCCATCGGTGGGGGCGGGGGTCCCGGCGGCCGCCGAGGACGCGGAGGCGGCGCCGGTGGCCGCCGGCCGGTCTCCGCCGGTCCCGCCACGACCCAGCGTCAGCCAGAGCACCAGCGTGATCAGCGCCATGGCGCCGAACAGCGAGCCCACCATCAGCAGCAGCGCACGGCGTTCGCGCATCATCGGCGGACCTCTCTGGGTGACGGCCCCGCGCCTCCGCTGCGCACTGGCTAGGGGTGCACGGTCGCCGCGCCGATCAGATCACCCCGAGGGCCAGCATCGCGTCAGCCACCCGGGTGAATCCGGCGATGTTGGCACCGGTGACGTAGTCGCCCTCGACCCCGTACTCCGCGGCGGTGCTGGCGCACCGGTCGTGGATGCCGCGCATGATCTCGGCCAGCCGCTGCTCGGTGTGCTCGAACGTCCAGGCGTCCCGAGAGGCGTTCTGCTGCATCTCCAGCGCGGAGGTGGCCACGCCGCCCGCGTTCGCGGCCTTGCCGGGGCCGAACAGCACGCCGCCGTCCCGCAGCGCCGCGACCGCGTCCGGGGTGGTCGGCATGTTGGCGCCCTCGGCCACCGCGAGCACGCCGTTCGCGAGCAGGGCGCGGGCGTCGTCCAGGTCGAGCTCGTTCTGGGTGGCGCACGGCAGGGCGACGTCCGCGGCGACGCCCCACACCCGGGACCCCGCGGTGCAGGTGGCGCTGTCCCGCCGCTCGGCGTAGGCGGCGACCGGCAGCCGCTCGGCCAGCCGGACCTGCTTCAGCAGGTCGAGGTCGAGACCCTTCTCGTCCAGCACGGCGCCCCGGGAGTCCGAGCACGCGACGACGTGCGCGCCGAGCTGCTGGGCCTTCTCCACGGCGTGCAGCGCCACGTTGCCGGAGCCGGACACCACGACGCGCAGCCCCTCGAACGAGCGGCCGCGGGTGCGGAGCATCTCCTGGGCGAACAGCACGGTGCCGTAGCCGGTCGCCTCGGTGCGGACCAGCGAGCCGCCCCAGCCGACGCCCTTGCCGGTGAGCGCCCCGGACTCGTACCGGTTGGTGATCCGCTTGTACTGGCCGAACAGGTAGCCGATCTCCCGGCCACCGACGCCGATGTCGCCGGCGGGCACGTCGGTGTGCTCGCCGATGTGCCGGGCCAGCTCGGTCATGAACGACTGGCAGAACCGCATCACCTCGGCGTCGGAACGGCCGCGCGGGTCGAAGTCGGCGCCTCCCTTGCCGCCGCCGATCGGCAGCCCGGTGAGGGCGTTCTTGAAGATCTGCTCGAAGCCGAGGAACTTCACGATGCCCAGGTACACCGACGGGTGGAACCGCAGGCCGCCCTTGTACGGGCCGAGCACGCTGGAGTACTCCACCCGGAACCCGCGGTTCACCTGCGTGCGGCCCGCGTCGTCCACCCACGGCACCCGGAAGATGATCTGCCGCTCCGGCTCGCACAGCCGTTCCAGCACCGCGGCCTCGGCGTACTCGGGGTGCGCCTCCACCACGGGGCCGAGCGAGGCGACCACCTCGTGCACGGCCTGGTGGAACTCCGTCTCCCCCGGGTTGCGACGCAGGACGTCCTGGACGACGGGCACGAGCAGCTGGTGCACGGGTGCGCACTCCTTCGTGAACGGTTTCTGGATCCCTGGCACCTTAGGCAGACCTCTCCCCGCAGGTCACCCCCGTCCCAGCATCCGGTTCGCCCCCGCCAGGGACACATCCACCGGTGCCACATAGGTTAGGCTCACCTAACGCGTTGCCATCGTGATCTCGCCGGTGCGCGCAGCGCGTCCGCACCCTCCCCGTGGTGCGATCCACGATCCCGCTCGATCTGAAGGACCTCACACATGCGCGCAGCCTTCCCGCGGCGTGCAGCGATCGCCGCTGCGTCCGTCACCTCTCTGGCCGTCCTGGCCCCTCTTCCCGCACTCGCCGACACGGACCCGCTCGTCGTGGTCACCGACACGACCGTGACCGGGGCGCTCGGTTCCGCGCTCGGCGCCACCGCCTCGCAGGTCTCCTGCGACGTCAACGGGAACGGCACCCCCGACCTCGCGGTCGGGATGTATGCCACCTTCGACTACACCGAGGGGGCCGCCGGTGCCTATGTCCTGCTCGACGCCGGTGCGACGACGCCGACCGCCGAGCTCGCCGACCTCGACCCGGTCTGGATCGTCGACTCGTCGCTGAACTACATGGGCGGCGTCGACGTCCGGTGCGCCGGCGACGTGAACGCGGACGGCTTCGACGACCTCGTCCTGGTCGCCCAGGGCAGCGCGGCCTTCCTGGTGCTCGGCTCGGCCGACTTCGCCGAGGTGCAGCTCGACGCGCTCGGCGACCGGGGCTGGACGATCCTCGGGTCCGTGAGCCGCGGGAACGGCATCGGCGACGTCGACGGCGACGGACGGGACGAGGTCGCCGTGACCGACACCGACGGTGTCGTCACGATCCTGGACAGCGAGACGCTGGTCGACCGGTCCGACCTCGCGGACGTCGTGGGCACGCGCGTCTCCGGCGACGGCATCGACCTGGTCTCCGTCAGCCGCGCCGGCGACATGAACGGCGACGGGCGCGAGGACCTGGCGGTCGGCGCCGCCTCCTGGACCGCCCCCGGCGCCACCGGGGCCGGCGGCACCGGCGCGATCTGGGTGATCACCGACCTGACCGGCGACGTCACCGTCGGCGACGTCGAGATCCCCGGCTTCCGGATCGACGGCCCGCCGCGCGGCTACGACCTGCTCGGCACCTCGACGGTCGGCCTCGGCGACATCGATGGCGACGGCTACGACGACCTGCTGATCGGCGGCGAGTCGGACGACCCGCTGGCCGGCAGCGCCGTGGTCGTCACCGGCGGACCGGACGGCGAGGACGTCACGACCGATCCGCTCGCCACCAGCACCCCGGCCGTCCGCTCCGCCACCGACGGCACGCAGCGCGGCTGGTGGCTGAACGGGGTCGCCCCGGGCGACCACCTCGGCCACGCCGTCGGTGCCGTCCGGATGGACGGCTGGACGGTGCTGCTCGCCGGTGCGATGGACGGCTCCCCCGACGAGGAGCGGAGCCAGGCCGGCTACGCGATCGCGATCGACTCGCGCGCCCTGGTCGCCGGGGACCTGCCCGCATCGGCCAGCGGGGTGATCGAGGCCGCCGCGCTGATGGACGGGACCGTCGCCGGCGCGACGCCGATCGAGGGCGACATCGCGGAGCAGCACCTGGGCCGCTCGTTCGCGGACCTGACCGCCGACCCCTCGGGGACCCTGGTGACCTTCGCCATCGGTGCTCCCGCCCTGTTCAGCGAGGACACCTCCGCGTCGGTCCGGATCATCAGCCTCGACCTCGCAGAGAGCACCGACCCGGTGACCGACCCGACGACCGACGACGGGACGGACGACGGCACCGACGACGGGACGGGCACCCTGCCCACGGACGACGACGGGACGACCACCCCGACCGCGGACGGCGCCGGCTCACCGCCCGTCGTGACCAGCAGCGACGCGCAGGCGACCCAGGGCAGCACCGCGACGGGCAGCACGGCGGCGCAGGTCCTCGCGCGCACGGGCGCGTCCACCGGGCACCCGCTGGCCGTCGCCGGCGGGCTCGTCCTGGCGGGGCTCGGCGCGCTCCTCGGGGCCAGGGCCGTGCGCTCCCGCACCCGGCGGCCCTGACGACGGCGGTCGGCACCGCTCGTCGGCGCCGACCGCCGGGGTGCCCGGAGGCCGCGGCGCCCGGGTACCGCGCGGTACCCGAACCGCCGTCAGCCGAACAGGCGCGGCAGGGTGCCCTCGTGGGCCGCGCGGGCCTCGGCGAGCCCGAGGGTGAACAGCCCGGCGATCTCGACGGCCGGCGCGTGCACGTGGTCGTCCGGCAGGTCACCGGTCGCCGCGCCCGCCCCGGGGCTGCACGTTTCGGCGGTGACGCCGATCGCCAGCGCCGGGACGCCGCGCGCGGTGCACAGGTCCTCGAACCGGACCGCCTCGCTGCGCGGCACGGCCACCAGGGCACGGGCGGTGGACTCGGACAGCAGCGCCTCGAACGGGGTCAGGCCGTCCCGCTCGCACAGCGCCGCGAGGTCCACCTGGACGCCGGTGCCGAACCGCAGGCTCGCCTCGACCAGCCCGAGCGCGAGACCGCCCTCGGACAGGTCGTGCGCGGCATCCACCAGATCGTCCCGCGAGGCCCGGACCAGCACCTCGGCCAGGCGGCGCTCGGCGGCCAGGTCGACCTGCGGCGGGGTGCCGCCGAGCTGGTGGTGCACGACGTCGGCCCAGGCGGAGCCGTCCAGCTCCGGCCGGGTGCTGCCGAGCAGGTAGACCGTCTGGCCGGGGGTGGTCCAGCCGGAGGCCGTGGCGTCCGCGACGTCGTCGATCACGCCCAGCACGCCGACCACGGGGGTCGGGTGGATGGCGGAGTCGATCTTGCCGGGCTCGCCGGTGCCGTTGTAGAGCGAGACGTTGCCGCCGGTCACCGGGACCCCGAGGGTGGCGCAGGCGTCGGCCAGGC
Source organism: Cellulomonas sp. (assembly GCA_036404115.1). Lineage (GTDB taxonomy): Bacteria > Actinomycetota > Actinomycetes > Actinomycetales > Cellulomonadaceae > Cellulomonas. Next base: position 18,927 of record DASWPG010000056.1, read on the forward strand.
CCTCGATCGCCTGCACGAGCTGCCACATGGACGCCGGGTCCTCCGGGCTGCCGAAGTTCAGGCAGTCGGTGACGGCGAGCGGGCGGGCGCCGGTGGCGGCGACGTTCCGGTACGCCTCGGCCAGCGCGAGCTGCGCGCCGGTGTACGGGTCGAGCTTGGTGTACCGGCCGTTCGCGTCGGTGGCCAGGGCGACGCCGAGACCGGTGGACTCGTCCACCCGCACCACGCCGGAGTCGTCCGGCTGCGCGAGGGCGGTGTTGCCCTGCACGAACCGGTCGTACTGGTCGGTGACCCAGGCCTTCGAGGCCAGGTTCGGCGAGGCGAGCAGGTCCAGCACGGTGGCGCGCAGCTCGGCCGGGGTGCCGGGACGGGCGTACCGGGCCACGCCGTCGGCGGTGCTGACCGAGTCTGCGACCAGGGCGTCCTGCCAGGTCGGGCGGGAGTACGGCCGGTCGTAGACCGGACCCTCGTGCGCGACGGTCTTCGGGTCGACGTCCACGATCCGGTGGCCGTAGTGGTCGATCGTCAGGCGGCCGGTGCCGGTGACCTCGCCGATCACGGCGGTCTCGACGTCCCACCGGTCGGTGATCGCCAGGAACGCGTCGAGCTGGTCGGGCGTGACGACCGCCATCATCCGCTCCTGGGACTCCGACATCAGGATCTCGCCGGCGGTCAGGGTGGGGTCGCGCAGCAGCACGTTCTCCAGGTCGACGTGCATGCAGCCGTCCCCGTTCGAGGCCAGCTCGCTGGTCGCGCAGGAGATGCCGGCGGCACCGAGGTCCTGGATGCCCTCCACCACGCGGGCGGCGTAGAGCTCCAGGCAGCACTCGATCAGGACCTTCTCCATGAACGGGTCGCCGACCTGCACGCTGAGCCGCTTGGACGGCTTGGTGTCGTCGAAGGTCTCCGACGCCAGGATCGACGCGCCGCCGATGCCGTCGCCGCCGGTGCGCGCGCCGAACAGGACGATCTTGTTGCCGATGCCCGAGGCGTTGGCCAGGTGGATGTCCTCGTGCCGCAGCACGCCGAGGCAGAGCGCGTTCACCAGCGGGTTGCCCTGGTAGGAGGCGTCGAACACCAGCTCGCCGCCGATGTTCGGCAGGCCGAGGCTGTTGCCGTAGCCGCCGACGCCGGACACCACCCCGTGCACCACCCGGGCGGTGTCGGGGTGGTCCACGGCGCCGAACCGGAGCTGGTCCATCACGGCGACCGGGCGGGCGCCCATCGAGATGATGTCGCGGACGATGCCGCCGACGCCGGTCGCGGCACCCTGGTACGGCTCGACGTAGGACGGGTGGTTGTGCGACTCGACCTTGAAGGTGACCGCCCAGCCGTCGCCGATGTCGACCACGCCGGCGTTCTCGCCGATCCCGACCAGCAGGTGCTCGGTCATCTCCGGGGTCACCCGCTCGCCGAACGTGCGCAGGTGGTTCTTGCTCGACTTGTAGGAGCAGTGCTCCGACCACATCACCGAGTACATCGCGAGCTCGGCGGCGGTGGGGCGGCGGCCGAGGATGTCCCGGATCCGCTGGTACTCGTCCGGCTTGAGCCCGAGCTCGGCGAACGGCTGCGTCAGCCCGGGGCTGGCGGCGGCGTCCTGCACCGTGTCGGCCGCGTGCCCGGTGGCGGGCTCGGCGGGCTGGGGCGAGGCGGTGGGCGCGCTGGTCATCGAATTCCTCGCAGCTGGTGGACCGGCGGCAGGAGCGACCGGTCGGGGGACGGGCGTCGGAAGACGGGAACAGGCTACCCGCGTGCGGCCGCTGCTCCGTCCTCGACGTCACCGGACCGACATGCTCGACGGCTACAGTCGCCGGACCATGCCGCACCGCACCACGCCGTCGCACCGCACCACGGGCACGCGCAGCACCCCGCCCCGGCACCGGGGCCTGCGCGCGCAGCGCGGGCTGCTGCCGGCCGTCGGCCTGGCTGCCGCGGTTCTGGCGCTGGCCGGGTGCGGCCTGATCGGGTCGAGCAGCGCGGCGTCGGGCACCGGCACGGCCACGGCGGACGCGACCGCGACCGGGACCGCGGGCAGCAGCGCGACCACGGCGGACGCGGTCCGGGCGCGCGGCACCGCGCTGACGGTGGGCGACCTCACCGTCCAGGTGCTGGTCGCCGACGGCGCACCGCAGCCCACGAGCGCCGTGGACGAGGACGGCGCGACCACGCTCACGGTCACCACCGGCGCAGACGGCACGGCGCTGCTGATCGCCCCGCCGCCGGGGGTCACCGTGGAGGAGCTGGCGGACGGCACCGTCGTGCTGCGCGCCGACGGGACGTTCACCGCCGGCATCACGGCCACCGCGCTCGACGGGGCGTTCACGCCCGCCTCCGCGGTGCAGGACGACGGCCTGGTGGTCTGGTCCGGCGACGCCGGCACCGGGGTCGCCGTGACGATCGCGACGGCGGCGGTGCGCTCCGCGACCTGGGCGGACCGGGACGACGAGGGCGGGCTGAGCCTCGCCGTGGTGCCGACGACCTGGGCCCGGACCGGCGGGCTCGCGGCGGACGAGGGCGTGTGGGCGCAGCTGATCGCGCTGGAGCCGGACGCGGACACGCAGGCGATGCACGACCAGCTCACCTGCCACACCATCGGAGCGCCGGACAAGGACAGCTGGAACCTGGAGCCGTGGCGGCCGGACGTGGGCCTGCTGGCCACGATCGCCGCGCTGTGCAACCCGTCCGACTGACGGGGTCCCCGACCGTCCGCGGCGGCGCACCGCCGCGGCAGCACGCCGGAGCGCGTCCCGGCAGGGGGAAGCGCAGCCGCCCGTAGGTAGTTCCCCCCGCCGGCCCCGGTCCGACGGCGGGCCAGGTGTTTGTGTGGTGCCCACGGCGCGGACACCCCCGCGCCTCCCGACACCGGAGACACCGATGACCGCCACCGCGCAGCACGTCCCCACCGCCCCCGAGAACCCGGACCGTTCCCGCCGTCGGCGCATCGCGCTGGCCGTCGGGTCCGGCGGGCTCGTCCTCGGGATCGGCGCCGTCGTCACGATGGCCGCCTGGACCAGCACCGAGCGCAGCCAGGCCGACTTCGAGGCCGGCCGCTTCAGCATCCAGGGCTCCGCCGACGGCAGCACGTTCTCCGAGAACCCGGGCTCCCCGGGCCTGGAGATCTCCTTCGACGCCCTCGCCGCGAAGCTCTCGCCCGGCGCCACCACCTACGCCCCGTACGCGGTGCAGCTGACCGCCGGCTCCGACTACGCGGCCGACGTCACCCTGACCAGCTCGACCGGGACGGGCACCGCCGCCGACGCGCTGACCTACACCATCGTGCAGACGCCCACCTTCGGCTGCACCGCGGACACCACCGGCACCACCCTGGTCAGCGACCAGAGCGCCAGCGGCACCCCGGGCGCCGAGATGTTCAGCCTGGACGCGGCGGGCGACACCGTCTACCTGTGCCTCCAGGTCACCGCGGGCGACGACCTCGCCCAGGGATCCACCGGGAACATCGAGTGGAACCTGACCGGCGCCAGCACCGCGCCGCTGAGCTGAACCGGCCGTGACCACGACCAGCACCGTGCCGCGGGCACGACGTCGACGCCTCGCCGTCGGCGTCGTGCTCGCGGCGCTGGCCGCACTGGTCGCGGTGCTGCTCCCCCGCACCGGGTGGACCCTCGCCACCTGGACCGCCGCGGAGCGCAGCGGGGCCGGCTTCGAGGCCGGGATCTTCCAGAGCCAGTCCCAGGCGGCCGGCAGCACCGAGTGGACCACGCACCCCGTGGGGTCCCCGGTGACGCTGTCCCTGGACGGCCTGACCGGTCTGGCACCGGGCGGCGACAGCACCGCACCGACCGCCGGCGAGCCCCGGCTCGTCTGGCTCAACCTCCGCACCGGCCCCGCGAGCACCTGGTCCGGCCAGGTGCGGCTGACCGGATCGACGGCGGAGGGCGCGCTCGCCCCGGCGCTGGAGTACCGCGTCGTCTCGCGGGCCGCCTCGACGGACCGGTGCACCGCTGCCGACCTCGGCACGGGCACCCCGGTCGCCGGGAGCGACGCCGCCTGGCAGCCCGCCGGCACCGTGCCCGCCGACCCGGTCGCGCTGCCGGTGGCCGCCGACGCCGGGGACGCCGCCGGCCTGTGCCTCGCGGTGCGGGTCGCGGCCGACGCCGCCGGAGCCACCGCCGGAGCCGGCTACCAGGGTGCCGGCGCCGATCTCGGCTGGACCTTCACCCTCTCCCAGGACCCCGCCACGGCCTGACCGCCGGGCCTCGCACGGAAGGACGGCAGATGACCACGCCCCGTCGGATCGTCCGGCGCCTCGCCCGGACCGCGGGCGACGCCGCCCTGTGGGCGGGTGCCGCCTGCGGCGTGCTGTGCGCCCTGCTCGCCGGGCTCGGCGCCGTCGCCGGCTTCGGGGTGGTCCTGTTCCGCACCGGTTCGATGTCCCCCACGATCCCCGCCGGCTCGGCCGCGCTCGTGCGCGAGATCCCCGCCGACCAGATCGAGGTCGGGGACGTGGTGACCGTCGACCGCGCCGGGCTCCTCCCGGTCACCCACCGCGTGGTCGAGGTCGCCCCGTCCGCGGCCGGCGGGTCGGACGCCCGGGACCTCACGCTGCGCGGCGACGCCAACACCGCGGACGACCCCGAGCCCTACACGGTGACCTCCGCCCGCCGGGTGGTGGCCTCCGTGCCGGGCGTGGCGGCGGCGGTCGCGGCCCTCGGCGAGCCCCGGGTGCTGATCCCGGTCAGTCTCGCGGTGAGCACCCTGATCACCGTGATGCTGTGGCCCCGGCGACGGGCGGCCGGCCGTCCGGAGACCGCTGCCGCGGCCGGCCCTGCGCCCCTGACCGTGCCGGACCCCGCGCCCGAGACCCGGGCGGGTGCGCGCACCGCGTCCGCCGTGACCCTCGTCCTGCTCGCCGGCGGGCTGCTCGGCGCGCACCCCGCCGTCGCGTCCGCCGCGACCGACCCGGACGCCGACGGCCCGCTGCTGGTGATCGACTCCGTGCTCACGCACGAGTCCCGCCTGCTGTCCCCCGGGGCCGAGCGGGACTGGCTGCTGACCCTCAGCACGGCCGGTCTCGACTCCGGCGAGATCACCCGGGAGATCGCGGTGACCAGCTCCGCCGGGTCGCCGATCACGGTGCAGGTCGACCTGTGCAGCAGCTTCGACGGCGACTCCGACTGCGCGGACGCCGTCCGACTCGCCGGGCCGAGCAGCCCCGAGGACGGCACCACCGTGATCGACCTGCCGGCGCAGGACGCCCTGACCATCGAGCGGCTGCGGGTCCGGGTGGCCCTGCCCACCGACACCGGCACCGAGGCGCAGGGCATGACGGTGTCGATGGAGCTCACCGCCACCGGTGAGGGCGTCGAGACCACCGTCGTGCCGCCGGAGCCCGAGGACCCCACGAGCCCCGCGGACGACGGCCAGGGCACGCCGGACGACGGCACCGCGACCGCGGACGGCACCGGAACGACGACGCCGGGCGCCGCACCCACGTCCTCGGGCGTGCTGGCGATCACCGGCGGGGGCCTGTGGACGCCGCTGCTGGTCGGCCTCGCTCTGCTGGTCGTCGGGACGGCCCATCTGATCGCACGTCGAACGAGGAGGCAACGATGACCGCGCACCGCACGCTCGCCCGTCACCGTCTCGCCCTGGTCGCGCTGCTGGTGGCGACGGTGGTCCTGCTCGCGCTCGCCGCGACAGCCGGCGCGCTCGTGCAGCAGACCGAGGCCGGCTACACCTCCGCCGAGCAGGCTGCGCTCACGGCGGGCGCGGGGACCGTGCAGCCGGCCGGGACTGCGTGCACGGCCGCCTCCAGCGCGCCGCACGAGATCGCCCTGACCGCCCCGGCCGACGGCCTGGCGATCACCGGGTACCGGGTCACCATCACCGTGGACCCGGAGCCCTCGGGCGACTACAGCTGGCAGACCGGCACCAAGAACGGCATCGAGCTGCTGCCGATCGGCGATTCGTACTGGCCCGCGGCGCAGGCTGTCGTCGGCTGGGGCATCGAGATGCCGATGTTCGCCGGTGACGACTTCTTCGGCACGGTCGAGGTCGCCGCCGTCGGCCCCGGCGGCTGGGAGTCCAGCGCCGTGGGCTACGACTGGTCGATCGAGAGCGACTGGGGAAGCATCTGGGTGGCCTGCACCCCGACGGTCGCCTGATCGCGGATCAGCCGGCGGCCCCCGGGGCGGCACCCAGCCGCGCCAGCAGCCCGTCGCGCACCCGCGGCCACTCGTCCGCCAGCACGGAGAAGTACGCCGTGTCCCCGCGCGAGCCGTCCGGCGCGACCCGGTGGCTGCGCAGCACACCCTCCGCGGTCGCGCCCAGGCGCAGGATCGCGCCGATCGACCGGGTGTTGCGCGCATCCGCCCGCAGCGCCACCCGCTGCGCGCCCCACACCTCGAAGGCGTGCTGCATCAGCAGGTGCTTGCAGGCCGGGTTCACGTGCGTGCCCCAGACCCGCCGGTCGGTGAACGTGAAGCCGATCTCCACCCGCAGCTGGGACGGCACCCACTCGTAGAACGACGTGCTGCCGACCACGGTGCCGTCCGGCTCCAGCACCGCGAACGCAGAGCGGCCGGGGGCCGCGTGCGCGGCAGCCACCACCTCGAGCATCCCCGCGGCGCCGCGCGGCGTCGGCTGGCTCATCCCGCGCCACAGCTCGTCGTCGGTGAACGCCGCCAGCGCGGCGGCGTGCTCGTCGGCCAGCGGGACCAGCCGGACTCCGTGCCCGCTCAGGGCGAGGTCGTGCCGCATGGGCTCGATCGTGGCACGGTCTGTCGGCAGCCGGTGCCAGAGTGTGCGCATGAGCAGCACGCCACCCCCGACCGTCCTCGACCCCTACACCGGCCGGCTGGAGCCCGAGGGCGACTACGACCGGCTGCTGCTCGACTCGCTCGACCTGTCCGGCGACGACGCGGAGAGCGCCCGGCTGATCGAGTGCCTGCTGCGGGGGTGCGACCTCGACCAGGCAGCGCTCGACCACGCGCACCTGGTCGACACCACCCTGGAGGGCTGCCGGGCCGGCGTGCTGCGCGCGCGCAGCGGACGGTGGCAGGACGTCACCCTGCGCGACGACCGGCTCGGTGCTGTCGAGGCGTACGGCGCCACGTGGGACCGGGTGCGGATCGAGGGCGGCAAGACCGACTACCTCAACCTGCGCGACGCCCGGCTGCACGAGGTCACCCTGGTGCGGACCACCATCGGTGACCTCGACCTCGCCGGGGCACGCGTGGCACGGATGACGTTCGAGGACTGCCGGATCGGGCGCCTGGACGTCACCCGCGCCCAGCTCCGGGACGTCGACCTGCGCGGCGCCGAGCTCGCCGGGCTGGACGGCACCGCCGGGCTGAAGGGCGCGACGATCAGCGAGCAGCAGCTGCTCGACCTGGCCGGGGCGCTGGCCGAGCACCTGGGCGTGACGGTGCGCTGAGGCAGGGCGGCGCAGAGCGGGTCGGCACCGTCCGGGCCCCGGCCGTGCTCCATCGCGGCGGTGAGCTCGTCGCCGGCCGGCAGGTCGGCCGACGCCTCGTCCACCACCCCGGCGGCGACGGCGGAGACACCTCGACGCGCCGCCACCTGCATCGGCGTCCCGGCCGGCTCAGCAGTCGTCCGGCAGCGCTGCACATGCCTGTGCAGCACTGCCGGAGGAGGCGCGGCCGATCAGTCCTCGACGGCCGGCCCGCACGCCGCCGCAGCGGTCGCCGCGATCGTGTCGATGCCGGCCACCGCCGGGCGCGGGCGGGTGTCGTCCGCCACCGTCCAGCAGCCCTCGACGATCTCGTACCGCGCCCGCGGACCGTCGGTCACGTAGGACGCCAGCGCGGAGACCAGGCGGTCCACCGCCTCGGCCTCGGTGCCGACGCCGACCGACGCCCGGATCGCCCCGCCGGACACACCCAGCCGGGACAGCAGCGGGTGCGCGCAGAACCGGCCGTCCCGCACGCCGATCCCGTGCTCGGCGGACAGCACCGCCGCCACCAGGCCCGGGTCGTGCTCACCGACCGTGAACGACACCACACCGACCGGGTCGGCCGAGTCCGGCCACAGCCGCAGCACCTGGACCCCGGGGATGCCCGCCAGGCCGGTGAGCAGCCGGTCGCGCAGCGCCTCCTCGTGGGCGACCAGCGCACCGTCGGGCAGCGCCCGCAGCGCGTCGCACGCCTCGGCCAGCGCGACCGCACCGAGCACGTTGGGCGAACCGCCCTCGTGCCGCGCCGGCGCCGGCTGCCACAGCGTGCGATCCGTCCGCACGTCGCGCACCGCACCGCCGCCGGCCAGGTAGGGCGTGCCGGTGTCCAGCCAGTCCCGCCGGCCGACCAGCGCACCCGCACCGAACGGTGCGTAGGTCTTGTGCCCGGAGAACGCCACGTAGTCGGCACCGCTCTCGGCCAGCGAGAAGCCCCGGTGCGGGACCAGCTGCGCGCCGTCCACCAGCACCCGCGTCCCGGCGTCGTGCGCGATCCGCACCACCTCCGCGATCGGCAGCGACTCCCCGGTCACGTTCGAGGCACCGGTGACGCTCAGCAGCGCGTACGGCGAGCGGGCCAGCTCGGCGCGCACCGACTCCAGCGTCTCCGCGACCGTCGGGGCGGCCGCCAGCACGGTGGCCACCCGCGCGGCACCCTCGGCGGACCGCACCCAGGGCAGCAGGTTGGCGTGGTGCTCGACGTCCAGCACCAGCACCCGCCCGCCGCTCGGCACGCAGCCGGCCAGCAGGTTCACCGAGTCGGTGGTGTTCCGCGTGATCACCGCGACGTCGTCCGGGCGGGCGCCGACGAACGCCGCGACGGTCTGCCGGGACGCCTCGTACAGCGCCGTGGACACCTGGGACAGGTAGCCGGCGCCCCGGTGCACGGAGGCGTAGAGCGGCAGCACCTCGGTCACCCGGTCGGCGACCTGCTGCAGCGCCGGCGCCGACGCGGCGTAGTCGAGGTTGGCGTACACCCGGCTGGTGCCGTCGACCAGCGGGACCTGGGTGCGGGCGCCGACCACCGGCAGCAGCGCACCCGTGCTGACGGGACGGGCCGCGCCGGCCTGCTGCGCGGGGACGGCGGGCGCGGCGTCCGGCGGACAGGCCGCCGAGCCGGTCGCGAGGGCGGCGGGAGCGGTCGACACGGTGACGGACATGAGAGAACCCCGAACTGCTCGGTGGGGCCCCGGGAGACGTCCCGGGCGACCCCGCGCTTGCCGGCCATCGGACGATGGACGACCAGGTCGTCACCCGGGGCACCCCGCCGCGGAGGGAGGGTTGCCGGCCAGCAAGCCGGGGCTACGCGCTGGCACTCATGACCTGCACCGAGGATGCGACGCCCGCGCGCGCCCTGTCAACACCCGTCCATCTCCCGAACCGCACCCCGCGCCCGAGCCGGGCAGGGGCGGTGGGTGCGAGGCGGCGGGTGTGAGCAGGTGGCGCGGGGAGGGGCCGGGATGTCGTAGCATCGCGGCACCATCCAGAGCGGCCGAGAGATCTGGCTCGTCGACGCCGCAGCAACCCGCGGGACCCCTGCTCACCCGAGCACGGACCGGCCGAGGGTGCTTCCGCCAGATCCGATGGAGGAGAGGAAGAGATGACCGACACCTCGACGGCACCGACCGACGAGCGGCTGCGCTACCGGCTGCTCACCGGCCCGGACGACCACGAGTTCTGCGTCCGGATCAGCACGGCCCTCGCCGAGGGCTACGCGCTGCACGGCGGGCCGGCGGCGACCTTCGACGGCGAGCACGTGATCGTCGCGCAGGCCGTCGTGCTGCCCACGCCGGACGCCCCGACCAGCGCCACGGTGCGGCCGCTGTGAGCGCGGCCTACGCGGGTGACCTGACCCCGCAGGAGGCGTGGGACCTGCTCGCCGCCGACCCGAGCGCCGTGCTGGTGGACGTGCGCACCGAGGGCGAGTGGCTGACGATCGGCGTGCCGGACACCACGACGCTGGACACCGAGGCGGGTCCGCGCAGCGCGTTCGTGCAGTGGGTGGACGGCTCCGGCCGACCGAACCCGCTGTTCCTGGACGAGCTGACGGCGCTCGGCCTGGAGCCGGGCGGCGACCGCCCGGTGCTGCTGCTCTGCCGCTCGGGCGTGCGCTCGGTGGCGGCGGCGAACGCGGCGACCGCCGCGGGGCTGGGCCCGGTCTACAACGTGCTGACCGGGTTCGAGGGCGACGTCGGCCCGGACGGGCAGCGCGGCCACCACGGCTGGCGGGCGGCCGGGCTGCCCTGGCGCCAGGCGTGAGCGCCGGGACGGACCGGGTCCCCGGTCCCGCCGACTGGGACGACCGGCGGCTGCCGGCCGGTCTGCAGCCGGAGACGCTCGCGGTGCGCGGCGGTGCCGTGCGCACGCCGTTCCAGGAGACCTCCGAGGCGCTGTTCCTCACCCAGGGCTACGTGTACACCCGTGCCGCGGACGCCGAGGCGGCGTTCGCCGGTGAGGCCGACAGGTTCGTGTACTCCCGCTACGGGAACCCCACGGTGTCCACGTTCGAGGAGCGGCTGCGCCTGCTCGAGGGCGCCGAGGCGTGCTTCGCCACCGCCACCGGCATGTCCGCGGTGTTCACCGCGCTGGCCGCACTGGTCCGGCAGGGGTCCCGGGTGGTCGCCGCCCGGGCGCTGTTCGGCTCGTCGGTGGTGATCTTCGACGAGATCCTGGCGAAGTGGGGCGTGCGCACCGACTACGTGGACGGCCACGTGCCGGAGCAGTGGGAGGCCGCGCTGGCCACCCCGGCGGACGTCGTCTTCTTCGAGACCCCGTCCAACCCGATGCAGGACCTGGTCGACATCGTCACCGTGAGCCGGCTCGCGCACGCGGCGGGGGCCGTGGTGGTGGTGGACAACGTGTTCGCCACCCCGGTGCTCTCCCGGCCGCTGGAGCTCGGCGCGGACGTCGTCGTGTACTCCGCGACCAAGCACATCGACGGCCAGGGCCGGGTGCTCGGCGGGGCGATCCTCGGCACGGACGCCTTCGTGCACGGCCCGGTGCAGACGCTGATCCGGAACACCGGTCCGTCGCTCAGCGCGTTCAACGCCTGGGTGCTGCTGAAGGGCCTGGAGACGCTCGCGCTGCGGGTCCGGCACCAGACGGCCTCGGCCCTGACGGTCGCGACCTGGTTGGAGCAGCACCCGGCGGTCGCCGGCGTCCGCTACCCCTACCTGCCCTCGCACCCGCAGCACGAGCTGGCCCTGGCCCAGCAGGCCGGCGGCGGCACCGTGGTGACGTTCACCATCGCGACCCCCGAGGGATCGACCCCCGAGGAGGAGAAGCGCCGGACCTTCGCCGCGCTCGACTCGCTGCGGGTGATCGACATCTCGAACAACCTCGGCGACGCGAAGTCGATGGTCACCCACCCGGCGACCACCACGCACCGCAAGCTCGGCCCGGCCGGTCGCGCCGCCGTCGGGATCGCGGAGTCCACGGTGCGGCTGTCCGTCGGGCTGGAGTACCCGGCCGACCTGGTGGCCGACCTGGAGCAGGCGTTCGCGGCGGGCGCCGCGGGCTGACCCGGTGCGCCCCGCCCCCCGAGAACGGTGAGCACGGTCCCGAGCCGGCCGAGCGGGGCGGGGGCGGCGGCCCGCCGCGCCGCCGCCCCCGCCCTCACGTCCAACCGCACCCGAGCGCTCGGCGTCTGCGGCTAGGCCTTGGCGTACTGGATGATGCTCTCGTCGTTCGGGAGCGGGACCAGGGTGTTGTAGCCGTGACCGGTCTGGTTGCCCTTGCGGAAGCCCTGGACGATCATCGTCCGCAGTCCCTCGGGCCACACCACGGCGTCCAGCCGCTCGGGCGAGATCTCCGAGACGATCTCCGACGCCCGGCCCTCGTGCAGCTTGAGGGCGAACCGGGGCTCCATCAGCGCCTCGCGGGCGATCGCGGCGAGGTCACCGATCCGGACGGCGTGCTCGGCATCGGCCGGGGTGAGGATCGATCCGCACAGCACGAGCCGGGTCTCGGGCGCGAGCGCCTGCCGGTAGAGCTCGCCGAACGTGACGTCGAGCCCGTGCGGGGTGGCCAGGTAGCCGGCCACCGCGTCCCCCATCGCGGAGATGTGCAGGTAGTCGAACGCGTAGTCGTTCAGCCGCTCGATCAGGGCCACGTTGTCGGCGTGGTCGAACCCGACGGTCGAGCCGTGGACCTCCTCCTGCGAGATCCGGATGCCCACGATGAAGCCGGCGGGAGCGTGCTGCGCGACGACGGCGAACACCTCCTGCGCCACCTCCAGCGCGAACCGCATCCGGTTGTCGCGGCTGCCGCCGTACTCGTCGGTGCGCCGGTTGGAGTACGCAGAGAAGAACTGCTGGATCAGGTAGTGGTTCGCGCCGTGGATCTCCACGCCGTCGAACCCGGCGTCGATCGCCCGCCGGGTGGCCGCACCGTACTTCCGCACGATCTCGCCGATCTCGTCATGGCTCAGCTCGCGCACGGGGTAGTCGAGGAAAGGGAGGTCCATCTGCGACGGGACGACCGGCACGCCGCCCCGGTCGAAGTACACCCCCGCCTCCCGGCCACCGTGGTGCAGCTGCGCGATCGCCTTGGCGCCGTGCTGCTTGATCGTCTCCGTGAGCCGGGTCAGCCCGGGCATGTGCGCGTCCCGACAGATCCCGAGCTCGCCCTTGAACGCCAGACCCGGCTCGTCGATGTACATCGTCTCGGCGATGATCATCGACCCGACCTGCGAGCGCTCCGCGTAGTAGGCGAGCTGCTCGTCGGTGATCGTGCCGTCCTCGTTCCCGGAGAACGTCACCATCGGCGCCATCACGATCCGGTCGTCCAGGACCGCACCGTTGCGCAGCTGCACACTCTCGACCAGCACTGTCATCACATTCCTCCGTCAGGGTTCTCGGTCAGCCGTCTCTGCCGTCGCGCACCCTCGACGAGGACCTGCCGGCAGGTCCGACGCGATCCGTCGGGGACGCCGGGGCGAGGGAGCTGCCCGGGAGACCCGACGACGCCGGGACCGGCACGGGGATGCCGGAGCGGTGGGTGCGCGACGACGACGCCCGCGCGCCGGACGGCGCCCGAGCGTCAGGTCCGCAGCGTCCCCGGGCACCACCCACCGGGCAGCAGATCAGGGCGCAGCGGCCTGCTCTCGCACGATCGGCGCGCACGAAGGACCGCAGGGAACCGCATCGCCGTCCGCCCGCGAGCCGCCCGCACCCCGGCCGCAGGGGCGGGGGCACGACCGACCCCGTCAGGTGTCGACGAGGTCAGCGGGTCGCGGGGACGACCAGGTCAGCCTCCGGCCGGGTCACCGGCGTGCCGGGTCGACCGGGGAGGCGTGATCGGATCGTGCGGGGGGACGGGCGGCACCGCGTACGGGCCGGGCCTGTCGGCGCGTCGACCGCTCCGCGCCCGGGGCGCGCCAGCGCGCTCGCATCCGGGTGCTCTGCCGGCCTCGGGAGAGCCGGTACCCGCGGAGCAGGGACGCGAGGCCGCAGACGGGGGCTGCCGAGCACGCTGCTGCGTCCACCGTCGATCCTCCCCGTCCGATGCGCGGCTGCGTCGAGCCGCGGATCGATTGTGACAGGGTTCACGAACGGCGCCCGTGGGTCCTTCGTCCTCATCTCAGGACGGGGTGCGGACCACGGGGCGCACCGCTCGACCCGCCCGCCGCGCCCCCTGCCCCCGAGGCGGACGGACCGAGCGGCCTCCCGACGCGCCGGGCCGGCCCCCACCGGCCGCAGCACGCCCAGGTCCCGGCGGACCCGCACGCACGCACGCCGGGGAGCGACCGCCGGACCGTGCGCGCCGGCTCAGGCCACGAGCGCCTGCACCCGGGCGTCGGCCTCGGGGCCGCCCGCGAGCGGGTGCAGCACCACGCCGTCGACGCCGGCCCGCTCGGCGAGCTCGCGCACCTCGGCGGCCAACCGGTCGGCGGTGGTCACCACACGCGTGGCGGCCGGCGACCAGGACAGCCCGGCGAGCGCGTCCAGGTACTCCAGGTGCGACCGCTTGCGGCGGGCGGTGCGCTCGTCGGCGGCCAGCACCACGTCGAGGTCGAGCAGCACCCGGACCTCGGCGCGCTCCCGTCCGACGGCGGCAATCTCCTCGTCGATCAGCGCGACCACGCGCGCCAGGGCACCGATCGAGGGCAGCACCACGGAGAAGCCGAGCCGGATCACGTCGGCACGGGCGGCGGCCAGCGCGATCGCGGACTCGGAGCCGGGGCGGAACTCGACGGTGCGCACGCCGTAGTCGGGCGTGCGCACGTGCACGGTCGGGGCCGGCCGCGCCGCGGGAAGGTCGGTGACGACCCGCGCAGCCGCAGAGAGGCCGTCCGCGGGCAGCGCGGTCAGCACCACGCCCGCAGTCGCGGCATCGACGGCCGGGTCGCCGGTGGGTGCGTCCGCGGCCGGCACGAGGTCGACGACCGGACCGGTCGGGTGGGTGGCCGCGCGGCGCAGTCCGCGGTGCGGCAGGGCGGGAAGGTGGTGCGAGGCGACCGCGGGCGCGCGGTCCAGCACGGGCTGAGCCATGGGTGGTGTCCTGAGGGGTGAGCCGGGGTGCGCGGCGAGGGCCGTCCGGCCGCGGGCGCGCAGGGGTGTCAGCTCAGCGACAACACACCCGGTTCAGAAGCACCCGGGCACCGTAGCGCGGCAGATGCCGCCCCGGCCAGAGGTGTCCGCCCTGTGGGCGGATGGGACACGACCGCGCACACCCCCCGCGTCAGGAGACGAGCGTGCGCATCACCGACGTGAAGAACCGCAGCCCGTCCGTGCCGGTGCGCGGCCCCCGCGCCCCGTCCGGCCCGAACCCGGCCTCGACGGCGTGCTCCGGGTGCGGCATCAGGCCGACCACGTTGCCCGCGGCGTTGGTGATCCCGGCGATCCCGCGGCGCGAGCCGTTCGGGTTCCAGCCCTGGTAGCGGAACACCACCCGGCCCTCGCCCTCCAGCTCGTCCAGGGTGCGCTCGTCGGCGACGTACTGGCCGTCCTGGTTCTTCAGCGGGATGGTGATCCGCTCGCCGACCGTGTACTCACGGGTCCAGGCGGTCTCGGTGCTCTCCACGGCGAGCTCCTGCTCGCGGCAGACGAAGTGCAGATGGTCGTTCTTCACCATCGAGCCGGGCAGCAGGTGCGCCTCGGTGAGGATCTGGAAGCCGTTGCAGATGCCGAGCACCGGCATCCCGCCGTGCGCGGCGTCCACGACCTCGCCCATCACGGGGGCGAACCGGCTGATCGCCCCGGCGCGCAGGTAGTCGCCGTAGGAGAAGCCGCCGGGCAGCACCACCGCGTCCACGCCGCGCAGGTCGGCGTCGGCGTGCCAGAGGGCGACCGGCTCGGCACCGGCCAGGCGCACCGCACGGGCGGCGTCCCGGTCGTCCAGCGTGCCGGGGAAGGTGACGACCCCGATCCGCGTCATCAGGCCGAGACCTCGGACGCCTCGGCGACGCGCACGACGTCCTCGATCACGGGGTTGGACAGCACCTGGGCGGCGGCCTCGGCGGCGGCGGCCAGCACCTCGGGGGTCACCGGCCCGTCCACCTCGAGCTCGAACCGCTTGCCCTGGCGGACGGAGGTGAACCGACCGAAACCGAGGCGGGGCAGCGCTCCGGCGACGGCCTTGCCCTGCGGGTCGAGGATCTCCGGCTTGGGCATCACATCGACGACGACTCGTCCCACGGGTGAGCTCCCTGGTTCGCGGCGGTGGGGATGGGCACAGCCTACCGACACCGGACGGCTGCACGGTGCGCCCTCACCGCAGGATGGACAGCACGCCGGCCGACGCCGGTCCCTCCTCGAGCAGACCGAGCTCGCGCGCCCGGGCCAGCGCCTGCTCGCGCCGCTGGACGCCGAGCTTGCGGTAGACCGCTCGGACCTGGGTCTTCAGCGTGTTCCGGGAGACGAACAACCGGTCCGCGACCAGCTGCAGCTCGGCCCCGGAGGCCAGCCCGCGCAGCACGACGAGCTCCCGGACGCTCAGGCCGACCGGCGCGACCAGGTCGGGCAGCACCGGGTCGATGCCCAGCAGGTCCGACCGCTCGACGGCGCGCGGGTCGACCCGGGACCCGTCGCGGCGGGCCAGCAGGGAGCCGTCGTCGCGGACCAGCTGCGCGAGCGCCGTACGGTCCCCCGCGGTCAGCAGCAGCGCCCCGGCCCGCACCTGGGCGTCCCGGGCGATCGTGACGGCCTCCGCGAACACGACCGAGGCGACCTGCCGACGACCCTGCCGCGCGCTGACGGCGGCCAGCAGCAGCCGACGGGCGGAACGGGAGCGCGGGCCCTCGTGCGCCAGGTCCGGCGAGGCGAGCAGCCCGAGGGCGTCGTCGGACCGTCCGACGCTGAGCAGCACCCGCGCCGAGACCAGGCGGACCACCGGCGCCTCCGCGGGGAGGTCGGCGAGCAGGGCGAGGGCGTGGTCGGGGCGGCCCGCAGCCAGCGCGAGCAGGGCCCGGTCGGCGGTGAGCCGGGCGGTCCAGTGCTCCGGCACCGGGGGCCGGCGGCCGGGACGCATCGCCAGCACGAGGGCCTGCTCGCCCGCCTCGGGCCGGCCGCGGACCAGGTCCAGCCAGGCGCCGAGCTCGGCGAACGCGGGCCACAGCTCGTGCACGCCGAACACCCCCGCCATCTCGGCCAGCAGCTGCGCGGTGCGGTCCAGCTCACCGGCGTCCAGCGCGAGGTGCGCCCGCGCGAGCTCGGCGCCCGCCCGGAGGTACCGGTCGCTCAACGGCCAGGCGGCGGTGCCGGCGCCCCGGGCGACCCGGGCGTGCCGGGCAGCGGCAGCCAGGTCGCCGTCGATGGCGGCGAACCCCGCCATCAGCGCGTGCGCCCCCAGGTCGGACCGGCTGCCCGGCGGGGTCTGCGCGAGGCTGGTCCGGACCAGGTCGATCGCCTCGTCCTGGGCGCCGACCGCCCAGGAGGTGATCGACAGGGTGCGCCGGCTGGTGGTGCGGATGCTCGCCGGGACCGCGTCGCCCGCCGCGTCCAGCAGGTGCAGCGCCTCCTGGGCGGCGACGTGCGCCTCCTGGGCCCGGGAGATCTGCCGCAACGACACGCTCTGCCCGATCCGCAGGATCGCGCGCTGCGGTCCGGGCACGGTGGGAGCGGTCGCGGCGCACCGCTCGGCGGTCAGGGCGAACCAGTGCGCGGCGCGGCTCAGGTGCTCGGGCAGCACGCGGTACGAGAGCGCCAGCAGAAAGGCCAGGTAGGGCCGGGCCGCCACCTCCCCCGGCGGGAGCTGCTCCAGCAGGAACGCGGTCTCGACGTCGCGGTCGGCGGACAGCTCGCCGCCCTCCCAGATCCGTTCGGCGACCAGCTGCACCAGCTCCAGGTCGCCGGTCTCGACGGCCGCCCGCAGCGCGGTGTAGCGCTCGCCGTCGTCCAGCGACCGGTGCGTGACGATGCGCAGCAGGCCGTCCACCTCACCGGGCGCCTCGTGCGCGAGCACCTCGCGGAGCGCCTGGCGCACCACGGGGGTGTACTCGAACACCTCGCGGCCCGCCGATCGCCACGTGCCGAGCCCCTGACGCTCCGCCTCGGCCAGGAAGCCGGGCACCGGCCGGCCGGCCAGGTCGGCGACCAGCGCGGGCGTGAGGTGGTCCGCGACCGAGGACCGCAGGGCCGTGCGGCGGAAGTCCTCGTCGGCCCGGGACCGGCCCAGCGCGGGGACCATGCCCTGCGCCGCGGTACGGGACAGCTCGCGCGCGCCCGCCGTCGCGAGGTCGAGCAGGCCGCGCGCGCCGGCGAGGGCGACCGCCCGCACCGCGACCGCCAGGCCCGCGGTGGCCGCCCGGATCCGCTCCGCGACCGCGGCGTCCGTCGGCAGGGACCGGCCCGAGCGCCCGACGGCGGTGCGCGCGAGCATCGCGGTGACCTCTTGGGCGTCCAGCGCCAGCTCGGCCGGCCCGATCACCTGCACGTCGACCGCCAGCGCCGCCGCGAGCACCATCTCGCGGGGCTCGCGCCGGGAGGTCACGACCACCCGCAGGTGGGCGAGGCTGCGGACGAGCTCGACGACCGCGGCGTCCCCTGGGGCGTCGTGCAGCGCCTCGTAGCCGTCCAGGACCACCGTGACCGGGGCCGGCACCCCTGCCGTGCTGCGTCGAGCCTCCTGCCCCGGAGGCCCGACGACCAGACCGACCGCGCGCAGCCCTCGCCGCACCTGGCCCCAGACGCCGCCCGCGGACGGCGTCAGCGAGACGTCGACCCAGATCAGGCTGACCGGCTCGGGGCCGGCAGCGACCTGCTGGGCCACCAGCACCGACTTCCCGGACCCCGGCGGTCCCCAGACCACCGTCAGCGCGGCGGAGGGGTCGAGCGACGTGCCCGCGCGGCGCGGCACCGCCCAGGACGGCACCCGGGGTGCGCCCGCGGAACGGGGGCCCTGGCCACCGCAACCGTCTGCACGCTCGCTGAGCATCGCGCGAGGCTATCTGCGCCGTGGACGCCGAGGACGGGACCGAAGGCACTCGACGTGGCCCCCCAGATGTGCTGGGGCCCGGCGGCACGGGCGGCGTCACGCTCCTGCACGGCTGCGGGTGGGTGCTACCACCTTCCGTCGCCCCACGGACCGCCCGCGGACCGAGCACCGTCGCACGGTCGGTCAGAAGATCCGGTGCGTCCACCGTCCGCCGAGCAGCGTGCCCGCCACCGGCATCGCGCGCAGCGGGCTGCCGGCCGTCAGCGGGTCGGCGTCCAGCACCACCAGGTCGGCCGGCGCACCGACGGCCAGGGTGAGCGGCTGCCCGTCGGTGGAGGCCCGCAGGGCGGTGAGCAGGTCGAGCCGCTGCTCGGGGTGCCAGGGCTCCCGGCCGTCCCGGGAGCGGGTCACGCCGGCGTCGATCGCGATCCACGGGTCCAGCGGGGCGACCGGGGCGTCGGAGCCGAGCGCGAGCGGCACCCCGGCGGCAGCCAACGAGGCGTACGGGAACGCCCGGTCGGTGCGTCCGGCCCAGTGCCGGTCGGCGACGTCGCGGTCGTCCATGGCGTGCTCGGGCTGGATGGACGCGGTGATGCCGAGGGCTGCGAACCGGGCGACGTCGGCCTCGGTGAGCAGCTGTGCGTGCTCGATCGATCCGCGGGCGCCGCTGGCCTCGAAGGCGTCCAGCGCCAGGGTGTTCGCGCGGTCGCCGATGGCGTGGATCGCGCAGCCCAGGCCCTTGCGGTGCGCGTGGGCCATCAGCGGCACCAGGTGCTCGGGAGGCACGGACAGCACGCCGTGCGCGAGGTCGCCGGACAGGCCGGGGTACGGGTCGTGGCAGTAGGCGGTGCGGGTGTTCAGCGAGCCGTCGGTGACGACCTTGAGCGGGCCCTGCTGCAGCAGGCCGCCGGTGCCGACCACCACGTCGCCGGTGCGCAGGTCCTCGGCGAGCACGTGGTCCAGGAACGGCTCCCAGACCCCGGCCCGGATCCGCAGGTGGTCGAAGCCGGCGGCGGTCCGGCGGCGCCAGGGGCCGAGGTTCTCGGTGATCTCCAGGTCGAGCACCCCGACCACGCCGCGGGCGGCGGCGGCCCGGGCCGCCTCGGCCACCCAGGCGTCGGCGGTCTCGTCGGCCACGTGGTCGACCACGCTGGTCAGCGGCATCCACTCGGCCTCGCGCAGCAGACCGGTCGGGTGGGTCGGGACGCCGGCGTACCGCAGGCCCGCGGTGCTGAACCACGCGCAGTGCAGGTCGCCCGAGACCAGGATCGCCGGGGTCTCGCCGACGGCGGCGTCCAGCAGCGCGGCCGTCGGCTCGTCCGGCCACAGGCCGTCGCGGAAGCCGTAGCCGACCAGGGCGGTGCCGGGGGCGACCGGCCGCTCGGCCAGCCGGTCGAGCACCAGGCGGATCGCCTCGGCGGCGGAGCCGGCGCCGGAGACGTCCAGCCGCTGACGGGCCAGCGCCCACTGGGTCAGGTGCACGTGCGCGTCCCACAGGCCCGGCAGCACGGTCCGGCCGTCCAGGTCGACCTGCTGCACGCCGGCGCCGGCGACATCGGCCACCTCGGGTCCGACGGCGTGGATCCGGCCGTCGCGCAGCAGCACGTCCACGGTGCGGGCGGCGCCGGCCAGGCGGGCATGGGTGAGGACGAGGGGCGCGGTGCGCACGGTGGCTCCGATCGAATCTGCAGGTCGGCCCGCATACGGGGCCACGGACAGGGTGGCCCCCCGAAGGGCGTCCGTCCAGGCGGGACCGGATCCGGCAGGTGCGGCACGGGTGCCAGGACCTGCATGTGCGAGGGGTCAGCCCTCCGGTGCGGGGTCGACGCGCCGCGCGAGCTCGGCACGCATCTCCGCCGCGAGCCCCGGCTCCGCGTAGTGCGGGTCGTCCCGCAGCGCCCGGGCGACGCGCTCGGCGACCTCGCGGGGCTTGTCCTGGCTGAGCTTGGCCTTGCCCTGCCACCGGTCCACCCGCAGCCGGAGGCCCACCGCGCCGGGGGCGATCCGGCGGGCGTACCCGGCGACGTCCGGGTCGGGCATCCGCACCGGTTCGGGCATCGGGGCCTCGTACCGGTCCACGGTGGCGGCCATCACGGCGTAGGACTCCTCGGGGTCCAGCAGCTCGACGGTGCCGTACAGGTGCGCGGCGACGTAGTTCCAGGTCGGCACCGCAGGGGTGTAGCCGTACCAGCCGGGCGAAACATAGCCGTACGGTCCCTCGACGATCAGCAGCGACTCGCGGCCGGAGCCGATCTCGTGCAGCACCTCGTCGGGCCGACCGAGGTGGCTGAGCACGGTGAACGGGGCGGCCGGGGTGCTGAACCGGTCCGGCAGCCCGTGCCGGTCCCGGCGGGGCCGGGCCGACGGCCGGTGCTCGGACGTGCCAGGGGCGGCGTCGGGGGCGGGCTCCTCCAGCAGGATCGGCACGTGCGAGGCGACCGGACCGTCCGCCGTCACCGAGACCAGTGTCGCCCAGCCGTGCTCCCGCACCAGGGCGCGCACCCGTGCCTCGTCGTCCAGCACGTAGTCGGTGGTGTGGATCACCGGCCCATCGAACCATCCGGCGGCACCGTCCGGACCCTGGGCTCGTGTGACGGGTCGGTAAACCGAGGTAAAAGTTTCATTTCCTGCTGAACTTTCAGCACTCAGCCTATTGACCTGATGAGCGCGCACAGCGTCGACTGTGCGACACACCGGGCCGCCACCCGCGGCTACCGCCCCCACGGCATCCGCCCTCGTCGACGGACCTGCTGCCCCGCACCGCCACCCGCACTCCCGCGCACCACCGACCGACAGACCGGGCCAGGACCTGCCGGTCCCGACCAGGGCGCCCGACGAACCCCCGCAGACGTTCCCCATCACCGAGTGGAGGATCCATGACCACGACGCGACTCCGGCTGACCGCCGGTGCCATCGCGCTCAGCCTCGCCCTCGCCGCCTGCAGCAGCGGCAGCGGCGACGATTCCGCCAGCTCGTCGTCCGACGACGGCAGCATCGCGGCGATCAGTGTCGCCGTCACCGACCCGGAGATCCTGATCCCCGGCCGCCAGAGCATCGCCTACGACTTCGACATGGCGGTGTGGTCCTCCCTGACCTGGGTGGACGACGCCGGCGAGACCACCATGCTGGCCGCCGAGCAGGTCGAGTCCGACGACGCCATCACCTGGACCATCACCCTCAAGGACGGCTGGACCTTCCACGACGGCACCGCGGTGACCGCCCAGTCGTACGTCGACTCGTGGAACGCCGTCGCGTACGGCCCCAACGCGTTCGAGAACTCCGGCCAGCTCGCCAACGTGGTCGGCTACGACGACCTCAACCCCGACGAGGGCGACCCGACCACCACCGAGATGTCCGGCCTGGTGGTGGTGGACGACCTCACGTTCACGGTGACGCTCACCGGCGCGGACGGCCAGTTCCCGATGCAGCTCAGCCAGGGCCAGACCGCGATGTACCCGATGCCCGAGTCGGCCTTCGCGGACTTCGACGCCTACAACACGCACCCGATCGGCAACGGGGCGTTCGAGATCGTCGACGACTACGTGGAGAACGAGACCATCGTGGTCACCGCGTACGACGGCTACCAGGGCACGGCACCGACGGTCGACCAGATCAGCTTCGTGCCGTACACCGACACCACCACCGCCTACACCGACGTGCAGGCCGGCAACATCGACGTGGCGAGCGTCCCGGCGGCCCGTCTGACCCAGGCGGCCACCGACTTCCCGGACACCATGTACACGTTCGAGGCGCCCGGCATCTCCTACCTCGGCCTGCCGCTGTGGGACGAGCGCTACCAGGACATCCGGGTCCGGCAGGCGATCTCGATGGCGATCGACCGGGAGACGATCAGCGAGGTCGTCTACGGCGGCACCTACACCCCGGCCACCGCCCTGACCCCGACCGTCGAGGCCGGCACCCCCGAGGGCATCTGCGGCGAGTACTGCGAGTACGACCCCGATGCGGCCAAGGCGCTGCTGGAGGAGGCCGGCGGGTTCGAGGGCACCATCGAGATCTACTACCCGGGCGGCAGCGGCGTGGACGAGCTGTACACGGCGATCGCGAACAACCTGCGGCAGAACCTCGGGGTCGAGGCCGTGGCGACGGCCAGCGCCGACTGGGCGGAGTTCTACCAGAACCGCCTCGACGCGAACATCTCCGGGCCGTACTTCTCCCGGTGGGGCGCGCTGTACCCGAGCCAGCAGAACACGCTGCGGGCATTCTACGTGGACGGCGGCGGCTGCACCAACTGCATCGCGTACTACCAGCAGGACGTGGCCGACGCGCTCGCCGTCGCCGACGCCCAGGTGGACGCGGACGATGCCGCCGAGGCGTACGCCGCGGTGCAGGAGCTGATCATGGAGGACTTCCCGGCCCCGCCGCTGTTCTTCGAGAGCTACTCCTACGTCACCTCCGACCGGGTCGCCGACCTGCCGACCTCGGCCGTCGGCAATCCGACCTACGGACAGGTCGTCCTGGCCGAGGACGCCTGACCGTGCGGGACGGCACGACCGCGGCGGGCCCGCTCGAGGACGTTCTCGAGCGGGTCCGCCGCGTGCCCCCGATGCACGACTTCCCGACCGTGGACGCCCTGCTCGCCTGGTTCGACGCGCTCGCCGTCGCGCACCCGGACCTGGTCCGGCGCCGACGGGTCGGCACCTCCCGGCTGGGCGAGCCGATCCCGATGTTCTCGATCGGCTCCGGCCCGCGGGCGCACCTGCTGTTCGCCGGGGTGCACCCGAACGAGCCGATCGGCTTCCGCACCCTGCAGCACCTGGCGGCCGAGCTGGTGGCCGACCCGGCCCTGCGCACCGAGACCAACGCGACCTGGCACCTGGTCCCGTGCATCGACCCGGACGGCACCCGGCTGAACGAGGGCTGGTTCGCCGACCCGGGCGACCGGATCGCGTACGCCCGCCGGTTCTACCGGCCGGCCCCCGCCGAGCAGGCGGAGTGGACGTTCCCGCTCGCGCACAAGGACGCGTACTTCGACGCCGTGATCCCGGAGACGCAGGCGCTGATGCGGCTGATCGACGAGCTGCGGCCGGACGTGATGGTCTCGCTGCACAACGCCGAGCTCGGCGGCGTCTACTACTACCTCTCCGAGGACGTGCCCGGCGCGGTCGAGGCGCTGCACGCGGTCCCGGCCGCGCTCGGGCTGCCGCTGGACACCGGCGAGCCCGAGTCGCCGCACCTGGTGCGGCTGGCCCCCGCGGTGTTCCGCGCCGGGTCCGCCGCGGACGACTACGACTACCTCGAGTCGCTCGGGCTGGACCCCGGCCCGATGGTCAGCGGCGAGGGCTCCGCGCAGTACGCCCGCCGGCACGGCACGGTGACCCTGATCGCCGAGCTGCCGTACTGGTCGCACCCGTCGGCCGAGGACACCGGTCCGTCCGGCGTCCGGTACGCCGAGGTGGTCCGGGAGCGGGCCGCAGGCCTCACCGCGCTGACCGACGCGCTGACGGACCTGCTGGACCGCGCTCGGCCGGACCTGACCGTCCGCAGCCCGTTCCTGCGCGCCACCGAGGCGTTCGTGCCCGGGATGGCCGGGCACGGCGTCGCCGAAGCACGCCGCGCGGACCTGCTCGACGGCACCCCCGAGGGCGAGCGGATCGCCACGGTCGCCGAGGTGTTCAGCAACCAGGACGTGATCCGCTGCTTCCGGCTCCGGTACGGCGGCATGCTGCTGCGTGCGCTGGAGGCCGAGGTGGTGGCCGGGGTCGCGACCGCCCGGACCCGCCGGGTGCACGAGCAGGCCGCCGAGCTGTACGCCGAGTGGGCCGAGGAGGCCCGCACCGGCGCGGCCGGGCTCCAGGTGCTGGACGTGCACCGGCTGGTCGGCGTGCAGTACGGCGCCACCCTGGCGCTGTCCCGGCTGGTCGGCCGGCGCGACGGGACGCTCGGCCCGCTCGCGGTGGCGGGTCCCACGGCGGCCGACGCATGAACCGCTACCTGGTCCGCCGGGCCGTCGAGCTGGTGATCGTGTTCCTCGGCGTCACGCTGATCATCTACCTGATGGTCTTCACGCTGCCGGGCGACCCGATCGCGTCCCTCGGCGGCGACCGGCCGCTGTCCGACGCCGTGGTCGCCGAGCTGCGGTCCCGCTACCACCTGGACGAGCCGGTGCTCCAGCAGTACCTGCGCTACCTCGCCGGCCTGTTCCAGGGCGACCTGGGCACCACGTTCAGCGGGCAGGAGGTCGCCGGGCGGATGGCCTCGCGCTGGCCGATCACGATCACCCTGGCACTGACCGCCTGGGGCATCGAGGTGCTGCTCGGCGTGCTGCTCGGCCTGTTCGCCGGGCTGCGCCAGGGCCGGCTCGGCGACCGGCTGGTCCTGGCGGGCACCATCCTGGCCACCAGCGTCCCGGTGTTCGTGCTGGCCGTGTCCGCCCAGCTCCTGCTCGGGGTGCGGCTGGGCTGGTTCCCGGTGGCCGGCACGGACGACGGCTGGCCGACCGCCTACCTGCTGCCGGCGGCCGTGGTCGCCGTGTTCGGCCTGGCCTCGGTCACCCGGCTGATGCGGGGCAGCGTGGTGGACACCCTGCGCTCGGACGCGGTACGCGCGCTGCGCGCCAAGGGGCTGCGCGAGCGGCAGGTGGTCGGGGTGCACGTGCTGCGCAACTCCGCGATCCCGGTGCTCACCTTCCTCGCGATCGACCTGGGCTACCTGCTCGGCGGGACGGTCGTGGTGGAGGGCGTCTTCAACCTGCCGGGTGTCGGCCAGCTGCTGTTCGACGCGATCCGCACCCACGAGGGCCCGACGGTGGTCGGCGTCTCCACGGCGCTGATCATCATCTTCCTGCTGACCAACCTGCTGGTCGACCTGCTGTCCTCCGTGCTCGACCCGAGGATCCGCCATGAGTGAGACCCGGACCGCCACCCTGTCCGCCGGCGGCGGGCCGACCGAGGTCCCCGCCGCCCCGCGCGGCGTCTGGCGCTCGCTGCGCCGCCGCCCGCTGTTCTGGGTCTGCGCCGCCGTGCTGGCGCTGCTGGCCCTGATCGCCGTCGCGCCGTCCTGGTTCGCCGGCTGGTTCGGGCAGCCCGACCCGCGGGCCTGCGAGCTCGCCGACAGCGCCCAGGAGCCGAGCAGCGCGCACGTGTTCGGCACCGACGTGCAGGGCTGCGACGTGTACGCGAACGTCATCTACGGCACCCGGGCCTCGCTGACGGTCGGGCTGCTCTGCACGGTGATCGCCCTGGCGGTCGCGCTGGTGCTGGGCACCGCCGCCGGCTTCTACGGCGGATTCGCGGACCGGCTGATCGCCCGGCTGACCGACGTCTTCCTCGGCTTCCCGTTCCTGCTCGGCGCGGTGGTGGTGCTCACCTCGATCGGCAGCCGGTCGGCGGTGGTGGTCGCCCTGGTGCTCGCCCTGTTCTCCTGGCCGACCATGGCCCGGCTGGTGCGCGGCTCCGTGCGGTCCGTCCGGGACGCCCCCTACGTGGAGGCCGCCCGGTCGATGGGCCTGCGGGACCGGCGGATCATCGCCCGGTACGTGCTGCCGAACTCGATCGGCCCGGTGCTCGCGGTGGCCACCACCATGGTCGGCGGGGTGATCGTCTCGGAGTCCACCCTGACCTTCCTCGGCCTCGGGCTCCGCGCCCCGTCGATCTCGTGGGGCCTGCAGCTGTCCAGCGCGCAGACCTACTTCCAGACCAGTCCGCACATGCTGGTGTTCCCGAGCATCTTCCTCACGGTGACCGTGCTGGCCATGATCACCTTGGGCGACGTGCTCCGCGACGTGCTCGACCCGAAGTCCCGCTGAACCCGAACCACCTGGAGGTTCCACCGATGTCCGACCGCAGCACCGCCACGATCCACGCCGCCGCCGGCTACCTCTCGTCCTGGGTCGCGATGCAGGCGGCCTTCCGCCGGGCCACCGGTGTGCAGGTGGCGATCCGCTCGCAGGACGAGGTGGTGCTGGACGAGGCGTGGGGCCTCGCGGACGTCACGACCGGCGACCCGCTGCGCACGGACCACCTGTTCCGGATCGCGTCGCACTCCAAGACGTTCACCGCCACCGCCGTGCTGCAGCTGGTCGAGGCCGGCCGGCTGCGGCTGGACGACCCGGTCGGGGTGCACGTGCCGGAGCTGTCCGCCGCAGGGTCGCCGGTGGCCGGCCGGACGGTGCGCGAGCTGCTCGGCCACCAGGCCGGGGTGATCCGGGACGGGGTGCGGGCCGACTTCTGGCAGCTGGACGGCCCGTTCCCGGACCGCGCCGCGCTGCTGGCCGACGTGCTGCGGGACGGCGAGGTGTTCGCCGCCAACGAGCACTTCAAGTACTCCAACGTCGGCTACTCGCTGCTCGGCCTGGTGATCGAGCAGGTCACCGGCACCGGCTACGCCGCGCACGTGCGGTCCGCGATCCTGGACCCGCTCGGCCTGACCCGCACCGGCGCCGAGTACGACCCGGCGCGGGCCGCCGAGTACGCGGCCGGGCACACCGCCCTGCTGGACGCGGACGACCGGCGCGAGCGGATCGACCACGTGGACACCCGCGCGATGGCCTCCGCGACCGGCTTCTTCTCCACCGCCCGGGAGATGACCACCTACGGCTCGGCGCACTTCCTCGGCGACACCCGGCTGCTGTCCGACGCGTCCAAGCGGCTGATCCAGCGGCAGGAGTCCGTGGTGACCGCCTACGGCACCGAGATCGGCCGGTACGGGGTCGGGATGGACCTGCACACCTTCGGCGAGCGCGACGTGGTCGGGCACAGCGGCGGCTACCCCGGGCACATCACCCGCACCTACATCGACCCGCGCGACCGCCTGGTGGTCAGCGTGCTCACCAACGCGATCGACGGACCGGCCGACCCGATCGCGGTCGGCCTGATCAAGCTGATCGACCTCGCGCTGCACGCCCCGGAGCCGGTGGCGTCGGCCGACGCGCCGGCCGACGACGCCGCGGCCCTGCCGCTGTCCGCGTACACCGGGCGGTTCGCCAACCTGTGGGGGGTGACCGACCTGGTGGAGCTGGGCGGCCGGCTGCTGATGCTCCGCCCGACCCAGGCCGACCCGGCTACCGGCTACGAGGAGCTGACCGTGGTCGGCCCCGACCGGCTGCGGATCCACGCCGGCCCCGGCTTCGGCCCGGTCGGCGAGGAGGTGCGGATCGACCGCGCGCCCGACGGTTCGATCCGGTCGATCACCACCCCGGAGACGGCCTGGCCGATCGACGACTTCCGCCGCTCCCGCACCGGGCTGACGCGGCTGCGGGAGGCGACCGGCGCACTCCCTAAGGTGAGCGCATGACCGCTGAGAACGGCGTGACCGCGCCCCTCGAGCTCGACGCGGCGGCGCACCGCTTCGTCGAGGAGTTCGCCCTGACCTGGGAGGCCTCGAACCATCCGCGGATGGAGGGCCGGATCATCGGGCTGCTGATGATCGTGGACCAGCCGTACCTGTCCTCGCAGCAGATCGCCACGCTGCTGCGGGCCAGCGCCGGCGCCGTCTCCGGCGCGACCCGGCGGCTGATCGAGGTCGGCTTCGTCAAGCGGCACGTGGTGCCCGGCGACCGGAACCACTACTTCCGGGTCGAGGACGACATCTGGGGCAGCTTCCTGGCCGGCGAGCGCGCGTACCTGCGCCGGCTCGGCCAGGTGATCGAGGACGGCTTCGCCGCCGCGGAGCAGGCCGACGGCCCGCGACGACGGCTCGCGAACGCCCAGCACTACATGGAGTGGCTCAGCGGCTACCACCGCAAGATGCTCACCGACTGGCAGATCTACCGCGACGCGCACACGGACACGGGGACGCCCCCCGCGGACGGGACTGGAGAGCCGTGACCGCTGAACCCCTCCCTGCCGGACCGACCGCCGGGACCAGCACGCCCGGCGAGCCGCCGGTGCTGCGCGTGCGGGACCTGACCGTCACGTTCGAGGTGGACCGGGGGCGGTCCCCGGCCGTCGCCGCCGTGCGCGGGATCTCGTTCGACGTGCTGCCCGGCGAGGTGCTGGCCGTGGTCGGCGAGTCCGGCTCCGGCAAGAGCGTGACCTCGCTGGCCGTGCTCGGGCTGCTGCCGCCGAACGCCCGGGTGGGCGGCAGCGCGGTGCTGGCGCCGGAACCGCGCAGCCCCGGCAGGACCGGCGGCACGGCCGACGCATCCGGCACCGAGCTGGTCGACCTGCCGGTCCGCGAGCTGGCCGACATCCGCGGCCGCCGGGTCGCGATGATCTTCCAGGACCCGTCCGGCTCGCTGGACCCGGTGTTCACCATCGGCTACCAGCTGCGCGAGGTGCTGCGTCGGCACCTGCCCGACCTGTCCCGGGCCGAGCGGCGGGAGCGCGCCGTCGAGCTGCTGCGGATGGTCGAGCTGCCGGACCCCGAGGAGCGGCTCGGCTTCTACCCGCACCAGCTGTCCGGCGGCCAGGCGCAGCGGGTGATGATCGCGATGGCGCTGGCCTGCGACCCCGAGGTGCTGATCGCCGACGAGCCGACCACCGCCCTGGACGTCACCGTGCAGCAGGAGGTGCTGGACGTGCTGCGCGGCCTGCGCGAGCGGACGTCCGCGGCGATCGTGCTGATCACGCACGACATGGGTGTGGTGGCCGACCTCGCCGACCGGGTGGTGGTGATGCGGGACGGCCTGGTGGTCGAGACCGCCGACGTCGCCACCCTGTTCGCCGACCCGCGCGCCGCCTACACCCGCACCCTGCTCGCCGCCGTGCCCCGGATCGGTGCACCGGAGCGCCCGTCCGACGCCAGCACCCAGGACCGGCCCGCGCTGAACGTCGAGGATCTGGTGGTGGAGTACCGCGGCCGACGCGGCCGGGTGGTGCGCGCCGTGGACGGCGTGACGCTGCGCGTGCAGCCCGGCGAGATGGTCGCGCTGGTCGGCGAGTCCGGCTCCGGCAAGTCCACCCTCGGCCGGTGCGCCCTCGGCCTGACCCCGCTCACCTCCGGCACCGTCGAGGTGGTCGGCACCCGGCTCGGCGTGGACACCCCCCGGGCGGTCCGGGCCGCCCGCACCCGGATCGGCGTGGTGTTCCAGAACCCCGCCGCGTCGCTGAACCCGCGGTACACGATCGGGGAGTCCGTCGCCGAACCGCTGCACGTGCACGCCGGTCTGCGCGGCCCGGCCCTGAGCCGCCGCGTCGCCGAGCTGCTGGAGAGCGTCGAGCTGCCCGCCGCCTGGGGGTCCCGCTACCCGCACGAGCTGTCCGGCGGCCAGCGGCAGCGCGTCTCGATCGCCCGGGCCATCGCCCTGGACCCCGATCTGCTGATCGCCGACGAGCCGACCAGTGCGCTCGACGTCTCGGTGCAGGCCACCGTGCTGGAGCTGTTCCGTGCGATCCAGCAGCGGCTCCGGTTCGCCTGCCTGTTCATCAGCCACGACCTCGCCGTCGTGGACGAGCTCGCCGACCGGGTCGCCGTGATGCACCGGGGCCGGCTGGTCGAGGTCGGCGAGCGCAGCCGGGTGCTGCAGACCCCGCAGGACGACTACACCCGGCGGCTGCTCGCGGCCGCGCCGGTGCCGGACCCGGCCGTGCAGGCGGAGCGCCGCGCGGTACGGCTGGCGTCCTGAGCCCGCGATCGGCGGGTCAGTCGTCCACCAGCTGCTCCGGCGTGCCGTCCGCCCGGTCCAGCCAGCCGACGAGCACCGCGTAGGTCACCCACCGGTGGTCGTTGCCGTACTCCCCCGCCGTCAGCGAGTGGCAGGTGGTCAGGGTGAGCAGCCGCTCGGTCGCCCGCTGCTCACGATGGTGCGGGACCGGCGCCACCACGTCCGAGTCGGACGGGTCGACGACCTCGGACGAGACGACCTCGTAGACGTACCAGGTGGTCGCGGTCTCGATGATCAGCTGGTCGCCGACCTGCAACCGGTCGACGTACCGGAACGAGTTGCCGTAGGTCCGGCGGTGACCCGCCAGCCCGACGTTGCCGACCTCGCCGAACAGCTGGGTGCCGACGTAGTGCCCGGCGGCGGCCCGGTCCAGCACCGCCGCCGTGGTCCCCTCGACGATCGGCATCGCGTTGCTGGTCAGCCCGTCCCACCGGGGCACCCGCAGCACGCCGAGCGTCTCGCCCTCCGCCACTGGCTCGACGGCCGGCGGCTCGTCCGTGCGCAGCGGCACCGCGGTGCTGGTGGCCGGCGTCAGACCGGCGAGGAAGTCCTCGACCGTGGCGTCCGCCTCAGCCCGGGCCACCACCGTGGTCCAGCCGAACAGCCACACCAGGTAGAGCAGCAGCAGCACGGCCAGGGTCACCGCGACCTCGCCGCCGACGCCCAGCACGGTGCGCAGCCGGTGGCGCACGCCGCGGGCAGGACGACCGGCGCGGCGACCGGCGCGACGGCGGGCGGAGCGACCGTTCCGACGGCTGTTCCGACGGCCGGTCCCGCCCTCGGCAGCGTGCTGGGCCGCGGCCCCGGGCAGCCGGCTACCCACGCGGGCCGGGGGCGCGTCGGCTGCCCACGCGTCGGCTGTGGCTGAACGGACTGCTGGGGCGCCGGCGGCGCAGGCGCCGGGCGGGGATCCGGTCGGGTGCCGCGTCTCGCCCCGGACCCGCCCGGTGCCGGGCCGGCCGCCGACGCCCCGATCGGCGCCGGCGGCCCGGGACGAGGACCATGGACAGGCCCGCGGCCACCGCCAGCCCGGCCGCGACCAGCCACCAGGGGAACGGCACCGTGGGGACAGCGGTGGCCTCGTCGACGGTCGCCGCGTCGGCCGGCAGCTCGACCCGGTGCGCCCGCACGATCAGCCGATGGCTGTTCACGCCGACCGGGGTGCAGGTGATCAGCGTCAGCAGGTCCGCACCGTCCTGGGCCTTCAGCAGGTCGGTCTGGGTGGGCAGCACGGTCTCGATCAGGTCGATCTCGTAGGCCAGGGTGGTGCCGAGCACGTCCACGTAGACCAGGTCACCGATCACCAGCTCGTGCAGGTCGGTGAACAGCCGGGCCGACGCCAGGCCGCTGTGCCCGGTCAGCACGGCGTTGGTGCCCTCGCCGCCCACCGGGAGCGACGAGCCCTGCAGGTGGCCGACCCCGCGGGCCAGCACAGTCTCGGACGTCCCGTGCCGCACGGGCAGCGAGACGTCGATCGTCGGGATCCGGATCCGGGCCATCGTGTCCGATCCGTCCAGCCGCAGCTGCTCCTCGTACTCCTCGGCGGTGGCGGTGACCTCGGCGACGTCGGTGTAGGGATCCGTCAGCGTCTGCACGCCGATCCGGTCGTTGTAGGCCCGAGCCTGGGCGAGCAGGTCCGCACGAGCCGTGTCGGGCACCTGCTCCACCGCGGTCGCATAGCTGCTCAGGCTCCGCGCGTGCGCACGGTCCGCGAACCAGTTCCCGGCGCTCGGGAACAGCAGCAGCCCGACGCCGGCCAGCGCCAGCAGGACGACCGGCAGCCGGGTGCGCAGCCGGGTGCGCAGACCGGGGCCGGTCCTGCGGGCCACGTGCGCGCCGCGTGGCCGGGCGCGGGTGGCCGCTCGCCGGTGCCCAGGACCGGAGGCGGTACAGCCTGTGCGCGTCATCGTTCCTCCAGGCCCGGTCGGCCGACCGGTCGGGCACGCCCTCCGCGCACCCGACCGGTCGACCGTCCTGCTCCGGGATCCGGCGTCAGCCCTGGGCCGCCGCCGCCTCGCTCCCGACCGACCGACGGCCTCGACGACCTCGACGACCGGCGATCATCAGCGCTCCGACCACCAGGCCGGCACCGCCGATCATCAGCAGCGCGATGCCCGCGCCACCGGTGAGCGGCAGGGTGAAGCCGGCGTCCGAGACCACGTCCTGCACGGTCACGGCGAGCACCGTGGTGTCAGCACCGACCACGTCGAACTCCACCGGCGCCGCCAGCAGCTCGTAGCCGTCCGGGGCCTTGGTCTCGACCAGGTAGTAGTGCTGCCAGCTGCCCTCGGCGAGCTCGGTGCCGTTCAGCCAGTTCGAGTACCGCAGGCCGCTGATGGTCAGCAGCCCCTTGTCGTCCGAGGTCCAGGTGGAGACCCCGCTGATGGTGATCGGGTTGGTCCCGGCCTTGGCGTCCGCCTCGGTCCGGTAGACCTTGAACTCGGCGCCGGCGAGCGCCGCACCGCTCACGGCGTCGACCTTGCTGACCGTCGCCGTGCCGAACTTCGTCACCGGCGGGTCGGGGCAGATCGGGTTGTCCGGGTCGGTGTCCGGGTCCTCGGGGTGGCCCGGGGTGTAGTTCGACGGGTCGTCGCTGTCGATGGCCGACTGGTTGTCGAAGATCTCCGCGTAGTTCTCGATCTCGCCGAGCGCGATCACCGTGGTGGTCAGCACGACCGAGACGGACCCGCCCTTGTGCGCGTTCGCGACGGCCAGACCGGCCTCGGTGAGCTTGATCGTCACGGTGGTCCGGCCGGTGTCCTTGTCGGTGGCATCGGTCAGCGTGTAGTCGGTGTCCGCCACCAGCACGGTGTCACCGATCGCGACCACGGCGTCCTTGTAGGCCAGCCGCTCGTCGAGCGTGTCACGCACCTGGTAGCCGTCGGTGCCGTCCACCGGGACCGACGAGGTGATCGTCCACACCACGTCGTCGCCGAGGGTGACCGCGGTCGAGTCGTCGACCGTCTTGTCGGCGGTGGTCACCGAGTTCTTCGGGTACACGTGCACGTCGTACAGCCAGCCGGAACCGCTCACGTCGGTCATCGGCAGCGTCACCAGGAACGGCGCCCCGGCCCGCACACCGGTCGGCGTGCCGGTCTCGGTCACGTAGTACAGACCGAGCGGCAGGTCCGCGAAGACCGCGGTGCCATCGCTGGCGGTGGTGGTGCTCGTCCCGGCGACGCCCTCGACCGCCTTGCCGGCTGCCTCCTCGGTCATCGCCTGCGCGGTGACCCAGCCGCTGTTCGTGGTCAGGTCCACCCCCGGGACCTGCTGCACCGTGAACTCCACGCCGGCCAGTGCGGTGAGCGAGCCCAGCTCCGACGCGCCGAGCTCGGTGCCGTCGGTGCTCGGCAGCGCGGATCCGTCCAGCGGCTGCTCGTACTTGTGCACGGTCAGCGAGGCCGACCGTTCCGGATCGATCGTGGTGGTGTCCGCCGCCTGGGACGGCACGGCACCGGCCAGTGTGAGCGCGCCGCCGACGACCAGCGCCGCCGCGGACCGCCAACGGCCCTTGTGAGAACTCGACATGTCTGGATGTCTCCTCTGGAAAGTTCAACTGCTTCAGGACGGTCGTGCCTCTCAGCTGTCGATCGCACTCCTCTCGCCGTCCGAGGCCTGCCGTCGTCGCCCGTGCAGGACCAGACCGGTCGCCAGGACCACACACACCCCGAGCAGCACCCAGCCGAGCGTCAGCAGCCACCCGGTGCCCGAGCCGCCGGTCACCGGCAGGTCGAAGGTCGGGCTGTCGGTCACCGTGAGGCGACCGTCCACCGCGACGACCTGCGTGCTGGCCTCCGGGTCGCTCATCGTGACCTGGCCGTCGGCCGCCACGACGAACTGCACCGCGTCGGCCAGCAGCCCGTGCCCGTCCGGCGCCTGCGTCTCGCGCAGCCAGTACGTCCCCGGCGCGATCCCGGCGACCTCGAACAGCCCCGTGCTGCCGGTCACCACCTGCACGGCCAGATCGGCGCGCGCCGCACCCGCCGAGCCCGCGTCGTCGTCCAGCACCTCGAACTGCGCGCCGTCCAGCGCCACGACCGAGCCGTTCACGGTGCCCTGCTTCAGCACCTCCAGCCGTGCCGTCACCCGGGTCGCGGTGGAGCAGACGTCGTCGGCGCCCGTCGCGCAGGTGCCGGGCGGGCTGTCACCCGCTGCTGCCACGGTGTTCGTCAGGAGGGCGCTGTACGCGTCGTCCCGCACCGTCGCCTGGTACGTGAGCGTGGCCGTGCTGCCGGCCGGCAGGATGAACGGCCCCGCAACGATCACCGGGTCGTCGACGGTCGGGTCCGTCAGGACCGTGGCCGTGCCGGAGCCGACGGTCAGCCGGACCGAGCCCGGCACGATGTCGGCCGCGGCCAGCACGCTGGTCAGGTCGTCCGTCAGGGTCACCCCGGTGACGTCCGTGCTGCCGGTGCTGCTCGCCTCGACCGTGTAGGTCAGGACGTCCCCCGGAGAGGCGGCCTCGCCACCCTCGACCGACTTCGCCACCGACCAGCCCGGCTCGACGATCGTCGTGGTCAGCGAGGCGCTGTTGTTCGCCGAGCTCGCGTCGTGGTCGACCCCCGCGACGGTGGCCGTGTTGACGATGGCGTCCCCGACATCCCCGGTGGCCGTGCCGCGCAGCACGATCGTGCCGGCGGTGGCCCCGGAGGCCAGCACCACCGGGACGTCGACGGCGGCGTCCCCGCCGGACAGCTGCGGTGGCCCGGACCCGCCGTCCGACATCTCCCAGCCGGCTGGCGCAGCCGTGCAGAGCAGGTCGAGCCCGGACAGGGTGCACCCGTCGGGCGCGGAGACCAGTGCCACGTCGGTGACCTGCTCCGGCACGGCGTCGTGCACCAGGTAGCCGTGCGAGGGCGCGGGACCGAGGTTGCTCACCTCGAGGGACCACTCGACCTCGTTGCCCGCGACCACCTCGGTGCTGCCCTGCTTCGTGATGGCCAGGTCCGCGGTGGACGTCTTCAGGATGTACTGCGTCCAGCTGGACGAGATGCCGGACCAGTCGGTCCGCGCGGTCGCGCCCCAGCCCCAGAGGCCGCCCCACGAACCCTGCCGGAGGATCTCGACATGCTGCTGCGCGGTGATCGTGATCGAGCTGACCAGACCGGTCACCTGCATGTAGGTGCCGGCCTGGGAGTTGGTGCTCGACCAGGGGTTGCAGGTGCCGTCCTCGACCAGGTGGGTCACGGCACCGTCCACGAACGACTCGACGTACGTGTGCTGCTCGCCGACCAGGTCGAGCTGCCAGCCGGAGCTGTCCGTGCCGTTGACCTGGGTGACGGCGAAGTCGTGGTAGCTGAACCAGCAGGTCGTCGGGTCGCTGCCGTCCGTGTACGTGTTGACCATCGCCGAGGTCTGCAGCAGGACCACCGGGTCGACCACCGGCGGGTCGAAGGTCAGCGTGACCGTGCGGTCGCCGTTCGCGCAGGCCACGTTCCGGCCCTGTGCGTACCAGTCCTTGTCGCTCCAGCCGGACGGCTTGGCGAGGCAGTCGCTCGTCGCGGGGTCGAGGGCCGAGCCGCTCACCGGGTCGTTCGGGACCGAGACGATCGACCCGGGGAGATAGGTGCCGCTCGCGCTGCTGTTGGTCAGGTACGACCGGGCGGTCTGGTCGGGGTCGACGGTCGCCTCGACCGAGTGGCTGCCCAGCTCCAGGCTCAGGCTGGTCGCGGCGTCGTACATCGTCACCAGCGGTGTCGTGTCCGAGTAGGTGACGAACGTGCTGCTCGGCGTCGTGGCCGCCTCGGAGGCCGGCATCCCCAGCAGCAGGGCGAGCACCGCCAGCAGCGCCCCCGGCAGCAGCAGCCGGCGTCGGGGCACCGGTCGCGCCCGGCGCGCTCCGGTCGGAGCGCTGCGCAGATGAGCCACGAGACCTTCCTCTCCTACCGACGACGGGGGCACGGCCGACGACCGACGGGTCGTGTCCGGTCGCGCTGCCGGCCCAGCCTCCGTGCCGTCGGGGGCCCGGACGGCCCGATACCCAGGCCCGACGCCATGACCTGGGTGGTCCCGGTGCCGAGTCAGGGAGTCGACGGCCTCGTCTGGGTGCCCGCCCTGAGTGGTCGGCGCCGGCGGCTCACAGCAGCGGCCACCGCTGCAGCCCGGTGCGCCGGGAGAGACCGAGCTTGTGCATCACCGCACCCATGTGGTTCTCCACCGTGCGCACGCTGAGCCGGAGCCGGCGGGCGATCTCCTTGTTGGTGAACCCGCGCC
Source organism: Cellulomonas sp. (assembly GCA_036404115.1). Lineage (GTDB taxonomy): Bacteria > Actinomycetota > Actinomycetes > Actinomycetales > Cellulomonadaceae > Cellulomonas. The sequence continues at coordinate 55,010 of DASWPG010000056.1, forward strand.
GGGCCAGCGCGGCCACCTCACGCTCCCGCGGGGTCAGCGCCGCCAGGCGGTCGTCCTCGTGCTCGCCGGGCATCTCGCCCC
>DASWPG010000057.1:0-43437 GCA_036404115.1 Cellulomonas sp.
GCAGCACCGACCCGCCGATCTGCAGGTAGACCCAGGTGGGCGGCGTGTAGGACACCGTCGCGCCGGGGGCCAGGCCGTTCATGGCGTTGGAGTTCGCGACCGTGAACAGGATGTGGTGGGTCGCGCTGCGGATGTCCGTGACCGCCTTGGCCGAGGAGGTGTCCTGGAAGGACTTCGACGGCTGGAAGGTCAGGGTCAGGTCCGTGCCCGCGCTGATCCCCTGGTTCGGGTTCATGTACGGGTACAGGTTGAAGTCCGTGATCGCGAATCCCTCGAAGCCCCACTCGGTGCGCAGCACGTTCGTCATCAGCGCCTCGGACCCACCGGCCCAGGTGGCGCCGATCCGGTTGAACGAGCTCATCACCGCGGTCGACCCGACCGTCGTGCTGGCGGTCGTGCCGTCGGCGTCGGCGATGTAGGTGACCTCCATCGAGATGTTCTTCACCGCCATCTCGAACGGCTTGAGGTAGAGCTCGCGGATCGTCTGCTCGGTGGCCCAGGTCGCGATGCCGTTGTCGACGCGGTTGGTCTCCTGGTCGTTCATCGCGAAGTGCTTGAGCGTGGTGTACATGCCCTTGCTGGCCGCACCGTCGGACGCCGCGGTCGCCATCGTCCCGGACAGGAACGGGTCCTCGGAGTAGTACTCGAAGTTGCGTCCGGCGAACGGCGAGCGGTGCAGGTTCATCGCGGGGGCGTACCAGCCGTTGATGTCCTTGAACATCGCCTCGTTGCCGAGCATCTCGCCCATCGCGGTGGCCAGGTCGACGTCCCAGGTCTGCGCGATCAGGAGCTCCGAAGGGTAGGCCACCCCGTTGATCGAGGAGTTGATGAACGAGGAGAAACCGGCGGGCCCGTCGGGCTCGGTGGTCTGCGGCTTGCCGATCGAGCCGATCGCGGCGGTCTGGTAGGCGCCGTTGAGCAGCATGTCGGTCATGTCGCCGACCGTCAGCGAGTCGAGCAGCTCCTCCCACGCCGGGTCGTCCTTGGCCAGGCCGCGCAGATCGATCAGCGAGAGGTCGGTGTCCGCGCCGGTCGTGGGCATGTCGCCCTCGAACGCGTCGGCCTCCGCCTCCACGTCCCAGGCGGCGAAGCCCTCGGCGACCGCGTCGCTCGCGAGCAGCTGGTCGCCCGTCGGGGCGGTCGGGAAGGTGCCCGCGAAGTCCGCGCGCGACAGGGACAGGATCGTGCCGTCGTCCGCCGGCTCGGTGCTGAAGTGCGCCGAGACGTCGTCGAACTGGTTGGTGACCTCGGCCTGGTCGGTCGAGCGGTGGTCGTCGCCGGAGTACACCACGTCGGAGGAGACGGTGTAGGCGATCGGCTCGGTGCCGGCGGCGACGGTGTGCGAGTCGGTGCGCAGGGTGAGGGCGTAGTCGCCCGCCTCGAGCACGTACGCCTCCGCGCCCAGGTGGTCGTAGGACGCCATGTCCTCGACCGCCAGCTCCAGCGTGACGGACTCGCTCGCACCCGGCTCGATCAGGTCGGTCTTGGCGAAGTCGCCGAGCACGACCTCGGCCTTCTCGATGCCGCCCGGGGTGTAGGGCGCGGAGTAGTACAGCTCGACGACGTCCTTGCCCGCCGTGCTGCCGGTATTGGTGACCTCGACCGTCACCGCGACCGTGCCGTCGACGGCACCGGCCTGGGTGCCGGTGACCGACCAGGAGAAGTCGGTGTAGGACAGCCCGTACCCGAACGGGTAGACCACCGCCTCGGCGTAGTCGAGGTAGCTCTCGGCTGCGGCGGTCTCGTAGTACCGGTAGCCGATGTAGATGCCCTCGGCGTAGTTCACGAACGGCGCGTCCGAGGTCACCGTGGCGTTCGACGTCGCGGACTCCAGCGCGGAGACCGGGTAGGACACGTCGAGGTCGTCGTAGAGGAACCCGCCGAAGTTCACGAAGGTGGGGTCGGCGGTGAAGTCCGCGGCCCACAGGTCGGCCGTGCGGCCCGAGGGGTTGACCTCGCCGGACAGGATCTGACCCAGCGCGTCGAACCCGGTGGCGCCCGGCGAGCCGGCGAGCACGATCGCGTCCACGTCCGCGTCGTCCTGCAGCAGCCCGAGCTCCATCGTGGTCGACGCGTTGATCACGACCACGACGGTGTCGAAGCTCGCCTCGGCCAGCGCGATCAGGTCCTTCTCGTCCTTGTTCAGCTCGAGCTGGTGCTGGCCCGGCTCGGCGTTGTCGTCCCAGTCCGTCATGTCCCGGCTGAGGTCGCCGCCCTCGCCGCCCGGCCGGCCGAGGTAGACCACGGCCGCGTCGGCGTAGTCCGCGAACGTCGCGGACTACGCCTGGTAGCCGTCCACCGGCATCTCGCCGATGTCGTACGTGGACGCCTCGGGGTTGTCCATCTCGATCAGCCCGCGCAGGTTGTCCGCCGCGTACGACTCGATCGCCGTGAACACCGCGTCGTTCACCTCGAAGCCGGCGTCCTCCAGGCCGGCCCGCGCGGTCACCGCGGAGTTCGTGTCGACCGAGCCGGAGCCGGACCCGCCGAACACCGGGTCCGCGGCGGCACGGCCGAGCATGGTCACCTTCGCGCCGGCGGTCAGCGGCAGCGCGGCCGCCTCGTTCTTCGCGAGCACCATGCCGCCGCCGGCGATCTCCTCGACCAGCGCCTGCGCGGCGGCGTCGACCTCGTCGAGGCTCGCGTAGTCGGCGCTGTAGTACTCGGTGTCCCAGCTCTCCGACGCCGCGGAGTTGGTGAACTCGTACGTCCCGGACCCGAGCTGGGAGGCGACCCAGCCACCCGCGACCACGAACGCCACGTTCGCGACCACCGCGAGAACGGTCACCACGGACAGCACGGGTACCCAGATCAGCAGGTACTTCTTGTTCGACATCCGCTTCTCCGCGCGGTCGGCGCTCTTCGCCCTGGCGTTCACTGCATTCCTCCTCGGGAGCGGCCGGCCACCAGGCCGAGCGGGCCTGGCGCGCGGTCCGTCGCACGCATGGTGTGTCGTGGTGGGTCACGGACCGGGCCGTGCGCCGGCAGCCCCGTGGGAGCCGCCGGCGCACGGCCCGGTCCGGCCGCGGCGATCCGGTCGCAGCGGCCCGGCGCGGCCGGGTCGGGCTACTCGGACTTCTCGGTGATCGTGCCGTCCTGGTCGATCTGCCAGGTCAGACCGGTCGCGGCGGAGTCGCCGTCGATCGTGTACCGGCCGTCCTCGATGGTGACGGTGCCCTGGACCCGCGAGGCGGCGTCCGAGTAGGTGTAGGGCACGACCAGCAGACCGTACTTGACGGTCGGGGACTGCACGTCGCTCGCGAGCATGATCTGGCCCCAGGAGTCGTCGTCGGCCAGCGCGTCCGCGACCGCCGTCCGGGCGTTCTGCAGGTCCTCGCTGATGTCCGAGCCGGAGTCCTGGCTCGCGGAGGTGCCGTCCGCCGACGACCCGCTGCCATCGCTGCTGCACGCCGCGAGGCCGAGTGCGCCGGTGAGGGCGACGACCACGCCGAGCCCGCTGGTCAGGATCTTGCGCTTCACTTCGTGCTCCTTGGTGAGTGCTGGCCACGGGCCCACCCCGCGGCCGGGTGGTCGGTGGCCGGGCGACGACGCGGTGCGCTGCCGCCCGGCCACCGACCACGGGTTCAGCCGGTGATCGGGCCCGTGTAGCTCAGGCCGAAGCCGAACTCGTAGGTGCTGCCCGCCGCGTCCACGTACGCCTCGGTGTCCTGCTGCACGTCCTCGAGCTGCTTCTCCACCGCGTCCATCGAGGCCGGGAACGCGATCGGCAGCCGACCCTGGGGCTCGGACACCCCGATCACCGTCTCGATCAATGCCTGGTCGCTGATCCCGAAACCGACCAGGATCGCGTCCGAGGCCGCCTCGAACTCCGTCGGGACCGTCGGGTTGCTCGCCTTGAGCACCGTGACGACCGGGATGTCCCGGCCCGACGCCTCGACCGCCGCCACCGCACGGTCGAACGCCTCGATCGCCGAGCCGTTCGCCACCCGCGAGGTGTTCCCGTAGTACGACCGGTTCTCCTGCGTGCCGTCCGCCAGCACATCGCCCGAGAGCGACACCTGCCGCACGTTCTCCCCGTCCGCGACGTACGGCCGGTACTGCAACGACAGCGGGTACCACTCACCGGTCTCGGTGTCGTGGCCCGCGCTGGTGAAGGGGCTGCCGTTGTTCGGGCTGGCCATGCCGACCAGCACCAGGTCGACGTCGGTCAGGTCGGGTGCGGTGTAGCTGGTGACCTTGCCGTCGGCATCCGTGACGGCCTCGTCGGTCAGCACCGTGCCGAAGTACTGCTCGGCCACGTCGGTGTCGAGCCCCGGGGCCTCGACGTACTCGGCGGCGCCGAACTTGCCGTCGAAGCCGGTGTCGTACCAGCGCGGGATGTAGACGGTCTTGTCCGCCCAGTCCGAGGCGTCCGCGGCGGCGATCGTGCCGTCCTCGTTCTTCAGCATCACGACCGAGTCGAGCTGCGCCTGGTAGCCGGCCTCCACCTTGTCCTCGGAGCCGACGATCGAGGTGGACTCGTCCAGGTCCAGGTAGGCGTTCTCGTACAGGCCGGGCTGGAACATCATCGTCAGGATCCGGGTGCCGGACTCCTGGAACCGCGTGTCCGCGTCGACCTCGTTCACGCCGGCCTCGTAGTCCGCCTGCCACAGGTCGTACGCCGCGAGCACCGGCTCGACGGCGTTGTTCCCGCCGAACATGTCGACCCCGTTCTGCAGGATCGCGTAGTGCCGCTCGTTCACGGTCAGGTCCTCGGCGCCCCAGGAGGTGCCGATCACCGCGTCGGGGTCGGTGCTCCCGCCGGCGGTGACGCCCCAGTCGGTGACGACCACGCCGGTGAAGCTCTCCCGGAGCAGCCCGGTGCGGAACGAGTCGTAGGCGCTGCCCATCCGGTCACCGCCACCGACCGGGTCCCCGTCGGCGTCCAGCGCGATCGAGTACGCCGTCATCACGGCCGCGGAGTCCATCGCGCCGAGGAAGACCTCGGCATGCGCGGCGAAGTTGTCGCCCGGGTAGACGCCGTACTTGCCGGAGCTCATGTGCGACTCGCGACCGCCCTCGCCCGGGCCGTCGCCGGCCCAGTGCTTGATCATCGCGTTGACGGACTCCGAGCCCCAGCCGTCCTCGTCCGGCGTCGCCTGGAAGCCGTCGACGTATGCCTGCGCCATCGCGCCGGCCAGGTCGACGTCCTCGCCGAGGGTGCCGTCCACCCGCAGCCAGCGGGGATCCGAGGCCAGGTCGATCTGCGGGCTGAGCGCGGTGCCGATGCCGAGCGCGCGGTACTCCGCGGAGACCGCGGTCGCGAACGCCGACATCGTCTCGGTGTCGAACGTCGCGGCGATGCCCAGGTTCGACGGCCAGCGCGAGATGTCGCCGGAGGCGTTGTAGTCGCCGCCGCTCTCCGCGGTGGACCGCGGGTCCGAGCTGAAGTTCACCGGCACGTACGGCTCGTCCTCGGTCGCCAACGACTCGGCGTAGGACTGGAGCTGGTTGGACCAGGTGACGTTCGCCTCGACGTCGTTCGGGCCGGCGTTCAGCACGTTGCGCAGCCGCGACTCCGACAGGTACTCCTTCTGGGCGTCCGTCAGCCCGTCGGCGGGCGAGCGCTCGTGCGAGCTGAACAGCATCAGCCCGGCGATCTGCTCGATCGACAGGTCCCCGGCCAGCGAGGCGGCCCGGTCCTCGGCGCTCTCCCGCCAGTCCTCCCAGGTGTCCAGCTCGCCGTTGCCGTTCATGTCCTTGAACGCGTACTCCAGGCCGTCGGCCTGCTCGGTCAGCAGCTCGATCCCGCTGTCCTTGCCGTAGGACAGCACCGGGCCGTCCCCGGGGTTGGTGACGACCACGAAGTCCGTCTTGCCGTCCGAGACGTCCCGCGTCGTGAACGAGCTCCCGGACGAGCTCTGCGCGTCCGAGGGGGTGGACGAGCACGCGGTCAACGCGAACAGGGCCGCCCCCGCGACGACCGCGACTCCCTTGACGTATGTCGTTCTGGTTGTCTTCATCGACCTTCCTTGCTGTCTGGGTGTCCCGTCGCACCGTCGTCACCACGCCGTCATCGGGCGGATCCGTCGGCACGCGCACGGCACGGCGCGCTGAGGCGAACCGTTCGCGGCGGAGGACGTCCTGGTCCCCGCGCTGCGCCATCGACGCTAGGAGCGCCACCGCCGGGGGACCGGACCACGCGCAAGAACTGTCGTCCTGGATGCACGAACGGTCAGCAAGGTCACAGTCGGATCACGGGTACGTCACAGCATCCTGGCGTCGTCGTGACCTGGAGCAGCGGCGTCCGGCCGCGTTCAGCTCTCCCCGGTCAGCCGGGCGACGTGCAGGGTGAGGTACACGGCCTCGCTGGCGGTGATGGTCAGGCTCAGGTCGCGCTCGACGATCGCCGCGACGCGCAGCGCGCAGGCGTGCGCCCGCGGATAGGAGCCCTGGACCGAGTCCCGCAGGTCGCCCGGCATCGGCAGCGCCGCCGATCCGGGCTCGCGCACGCGGGCGAGCAGGTACCGCAGGTGGGTGACGAACCGGGCGGCGTCGACCGACCGACGGTCGATGGTGGTGCCGTAGACCCGTTCGATCTCGACGACGACGTCCCGCAGCAGCGCGGTCATGTCGAAGGTGTGCGCCATGTCCAGGCCGGAGGTCATCGCGTTGACGATGTGCAGCGTGATCGGCACGGCCTCGTCGTCCGGGACCGTGACCGGCACGCGCGCACGCATCACCTCCAGCGCGGCACGGGCGGCACGCAGCTCACGGGGGTAGAGGTACTGCACCTCGGCGGCGAGCGGGTACCCGGCGTGGGTGCCGGTGCGGTACTGCTTCACCGCGAAGGAGACGTGCTCGGCGAGCGGGATGATCACGGACTGGGTCAGCTCCCGCTCGAGCTCCTCGCCCGCCGCGGCGGCCATCTCGGTCGCGATGGCCAGGTACTCGGGCGGGATGGCCACGATGAACGCCGACAGGAAGTCCGTCGAGGTGCCCGGGCCGGGGACGAACCGGTAGGTCACGTTCGACTCGTCGACGCGCGACCCCGGCCGGGACCGGTACCCGAGACCCGCACCGAGCAGGATCACTGCCTGCCCGGACTCGTCCCGCGCGAGGACGACACCGTTGTTGAACACCTTGACGACGTGCACGTGCGTGTCTCGCCTCCCTCGCCTGGACGGCTCTCGAACGGATCTCGGGTACCGGTGGTGGGGCTAGGGCGTGTTGATCAACCTGGTTGATGTCGTCGTGGGCGAGGGTTGATGTGTGCATGCTGAGATCTCGGGCGAGGTGTGGTCGGTGATCGAGCCGTTGCTCCCGCCGACCCGGGGCAGGGGTCGGCCGTGGTCGGATCACCGGCTCGCGGTGGAGGGCATGGTCTGGAAGTACCGCACGGGCTCGCCGTGGCGGGACGTGCCGGCCCGGTTCGGACGGTGGAACTCGATCTACAAGCGGTTCATGAGGTGGGCCAACGACGGCACGTGGGCGGCGGTGCTCACCGAGGTCCAGAAGCAGTCGGACGCGGCCGGGAAGCTGGACTGGGTGGTCTCGATCGACTCCACGATCAACCGGGTCCACCAGCACGGCGCGACCCTGCCTCGGGCCACAGGGGGCGAGGTCGAATCACAGGAATCCGTGGACGTCGGAGCCAGGTGACCACGCGATCGGCCGTTCCCGTGGCGGTCTGACCTGCAAGATCCATCTGGCCTGCGACGGTGCGGGACGCCCGATGGGCCGGGTACTGACCGGTGGGAACGTCAACGACACGACGATGATGACCGCGGTCCTGGACCAGATCCGCGTCCCGGACGAGGGCGCCGGGCGCCCGCGCACCCGGCCCGAGCGGGTGCTGGCCGACAAGGGCTACCCCTGCTGGGCGAACCGGGCCTGGCTTCGCGCCCGCGGCATCAAGGCCACGATCCCCGAGCATGACGACCAGATCGCCCACCGACGCAAACGCCCCGGCAGGCCGATCGACTTCGGCCCAGCCCAGCAGGCCCGCTACCGGGTCCGCAACGTCGTCGAACGCTGCTCCAACCGCCTCGAGCAGTGGCGCGGCATCGCGATGCGCACCGACAAGACCGTCCGCGCCTACAACGCCGCGATCACCCTGGCCGCCGTGCTCATCTGGATCAAGACCGACTCAGTCAACACGGCCTACCGGCCCCGGCGCCGCCCCGACCGGCCGCCGGACACCAGCACGTGCGCGAGCGGCAGCACCGACGCGACCATCAGGGCCGTGCCGAGCGTCGGCTCGTCCGGCCGCAGCAGCGCACCGGCGATCAGCAGCGCCGCGAACACCACCGCGGAGACCACCCGCCCGACGGCCCGCTGCACCTCGCGCAGCCGGCGCTCGGTGCCGGGCGCGGCGATCGCCAGCTGTCCGTGCTCGGCCTGCGCGGTCAGCGCGTCGATCCGGCGCGGCAGCCCCACCAGCAGCCCGGCGGCCGAGGCGAGCTGGCGGCCGATCTCCCGGACGGTGCGCCCGCCCTCGTCGCGCATCAGCGAGGTGGCGTAGGGCTCGATCGCCGCCCACATGTTGAACGCCGGGTCCAGGGTGCTGCACACCCCGGAGACCAGGGAGATCGCGCGGACGATCAGCAGGAAGTTCTCCGGCAGCTGTACCGGCAGCGTGCGGATGGTGTCTCCGAACTGGTCGGCGAAGTCGGCCATCTCCCGGCGGTCGACGCCGGCGAGCTCGGAGACGCCCATGCCGCCGAACCGGTCGAACAGCGCGGACATCGCCCGTTCCAGGCCGATCGTGTCCGCCGAGGGCAGCAGCACGCCGATCTTCTGGATGCCGGCGACCATGCCCGCCGCGTTCCGGGCGGCGATCGCGACGACCACCTCCCGCAGGCCGGACCGCAGCGCGTCCGGGATCTCGCCCATCATGCCGAAGTCGACGAAGGTCAGCGTCCACCCGTCGTCCGGCCCGGCACCGGTCCCGGCGGCGGGCGCGGGCGTGACGAAGATGTTGCCCGGGTGCGGGTCTGCGTGGAAGAAGCCGTGCACGAACAGCTGCTCGAACGTCACCCGGGCCAGCTCGTCGGCGACGGCAGACGGGTCGATGCCCGCGGCCCGCAGCCCGGCCGTGTCGGTGATCTTGATCGCGGTGACGTCCTGCAGGGTCAGCACGCGGCCGGTGGTCCGCTCCCAGGCGACCTGCGGGGTCGCGACCCGCGGGTCCGCGGCGAAGTCCTCGGCGAACCGCTCGGCGCCGACCGCCTCGTGCAGGTAGTCGATCTCCTGCAGGCAGGTCGTCGCGAACTCCTCGACGAGCGCGGGCGCGTCCACCCGGGACGAGACGAGGCGGACCCGGCTGAGCCAGCCGGCGATCCGGCGGAGCGCGGCCAGGTCGACCGCGACGATCGTGTCGATGCCCGGCCGCTGCACCTTGACGACGACGTCCGCGAACCCGGCGTCCGCGGCGAGCGCCGGAGACAGCCGGGCCCGGTGGGCCTGGCCCAGCGAGGCCGCGGCCACCGGGACCGGTTCGAACGACGCGAACGCCTGCGTGAGCGGGCTGCCGAGCTCCGCCTCGGCGAGCGAGCGGACGGCGTCGAACGGCACCGCCGGCACCTCGTCCTGCAGCCCGTCCAGCTCTGCGGTGATCTCGGGGGGCAGCACGTCCAGCCGGGCGGACATGAACTGCCCGACCTTGATCATCAGCCCGCCGAGCTCCAGCGCGAGGGCGTGGAAGAGCCGGGCGAACCTGCGCAGCCGCTCGGTCCGGCCGCGGTCGGACAGCGCACCCAGCCCGAACCGCGGCAGGACCAGCTCGAACCACCACTCGACCACCAGGAACCGCGCGGCGAACCGCAGGATGCGGCGGTACCGGGCCCGGGTCGCGGGTGACCCGGGCGCAGTCGGGAGATCGGCCGCCACGCCTACCCCTCGGCCAGGATCGTGTAGAGCCTGCGGCGGGCGTCGTTCACCACCTGCACCGCCTGCTCGACCTGCTCCGGTGACGCGTCCCGCCCGAACTGGGCGAGTGCCTGGGCCAGCTTGACCCCGGCCTTCGGCAGCACCGAGGCGCGCTCGGCGTCGCGCACCTGCGGCGAGTCCCAGGGCTGCGCCCCCTCGGCGCTCGCCGCCGCCTCGGCACCGGCCTCGGTCAGCGAGTAGGTCTTCTTCTCGCCGACCGTCTCGACCCGGACCAGGCCCTCGTCCGCCAGCAGCTGCAGCGTCGGGTAGACCGACCCGGGGCTGGGCCGCCACACGCCACCGCTGCGCTGCTCGATCTCGCCGATCAGCTGATAGCCGTGCATCGGCTCCTCCGCGAGCAGCGCCAGGATCGCCGCGCGCACGTCCCCTCGGGCCATCCGACGCGGGCCCGCCCGGTGGTCGAACATCTCACGGGCTCCGTCGACCACGTCCCACAGCCCGGGACCCGGCCGCTCGCCACCGCGCATGCCGCGCCCGGGTCCGCCGGACCTGAATGTGCCGTACATGAGGACCTCCTCCGTCAGCGATACCTACCGATATATCGTAACGCCGATCCTCGTCGGCGGCACCTGGCGAGGGCAGGGCCGGCGGCACACGCTACGACGCGTCGTCGCGATCGCGCAGGGACCGGACCATGCTCTGCAGGATCCGGAACGCGTCCGACTGCTCGGCCTCGGTCATGCCGGCCAGCATCCGCAGCTCGACGGCCCGGACCGCGACGGTCGCACGGTCCAGGCTCCGTCTGCCGCGCGGCGTGAGGCGGGTCGGCAGCGCCTTTCCGACCGGGGCCTGCGCGGGCCTGGTCACGTAGCCCTCCCGCTCCAGGTGCTGGAGCAGCACGTTCATCGACTGCCGCGTCACGAAGGCCCCGCGCGCGAGCTCGGAGTTCGACAGGCCCGGCCGCTGCGCCAGCAGCTCCAGGCAGGAGTAGTGCGTCACGCTCATCCCGAACGGGCGCAGCGCCTCGTCCAGCGCGGCCCGCAGCGCGCTCGACGCCTCCTTGAGCAGGTAGCCCAGCGACGTCTCCAGGTCCACACCGGCACCGTCTTGACTCATGTCAGTATTCTGACATAGGTTCGATCGTGTCAGGAAGTTGACACGACGAAGGAGCACCACGATGCCCGCCACCGGCCCCGACTTCATCTCGATCCAGGTGCGCGACCTGGACGCCTCGCAGGCGTTCTACGAGCAGTACCTCGGCCTGGTCCGCTCGCCGGCCGGTCCGCCGCACGCCGTCGTCTTCGACACGAAGCCGATCGCGTTCGCGCTCCGCGACCTCGTGCCGGGCACCGACCTGGACGCCGTCACCCAGCCCGGCCTCGGCGTGGCGCTCTGGCTGCACGCCACCGACGCCCAGGCCATCCACGACGCCCTCGTCGCCGACGGCCGCACCATCGTCTCCGCGCCGATCGACGGCCCGTTCGGCCGGACGTTCACCTTCGCCGACCCCGACGGCTACCAGGTCACCCTGCACGACCGCGCCTGATCGCGACCGATCGCGCCGGAGCCCGCCTCCCTGTCGGCCGGACGGACGCGGCCGCCGGGGCCGTCCTCCCGACGAGGCGCAGCCCCGGCGGTCTGCCAGGCGGAGCGGTCAGTCCGACTCCTCGACCAGGAACCAGACCGTCTTGCCGGCGCCGTCGTGCCGGTCGACGCCCCAGCTGTGCGAGAGCGCCTCGACCAGCGCCATCCCGCGCCCGCCGATCGCGGTCGGACCCGGATGACGCACCTGCGGGGTCGCCGGGCTCTCGTCGGTGACGGACACCCGGACGCCCCGCTCGTCGATCTGCAGGCCGACCCGCACCCGCCCGTGCTCCGGGCCGTGCAGCACCGCGTTCGCGACCACCTCACCGGTGAGCAGCTCGATCACCTGGTTCGCCGGCCCCTGCACGCCGGCCTCGGCCACCCGGTGCATGATCCAGTGCCGCGCCGCGCGCGGCGCCGACCGCCTGGCCTCCAGCACCAGGCCGTCCCGCTCCGCCCGTGCCTCCGCGCGCCTGGCGCCCGGCGCCGAGCGGAGGTCCCTGACATCGCCCACCCGCCTACTGTGCCCGACGGTCGTCGTGCGCGCCGATCGAGATGCGGTGGCCCGCCTGAGGATCCCCTGTGACCTGTCCTCCGGCAGCCCGGCACGGAGAAGCACCTGCCGCCGGCGGCCGGATCGGCCGCACCCGGGAGGTCGCGCTCAGCCGAGCACGTCGACGGTGACCTCCCAGGCGAGGTCGTCCAGGATCTCCGCCGCATGGGTGTGCGCCGCACGCACCGCGGTCTCGAGGTCGGGCGCCTCACCACGCAGCACGAACGTCACCGGCGCCGGCCCGACGAACCCGGGGCCGGCATCGTCCCGCAGCGCGCCGAGGGCATCCGCCATGCCGGCGCGGGTCTCGTCGTCCGAGACGTCCGGGACCGTGAGATGAGCGACGTAGTCAGGCATGACCGCATCGTGCCGCACACCTGCGACACCCGCACGGACGCGACCGGTCAGGCCGCCGGACCCTGGGGCGGGTACGGGTCGGTGTACGGCTGCTGGGTCGGCGGCTGCTGCGGGTAGCCGTGCGTGCGCACCACCCAGGCGTCGTCCGGCATCAGGATCCACATCAGCGGGTAGATCAGGATCGGGCTGCCCGGCAGCACGATCACCATCAGCACGAACAGCCAGCGCATCGGGGTCTCGCCGATACCGACCCGCCGAGCCAGCCCGGAGCACACCCCGCCGAGCACACGGTTGTCGGAGGGGCGGACCAGCCCGTTGCGCCACATGGACTCGTAGATGCCAGTCATCGTGCGTCACTCCCGTCGGTTCCTGCCGTCGCGGCGCCGGTCCACGCTCACGCGCGATGCCGGACGGACGCCTCCAGGGTGCACCGTCCGGCCGGGCGCACGCATCGGGGAGCCCCCGGGCTCGACCCTGAGCCGCCCCTGACCCGGGCGCCGGTGCACCCGGCCCCGCGGCCCGGACGCCGGCAGGCCCGGACGACACCGGTCCGGATGGCAGCGACAGGTCTTCACCCGACCCGCACAGCACACGCAGGCGTCCTTCAGGCACGGGCCCTACCCTCGGCCGAGGACCCGACCCGCGCGCTCGCGCACCCGCTCCCCGGAAGGACGTCATGTCCTCGAACGCCCCGCAGCCGATCGTGCTCGTGCACGGCACCCGCACGTCCGCGGAGATCTGGGACGACCAGGTGCGCACCCTGACCGCCGAGGGGCACCCGACGATCGCGATCGACCTGCCCGGGCACGGTGCACGCGTGCAGGAGCGGTTCACCTTCGAGGGCGCCCTGGCCGCGATCGACGCCGCCGTGACGGCCTGCGACCGGCCGCCCCTGCTGGTCGGGCTGTCGCTCGGCGGCTACATGTCGCTGGCCTACGCCGCCCGGCACGAGGACCGGCTCGCCGGCTTGCTGCTCGCCGGATGCTCCACCGAGCCGCGCGGCAAGCCGCTGGGCACCTACCGCCGGCTGTCCCGCCGGGTGGTGCGCTCTCTCGGCCTCGACGGCGGGAGCTGGCACGTGGTGACCGACATGCTCGCCGCGCTGCAGGGGTACTCGCCGGTGCGCGACCTGCGCGGGCTGGGCCTGCCGGTCTGGCTGGTGAACGGCTCCCGCGACCCGCTCCGGTTCGGTGCCCGGCGCTACCTCGGCGCCCACCCCGGTGCCCGCCTGCACGTGGTGCCGAGGGCCGGGCACGACGTGAACAGCCACGCGCCCGTCGCGTTCAACCGGATCCTGCTGCACGCACTGCTCGACCTGCCCCGGCCGCACCTGCCGCTCGCGCCGCACCGCGGCTGAGCCCACCCGCACCGGGCGACCGGACGGGTGCCGCTACGGCAGCCGCACGTGCTCCGGCGTCAGCTCGTCCAACGAGCGCACGCCGAGCAGCCGCAGCACCCGCACGACCTGCTCGGTCAGGATCTGCCCCACCCGGTCCACGCCGCGCTCGCCCCCGGCCATCAGCCCGTACAGGTAGGCGCGGCCGAGGAACACCCCGGTGGCGCCCAGCGCGACGGCGGTCACCACGTCGGCGCCGTGCAGCACCCCGGTGTCGATGAACACCTCGGCCTGGTCGCCGACCTCCGCCACCACCTCGGGCAGGACCCGCAGCGGCAGCGGCCCCTGGTCCAGCTGGCGCCCGCCGTGGGTGGACAGCACGATCCCGGACGCGCCGGCGTCCACCAGGCGTCGGGCGTCCCGAGGCGTCACGACACCCTTGCCGATCACCGGCCCGTCCCACTGCGCGGCCAGCCAGGCGAAGTCGTCCAGCGTGGCCGCGGGGTTGCCGAGCTGGCTGGAGATCTGGTGCACCGAGCCGCCCGCGGGCACGTCCACGTTCGGGAACGCGATCGGCTCGGTGGTGAACAGGTCGAACCACCAGGCGGGGTGCAGCGCACCGTCCGCGATCGTCTTCAGCGTGGGACGCGGCGGGATGGTCAGGCCGTTGTACCGGTCCTTGAGCCGAGCGCCCGGGGTCGGCGCGTCCACGTAGACCACCAGCGCCTCGTAGCCGGCGGCGCGGGCCCGGTCCAGCACCCGGCGCGCCCGGTCCCGGTCGGCGAGCACCCCGACGCCCAGCCAGTTCCGACCGTCCGGCGCCGCGGCGGCGACGTCCTCGATCGACGTGGTCGAGATCAGCGACAGCCCGTACGGCATCCCCAGCCGGGCGGCGGAGCGCGCGACGGCCCGCTCCCCCTCGTGGTGCATCACCCGGGTGACACCGGTCGGCGTGTACACCCAGGGCAGCGCCGCCCGCCGGCCCAGGACCGACCGCGACGTGTCCACCTCCGTCACGCCCTGCAGCACCGACGGCACCAGCTCGACCGCACGGAACAGTCGCCGGCTGCGACGCAGCGTGACCTCGTACTCCGAGCCGCCGTCCACGTAGTCGAAGATCGCTCGCGGCACCCGGCGGGCCGCCAGCCGGCGCAGGTCCTCCACGGTGTGCGCGGCGGCCAGCCGGCGCCGGGTCGGGTGCAGGTCGACCGGCGCGGGTCGCAGCAACGGAGCGAGCTCGCGCGGACGGGGCAGGCGCCGGGCAGGCATGAGGGCTCCCTTCGAGGCCGGTCTACCTGCATCGTGGCCGGTCGTGCCCGCACCGGGGATCCGTGCTCATCGGCTGGACACAGGTGACCCCGGTACCCGTTCGTCGGGACGGGTGAAAACGCCGACGCCGACCGGCTGCTCGCTCGCCCAGCCGGAGGGCGCACCCTAGAGTCCAGGTCAGCACCCCGGGGCGGAGGACTCACGATGGCCAGGACCCGGCGCAGCGGCGCCACCCCAGCCCGAGCGACGATCGCCGACATCGCCCGGCTGGCCGGCGTCTCCCCCACCGCGGTGTCCTTCGCGCTGAACGATCGTCCGGGGATCAGCGAGGAGACCCGGCGGCGGATCCTGGACGCGGTCGCCGAGCTGAACTGGCGGCCCAGCCTGGCCGCCCGGACGCTGACCGGCATGCGGTCGGACACCGTCGGCCTGGTGGTGGCCCGACCGGCGCGCACGCTGGGGATCGAGCCGTTCTTCGCCCAGCTGCTCTCGGGGCTGCAGGCTCGGCTCTCCCTCGACCTGGTCGCACTGCACCAGCTGGTGGTCGAGGACGTCGCGACCGAGGTCGAGGTCTACCACCGGTGGGCCGCGGAGCAGCGGGTGGACGGGCTGGTGGTGCTCGACCTGGAGATCGACGACCCGCGCCCGGCCGTGCTGCACGCGCTCGGGCTGCCGGCCGTGGTGCTGGGCGGCACCGGCGAGCCCGGTCCGCTGCCGGCGGTGTGGGTGGACGACTACGCGGCGATGGCGCAGGTCGCGGAGCACCTCGCGGCGCTCGGCCACCGCAGGGTCGGCCACGTCGGCGGAATCGCGGACTACGAGCACTCGGTGCGCCGGGTGGCGGCCCTGCGCGACGCCTCGCAGCGGCTCGGCCTGACGGTCGAGCAGGAGCAGACCGACTACTCGGACTCGGCCAGCGCCGCCGCCACCCGACGGCTGCTGGGGCGACCGGTCCCGCCGACCGCGATCGTGTTCGACTCGGACGTCGCGGCGCTCGCCGGCCTCGGGGTCGCGTCCGCGCTGGGCGTCCGGGTGCCGGCAGACCTGTCCGTGGTCTCCTTCGACGACTCCGAGCTGGCCCGGCTGGTGCACCCGCCGCTCACCGCGCTCAGCCGGGACACGCACGCGCTCGGCGTGCTGGTCGCGGACACGCTGCTCGCGCTGGTCGCCGGCCAGGACGTGCCGCCGGTGGTGCAGGCGCCCGCGCCGGTGCTCGCGCCCCGGGCGAGCACCGCGGCACCTCGCGGGTAGGCCCGGCGGCGCTGCGCTGTCGGGCGCTGCTGTCGGGCACTGCTGTCGGGCGCTGTGGGCAGGCACTGCGGCACAGCGCCCGTCGGTGCCGCAGCCGGGTGGGTAGGTACCGCCTCGCCCCTCATCCGTCTCTTGTGCGGCTCGGACAGGGGCCGCTAGCGTCGTGCTAAAGCGTTTTAGTGCTGATCGAGGAGTCAACGGTGACCCTGTTCCGCGTCCTGCACCGCCATGCCCTGCACCGCTCGCCGCACCCTCCGACGCACCACCGCGGAGCGAACCGTCCCGAACTGCGGCGGCGCGCACCGCGCCGTCGCGCCGCGGTCCTGGGCGCTACGACGGCGTCCGCGCTGCTGCTCGCCTCGCCCGCCGCGGTCCGTCCCGCGGCCGCGGACGCGACGTCCGCCGCGCCGCACGTGATCGCGTACTACCAGACCATCTACCAGACCGGCAGCGACGGCGTACGGACCTACGTCGGCCCGACCCCGCTGGTCGGCACCGCCACAGACGTCGTCGTCGGTGCCATGCACCTGAACGACGACGGGTCGCTGCACGTCAACGACATCCCCGCGGACCACCCGGAGCTCGACGTGATGTGGGCGGACCTGGCGGCGATGCAGGACGAGGGCGTCCGGGTGCACGCCTTCTTCGGCGGTGCCGCCGCCGGGACGTACCGCAACCTCGCGGAGGACTTCGACCGCTACTACCCGCTGGTGCGCGACCTGGTGCTCGACCACGGCCTGGACGGGGTGGACCTGGACATCGAGGAGTCCTTCGCCCTGTCCGACGTGATCCACCTGGTGCAGGCGCTGCGGGCGGACCTCGGGCCGGCCGCATCGATCACGCTGACCCCGGTGGCGACGGACCTCGCCGGGCGGACGACCTTCTCCGGCGGCTTCGACTACGCCGCGCTGGAGGCGGCCGTCGGCGCCCAGATCGACTGGTACAACACCCAGTTCTACTGCGGCTGGGGCGACCTGGCGAGCACCACGACCTTCGAGGCGATCCTGGCCAACGGGTTCACCGCGGACCGGGTGGTCGTCGGCACCGTGACCAATCCCGGCAACTGCTCCGGGTGGGTCGCCGCCGATGTGCTGGACACCACCCTGACCGAGCTCGCGACGAGCTACCCGTCGTTCGGCGGCGTGTTCGGCTGGGAGTACTTCAACGCGCTCGGGCCGGACGGCGGAGATCGCGTGGCCTGGTTCGCGCACCTGCGCGCGGTGCTCGCCGCGGCGGCGGTGCCGCTGCCCGGGCAGGTGACGGTCGGGCTGACGGAGGTCGCCGCGGGGGCGGCGCAGACCCTGGTCGGGGGCGGGTTCGTGCCGGGCGAGGATGTCGCCGTCGCGATCACCGACCCGGTCGCGGTCGACCTCGGCACCGTCACGGCGGACGCGGACGGCGCGGCGCTCCTGGCCTTCACCGTCCCGGCGGACGCCGGAGCCGGGGTCTGGAGCGTGACCGCCACCGGACGAGGCGGAGCGGTGAGCACCACGTTCACCGTGACGGCCGCCGGGGCGGACGACGCGGTGGTCCCCGTGGACGACGAGGCGATCGACGACGCGACGGACGGCGCAGCGGCGCGCGACAGGACGGGCACGGACGGCTCAGGCGTGCCGGCTACCGCCGCGTCCAGCACGGACGGCACGGCAGGAACGGCCGGCACCGGACGCACGCTCGCCGTGACCGGTGCGTCGGCGGTGCCGTCGGCGGCGACCGCCGTCACGCTGATCGGGCTCGGCGTGCTGCTGTCCCGCGGGCTGCTGAGCCGGGGGCGCTGAGCCGCGGACCCAGGGCCGCAGAGCAGGAGGGTGCTCGGCCTGACGACGCCGTGCGGCCGGACCCCCGCGCCACCGCGAGGACGACCGGCCGGGCGCGGCGCGTCCTGGACGGGACCGCCTACCGGACCGCTCGCACCAGCAGCTCCAGCTGCGCGATCGTCCCGGTCCGGCCCGGTACCACCAGCCGCACCCCGCGCGCGGCGCTCGCGAGCGGCACCGGGGCGTCGAGCACGAACGGCCGCAGCTGCCCCGGCCAGCGGAACAGCTCGCCCGAGCGTCGGTCCACCTCGTGCCACTCCCCGTTCGCCCCGCGGACCTCCAGCCGCCAGGCGTCCGGCCCGGGCCGCCCGTCGACGGCCGAGGTCAGCGTGCAGGCCACCAGCTCTGCGGTCCCCTCCGAGGCCCCCGACCCGTCGTCGGTGCCGGGCCAGACCAGCGCGTCCTCGGCGTCCAGCACCTCGGCGAGGTCGCAGCCCTCGGCCAGGCTGTCGGCGCTCAGCACCGGCACCGCTCCGTCCCGCCCCTGCCAGTACGGCGCACCCGGGTCGCCGGTGAGGTCCGACCACGGCTCGGCGGCCGGCCAAGCGACGGGCGACGCGAGGTCTGCCGATCGCCGGTCCGCGACCTCTGCCGCCTCTGGGACCTCTGCGGCCCGGCCCGGGTCCCGCGGCACCCGACCCCATCCCGAGGGCTCCGCCCCCATCGTGAACCGCACCGTCACCCCGCCGAGCAGGTCGCCGTGCGCGATCCACGGCTCGGTGACCGCGCGGCCGACCGCGGCAGACCCGTCGACCCCGCGCCTGGTCAGCGTCACGCCGTGCACGTACGGCGCGTCCCGACCGGCACCGGGGGCGTCGATCACCAGGTCGCCGGTCGGGTGGTGCAGCACCGCGCGCTCCAGCAGCGGGGTGCCGACCGCCCACCGGTCCGTGCCGGTTTGCCACGGGTACAGCCCGAGCGCCGAGAGCACGTACCAGGCGGACATCTCGCCGTTGTCCTCGTCGCCGTGATAGCCCTGGCCGATCTCGCTGCCGGTCCACAGCCGGTCCAGGATGTCACGCACCACCTCCTGGGTGCGGTCCGGCCGGCCGGCCGCGAGCCAGGTGTAAGGGATGTGGTGCGAGACCTGGTTGCTCTGGCCGAGCTGGCCGAGCCGGACGTCGCGGGCCTCGACCATCTCGTGGATCACCTGCCCGTACCCACCGGGCCGGTCGGCGCGCTCGGGCTCCGCGAAGAACCGGTCCAGCACCGCCGCGAGACCGGCGGGGCCACCGTGCAGCTCCGCGAGCCCGACGGGGTCGTGCGCGGCGTGGAAGGCGAAGTTCCACGCGTCGGACTCGGTGTAGTCCCCGCCCCAGTCCCGCGGGTCGAACCCCGTGGCGGCCGCGAACCGGCCGTCCCGGCCGCGGGCCCGGAAGAAGCCGGTGCCGGGATCGAACAGGTGCCGGTAGCCGCCGGCGCGCTGCGCGAGGTAGCCCGACTCGTCGGCCAGCCCGCGCCGCCGGTCGTCCGGCGTGCGGGGGTCGGCCGCGAGCGCTCGGGCCATCCCGGCGAGCGCACCGTCGGCCAGGCAGTTCTCCAGGTGCCAGGACACGCTCTCCTCGACGTCCTGCGGCACGTAGCCGCGCAGCAGTGCGTGCTCCTGCCCCTTGCGCCCGGCACCGTCCCCGTCCGGCAGGGCCGTCGCATCGCGCAGCCCGGCGTCGTACGCCGCGAGCGGGTCTGGCAGGGCGACCCCTCGGGCGTGCAGGTCCGCCAGGACCACGTCGGCAGAGGTGCCGGTCATCAGGTCGGCGTACCCAGGCGAGGACCAGCGGGCGACCCAGCCGCCCTCGCGGTACTGCTGCACGAACCCGTCGGCCAGCTCTCCCACGGCCTCCGGGTAGAGCAGCGCGTACGCGGGCCAGCAGGTGCGATAGGTGTCCCAGAACCCGTGGTTGACCATCATCCGACCGGGAAGCACGGCCGCACCGGTGCGCTCCGGGCCGGACGGACCGGTGGGCGGCGCGACGGGCGAGGCGTGCCGGGGCTCGGGCCGGCCGGGGTCGCCGGCGTCCTCCCACTGCGAGCTCGGGTAGAGGTTCAGCCGGTACAGCCCCCCGTACAGCGTGGCGAGCTGCTCCTCGGTCGCGCCCTCGACGTCGAGCACGCCGAGCCGGTCCTGCCAGGCGGCGCGGGCCGCGGCCTCGACCTCGGCGAAGGTGCGGTCGGCGAGCTCCGCGGCGTAGGTGCGCCATGCCTGGTCCGTGCCGATGAACGACGTGGCGATCCGGAGCTCGACCACCGGGTCGTCGGCGACCGCGAACGTCGCGGACCGCGCGTGCGGGCGGTCGCCGGTGGGCAGGGCGACCGCGGCGGGCGGGCGGGAGAACCGACCGACCAGGTACATCCGGCTGCGTCCGACCGACAGCCCGCTGCCGGTGTCGACCCAGCCGGTGACCACCCCGGCGCCGTCGACGGTCAGCGCAGCGGGTCCGTCCGGGCCGGCGCCTTCGGTGCCGACCGCGTCCAGCAGCACGTGGCCGGTGCCGGCGCCCGGCGGGAACGCGAACCGCAGCGCGCCACCGTGGTCGGTCGGGGTGACGTCCAGCCGCACCGGGCCGTCCCCGCTCGCCCCGGGCAGCGCGGCCGCCCCGCCGTCGAGCAGCACCGCGTAGTGATGCGGGCGCGCGAGCTCGTCGTCGTGGCTGAACGGTCGGCCGCGCGCGGCGAGCGACGCGTCCGGCACGTCTCCGCCCGCCACGGCGTGCACCGCGAGCTGGTTGCGGTCCCCCATCCACGGGCTCGGCTGGTGCGAGATCGCGATGCCGTGCAGCACCGGCCGGTTCGCGGCGTCGGTGTGCCCGGCCCAGGAGTACAGCCAGCGGTCGGACGCCCCGTCGGTCAGCGGGGTCCAGGAGACGAAGCCGTTCGGCACCGACGTCACCGGGAACGTGTTGCCGCGCGAGTAGGCACCGCTGGAGTGGCTGCCGCGCCGGGTGTCCACGTGGTCCACCGCGCCGTCACGCACCGGCTCGTCGCGCAGCCCGACCTGCACATGGTCCAGCCAGACCTCGGCCTCGGCGGGACCGATCGCGTCCTGCGGCGGGTCCAGCGTCACCGCGACCGCGCGCACCCGGCGCCCCGCGAGCGCGGAGAGGTCGATCCGCACCAGGTTCCAGTGGTCGACCAGCAGGATCCGGGCCTCGCCCTGCCCGCGGGCGGACGCCGGCGCGCCGTACCGGTCGACCAGGACGTGCTGCCCGGTCCAGCTGCCGTCGTCCAGCCGGGCCTCCACCGCGACCGCCGTCGCGGCGTACCCGAGGGCGTCGTCCAGCACGGGGCACACCGCGTACCGCAGCTCGGTGCCGGCCTCGATCGCGACGTCCAGGCCGTCGAGCAGCACCCGGCGTACGGGGCCGGCGCCGTGCGGACCGCTGCTCCCAGCGGTGGTCCCGTCCGCACCGGGCAGCACCACGTGCAGCGCGTGCAGTCCGGTGAGCCCGACGCCGGGCCGCCCGGCAGGCACGTGCGACGGCCCGCCACCGACCTCGACCCGCAGCGCCTCCGGGGCACCGGCCGGCAGCGGGACCGGAGCCGGGTCGCCGTCCTCGAACCGGGTGCCGGCATCCACGCGTCGCAGCGCCAGCCCGTGGCCCACGTCGTCGTTCGGCGCCGCGGGGACGTGGCGCACGCCTGCGCGGGGGCCGCGCCCGGGGGCCGTCACCGTGCGCTCCCGTCCACGCCCTGCACCCACGGGACCGCGCCGTCCGGCAGCACGATCCGCGGCGGCGCCCCCGCGGCGGCGGCCTCGACCCAGTCCGCGAAGAACGGTGAGCCCGGCGCGGTCGCCGACCGCCGGACCGTGCCGTCCTCGCAGGGCAGCACCATCTGCGGCACCGGCACCGGCACCGGCCGCGCAGCCCGCAGCTCGGCGACCACCTCGGCCACCACCCGGCCGAGCGGTTTCACCGAACGGTCCGAACCGAGCAGACCGAGGGTGTGCTCCAGCTCGGGGAAGTCAGCAAGAGCGCGGTCGACGTCGTGCGAGCACCACCAGGTCACACCCCACAGCCTGCCGTGTCCCGCCGCGGTCCGCAGCGTCCGCGCCGCGAACCGCTCCACCTCGCCTGCACCGAGGTGCGGCACGGGCGCGCCGACCTCCTGCAACCAGGTGCCGCGCCCGGGGCCGCCCCAGGCCGCGGCCAGCTCCAGCAGGTACCGCGCGAACCAGCCGTAGGCCGGGTGCCCCGGCGGGAAGTGCGCCGCGACGCCGGTGAACACCCAGGAGTGCACGGTGGTCAGGTCGCCGAGGGTGACGGCGTGCGTCGGGGTCACGACGCTGTCGTCCACGAACCACACGTCGTCGTCGAAGGAGTGGGTGTGCCGGCCGCCGGGTGCGGACCGCGCGGCGACCCGCAGCAGCCGGTCCAGCCAGCGGCCGGCACCGGCCGGGTCCAGCGGCTGCGGGTCCGGGTGCCGGCTCTTGGCGAACTGGTTGGTCTCGTTGCCGAGGGTCAGCCCGAGGAACGTCGGTCGGCCGGCGAGCTCCAGGCCGAGCGTCGCGACCAGCCGCTCCTGGGCCGCGACGACCTCCGGGTCGGTGAAGATGTCCCGCCGGTGCCAGGACAGCACCCAGGACGGCAGGAAGTCGAACGACGACAGGTGCCCCTGGAGCACGTCGACGGTCGCGTCCAGCCCGGCGGCGGCGGCGGCGTCCACCACGGCGACCACGTCCGCGACCGCCGCGGCCCGGATCAGCGTCCGGTTCGGCTGCAGCAGCTCCCACATCGGCAGCACGCGGACGTGGTCCAGCCCGAGCTCGGCCAGCGAGTCCATGTCGCGGCGCACCTCGTCCAGGTCCAGGTCGAGCCAGGAGTGGAACCAGCCGCGGCTCGGCGTGTAGCTGGCACCGAACCGGAGACCGCCGCTCACGCGCCCGGCCACGGCACGGCGACGACGGCGGACGGCGACGACACACGCAGCGTCACGATCTGGAACGGCCGCAGCGCGAGGCCGACCGGGCCGCTCTCGCCGTCCCGACCGACCAGCGCGGCAGCGGCCCGGCCCGGCACGGCGTCGTCCGGTCCCGGCACGGCACCATCCTGTCCCGGCCCCGCACCCGTGACCAGCGGTCGTTCCAGCAGGTCGCACTCGGTCACCGCGCCCGGCGGCAGCGCGAGCACGGCAGGTCCGCGCCGGCCGTGCGCCTCGTGCAGCCGGACCACCAGGTCGCCCGACCGGTCGTCCGCGAGCTTCACCGCCGTCAGGACCACCGACCCGGCCGTCACCTGCACCAGCGGTGCGACCGGTGCGGTGCCCGCGGCCGGCCGCAGCGGCAGGTTGAGCCCCCAGCCCTCGTGCACGGCGTCGGCGATCTCGGCCCCCGGCGCGATCGCGTAGGCGAACTCGTGCGTGCCGCGATCGGTGTCCGGCTCCGGGAACTGCGGACCGCGCACCAGGGAGAGCCGCACGGTCGTGGTGGTGCCGCCGCCCTCACGCGCCTCGCGCCGGACGTCGTGGCCGTAGGTGTCCCGGTTCAGCACCGCGACGCCGTAGCCGGGCTCGGCGATGTGCACGAACCGGTGCGCGACCACCTCGAACCGCATCGCGTCCCAGGACGTGTTCTCGTGCACCGCCCGGCGGTGGTGGCCGAACTGGGTCTCGAACGCGGCGTCCAGCGCGTGCACGTCCAGCGGCACCACGACCTTGAGCAGCTTCTCCCGCTCCTGCCAGTCCACCTCGGTGCGCAGGTCCAGCCGGCGGGCGTCGGGGCGCAGCGTGACGTCCTGCACCACCGTGGACCCGCCGAAGCACCGGTGCACCCGCACGGTGGCGGCACCGTCCGGCCCGGTCAGCAGCTCGACCCGCTCGGCGGCGGTCAGGTCGTGCACGGTGTTCCGGTAGTACCGGTCGATGTCCCAGGCGTCCCACATCACCGGCAGGTCCGGATGCACCTGGAGCAGGTTGGCCCGGGCACCGGGCGCGAGCACCTCGCGGTCGGCGACCAGGTCGCGCAGCCCGGCGACCAGGCCGTCGCCGTCCACGGTGGCGCGCAGCAGCCCGTTGTCCAGCAGCAGCACGCCGCCGGTCCGCCGCACCTGCACCGGGGCACCGGTCCCGGCCGGCCCCGCACCGTGCGCGGGCACCCCGGCCCGGGCGTGCGGCGCCGCGTTGAACACCACCGGGAGCGGTGCAGCGACCGCCGGGCCGTCCTCCGTGCCCGAGCCCTCCGCACCCGGGCCCCCTGCACCCGGGTCCCCTGCACCCGGTCCGCCGGCACCCGCGAGCGCCGTGGTGGCCCGGAGCAGGATCGCGGTCAGCCGCTCGCGCATCACCGCGTACCGCTCGGCCGCCTCCCGGTGCACCCAGCCGATCGAGGTGCCGGGCAGGATGTCGTGGAACTGCAGCAGCAGGTGCTCCTTCCACAGTGCGTCCAGCTCGGCGTACGGGTAGTCGACCAGGCCGCGCACGGCGGCGGTGGCGGACCACAGCTCGGCCTCGAACAGCAGGTGCTCGCCGCGCCGGTTGCCCTGCTTGGTGTCGACCTGCGAGGTGAACGTGCCGCGGTGCAGCTCCAGGTAGAGCTCGCCGACCCAGACCGGCGCGTCCGGGTACTCCGCCTCGGCCGCCGCGAAGAACATGGCCGGCGGCTCGACCGTGACCCGCGGCGTGCCCTCCAGGTCGGCGGTCCGGCGGGCCCGGGCCAGCATCTCCCGGGTCGGCCCGCCACCGCCGTCGCCCCAGCCGAACGGGGCCAGGGAGCGGGTGGCCCGGCCCTTGTCCCGGAAGTTGCGCACCGCGTGCGCAAGCTGCGCGCCGGACAGCTCGGCGGCGTAGGTGTCGATCGGCGGGAAGTGCGTGAACACCCGGCTGCCGTCGATGCCCTCCCAGCGGAACGTGTGGTGCGGGAACGGGTTCACCTGGTTCCAGGAGATCTTCTGGGTGAGGAACCACCGCGAGCCGGACAGATGGATCAGCTGCGGCAGCGCCGGCGAGTAGCCGAACGAGTCCGGCAGCCAGACCTCGTGCGTCTCGATCCCGAAGGTGTCCAGGAAGTACCGCTTGCCGTGCACGAGCTGGCGGGCCAGCACCTCTGATCCGGGCATGTTCGTGTCGGACTCGACCCACATGCCGCCGACCGGCACGAACCGCCCGGACGTCACGTGCTCGCGGACCCGCTCGAACACCTCGGGCCGGTGCTGCTCGATCCAGGCGAACTGCTGCGCCGAGGACATCGCGAACACCAGGTCCGGGTCCTCGTCCATCAGGTGCACCACGTTCGAGCAGGTCCGGGCGACCTTGCGCACCGTCTCGCGCAGCGGCCAGAGCCAGGCGGAGTCGATGTGCGCGTGCCCGACCGCCGAGATCCGGTGCGAGGTCGCCGCCGCCGGCCGGGACAGCACCTCGACCAGCTCGGCGCGCGCCGCCGGGGCGGTGCCCGAGACGTCCGCCAGGTCCAGCGCGTCCAGCGACCGCTCCAGCGCGCGCAGCACCTCGTGCCGGCGCGGGTCGCCGAGCGACAGCTCCCCAGCGGTCCCCTGCAGCACCTCGAGGTCCTGCACCAGCTCCCAGACGTCCTGCTCCAGCACGCAGACGTCGGCCCGCGCCAGTCGGTACAGCGGTGCGTCGCCCGCGGTCGCCTTCTCGCCGAGAGCGGTCGGTCGGAACGGGTCGTAGCCGAGGACCAGCGGGTTCGCGGCGGCCTCGACGTACAGGTCCACCGCGGGGCCGTCCACCGGCACCCAGACGTTCCGCGGGTTCAGCCCCTTCACGACGCTGCCGTCCGGCCGGTAGACCAGCCCCTCGGCCTGGAAGCCCGGCGAGTGGTCCGCCCAGCCGAGGTCCAGCACCAGCTCGGTCCGCCGACCCCGGCTGGACTGCGGCACCCGCCCGGTCAGGTGGAACCAGGTGGTGCCCCACGCCGGCCCCCACGGGTCACCGACCCGCACCGGCCGGTAGTCCGCCTCGTCCCCGCGCCCGGCACCCGGCAGCGCCGCCGAGGGCGCGACGGGCTCGCCCTGCCCGCCGGCCACGTGCCAGGCCTCGACGTCGAGCGCGGCGACGGTGCGGTGCACCGCCGGGCGGAGCCGGTGGGCCAGCACCCGCTCCAGACGCTGCTCGATCAGGGCGTGGTCGTCGTGCATGGGTCGTCCTTCCGACGGTGGGACGGGCAGGCAGGGGTGCGGAACGGGAGGTGCGGGCCGGGCGCGCGGTCAGCCCTTGATGGCGCCCTGGTCGACCCCGCGGAAGAAGTACCGCTGCAGCACCGCGAAGAAGATCACGATCGGGATGAACGCGATCATGGTCCCGGCGGCGATCACCCGGGGGTTGGCGGAGAACGTGCCGGACAGGTACTGCAGCCCGACGGTGAGCGTGAACTTGTCCGGGGTGGTCAGCACGATCAGCGGCCAGAGGAAGTCGTCCCAGGCACCGATGAACGCGAAGATCGTGATCACGGCGAGCATGCCCCGCACGTTCGGCAGCCCGATCCGCCAGAACCGGTGCCAGACGTTCGCGCCGTCGACGATCGCCGCCTCGTCCAGCTCCTTCGGGATGGCCAGGAACGCGGTGCGCATCAGCAGCACGTTCAGCATCCCGATCGCGCCGGGCAGCGCCACCCCGAGCAGGGTGTCGGCCAGCCCGAGCTGCCGGATGGTCAGGTACTGCGCCACGATCGTCGCCTCGCCGGGCAGCAGTATGGTGGCGAGCATCGCGCCGAGCAGCACGTTCCGGCCACGGAACCGCAGCCGGGCCAGCGCGTAGCCGGCCATCGACGTGCCGACCGCGTTGCCCAGCACCACGATCCCGGCGACCACCAGCGAGTTGCGGGCGAACCCGAGGATCGGCACGGTCTGGGCGGCCTTGACGTAGTTCGCCAGCGTCGGCTGCTGCGGGACCAGCACCGGCGTGCTGGTGTAGATGTCCTCGCCGGCGCCCTTGAGCGAGGTGGAGAGCTGCCACACGAACGGGCCGATCGTGATGACCAGCACCAGCGCCAGCAGCAGGTAGCGCACGATCATCTCGCGCGGCGCCACGCTGGAGAAGCCGCGGTGCGGCCGGCGCCGTCCGGTCGGCGCTTCCGGCACGGGCGGGCTCGCGGGTTCGGTCCGGGTCCTGGTCACGGGTTCACCTCGACTTCCCGTTGATCCGGGCGATCAGCAGCAGCGGTGCGAGCGTCACGGCGAACAGCAGCAGCGAGAGCGCGGAGGCGTAGCCGAGGTTCCCGTTGAACCCCCGGGCGTACATCTGGATCAGCATCACCACCGAGACGTTCGCCCCGCCGATGCCGCCGGTGCCGTTGGTCAGGATGTAGAGCTCGGAGAACACCCGCAGCGCCGAGACGGTGATCAGGATCGCGACCAGCAGCATGGTGTTCCGCACGCCCGGGATCGTCACGGTCCAGAACCGCCGCCAGGCCGTCGCGCCGTCCACCGCCGCCGCCTCGTGCAGCTCGCGCGAGACCCCGCCGAGCGCGGACAGGTAGACGATCATGTAGTACCCCAGGCCCTTCCAGATGGTCAGGCTGATCGCGCTGAGCAGGATCAGCCAGCGGTCGGTGAGGAACGGGATCGACTCGGTGATCAGCCCGAGCGAGCGGGCGGTCTGGTTGATCACGCCCCGGTCGTCCAGCATCCAGTTCCAGATCAGCGCGACGACCACCGCCGAGGCGACCACCGGGGTGTAGAACGCGGTGCGGAAGAACGCGATCCCGGGGATCTTCTTCTCCACCAGCAGCGCGAGCGCCAGCGGCACCAGCAGCAGGAACGGCACGCACACGACCATGTAGACGATCGAGTTCAGCAGCGCCGTGGCGAGCTGGTCGTCGCTGAGCATCCGGCTGAAGTTGGCCAGACCGACGAACGTGCCGCCGGACAGCGGCTTCACGTCCGTGAACGCGAGCAGCACCCCGTTGATCGTCGGCCACAGGTTGAACGCCAGCAGGAACACGATCGCCGGCAGGCAGAGCAGCCAGGGCGCGAACCACGCGTGCGTGCGGGTCGCGCCCCGTCGCGCCGTCGGCCTGCTGCTGGCCGACGGCGCGACGGGGAGCGGTGCGGTGGGTGCCGCCATCAGTCGGCGAGCAGCTGGTTGCACTTGGCGGCGGCCGCGGACAACGCCTCCTGCGAGGTGATCTGCCCGCTGATCGCTGCGGCGACCTGCTGGTCGAAGTAGGTCGACATCGCCTCGGTCACCTGGACCGGCTGCAGCACCTCGGCGTCCGCCAGGTCGGAGAAGGCGATCACCTTGGCGTCGCCGGCGGCGGTGCCGTCGCTCTGCACGAACTCGGCGTCGTCCTGCGAGGCGGTGGTGGACGGGAAGATGCCCGGCACCAGCGCGGCGAACGCCTCCTGGTTCTCCGCGTCGGTGAGGAACTGCGCCAGCGCGAGCGCCGTCGGCAGGTTCTGCGACGAGGCCGGCACCGAGACGCCCTGCACGTACATCGGGGTGGTGCCCATGTACGCCGAGGGGACGATCTTGCCCTCCAGCGACGGGTTGTTCTCCAGCACGCCGGCGATGAAGTTGCCGCCACCGGTCGACCACGCGGTCTGCCCCTTGGTGAACAGCTCGCTGTTGCCCAGGTACGCGTCGGTCAGCACGTCCTGCGGCAGCAGGCCCTCGGCGTAGGCGTCCCGGTACCGGTCGATCAGCGCCGCGGCCTCGTCGGTGTCGAACACGAACTCGGTGCCGTCGTCCGAGAGCACCGGGATGCCGTTGGCCACCAGGTCGTTCATCCCCGGCTTCCGGCTCATCAGGTAGTCGCCGGTCGCGTCCTTGAGGGTGCGGGCCTGCTCGATCAGCTCGTCCAGGTCGGTGGGCGGATCGCTCGCGTCCAGCCCGGCGGCAGCCATCATCTCGGAGTTCCAGTAGTTCAGGTCGGTGGTCAGGTACCAGGGGTACCCGTAGGTGCCGTCGGTCCCGGCGAACTGGTAGGCGCCGAGCCCGCCGTCCACGTAGGTCGCGGCCAGGGTGCTGTCCACCTGGTCCAGGTCCAGCAGGATGCCCTCCTCGGCCAGCGGCAGCGCCATGTCCGGCGGCAGGTTCGTCACGTCCGGCAGCTCGCCCGCGGTCGCCTGGGACAGCACCTTGTCCGCGTACCCGTCACCGGGCTGGTCGTACCAGGTGACCGACGTGCCGGGGTGCTGCTCCTCGAAGGCGGCGATCACCCCCTCGACGTAGTCGGTGAACCGTGGCTTGAGCGCCCAGGTCTGCAGCGTGACCGTGCCGGTGATCTCGCCGTCCGCGTCGGCGGGGTCCCGGGTCCCGGTGCTGCCGCTCCCGGCGGACAGCGCGCAGGACGAGAGCAGGAGCGCTGCTGCGATGGCCGGTCCGATCGTGCGCCTCGTGCGCCTCGTGCGCCTCGTGCGCCTCGTGCGCCTCATGGGGATACCTCTTTCGGTCTGCGTCGTTG
Organism: Cellulomonas sp.; assembly: GCA_036404115.1. Taxonomy (GTDB): domain Bacteria; phylum Actinomycetota; class Actinomycetes; order Actinomycetales; family Cellulomonadaceae; genus Cellulomonas. The sequence goes on from DASWPG010000057.1 coordinate 29,352, forward strand.
CATCGCGCGAAGGTGGACTAAAGCGTTTTAGCAGCATGGCTGTGCGCTCCCTGGGTGTCAAGGGATCGCCCGTACGGGCGACCCGCCGCCGTCCGCGTGACAGGATCGGCCCATGGATCCTGCGACCACGCCGACCGAGCCCGCCCGCCTGTGGGTCGAGCGCACCGGCACCCGCACCTACACCGGCCGCAGCTCGCGCGGCGCCGAGGTCCTGATCGGCCCGACCTCGGCCGGTGCGGTGTTCACCCCGGGCGAGCTGCTGAAGATCGCGCTCGCCGGCTGCTCGGGCATGACCGCCGACACCGCGCTGAGCCACCGGCTGGGCGACGACGTGCCGGTGACCATCCACGTGGACGGCGACAGCCACCCGACGGACGACCGCTACACCGCACTGCGCGAGCAGCTGGTGGTGGACCTGTCCGGCCTGGACGACGCGCAGCGCGAACGTCTGCTCCGCGTGGTGCACCGGGCGGTCGACGAGCACTGCACCATCGCCCGCACGGTGACCCAGGGCGCGACCGTGCACCTCGACGTGCTCGACAGCAGCGGCGCGTGACCCCGTGAGCGGCGTGGTGGGCGGCACGCGCGGCACCCGGCTGGTCACCGCGGCGCTGGACCGCGCGGTGAGCATCCCGTCCGGCACCATCCACGCCCACGTGGACCAGGTGCGACGCCGGCACCCCGAGGCGGGGCCGGCCGAGGTCGTCACCCTGCTGGAGCGGGAGTACCTGCTGCTGGTGCAGGGCACCGGCGGCGCGGTCGGCGCGGCAGCGGCGGCGCCCGCGATCGGCACCGGGGTGGCCCTCGCCCTGACCGTCGGGGACGTCGCGACGTTCTTCGGCGCCTCGGCGGCGTTCGCCCTGGCTGTGGCGAGCGTGCACGGCATCGAGGTGCAGGACGTCGCGCGGCGCCGGGCGCTGCTGCTCGCGACCATCCTCGGCGAGTCCGGGGCGAAGGCGGTCGCCGACGAGGGCGCGCTCGTAGGGCTGCGCAGCGTCCGGGTGGCGCAGGCGCTGCTGACCCGGATGCCCACCGGCACCATCCAGCGGGTGAACTCCCGGCTGACCCGGCGGCTGCTGCGCCGCCAGCTCGCCCGGCAGAGCGGGCTGGCGTTCGGCCGGCTGGTGCCGTTCGGCATCGGAGCGGTGATCGGCGTGACCGGTGCCCGGGCGCTCGGGCGGACCGTCGTGACCGGAGCGCGGGACGCGTTCGGGCCGGCACCGGCGGGCTTCACGGCGCCGGTGCGGGTGGTCGAGACCGGCGACGTGCCGCGCCTGCTCGGGCCGGACGGCTGGCACGAGGTCGGCTGAGCGGCACGCCGGCCGGACGGGACCGCACCCTGCTGGGTGGTGGCACCCCTGGTCCGCGCACGCACGGTCCGCACCCGCGGGCGCCGCGGCCCCCGGCGGGTGACAATGGTCGCCGAGCGCGGCGGGGGGTGCCCGCGTCGCGCGCGGGCGACGACAGGAGCAGGCGCATGATCACCAGGGGCCGGGACCGACATCCGACCGCACGCTCGGTGCGGCTGCTGCCGCTGGACGCCGGACGGGCGTGGCCGCTGGTCGCCGACGCCCGCCACCACGGCCGGTGGGTGCCGCTGACCCGGGTCGCGCTCGACGGCCGGGACGGCCCCGTGCCGACGGACCGCCCGCCGCGGGTCGGCGACGTGGTGCGAGCGGTCTCCGGCCCGGGCGCCCGGCACGGCGGGCCGGGCCTGGTGGACCGGCTGCGGGTCGAGCGGTACGAGCCGCCGCTGGGCTCGGTGCCCGGCGTGGCGGTGTTCGTCCGGCTCGGCCCGGTGCTGCTCGGCTCGGCGCAGATCGAGGTGGAGCAGGCCGGACCGGATGCCAGCCGGGTGACCTGGTCGGAGTCGGCGCACCTGCGCGGCCTGCCCCGGGGTGCGACCGCGGGGCTCGGAGCGCTGCTGGTGGACGTGATGCTCGCGCTGACGATGCCGCGGGTGGTCCGCGAGGCCGGCAGCCTCGCGCGATGTACGCAACGGATCGCCGGTATCTCACCGATCCACGCAACGAACAGTGGGGGGACGCGCAACATCACGGACTGATCCACGCCTCGCCGGCCTCCTAGGCTGATCGGGACGTGCCCTCGACGACGCGGTCCCGTCCCGGAACCGTCCGTCCCGAGGAGCCCCGTGATGACCACCGCCCCGCAGCGCACCCCCCGCCGCTACCTGATGTGCGAGCCGACCCACTACACGGTCTCGTACGATATCAACCCGTGGATGGACGCGACCCGGTACACCGACGCGAGCCTGGCGGTGCAGCAGTGGCGGGTGCTGCGGGACCTGTTCGTCTCGCTCGGGCACACGGTGGAGACGATCGACCCGATCCCCGGCCTGCCGGACATGGTCTACGCGGCCAACGGCGCCACGGTGGTCGACGGCCTGGTGTACTCCGCCCGGTTCCGGCACCCGGAGCGCGGGCCCGAGGGCCCCGCCTACCAGAAGTGGTTCGCGGACCACGGCTACGTCACGCACACCGCTGAGCAGGTCAATGAGGGCGAGGGCGACATCCTCGGCGTCGGCGACGTCCTGCTGGCCGGCACCGGCTTCCGCACCGATCGGGCCGCGCACGCCGAGCTGGCCGCGCTGACCGGGCGCGAGGTGGTGTCCCTCGAGCTGGTGGACGCGCGCTACTACCACCTGGACACCGCGCTCACCGTGCTGTCGAACGACCCGGCCGCGCCGCTGGTGGCCTACTTCCCGCCGGCGTTCTCCGCGGGCTCCCGTGCCGAGCTCGAACGCCGCTACCCGGACGCGCTGATCGCCACCGAGGCGGACGCGGCCTGCCTGGGGCTGAACGCCGTGAGCGACGGCCTGAACGTCGTGGTGGCGCCGGGTGCCCGCGACCTGGCCGCCGCGCTGACCGAGCGCGGCTTCCGGCCGCACCCGGTGGACACCTCCGAGCTGCTCAAGGGCGGCGGCGGAGCCAAGTGCTGCACGCTGGAGATCCACCCGGCCCGCTGACCGGCCTCGCCACCGCCCCGAGCCCGCTCAGACCCCACCGAGGTGATCGCATGTCCACCGCCCTGCCCACCAGCAGCAGCACTGCTACCCGCACGCTCGCCCCGAACTACCACCCGCTGCCGGTCACCGTGGCGACCGGCGAGGGCGCCTGGGTGCGGGACACCGCCGGCCGCACCTACCTCGACCTGCTGGCCGGCTACTCCGCGCTGAACTTCGGCCACCGGCACCCGGCCCTGATCGCGGCGGCGCACCGGCAGCTCGACCGGCTGACGCTCACCTCGCGCGCCTTCGACCACGACCTGCTGCAGCCGTTCGCGGACGCGCTGTCCGACCTGGCCCGCCCGGTCGTGGCGGGTGCCGGACCGGCAGGTGCCGGCTCGACGGACCCGCAGCCCGCGCCGATGGTGCTGCCGATGAACACCGGGGCCGAGGCCGTCGAGACCGCCGTCAAGGCGGCCCGCAAGTGGGGCTACGACGTCAAGGGGGTCGCCCCGGACCGCGCGACCGTCGTGGTGGCGGCCGGCAACTTCCACGGTCGCACCACCACCGTGGTGTCGTTCTCCACCGACGAGGACGCCCGCGCCGGGTTCGGGCCGTACACCCCGGGGTTCCGGGTGGTCCCGTTCGGGGACGCCGAGGCGGTGCGCCGGGCGATCGACGACACCACGGTCGCGGTGCTGCTGGAGCCGATCCAGGGCGAGCAGGGCGTCGTGGTGCCGTCGGACGGCTACTGGCCGGCCGTGCGGGAGATCTGCACCGCGGCCGACGTGCTGCTGATCGCCGACGAGGTGCAGTCCGGCCTCGGCCGCACCGGCACCACCTTCGCCCTCGAGCTCTGGGGCGTGCGGGCCGACCTGGTCACGCTGGGCAAGGCGCTCGGCGGCGGGGTGCTGCCGGTGTCCGCGGTGGTCGGGCGTCCGGACGTGCTCGGGGTGCTCACCGCCGGGACGCACGGCTCCACCTTCGGCGGCAACCCGCTGGCCTGCGCGGTCGGGATCGCGGTGATCGACCTGCTGCGCCCCGGCACCTACCAGGAGCGGGCCCGCGAGCTCGGCCGCCACCTGCACGACCGGCTGGCCACGATGGTGCGGTCCGGGCTGCTGGTCCGCACCCGCGGGGTGGGGCTCTGGGCCGGGCTCGACCTCGACCCGGACCGGATGTCCGGGCGCGAGCTCTGCGGGCGGCTGCTCGACCTCGGCGTGCTGGCCAAGGACACCCACGGCGCGACCATCCGGCTGGCCCCGCCGCTGATGATCGAGCGAGAGGACCTGGACCTCGCCCTGGACCGGCTGGAGCAGGCGCTGCGCTGAGTCCGGCCCGGCGGCGCGGTCAGGAGAACAGCATCGCTGTGTACAGACGGCCGTTGTAGACGACGGCGCCGATCGACACGGTCGTCTTGCCCTCCTTGAGGATCCAGGCCCGGTGCGGGGCCGAGTTCATGTACGCCTGGATCATCTCCGCGTCGGACACCGGCTGCACCCAGCCGACGATGTGGTCGCTGCCGGAGTGCCAGATGCTGCCCGCCGCGGCCATCTCGGCCGCGTGGTTCGTCAGCGAGGTGGACGACTGCACCGCGAGCGCCGGCAGGCCGTTGGCCGCCCGGGCGGCGTTCAGCGCCGCCCCCAGGCCGGACACCCCGTACGACTCGACGCCCGCCGCCCAGGTCGTGGTCGTGGTCGTGGTGGCCGCCGCGGCAGAGGAGGACGACGACTGCCCGTCCGAGGTGGTCGTCGACGGCGTGCTCGACCCGGTGGTCGTGGTCGTGCTGCGCCGCGAGCTCTGCGTCGTGGACCGCGCGGCCGCGGCCTGGGCAGCGGCGGCCTCGGCGGCAGCCTGCTCGGCGGCGATCCGTGCGTCCTCGGCGACCTGCCAGGCGGCCTGCGCGTCGACGGCCGCCTGCTGGGGCGCCTGGATCGCCGCGACGGACGCCTCCAGCGCGGCGGGGCTGGTGCCCTGCCCGGCGCTCGCCTCGGCGGTGGACACCGCGTCCGTCGCAGCCTGCAACGTGGCGAGGGCCTGCTCACCGGCGTTCGGGGACGCGGCCAGGGCGCTCTGGGCCGCGGCGACGGCCACGTCCGCCTGCGCCACCGACTCGGCCACCAGCGCGTCGTACCGGGCCGCGGATGCCGCGCTCGCCTGCGTGCCGAAGAACGCGTCGTCGACCTGTGCAGCCTCGACCTCGGCGGCGACCCGTGCCTCGGCCGCGGCCCAGGCGGCCGCCTCGGCGTCCAGGTGCAGCTTGACGACGATCCCGGAGACGAGCGCGCCCAGCAGCACGACGCAGCCCGAGACCACCAGCACCGTGGTCCGGCGTGAGCCCCGGCCCGCAGCAGGCGTGGCGCTGCCCGGGGCGGACGGCCCCGCCGGCGCGGACGGCTCGTCCCGGGACCGCTGGGTCGGGATCGTGCCGGGCGGCGCGGTCGGCGCCGCGACCGGGGACGGCGCGACCGGAGACGGCACGGCCGGGGACAGGTCCGTTGCCGGGCGCGGCTGCTGCACCACCATGCGGGTTCCTCTCGGTCTGGTTCCGCTCTCCCTCACACCATCGACCCGAAGACACGCCCCCTGAGCACCGGCCCGGCTGTTCACTCGGACCGGCCCGCACCTACGAGTGCGGACAGACGACCAGAATTCACCATGATTCGGATGTGCGCCGGACGAGGGACGACCGGTGCACCACCGACCGACCACGCGGGCGACCACGACCGGTCCCGTTCCAGGTGGGCGCCGCAGCACCGGATCGCCGTGCCCACCAGCCCGCACGCCCCGCGCCACCCGTGCGGGTGATCCACGGGCCCGACCGGCACCGGGGTGCCAGCACCACCCGTTCGGCCCAGCCTCGACCGGTCGGCCGCGCACCCGTCCGGCGGCACGCCGGTGCACGCTCCCGGACCCCGCCCTGCGAGAGGATGGCGACGTGGCGCACTCCAACACCTTCGGCCTCGACCCGATCGACGAGGCGATCCTGCGCGAGCTCGCCGTGGACGCTCGAGCCTCCTACGCCGACATCGGCCAGGTCGTCTCGCTGTCCGCGCCCGCGGTGAAGCGTCGGGTGGACCGGCTGCGCGAGCGCGGCGTGGTGCGCGGCTTCACCGTGCTGCTGGACCCCGCCGCCCTCGGCTGGGCCACCGAGGCGTTCGTCGAGCTGTTCTGCCAGGGATCGACCAGCCCGGCCACCATGCGGGCCGCCGTGGGCCGCTACCCCGAGGTCGTCGCAGCCAGCACCGTCACCGGCGACGTCGACGTCGTGGTGCAGGTGCGGGCGCGGGACATGCGCCACCTGGAGCAGGTGGTGGAGCGGCTGGCGGCAGAGCCGTTCGTCACGCGCACCCGCTCGACCATCGTGCTGTCCGCACTGGTGCGGCGTCCGGACGTCCCGCCGCCGCCCGCACCCTGACGCCGACGAGCCTCGCCGGCCCGACGGATGCGGCCGGCCCGGCGGGCCTCGTGCGCCAGGCAGGCCCCGGGCGGGTCAGGCGGACGCCGCAGCGGCCTCGGCGCGCTCCAGGCACCGGTTGGTGACCACCATCACCGGGCAGGCCGCATGGTGCAGCACCGCCTGGCTGGTGGAGCCGAGCAGCAGCCCGGTGAACCCGCCACGGCCGCGCGAGCCGACCACGATCAGGTCGGTGGCCGTGGAGAACTCGGTGAGCAGCTCGGCGCCCGTCCCGTCCAGCACGTGCCGCCGGACCGTGATGTCCGGCTGGTCGGCGAGCGCGCGGTCCACCACGACGTTCAGCCCCTCCGTGACGTCCGCGAGCACCTGCGCCTGGTCGACGGTGGCCGGCAGCCAGGCCATCACCCCGGCGCCGGCGCCCACCGGCACCCCGGCGACCGCCGTCAGCTCGGCGTCCCACGCCCGCGCCTCCGCGATCGCGTGCCGCAGCGCGAGGTCCGCCTGCGGCGACCCGTCCACGCCCACGACGATCCGGTGCACCGGACGCACCACCGGCAGCGAGTCGTCGCCCGGGACCACGCCGCCCCGGCGCTGGTCGCGCAGCGGCACCACGACCGTCGGGCAGTACGCGTGCGCCGGCAGCGTGGACGAGACGGTGCCGAGCAGCCGGTCGGCGAAGCCGCCCCGGCCACGGGTGCCGACCACCGCGAGCGCGACCTCGCGGGACAGCTCGACCAGCACCGCCGCGGCGTCCCCGGTCGCGACCGTGGTGCGCACCTCGATCGGCAGCCCGGCGACCCGCTGCTGCGCCTCGGCGAGCACCGCCTGGGCGCCCGCCTGGATCGCGGTGTCGTCGAGCGCCGCGTAGCCGCCGTCCAGCGACGCCGCGGTGAACGACGGCAGGGTGTACGAGCAGACGACGTGCAGCGCACGTCCCCGGGTGCGCGCCTCTGCGGCCGCCCAGTCGAGCGCATGCACGCTCGCTGCCGAGCCGTCGACACCGACAAGGATCTCCGCGTCACGGTTCACTCTGACCTCCTCCGGAACACCCTCCCAGTGTGCTCTGTTCATGCCGTCAGCGCACGTCTCCGGGGGTCAGCCGTGGCGAACTCTTGGCGCCGGCTTGGTGAGCAGGCCGTGGCGGTGCGCCGAGGATCAGGCGGCGAGGTAGGCCGTCCAGGCGGGCTCGTCCTCGACCGCACCGCGCAGGAACGCGGCGGCGCCGAGCGGCGGCCGGGGCACGTAGCCGAGCTCCCAGCCGATCTCGTGCAGCAGGTGGTCGGCCTTGCGGTGGTTGCACCGGCGGCACGCCGCCACGACGTTGCCCCACTCGTGCCGTCCGCCGCGCGAGCGCGGGTGCACGTGGTCCACCGTGTCGGCGTGCGCACCGCAGTAGGCGCACCGGTGGTCGTCCCGCAGCAGCACGGTGCGGCGGGTGGGCGGCTGGGGCCGACGCACCGGCACGTGCACGTACCGGGTCAGGCACAGCACCACCGGCAACGGCAGCGCCGCACGCTCGGAGTGCAGCAGCACGCCGCCGCTCTCCAGCACGGTGGCCTTGCCGGACATCACCAGCGTGACCGCGCGCGGCAGGCTGACCACGCAGAGCGGTTCGAGGCTGGCGTTCAGCAGCAGCGTCCGGGGGGACGTCCTGGGTGACGAGGGCTGCAGCACGGCGTACTCCTGGATCCAGGTCGAGGACCCGCCTGGCTGTCCGGGTCCGCTGGGGAGACAAGCGCTGTCAGGGTACGCCCCGCACGACGAGACCCCCGCCGCCACGAGGGGCGACGGGGGTCTCGTCGAGGTCGGTACCGGCTCAGCTGATCCGGATGAAGACCGGCGAGCTCTGCCAGATGCTGCGGAACTGGACCGTCTTGCCCGGGCTGGGCGCGTCGATCTGCTGGTCGCCGCCGGCGTAGATCGCGATGTGGCCGGGGCTCCAGATCAGGTCGCCCGGCTGCGCCTCGGAGGCCGAGATGACCGTGCCAGCCGCCTTGATGGCGCTGGACGTGCGCGGCAGGGTGATCCCGAGCTGGGCGTACACGTAGGAGACGAAGCCGGAGCAGTCGAAGCCGTCCGGCGTCGTGCCGCCGGACACGTACGGCGTGCCGACGTAGAGGGCCGCGACCTCGAGCACCGCGGCGCCCGACACGGCCTGCGTGACGCCCGAGGAGGACGTGGCCTCCGTGGTCGAGGCGTCGGTGGTCGCCGTGGTGTCGGTGCTCGTCGTGGTGGTGCGGGTGGAGCTGCGCGAGGTGCTGGTCGTCGTGGTGGTCTCGACCACCTCCGGCTCCGGGACGACGGCCGTGGCCTCGACGGTCTCGAAGGTCCAGGCGGCGTCGGCCGGTGCGGTCACCACGGGAGCGGTGTCCAGCACGGCGCTGGCGGCCGCGGTCAGCGCAGCGGTGTCGACCGACGGCAGCGAGGCGGCGTCACCGGTGGAGGTGGCGGCGGCTGCCGGGTTGGCGATCATCGAGACGACCAGGCCGGACGACGCCGCGACGACGGCGGTGCGGCGACCGACCACGGCGATGGAGCCCGTGGCTGCGGTGGCGAGGTCGTTCAGGGGAGTGACTGGGCGGCGTGCCGAACGGTGTCGGGCACGCGTCGAGCTAACGGTCACGTACTACCTCTCCTGGCGCCTACGAGGTGAGCTGTCGGGTTCGGGTGGAGATACCCGGCCGCGAGACGCACCCGGAAGACCGGAGACGTCGCGCGGCTTCACCCCAAGGACACCGTTGCCGGTGCCCGCATGTGGTTCCCCCGCCCCTGCCGGCGAGTCGTTCGGACCTCGGACGACGGCAGGGCTCGGCGTACCGTCCAAGGGCTCGTGCAGAGGAGGGTTCCGACGAGCAGAACCGAACGTACCGGACACCGACCGGGATTGTCACGTTCCGGTCACGACCAGTTCGCCGGGCCGACATCGACCACCGCCGGGACCCGCCACCGGGCGCCGCGCGCACAGACGGGCGCCCGCACACAACTCCCTGGTGAGGGCGGTGCGGGCGCTCGCCGCCGGTCACGGACCCGGCGGCGCGAACCGGTCGGGACGGCTCAGGTGCGCGCGAGGAAGATGTGCCGGGCGACCTCGTCCGGCAGGTCCAGCACCGTCTCGGCCCCTGGAGCGGCGACCGTGACGAGGCCCTGCCCCCGCTCCACGGTGACCACGCTTCCCGGGCGCACCTGCGCCTGCGCGAGGCGGGCCAGCAGCTCCACGTCGGGCTGCAGCGGCTCACCGATCCGGGCCACGGTGCCGGTGACGACGCCGTCCGCCTCGTCGGCGACCGTGACCAGCGAGACCACGCCGTCCAGGAACGACACCGGGGTGCGCTCCTCGCCGATCTCGTCCAGGCCCGGGATCGGGTTGCCGTACGGGTCGAAGTGCGGGTGGTGCAGCAGCCCGGCGAGCCGTCGCTCCACCCGCTCGCTCATCACGTGCTCCCAGCGGCACGCCTCCTCGTGCACGTACTCCCAGTCGAGCCCGATCACGTCGGTCAGCAGCCGCTCCGCGAGCCGGTGCTTGCGCATCACCCGCATGGCCTTGCTCTCACCGGCCAGGGTGAGCTCGAGGTGCCGGTCGCCGGAGACGACGACCAGACCGTCCCGCTCCATGCGGGCCACGGTCTGCGAGACCGTCGGGCCGCTGTGGCCGAGGCGCTCGGCGATCCGGGCCCGCAACGGGGTGATGCCCTCCTCGGACAGCTCGTAGATCGTCTTCAGATACATCTCGGTCGTGTCGATCAGGTCAGTCACGCCGGTGCCCTTCTGTCGTGCGCGGACGTCCGTCCACAGGCTAGTTGGTCAGAGCCGATGCCGGTGGCGGACGCGTATCGTCGCATCTGTGACTGTCTCGCACCCGGCACCGACCCCGCGCGCCGAGGACCGATCCTCGCTGCCGACCATCCCGGCAGCGCTGCTGCCCGCCGACGGCCGGTTCGGCTCCGGACCGTCCAAGGTGCGCGACGCCCAGGTCGCGGCGCTGGCAGCCGCCGGCCGCACGCTGCTCGGCAGCTCGCACCGCCAGGCACCGGTCAAGGCGGTGGTCGGGCGGGTCCGCACCGGGCTGGCCGAGCTGTTCACGCTGCCGGACGGCTACGAGGTGGCGCTCGGCAACGGCGGCAGCACCGCGTTCTGGGACCTGGCCACGCTGTGCCTGGTGCAGCAGCGGTCCGCGCACGCCGTGTTCGGCGAGTTCGGTGCGAAGTTCGCGGCCGCGGCCCGGCGTGCGCCGTTCCTGGCCGACCCGGTCGTGACCGAGGTGTCGGCCGGCACGTCCGCCGTCCCTGCACCGGCCGAGGGCGTCGACGCGTACGCCTGGCCGCACAACGAGACCTCCACCGGGGCGGTCGCCCCGGTCCGGCGTGTGCCCGGCTCGCAGGAGCAGGGCGCGCTGGTCCTCGTCGACGCGACCTCGGGCGCCGGCGGGCTGCCGGTGGACGTCGCGCAGACCGACGCCTACTACTTCGCCCCGCAGAAGTCGTTCTCCTCGGACGGCGGGCTGTGGCTGGCGCTGCTGTCCCCGGCCGCCGTCGAGCGCGCGGCCCGCATCGAGCAGGACCGCTGGGTGCCCGAGTTCCTCTCGCTGACCACGGCGGTGACGAACTCCCGCGCCGACCAGACCCTGAACACCCCGGCGATCGCGACGCTGGTGCTGCTGGCCGAGCAGGTCGAGTGGATGCTCGCGCAGGGCGGCCTCGCCTGGTGCGCCGAGCGGACCGCCACCTCCGCCGGCCACCTGTACTCCTGGGCGGACGCCCGAGACTGGGCCGCCCCGTTCGTCGCCGACCCCGCCCAGCGCTCCGCCGTGGTCGGCACGATCGACCTGGACCCGCGGATCGAGGCCGGCACCGTGACGCGCACGCTGCGCGCGAACGGGATCCTGGACGTCGAGCCCTACCGCAAGCTCGGCCGCAACCAGATCCGGGTCGCGATGTTCCCCTCGGTGGAGCCCGAGGACGTCCTGGCGCTCACCGCCTGCATCGATCACGTCGTCGACCAGCTTCTCTGACCGACGCCCGGGCGCCCCCGGGGGCGCCGAGGGCACCGAGCAGGACCGAGAGCCGCGTCGTGCGCACCATCGGCTCAGGAGGCGTGACGGGCCTGGCGGCGGCGTCGGGCGGCGAGCAGCACCAGCAGCGCTCCGCCACCGAGCAGCGCCACGCCGATCGCCAGGGCCGGGCCGGCGGTCAGACCCGTCGCGGCCAGCACCGACGAGGCGAGGCCGGTGCCCGGGTCGTCAGCCAGCACGGCGGAGGTGGTCGTGGCCTCCGGGTCGGACGGGTCCACGGCCAGCACCTCGGACTGCACGGGGCCGGCGCAGAGCGACGTGGCCGGCGGGTAGGCGACGATGGTGGTCGCGGACGGGTTCACCTGGAACAGGATCTGCACGCCGGTCCGGGTCCAGGTGTACTCGTCGCCCTCGGTGTAGGTGCCGTCCGCGTTGCGGGTCCAGCCGGGCCAGTCGACCACCACGCCGTTCTCCACCACGGTGCCGGGCCACAGCACCTCGCCGGTCAGGGGCAGGTCGGCCTGCACGATGTTGTCACCGTCCGGGTTGATCCAGGTGATCGTCACCGTCGTGTTGGGCGTGCCCTCCGGCGCCACCGAGTACTGCAGCACCGGGGTGTCGGACATGCAGACGCCCTGCGCCACCTCGATCACGAGCTGGCAGGGGGTCGACGCGGTGTAGCCGGCGGCCAACGAACGACAGGCGGTGTCGTCGGACGCGGTCTCGTCGGAGGCGGCGCTCCCGGATGTCGCGCCGTCGGACGTGGAGTCGTCAGAGGCGGTGCCGTCGGACGTCGCCTCATCGGTCGCCGTGCGGACTGCCGCCGACGAGGCGGTCCCGGCGAACGCCGGCGTCGCGCCCAGGGCGAGGGCCAGCCCCGCCACCAGGGCGACCGTCACCTGTCGCATGCGCGTCATCGGATCCACCTCCACCCGCCCGGCACCGTCGTCGGGCTCCGTTCGATTCAGACAAATCGGACATTTCGTACAGAGTAACCCACGGCGCGGCGGGGTGCAGCGTGGGGGCGACGGCTCAGGTCCCGCAGGATCGTGCGGCGGCGGGCAGCGGACCACCGGGCCGTCGACGCCTGGCCGGGGCCCGTCCGGCACCCGAGAGGCGCGTCATCGACGTCCGGCCGGGACGCGCCTCAGCGACCGGCGTCGCAGGAGGCGGACACGGATCCAGGGCCGGTGAGGGTCGGGGTCGTCCAGACCGTGAGCGCACCGTCCGGCGCGGCGACGGTCACCGTCCAGGTCTCCTGCTCGCCCGGCGCCAGCTGCGAGGCCAGCACCGCGACGGAGCGCTCGGCGGCCGTGCCGGTCAGGCCGCCGACCACCAGGCCGTCCCGGCGCACCTCCGGCGCCGCCGAGCCACGCGCGGAGTACACCGAGAGGTTCGTCGCCAGCCAGCCGGTGGGCAGCCCGGAGCTGCCGTCCCCCACCACCTGCGCGGGCAGGTCCGCGACGTCGTCCGGCGGGTCGTAGACCAGGTCCACCGTGATGGTCGCGGTCGGCGACGAGGTGTCGCAGCCCGCCATCGTCACGGTGACCGTGGCGGTGAGGTCGTAGTCGAGCTTGCCCGCGGTGCCGTCGTCCAGGAACACCCCGACCGAGGCCGCTGTCGCCGCCGAGCCGTCGGTCAGGAAGGCGCCACCGAGCGGCGAGCCGGCCAGCGCGGCCTGCTCGTCGGCGTGCGCCGACCAGGCGTGCACCCGCCGCTCCCCCACCGCGTCGAGCACCGCACCCGCCGCGGCGCGCGCGGTGGCCGGGTCGTCCGCCGCGTCACCGACCAGCGCGAACACCGCGGCGGCGACCTGGGCGTAGAACGCGTCGCCGTCCCGCGGGTCGCCGTGCTCCAGGTAGGTGTCCCGGAGCAGCGTGGACAGCAGCGTCCCGGCGTCGAGCTGCTCGCCATCCACCTCGATCCCCCGGCCGGTCGCCGCGAGCAGGTCCGCCACCACCACCGGGTCCACGGCCAGCACGCCGTCCACGGACTGCCCGGTCGCGTCGGTCCAGAACGCCGAGGCGAGCTCCGCAGCCCGTGGGAAGTCCGGTGTCATCACGGTGTCCTGCACCCACCGACCCAGCCGGTCGGTGTACAGCGCCAGCTCTTCGTCGGTGAGCGGCAGCACCGACGAGTCCCGCTCGGTCAGGTCCGCGGTGCTGCTCTGACCGACCAGCCCGACCGCGCCGTCCCGCACCTGCAGCACCGCCACCGCGCCGACGATCCCGCCCTGCGCCCGGAGCTCGGCCGAGTTCAGCGAGAGCAGCAGGTAGGTGCGCGGGCCGTCCGCGCCCAGCAGCTCCGGCAGCACGGCCGCCAGCTCGCGCACCGTGCTCAGCGTGCCCGCGTCCAGCAGCGCCTGCGCCTGCGCCACCGGGCTCGCCAGCGGTCCCACCAGGGAGCCGGCGTCGATCGGTGCGAGGGCCGCGCGCAGGTCCTCGGCGATCTCGGCGGCCTGCTGCACCGACGGTGCGGCATCGACCAGCACGGACAGGTCCACCCAGCCGTCCGGCACCGCGGTGGTCCCGGTCGTCCCCGACCCGTCGACGGCGCCCGAGGAGCCGTCGGACGAGCCGGTCGTCGCGCTCGGATCGACCGAGGCCTGGTCCGTGGCCGAGGTGTCGTCCGTGGCCGACGAGTCGTCGGTGTCCGCCTGAGCGCCCTGCTCGCCGCCGACCGCGCCCAGCGCGTC
>DASWPG010000058.1:0-46935 GCA_036404115.1 Cellulomonas sp.
GTGATCACGCGACCCTGCTGCGCGAGGACGCCGCATACCGCGCGGCGGTGCGGCGATGACCGGGCCGGCGCTGCTGCCCACCGCCTCCGGCGGGGAGGTCGCCCGGCTGGTGGCCCGCGCGGCCCGAGACCGCCGGCTCGCGCTGGCGGGCGCCATCCTGACGACCGCGACCGGCTCGGCGGCGGGACTGGGCGGCCCCGCCGCGATCGGGCTGCTGACCCAGTCGGTGATCGACCACGCCGCCGTCGGCGCCCTGGCGGTTCCGGCGATCGTGCTCGTGCTGTCGGGACTGCTCGGCGGCGCGGCCGCGTGGGCCTCCGCGGCCCTGCTGGCCCGCGCGGTGCTGCCCCCGGCGGCCCGGGTGCGCGAGGACGCCATGGCGGCCGCGCTCGCCCTGCCCGCCGACGCGGTGGAGGACGGCGGCAGCGGCGACCTCGTCTCCCGCCTGTCGGGGGACGTCGAGCGGGTCACGGACGCGGCGCAGGGCGCGCTCGGCAGCTTCGTCACCGCGGCGATCACGATCCTCGTCACCCTGGCCGGGCTGGGCGCGCTGGACTGGCGGTTCGCCGTCGCCGGCCTGCTCGCGGTGCCGATCCAGCTGGCGACCCTGCGCTGGTACCGGGGCGCATCGCGCCCCGTCTACGCCGCGGGCCGGCGTGCGGAGGGGGCGCGCGCCGCGGCGCTGCTCGAGACCTTCGCGGCGCTGCCCACGGTCCGCGCCTTCGGGCTCGCCGGATGGCGCAGGCGGCTGGTGGCCCGGTCCTCGGCGGAGGCGATGGAGCTGGAGTTCGCCGCGACGCGGGTGTCGACCCGCTTCTTCGGCCGGCTGAACGCGGCCGAGTTCGTGGGGCTTAGCGCGATCCTGGTCGTCGGGTTGCTGCTCGTGCGGGACCACGAGGCGACGGTGGGCGAGGCGACCACGGCTGCCCTCTTCTTCGCCGGCCTGTTCGACCCGATCAACACCGTGCTCGGCGTCGTCGACCAGCTCCAGCAGGCGGGGGCGGGCCTGGCCCGGCTGGTCGGCGTGATCGGCGCGGCGCGGCCGGCGGTCTCCGGAAGTCCGACCCCCGCGGCGGCACGAACGCCCGTGTCGCCCACGGCGCGGCCCGACGCGGACACGCTGGTGGCCGACGCGGTCGGCTTCCGCTTTCCGAGCGGCGTGGATGCCGTGGTCGGCGTGAGCATGACGCTGCCGCCGGGCACGCACGTCGCCATCGTCGGCGCCACCGGCTCGGGCAAGAGCACCCTCGCGGCGATGCTGGCCGGCCTGCGCATCCCCACCTCCGGCTCGGTGCGGCTGGGGAACGCGGTCCCGAGTCCGGCGACGGGCCGGGTCGGGATGATCGCCCAGGAGACGCACGTCTTCGCCGGCACGATCGCGGAGAATCTCCGCCTGGCCGGGCCGGACGCCGGGGAGGCACAGCTGTGGACCGCGCTGCGCGACGTGCGGGCGGACGGCTGGGTCGCGGCGCTGCCCGACCGGCTCTCGACCGTCGTGGGCGCCGGCGGCCTGCGCCTCACCGCGGAGAACGCCCAGCACCTCGCGTTCGCGCGCCTGCGACTGCTCGACCCCGCTCTCGTGGTGCTCGACGAGGCCACGGCGGAGTCCGGCAGCGGCGCGGCCCGCGTGCTGGATGCCGCGGCCAGGGCGGTCGTCGCCGGGCGCAGCGCGGTGATCGTGGCCCACCGCCTCGACCAGGCGGCGAGCGCCGATCTGGTGCTCGTCATGGATCACGGGCGGGTGGTCGAGCGCGGCCGCCACGAGGAGTTGATCGCCCGCGGGGGGCGGTATGCGCGGCTCTGGCGCTCCTGGTCGGGCGAACGCGACCCGCTGTCGCCCGCCGGCGCCTGATCCGCCGGGCCTTCAGAGAAGGGGCCGATCTCCAGTAAGGTTAGGCTCACCAATCTCATGATCGGCGGGTCTCGACAGGCTCGACCGGCGACCGGACCGGGCCGGACCGGGTCTCGACGGGCTCGACCGGCGACCGGATCGGGGCAGGACCGGGTCTCGACGGGCTCGACCGGCGACGGGACCGACCGGCACAGGACCGGAGGGGAGGCATCCGACCGATGGACTCGGCCACCGCCATCACCCTCGCGCGCTTCCCGATGGAGGCCGGCCAGGCCTTCCGCGAGCTCTCCCACGACGCGCACCAGCTCGCCTGGGTGCGCGACGGGGTGCTCACCGTCACGGTCGGCCAGCGCAACTGGACCCTGCCGCCGAGCCTGGCCCTGTGGATCCCGGCGGGCGTGCCGCACACCTCCGCGGCGACCCGTGCCGCCGCGACCATGCAGGGGGTGTACCTCTCCCCCCACCTCCTGCCGGAGTGGGATGCGCCGACCGTCGTCGCGATCACCCCGCTGGTGCGTGAGCTCATCGACTACCTCGCCGACCCCGGGATCCCGTCGGCCGCCCGGGCGAAGGCCGAGGAGCTGATGCCCGAGCTGCTCGAGCCGACGCAGGTGCTCACCATCGACGTGCCGCTCCCGCGCGACTCCCGCACGGCCGGCATCGCGGACGCCCTGCTGGTCGACCCCGGCGACGACCGCGATCTGGCGCGCTGGGGTCGCGTCGTCGGCGCGAGCGCGCGGACGCTGTCCCGGCTGTTCCCCCAGGAGACGGGCCTCGGCTTCGCCCAGTGGCGTTCCCGGCTGCGGCTGCAGGCATCCCTCGCCCATCTCGCCGACGGCGAGTCGGTGGGGACGACGGCCGCCCTGGTCGGCTTCTCGTCGACGAGCGCCTACATCCAGGCGTTCGGCGCCCTGACGGGGATGACCCCGGGCGCCTACCTCGCCGGGATGCGGCGGGCGGCAGCGGAGCCGATGGAATCCGGGCCGATGGCGTCCGAGCGGCACGACCTGTCCGCTTAGCGACAGACAGCGGGATGCGGCGTCGCCTACGCTGATTTCGACCAATGACTTTGGTTAGCCTTGCCTAATATCGCCCCGAGGATCCGCAGCCCCTGTGACCGCGCGCACCATCACCGCAGCCGAGGCCGCCCCGCGACCCGCCGCGCGGAGACGACCGCTCGGCGTGCGGGTCACCGGGCTGCTGATCGGCCTGATCGCGCTGGCCGTGCTCGTCGTCGCGAGCGTCGCCCTCGGATCCAAGACGATTCCGCTCGACCAGGTCGCCTCCGCGGTGCTGCACCCCGGCCACAGTGACACCGACCTCGTCATCACCGCCCTGCGCATCCCCCGCACCGCGCTCGCACTGCTGGTCGGCGCTGCCCTCGCGGTCGGCGGCGCGCTCATCCAGGCGTTCACCCGCAACCCGCTCGCCGACCCCGGCATCCTGGGCGTCAATGCCGGCTCCGCCCTCACGGTCGTCGTCGGCATCGCCTTCTTCGGCCTCACCAGCGTCAGCCAGTACCTCTGGCTCGCCCTCGGAGGCGCGGCCGTGGCCACGGTGCTCGTCTGGCTCATCGGCACCCTGGGCAGGCGGGGCGCCACACCGGTGCGGATGACCCTCGCCGGGGTCGGGCTCACGGCGGTGTTCGGCGGCGTCACGTCGATGATCTCGCTCGCCTCGCCGCGCACGCTGCAGGCCATGATCGGCTGGATGGCGGGGTCCATCGTCGGCGCGCCCCTGTCGACGGCGGGCGCCATCGCCCCGCTGGTCATCCTCGGACTCGTCATCGCCGGCGTGATCGCCCGCGACCTCAACGCGATGGCCCTCGGCGACGAGCTCTCCGCCGCGCTCGGCAGCCGCACCGCCGCCACGCGCATCCTCGCCATCGTCGCCGTCACCCTGCTCGCCGGATCCGCGACCGCCGCCGCCGGGCCGATCGGCTTCGTCGGGCTGGCCTGCGCGCACATCGTCCGCTCGATCGTCGGTCCGGACCACCGCCTGATGCTGCCGGGCGTGCTGGTGACCGGGCCGGCCCTGCTGCTCAGCGCCGACCTGGTCGGCCGGGTCGCCGTCGCCCCGAGCGAGCTGCAGACCGGCATCGCCGTGGCGGTCCTCGGCGGGCCGCTGTTCATCGCCCTGGTCCGCTCCCGACGGCTGGCCGCGCTGTGACCACCGGGACCCCGGTGGCGGACGCCCCCGCCGTGCGCACCTCGCCCGGCCGGCGCGTGCTGCGGCTCGGGCCGTACTCGTGCCGGCTCGCCACCCGGCCGCTGCTGATCGCCGCGGTGCTGGTGGCGCTGCTGCTGGTGGCCTTCGTGATCACGCTGACCGCCGGCGACCTCGGCCTGTCCCCGGGCGAGACCTGGGCCGCGCTCTGGGGCGACGGCGAGGCGCGCGCGGTCCGCAGCATCCAGCAGCGCCGGACGCCCCGGATGCTGACCGCCGTCGGGGTCGGCGGCTGCCTCGCGGTGTCCGGTGCGCTGTTCCAGTCGCTGTCCCGCAACGCGCTCGGCTCGCCGGACGTGATCGGCTTCACCACCGGTGCCGCGACCGCGGCGGTGGTGCAGATGGTGTTCTTCGACCGCGGCCTGGTCGCCACCGCCGTCGCGACGGTCGTCGGCGGGCTGGTCACCGCGCTGGTCGTCTACCTGCTGGCCCGCCGGGACGGCGTCACCGGCGGCCTGCGGCTGGTGCTGGTCGGGATCGGCACCGGGGCGGTGCTCGGCGCGGTCACCGACTTCGTGATCGTCCGCGCCGACATCACCGACGCTGCGACCGTGCAGCAGTGGACCTCCGGCTCCCTGACCGGCCGGGGCTGGACGCACGCGGTCGCCGTGCTGCTGGTCGCCGCGGTGCTGGTGCCGGTGCTCGCGGTGCTGGCCCGGCGGGTGTCGGTGCTGGAGCTGGGCGACGACGTCGCGGCCGGGCTCGGGATCCGGGTGGAGCGGCTGCGGTTCGCCACCGTGGTGCTCGCGGTGCTGCTGGTCGGCATCGCGACCGCGGCCACCGGCCCGATCTCGTTCATCGCGCTGGCCGCACCGCAGATCGCACGGCGCGCCACCCGCACCCCTGCGATCCCGGTCGCGGCGTCATTCCTGACCGGCGGCCTGCTGCTGGCGGTCGCCGACCTGCTCGCGCAGTACGTCGACGTCGGGCTGCGCACCCCGGTCGGTCTGGTCACCAGCCTGATCGGCGGCGTCTACCTGATCTGGCTGCTGGCGCGGCGCGCATGAGGCCGCCGGCACCGACGGGGCCGCCCCCGCAACGCCGCCCGCACGAACCACCCGAACGAGAGGACCACCCCGGCGTGAGCACCAGCACCGGTCTGCGGATCGACGGCATCCGGGTCGGCTACGCCCGCACCACGGTGATCGAGGACCTGGCCGTGCAGATCCCGCACGGCGGGTTCACCGTGATCATCGGGCCGAACGGCTGCGGCAAGTCCACCCTGCTGCGCACGCTCGGCCGGATGCTGCCGGTGCGCGCCGGACGGATCCTGCTGGACGACCGCGACCTCGCCTCGTTCCGCGCCCGGGAGGCGGCCCGCCGGATCGGGCTGCTGCCGCAGTCCCCCGCGGCGCCCAGCGCGATCACCGTCGCCGACCTGGTGTCCCGCGGCCGGTTCCCCTACCAGAGCCTGCTGCGCCAGTGGTCGCCGCAGGACGAGCGGGCCGTGGCGGCCGCCCTCGCCGAGGTCGGGCTGGCAGACCAGGCCGACCGCTTGGTCGAGGAGCTGTCCGGCGGGCAGCGCCAGCGGGTGTGGATCGCGATGGCCCTCGCGCAGGAGACACCGGTGCTGCTGCTGGACGAGCCGATCACCTCGCTGGACATCGCGCACCAGCTCGACGTGCTCGACCTGTGCTCCCGGCTGCACCGGTCGGGACGCACCCTGGTCGCGGTGCTGCACGACCTGAACCTCGCCGCCCGGTACGCCACGCACGTGATCGCGATGCGGGACGGTCGCGTGCAGGCCGAGGGCCCGCCGGACCGGGTGTTCACCGCCGAGGTGCTGCGTGCGGTGTTCGACCTGGACGCCCTGGTGCTGACCGACCCCGAGACCGGCCGACCCCTGGTCGTGCCCCGAGACCGCCGACCCGACCCCGAACGGAAGGACCCCCGATGACCACCGCACCCACGCCGCACGAGCCGGACCCGCTGGAGCCGGTCGGCCAGCAGCACGGCTTCCCGGCGCCGTCCGCCCAGGACGAGGCCCGCTGGCTCCAGCAGGGCGAGGCCCTGCTGCGCTCCCCCGACCACGACCGGGACCTGCACGACGTGACCGCCACGATCGTCGACCTCGACCACCCCACCGGGCACCTGCTCCGGTTCACCGCCGCACTGCCGGAGCACGTCGCAGGCCCGGACTGGGCCGCCCGGAACGTCACCATCCGGATGGAGCTCGGTCCCGGGTACGACGAGGCGTCCCGGGTGTACACGATCCGGCGGTACCACCCGGTGACCGGCACCGTCGAGGTCGACGTGGTGCTGCACGGCGCCACCAGCCCGATGATGCGCTGGTCCCGGGACCTGCGGCCCGGCAGCTCGCTGCGGTTCCGTGGCCCTCGGCAGCACTTCATCGTGCCGGACTTCCCGGACCGGCCGGTCGCGCTGTTCCTGGACGCCACCGCCGTGCCCGCGCTGCTCACGATGCTGGAGCAGTGGACGCACCGGGCCGGTGGCGTCGGCTGGGTGCAGACCGACGACCTGGCGGCGTTCGAGGAGCTGCCCGCCGTGCCCGGGCTCGACCTGCACCGGATCGACCCGACGGCCGAGGAGCCGGGGGCGCTGCTCCGTCGCGCTGCGCTGGTCGAGCGGCCCGAGGGGTGCGTGGTGTGGGGCGCCGGCGAGCGCGACGACATGCGTGCGCTGCGCCGGTACTTCCGCTCCGAGGTGGGCCTGCCCAAGGACCACCTGGCGCTGTACGGGTACTGGAAGCGCGGCACCACGAACACCGAGATCGACATGCGCCGGCTGGCGAACTACGCCCGGCTGGTCGAGACCGGTGGTTCGCTGGAGGACGTGGACGACCTGGCGATCGAGATCTGACCGCGAGCGGGTGGCGGGCTCGGCTCGTCAGACCTCGTCCGGCACGGCCGGCACCAGCAGCCGTCCCGCCATCCGCTCCCACTCCGTGACCAGGTCCAGCCCGTCCAGGTCGCGCAGCCAGCGCAGCTGCAGCCCGTCCATCGCGGCCAGCACCTCGCGGGCCAGCACCTCCGAGTCGCCCCACGCGGGGTCGGCCGCGGTGGCGAACAGGTCGAGCGCCCAGCGCTCCCGGGTGCGGAAGTACTCGTGCGCGGGGTGGGCCGGGTCGAGCGCCTCGCCGTTCAGCACGGTGTAGAGCCGGACGATCTCCGGCTGGCGGGCGTTGCGCTGCACGAGCGCCGTGCAGAGCTCGCGCAGGCCGACCGTGGCGTCGCGGCCGGAGTCGAACGCCTCGGCGCCGACGCCGAGCAGGTCGGCGAGCTGGGCGAGGTCGACGGCATCCCGGTACTCCAGCACGGACACCAGGAGCTGCTCCTTCGACCCGACGTGGTGCAGCACCCCGCCCTCGGTGATCCCGCAGGCCAGCGAGACGTCGCGCAGCGTCAGCCCCCAGAACCCACGCTCGGCGATCAGCCCCGCGGACACCGTGAGGATCTGGGTCAGCCGGTCCGACGCACTCATCCGGGACCGGGTGGTCCGGGGCGAGTAGCCGGCAGCGGCGGCGGTCTGCGGCACCTGGTCTCCTCGATCGTCCTGCTGCGCGCCATTGTGTCAGAGGCCCGGCAGGCGCTACGTTACTGAACACTGAACGAGCACTCAGTAACGCTGCTGGGTGCCCCTCGACGACGAGCGGAGATTCATGAGCACCCCGACCAGCCCCTTCCTGCACGCCGTGGCCGCGGTGGCAGCCGGGGCACCGGCGCACACCCAGGCCGCGCACCTCTACGACGCGCTGACCGACGACGAGCGCCTCGACCTGCTGGACGGCGACACCCCGTTCTGGCAGGGCATGTACTCCTTCGTCACGGACGGCTACAACGTCGAGCCGTACGTCATGGGCGCAGTGCCCCGGCTCGGCATCCCGGGCATCCGGTTCGTGGACGGCCCGCGCGGCTGCGTGGTCGGGCAGGCCACCGCGTTCCCGGTCTCGATGGCCCGCGGCGCCACCTGGGACGTCGAGCTGGAGGAACGGATCGGCGAGGCGATCGGCGCCGAGCTGCGCGCGCTGGGCGGCAACTTCTTCGGCGGGGTGTGCATCAACCTGCCCCGGCACCCGGCCTGGGGCCGTGCGCAGGAGACCTACTCCGACCAGCCGGCCCTGCTCGGCGAGATGGGCGCCGCTCTGACCCGCGGCATCCAGCGGCACGCGATGGCCTGCGTGAAGCACTTCGCACTGAACTCGATGGAGAACGCCCGGTTCTCGGTGGACGTGACCATCGACGACGCCACGCTGCACGAGGACTTCCTGCCGCACTTCCGCCGGGTGATCGACCAGGGCGTGGCCGCGGTGATGAGCTCCTACAACTCGGTGAACGGCACCTGGGCCGGCCAGAACCCCGAGCTGCTCAGCACCGTGCTGCGCGACGAGTGGGGCTTCGAGGGCACCGTGATCACCGACTTCATCTGGGGGATGCGGGACGGCGTGGCCGCGCTGCGGGCCGGCCAGGACGTCGAGGCACCGTTCCGCCAGCAGCGGGACGCCCACCTGCGCGCCGCGCTGGACGACGGCACCGCCGACTGGGCGGACGTGCGCCGCGCCGGGCACCGGATCCTGGCCACCCAGCTGCGCAGCTACGCCGAGCGGGACGCCGAGGAGCCGACCGCCGACGTGGTGGTCTCCCCCGCGCACACCGCACTGGCCCGGGACGCCGCCCGCCGGGCGATGGTGCTGCTGCGCAACGAGCCGGTCGCCGGCTCCCCGGTGCTGCCGCTGGACCCGGCCACGCTGGGCTCGCTCGCCGTGGTCGGGCGGCTCGCCGACGGCGCGACCACCGGCGACCACGGCTCCTCCGACGTCCGGGCACCGCGGGTGGTCTCCGCGCTGGACGGGCTGACCGAGGCGCTGCCCGGCGTGGACGTGCGGCACGACGCCGGCACCGACCCGACCGCCGCCGCCCGCACCGCCGCGGGTGCCGACGTCGCCGTCGTCGTGGTCGGCTTCACCGCCGAGGACGAGGGCGAGTTCGTCGACGGCTCGCTCGCCACCCGCGGCGAGCTGGCCCTGCTCTACCCCGAGCCCGAGAACGCCGAGCAGACCGCCTGGCAGGACCACGTGATGACCGCGATGGGCTCCGGCCTGAGCGTGGTGGGCGCCGAGGCCGCCGGCGGCGACCGGCGGGACCTGCACCTGCGGGCGTCCGACGTGGCGCTGGTCCGGGCCGTCGCCGCCGCCAACCCGCGCACCGTCGTCGTGGTGGTGACCGCCGGTGCCGTGCTGATGGAGGAGTGGCACGACCAGGTGCCCGGCCTGCTGATCTCCTGGTACTGCGGCATGGAGGGCGGGCGGGCGCTGGCCGACGTGCTGACCGGCGCGCACAGCCCCTCCGGCCGGCTGCCCTACGCGATCCCCGCCGACGCCGCCGACCTGCCCGAGCTCGACATCGACGCCACCGCGATCACCTACGACCGGTGGTTCGGCCAGCGGCTGCTCGCGCACCGCGGCATCGAGGCGCTGTACCCGCTCGGCGCCGGGCTGTCCTACACCACCTGGACCATCGACGCCCTGGCCGTCACCGCGGTGGATCCCGTCGCCCAGCGGCTGCGCGGCACCGCGACGGTGACCAACACGGGCAGCCGGGACGGCCGGCACGTGGTGCAGGTGTACGGCACCCGCACCGACGGCGACCGTGCCGGCGAGCGCGAGCTGCTCGGCTTCACCTGCGTCCAGGTGCCCGCCGGCGGCACCGTCACCGCGGCCCTGGACGTGCCGCTCACCGCCCTGTCCCGGTGGGACGCCGGCACCGCGGGCCAGACGCTGCCCGCCGGCGGCGTGCTGGTCGAGGCCGCCGCCCGCTGGGGTGACCCGGACGCCGCCACGGCGACCATCGCGCTCTAGCAGCGCACCCGATCCCGTTCCACCCCTCCCTATCCTTTCAACGACGAGAGAGACCGATGTCCACCACCCTCCCGGCCACCGACCCGACCGCCTCCCCCACCGACGAGCAGCAGCCACGCGTGCCGCTGCGGATCGGCATCGCCCTGTCCCTCGGCTGCTTCCTCTGGCTCGGCCCCTACCTCGGCGTGAACGCGGTGCTGCTGCCCGCCCGGATCGCCGAGGTCGCCCCGGACGACAAGACCGGCGTCGTCGCCCTGCTCGCGACCGTCGCGATGATCGTCGCGACCCTCGCGAACATCGTGATCGGCGCGTTCTCCGATCTGACCCGGTCCCGCTGGGGCCGGCGCGCACCGTGGCTGATCGTCGGCTCGATCGGCTCCGCGGCGATGCTGCTCGCGGTCGGCCGGGCGTCCAGCGTCGGTGCGCTGCTGGTCACCTGGGCGCTCTACCAGGTGTTCCTGAACTCGATCGTCGCGCCGCTGATCGCGGTGATCTCCGACCGGATCGCACCCCGGCACCGCGGCACGATCTCCTCGATCTACGCGTTCGGCTACTCCGCCGGCCTGTACGGCGGGCAGATCATCGGCGCGCAGTTCCTCGGCTCGCTGTGGGCCGGCTTCGTGGTGCTCGCCGCGCTCACGCTGCTGTCCGGCCCGGTCGCGGTGGCGATGCTCCGCGAGCCGTCCAGCCGGGACATGCCGCGCCGCTCCCTGAGCAAGGACATGCTGCTCGACTCGTTCAGCCTGCCCCGCAAGGACTGCCGCGACTACTACCTCGCCCTGTTCGGCAAGTTCGCGATCATCGCCGCGACCTTCGCGGTGTCCGGGTACCAGCTGTACATCCTGACCGACTACATGCTGCTCGGCGAGGGCTCCACGGCGGGGTACATCTCCAGCATCGCGACGATCCTGATGGTCACCGCGCTGGTGATGTCCGCGGTCGCCGGCCCGGTGTCCGACCGGCTCGGCCGGCGCAAGCTGCCGGTGGTGGTGGCCGGCGTGCTGGTCGCGATCGGCGTGCTGGTGCCCGCGATCGCCGCGAGCCCGTGGACGATGCTGGTCTACGCCGTGATCGCCGGCATCGGCATGGGCACGTTCAACGCGGTGGACCAGGCGCTGAACGTCGAGGTGCTGCCCGACCAGAAGACCGCCGCCAAGGACCTCGGCGTGCTCAACCTGGCGAACACCGGCGGGCAGATCGTCGGCCCGGTCGTCGCGGCAGCCGCCATCTCGGCGTTCGGCTACCAGGCGATGTTCCCGTTCGCGGCGGTGCTCGCGCTGGTCGGCTCCGGGCTGATCCTGGCGATCCGTCGGGTGCGGTGATCCGGCAGGCGCGGTGAGCCGGCGCGCCCGGTGATCCGGTCGGTGCGGTGCGCCGGCTGACCTGACGCCCGGCGACGTCCCGGCAGGTCCGACCCGTCGTCCCCGGCAGCGTGGGGCGGCGGGTCGGCCCGCGCCCGCGCGCCGGCCCGGGCCGCGCACCGCTCAGCGGCCGACCAGCCCCCGCTCGTACGCCGCGATCACGAGCTGGGCCCGGTCCCGCGCGTGCAGCTTGGCCAGCAGGTTGCCGATGTGGGTCTTCGCGGTGCCCGCCGAGATGGTCAGCGCGGCGGTGATCTCCTGGTTCGACAGCCCGCGCCCGACCAGGGTCAGCACCTCGGTCTCCCGGCGGGTGAGCACGCCGTCCGGCGGGGACGCCGCGGCCGCTCGGGGGCCCGGCACCGACCGGTCGAGGTAGTGCTCGACCAGCCGGGTCAGGATGCGCGGGGCCAGCAGCGACTCGCCGTCGTGGGTGCGCCGGACGGCGTCGAGCAGCCGCTCGGGCTCGGTGTCCTTGAGCAGGAAGCCGCTGGCCCCGGCGCGCAGCGCGGCGTGCACGTGCTCGTCCAGCTCGAACATGCTCAGCACGAGCACCCGGGTGCCGACCAGGGCGGGGTCCGCCACGATCCGGCGGGTGGCCTCGATGCCGTCGCCGCCGGGCATCCGGACGTCCATCAGCACGACGTCGGGGTGCAGCTCGGCGGCACGCAGCACCGCCTCGTCGCCCGTGCCGGCGTCGCCGACCACGCGCAGGTCCGGGGCGCTGCCGACCACGAGGCGCAGGCTGTGCCGGATCAGGGGCTGGTCGTCCACCACCAGCACGCGGACGGCGGCGCTCACCCGGCGGCCTCGGGGTCCGCGGGGTCCGACGCGTCGGGCAGCCGCGCGGTGAGCCGGAAGCCCGCCCCCTCGGCCCGGCCCAGCACGCTGCCGTCCAGCGCCCGGACCTGCTCGCGCAGGCCGAGCAGCCCGGTGCCCGCACCCGGGTGCGGCACCCAGCCGACGGCCGGCCCGGCGTCGGTGACCGTGACGACGACCGCCGCACCCTCCCGGTGCGCCCGCACCTGCGCGGTCGTGGGCCCGGCGTGCCGCGCCACGTTCGCCAGCCCCTCCCGGACCACCGCGCACAGCACGAGCTGCGCACCCGGGCTCACCGCACCGAGCGCACCGGTGTCGAGGGTCGCGCGCACCCCGGCGGTCCGGGCATCGTCGACGAGCCGCGGCAGGTCGGCCAGCGTCGGGGCCGGGCGCAGCGGTGCCGCGTCGTCCGGGCTGCGCAGCACGGCGAGCATCCGGCGCAGCTCGGTGGTCGCCTCCCGGCTGACCCGCTCGATGTCGCGCAGCGCGGCGGTCCGCTCGGCGGCGGCGACCGGCCCGGCGACCGTGCGGGCGGCGGCGGCCCGCACGCTGATCAGGCCGAGCCCGTGCGAGGCGAGGTCGTGCAGGTCTCGGGCGATCCGCAGCCGCTCCTGCTGCACGGCGCGCTCGGCGGCCCAGGCGGTCAGGGCGTCCTCGTGGTCGCGGCGCGCCCGCCGGGTCCGGACCCCGGCCCACACCAGCACGGCGACCACCGCCGCCACCGCGAGCAGCGGCAGCACGACCGCGCTGGTGGACCCGCCCATCCCGAGGCCCAGCAGCACGGCCAGCACGACCAGCACCGCCGCACCCGCCGCCGCCCACGCGCGCGAGCGCAGCACGGGGCGGTCGGCGGAGGTCATCCCGACGATGCTAGGCAAGCCGCAGCCGTGTGCGCATCGGACCGGGGTCCGACCGACCAGGGTCCGGCGCCGCGTCGTCGGGGCCCTCCCTGCGCCCGATGCGCGCCGCGGCGGGCACCGGCTCAGATGGTCGCCATGATCGTCATCGACCGGCTCGTCAAGCGGCACGGGCCGCACCTCGTCCTGGACCAGGTCACCTTCGAGGCCCGACCGGGGCGGGTGACCGCGTTCCTCGGCGCGAACGGGGCGGGCAAGTCCTCCACCCTGCGCGTGCTGCTCGGGCTCGACCACGCCGACGGCGGCCGTGCACTGATCGGCGGGCGCCGGTACGCCGAGCTGGCGCGCCCGCTGCGCACCGTCGGGTCGATGCTGGACGGCTCCGGGGCGCACCGGTCCCGCACCGGGCGGGACCACCTGGCCTGGGTGGCCCGCAGCAACGGCATCCCGCGCCACCGGGTCGCCCAGGTGCTGGCCCAGGTGGACCTCACCGAGGCGGCACGGGTCCGGGTCGGCCGGTACTCGCTCGGCATGGGGCAGCGGCTCGGGCTGGCCACGGCGCTGCTGGGCGGGCCCGAGGTGCTGGTGCTGGACGAGCCGACGAACGGGCTGGACCCGGCGGGCATCCGGTGGCTGCGGGACCTGCTGCGCGAGCACGCGGCTGCCGGCGGCACGGTGCTGCTGTCCAGCCACCTGATGGGTGAGGTCGCCGACCTGGCCGACGACGTGGCGGTGATCGCGGCCGGGCGGATCGTCCGGACGGGGAGCCTGCCGGAGGTCACCGCCGGGCACCGCAGCCTCGAGGAGGCGTTCTTCGCGCTCACCGCCGATGCCGATGCCGAGGGGAGCACCCGATGAGGCGCGCCACCGACCTGCTCGCAGCGGAGCTGCGCAAGGCCGTCACGCTGCCCGCCGTCGGGATCGGTGTGCTGGTCACGCTGCTCGGCTCGGTCGCGATCACCCTGGTGAACGCGCTCGCCTCCCGGTCCGCCCTCGGCACGGGCTCGGACGGCTCGGCGTTCGAGAACGCGTTCGGCGCAGCGCCGGTCGGGACGGTCGGGGCGGTGGTGATCGGCGTGGTCGTGATCGGCAGCGAGTACACCGCGAGCGCCGCCGTGGACGGTGGTGGACGCCAGATCACCAGCACGCTCACCGCGGCGCCGCACCGGGTCCGGCTGCTGGCCGCGAAGGCCGGCACGACGGCCCTGGTCGTGCTGCTGTCCGCGGCCGTCACGCTGCCGGCCACGGTGCTGGTCGCCCGCGCCGTGCTCGGCGGCGCCCCGGAGACCGTCGCGCCCGGCGACGCCGTGCTGCGCGTCCTCGGCGCGGCCGCGTACTGGGTGCTCACCGCGCTGATCGCCGGTGCGATCACGACCCTGACCCGCAGCGGCATCGTGCCGCTGATCGTCCTGATCGTGAACAGCACGGTGGTGTCGGTGTCCTACCTGCTGACCCGGCTCACCCCGCTCGCGCACTGGCTGCCGGACATGGCCGGCCGATGGCTGCTCGCCGGGATCGACACGGTGCCCGGCGGGCTCGCCGTTCTGCCGGGCGCCCTGGTGATGGTCGGCTGGACGGTGGCGCTGCTGGTCGTCGCCGCACTGGTGCTGCACCGGCGGGACGCGTGACCCGCCCGCGGTTCCAGGACGTCCTCGCGGCCGAGACCGCCAAGCTCCGCACCCTGCCGGCAGTCCCGCTGAGCGTGCTGGGCACGGTGCTGGCCGGTGCCCTGGTCTCGGCGGCCGCGGCGGGCGTCCCCAGCTCCGGCCGCGGCGGGGCGACGGCCGTCGACGTCGCGACCGGGACCGTGCCGCTCCTGCAGGCCGGCCTGGTGCTGGTCGGGGTCTGGCCGGTCGCGCAGGAGCACACCGGCCGCCAGGGCGCCACGACGCTGCGGGCCGTGCCGCACCGCCCGACGCTGCTGGCCGCCACGGCGGCCGCGGCCGCGGCGCTGGTCGCCCTGACCGCAGCGCTGTCCGTCGGGGCCGCCCTGCTCGGTGCGACGACCGTCGTCGGACCGGCACCGGTCGGGGCCGCGGACGCCCGGGCCCTGCTGGGTGCCGCCGTCGCCCTGACCCTGATCGGGCTGCTCGCGCACGCGGTCGCGCTGCTGGTCCGGCACCTGGTCCCGGCCCTGGTCGGCACGCTGGTGCTGGTGCTGGTGCTGCCGCCGGTGCTGGCCGGGGCGACGGAGCAGGTCCGCTGGCTGCCGGGCCGTGCCGCCGGCCAGCTCTACGACCGCACCGACACCGTGCTGAGCCCGACGACCGGCGCCCTGGTCGCGCTGGCCTGGGTGGTGCTGGTCGGCGGCGTCGGCGCCGTGCTGGCCGTGCGGCGGAACGCCTGACCGGACGGCTGGTGCGCCCGCCCCGCCCGGACCGGCCGCCACCGCAGCACGCGCTCGATCCGCCCCGCGAGCGCGACCAGCACCACCAGCACCAGCGCGGACGCCCCCACCCTGATCGGGCTGCTCGCGCACGCGGTCGCGCTGCTGGTCCGGCACCTGGTCCCGGCCCTGGTCGGCACGCTGGTGCTGGTGCTGGTGCTCCCGCCGGTGCTCGCCGGGCCGACGGAACAGGTCCGCTGGCTGCCGGGCCGGGCCGCCGCCCAGCTCTACGACCGCACCGACACCGTGCTCAGCCCGGCGACCGGCGCCCTGGTCGCGCTGGCCTGGATCGTGCTGATCGGCGGCGTCGGCGCCGTGCGGGCGGTGCGGCGGGACGCCTGACCGCCGGCCGGCGCGGATGCCCGGTCCCCGCGGCCGGCCCGGGCCCGGGCCGGCCGCCACCGCAGCGCGCGCTCGGCCCGCCCCGCGAGCGCGACGAGGGCCACCAGCACCAGCGCCGCGGCACCGAGGTAGCCCGGCCGGCTGGTCCACCAGTCCCAGGTCCACGGCTCGGGCACTGCCCGGCCGGCCCCGAGCAGCACCAGGCCGCAGACCAGGAACATCGCGGTCAGGTGCCAGAGGTACAGACCCATCGACCGGGCGTCCACCCACGCCACCAGCCGCGAGCGTGCGGCCCGCCGGGCGATCGTCTCCCGCGCCAGCAGCGCCCCGGCGATCTGCGCCACTGCGAACGTGACCACCGGCGCGGTGGGCGGGGCCAGGTTGGAGATCGCGTCGCCGGGCATCCCGATCAGCGACAGCGGGTACGGGCCGGCCAGCAGCAGCGCCACCGTCGCGGCCAGGGCGCCGACCGCGACAAGCGCGAGCGCACCGCGCACGGTCAGCCCGCGCAGCCGGGGCAGCGGCACGTCGCCACCGAGCCGCTGATCGGCGTAGACCAGCCCGCCGGCGTACGGCACCGCCCAGACCAGCAGCACGTTCGCCAGCCCGGCCGGCTCGACGCCCTGCCCGAACCGGACCACGTCGACCAGCACAGCCAGACCGGCCAGCACCGCGACCAGCGCGAGACCGTGCCGGCGCAGCAGCCGGAGCAGCCGCGGGGTCAGCGCGAGCAGCACGAGCTGCACCCCGAGGAACCACAGCGGCTGCGGCACGATCCGGGCGGCCCGCCGCACCACCGCGGTCGGCAGGCCCAGCGCGGGCGCCGCGAGCACCAGCGCGCCCCACGCCGCGAGCAGCACCCCGACCGGCAGCGCCATCCGGGGCAGCCGCGCCGCGACCAGCCGCCACCCGGGCTCGCCCGGACGCCGGTCCAGGCCGTACCGGGCGGCGGCGCCCGCGGCGAAGAACAGCACCGGCAGCGGCTGCGCCCAGGTGAGCAGCCACGCCCAGCCGTGCCCGAGCGCGTTGCCGACCACCAGCCGGTCACCGTTGAGCGCGGCCTCGACCATCAGCCAGTGCAGCCCGACCACCAGCAGGGTGCCGACCGCCCGGACGCCGGACACGAACGGGTCACGACGCGGTGCGCCCGGCGGACGACCGGCCCCCGGTGACGCGGTCGCGACGGTCGGGCGGGCCGGGCAGGCCGGGCGGGCCGGAGGCAGCGCCGGCTGACGCACGGTCGGGGCGTCCTGCGCCCGGGCACCGACCCAGGTCGGTCGGACGGTGCCGCGTGCGGCGGGCTGGAGGGTGGTCATGGCGCTCCCCGGGCAGCCGCGCGGACCGCGCGGGCACCCGGCGATCGGGCACCTGACCAGCCTGTCGAGCGGAGCCGCAGGTCAGAACGGGTCCAGCCCCCGTGCTGCCGGCCCGGCTCCCCACCCGACGCCGGGGGTCCTCCCCCGTGCGGGCGGCCCGGGGATCAGCGCGGGCCGTAGGGCGACTGCGGCAGGGTCGGCGCGGCACCGCCGGAGCTGCCCGGGTCGGCGGCGGTGGCGGCCGTCGGCGGCTGCACCGGCGGGACGCCGCCCGGCTGCGCGCCCGCCGCGGGCCGCGGCCCCTGCACCGCGGCCACCACGAAGGACCCGGCGAGCAGCACCGACCCGACCGTGACGATCCCCGGCCCGAGCTGGAGGGCCAACGAGTAGAGCGTGTACGAGAAGGTGAACAGCCCGCGCAGCGCCACGGCGCTCACGATCGCCGACCACAGCAGTCCGATCACGACGAGCACGATCCCGGTCCAGAGCAGGGTGCGGGGTGCGAGACGGGGCATGCGGGCTCCTCGGGCGGTCGGGGCGACCGGCGGCACCGGCCTCGGTCGACGGTACCGACCGGCGCCGCCGGAGGTGCGGTGTTCGCTGGCCGGACCTGCCCGGCACGGGTGAGGAGGACGGCTACCCGGCGGAGCGCAGCACCGCTGCCAGGTGCGACCCCACCGCCGGCAGCAGCCGTCCGGCCAGCGCAGCGGTCGTCCCGTCCCAGTCGTCCACCGGCTCGAGCGCGGCCGCGATCGCCCCGGGGACGACGTCCGCGTACCGGTGCACCCGTTCCAGCACCGCATCGAGGTCCAGGCGGTTCTCGCCCGCGAACCGCCGCCAGGTCTCTCCGGTGATCGCCGACGCGTCGAACTGCCCGGCGATGCTCATCGCCAGCCGCCGGTCGTCACCCGACCGGTACGCATAGGCCAGCCCGGACGCGACGTCGAACAGGGGCGCGAGCCGCACGACATCGTGGTCGAGCAGCACCGCATAGTTGCGAGCGTGCCCGTCCGGTGCAGCGATCACCACGTTGAGCACCAGGGCGTCCACGAACCGCTCCACGTTCGCGGCCGCGTCCTGCGCGGTGCGCGCCGTGGCCCGCAGCAGCCGGATCAGGTCATCGGGCGTCGGACCGCCCCGGTCCTCGTACTTCTCCGCGACGCCGCTCGCCTGGCACAGGTCTTCCTGGTGCAGACGGCCCAGGCCGCCGCCGGTCGGCGCGCGGTCGAAGCGCGTGACCACCAGCGCCGGCTCGGTCCGGAACCACAAGTGCTCGGTGGGCGCGACGTCGATCCCGCACGCGGCCGCCGCGCGCATCGACACGTGCTCCACGAGCGCCTGCGCGGTCATCCGATAGATGCCCGGCTTCACGATGTGGCTGGTCGGCGCCGATCCCCGTGCCTCGGACCACCCGTGGTCGGTGCGACGCAGCGCGAACTTCTGCTGGCTCCCGCCCAGGGACCAGTGCTCCCCCGGCATGACCCAGCCGGCGTCCTCGTCGGTGCGCAGCTCGGCCAGCCTCATCTCGATGTCCGCGTCCGTGAGCGGTTCGAGCGTCCCGTCGCGGTCCACCGTCGCCGCGACCTCGTCGGGCAGGCAGAACTGCACGGCACCGGCGCAGTCCTGGCCGACGGCGGCGAGCATCGACAACGGGTCGCGAGCGTTCGCCTCGTACCGGGTGGCGATCGCGCGCCGGGCTCGCTCGTCGTCGGGCAGCAGACCCCAGAGATAGTCCTCCACCACGCGGCCGGTGAACGTGCCGACAGAGGGCGGCAGCGACAACGACAGCGGGGTGTCGGTGGCGCCGCGCGCGTCGGTCTCGTACTCCAGGCGCAGCACGCCGGCGCGGGTGCGTTCGAGCCGGGCGACCTCGCGCCCGGCCAGCAGGACCGCGAGCCTGCGTGGCTCGTTCACGACGCGGTCCGGTCGTCCCGGATCATGAGCGAGGCGTCCAGCGCGTCCAGGACCCGCAGCGCCCGTGTGAGCTCGATGCCGGCACGGCTGCCCGCCTCGACCTCGATCAGCCATCGCCGGGAGACGTCCGCGGCGAGCGCGAGCTCGGCCTGGGTCATGCCACGCTCCAGGCGCAGGGTCTTGATCGCCGCCCCGATCCGGAGGAGCGACCGTGCGGGCAGCAGCCGATCGGCGGTCATAGATGTCACACTACCGTGACATCGCTGCGATGTCACGGTAGTGTGACATTCCCGCGATGTCACACAGAGGTGACATCTGCTCGCCGCGAGGAGGTGCCGCGCAGAACCGGCTCGGAAGGATCGCAGACGGAACACCCTGGGCTCGATCTCCGGCCATCGCGGAGATGCAGCGCCGGATCATCGCGGGAACGCCGTGACGCGTGAGCCGCATCGCGGTGCACGTGCGGCGCTCTGGAGCGCTCCCCAGGCTCCACCGCACCCCATGCCGACGGGCGACATGACCGGTAGGCGACATGACCGGCGGGCAAGATCATGGCAGGTCGCTCGACCAGCGGACCAACCCGTCGAGATCGTCGATCGTCTGCACCGCGGTCCACGCGGTGCCCGACGCCTGCATGACGGCCTTCCAGTCGTTCTCCGTCCATGTCACCTGCACTTCGGAGGTGGACAACTGCCATGCGGCATCTTCGATGGTCGGGCTGGACCAGGCCAGCTGCAACGCGACGTCGTCCTCGGACACCGAGGAGAATCGATAGCCGACGAGCTGCGGTGCCGGATCGGTCGGGAACCCTGACCGATCCGGGAGAGTGTCGGAACTGATCGCTTCGACTACCTGCTCCGTGAAGGCCGCTCGATCGTCGATGAGCGCCCAGTTCCCATGCATGCGCTCATCGGCCACGAGACTCGCCGCAGCGAACAGCGCACCGGTCGGCGAGTGCGCATAGCAGGTATGCCATCCGTCGGTGCGGCCCGGGCCGATCGACGAGCTGGTGGGGATCGAGACGCCGTCGACGTCGTCCCAGGTGGCGGCGGGCGACGAGGCGGGCACCGCTTGATCACCAGAAGGCAGACCGCACGCAGAGTCATCAGGGTCGCCGTCCACGATGCTCCAGTCGATCGGGGCGTCGACGCTGTCGTCCATGCGCGCACAGCCCACCAGAACGAGCAGCGCAACGATGCTCGCCGACACCGCCGAGCCGACGGCCGCTTCTCCGGCACCGGCCGGCCTGCGCCGATGACCGAACGGACGGCTGCCGACAGGGCGAAGCGGGATGCGTTCGCGATCCAGGTCGGGCAGCGGGTCGGTCGATTCGATCGGCATCGCACGATCGTGCCGCCCCGTCCACCTGTTCCAGAGAACGACGTGAGGTCCCGCTGTGCGCTGACACCAGGCCGGTCGACGGCCCGGCCGATGGGCTGCCCACCGTGATCGGCGACCAGGGCGCGGAGGAACACGCCTCGAGGTCGGCCGCCGCGTCACCCGCGCGCGCAGACGACCACGACCGCGCCATCGGAGCACGCCCCGTTCCCGTCCGGCCGGGTACCACGATGAGGTCAGCCGTCGTCGACACCCGCCGCCACGATCCGAGCATCGCGCGGAGGGCTCCGGGCGCTCCTGGGCGGTACCGCTGCTCCGGTCAGTCCCCCAGCCGCAGGTACCGCAGCACGGCGAGCACCCGGCGGTGGTCCCCCGCGTCCGGCGCGAGGGCGAGCTTGCCGAAGATCGCGGTGACGTGCTTCTCGACCGCGCCGTAGGACAGGAACATCTGCTCGGCGATGGCACCGTTGGACCGGCCCTGGGCCATCAGCTCGAGCACCTCGGTCTCCCGCGGGGTGAGCCGCTCGACGCCGGGGTCGACCCGGGCGGCGCCCATCAGCTGCGTGACCACCTCCGGGTCCAGCACGGTGCGCCCGGCGGCGATCCGCTCCAGGGCGTCCAGGAAGTCGGCCACGTCCGCGACCCGGTCCTTCAGCAGGTAGCCGACGCCGCGGGCGTCCCCGCCGAACAGCTCGGCGGCGAACCGGGTCTCGACGTACTGGCTGAACAGCAGCACGCCGAGACCGGGGTGCCGCTCGCGCAGGGTGAGCGCGGCGCGCAGCCCCTCGTCGGTGAAGGCCGGTGGCATCCGCACGTCCACCACGGCGACGTCCGGCAGCGCGCCGTCCGCGGCGAGCAGGCCGACCTCGCGCACCAGCGCGTCCCCGTCGTCGACCGCGACCACGACCTCGTGCCCGCGCCGGGACAGCAGCGCGACCAGGCCGTCACGCAGGATGACGGAGTCCTCGGCGATCACCAGCCGCACGGCGCAACCCCGCGGTGCCGCGCGCGAGGCGCGGAGCCCGCGCCGACAGCCGCGGACGCGTCGGGCCGGACCGACGGGCCGGCCGGTTCCGCCACGGCCTCCACCCCGGGGCGGGCGGTCATCGGACGACACTCATCGGCAGGTGCACGGTGACCACGGTAGGTCCACCGGGCGGGCTGACGATGTCCAGGTCGCCGTCCACGGTCGCGACCCGCTCCACCAGCCCGGGCAGGCCGGTGCCGCCGGACGCTCCGGGCAGCGCGAGCCGGGCGCCGCCGCGGCCGTCGTCGCGCACCCGCAGCCGCAGCAGGCCGGCGGCGGTCTCGGCGCGCACGGACGCCCGGGTCGCGTGGGAGTGCCGCACCACGTTGGTCAGCAGCTCGGCGATCACGAAGTACGCGATGGTCTCGACCTCGGGCGCGGGCTGCTCCGGCAGGTCGACCTCGACCGCGACCGGGACGGCGCACCGGGCGGCGAGCGTCTCCAGCGCCAGCGCCAGGCCGTTGTCCAGCGCCGGCGGGTGGATGCCGCGGGCGATCTCGCGCAGCTCGGCCAGGGTCTCCTTCAGGGCGGTGTGCGCCTGGCCCAGCAGGGCAGCGGCCTCGGCGGACCGTCCGAGGCCCGGCGCACCCGTCGGCGTGCGGGCAGCGGTGCCCGCCGGGGCGTCCGCGGGCGGGCCTGCCGGGTCGGTGAGCAGCTCGCGCGCCTCGCCGACCTGCATCGCGACCGCGACCAGCCGGGCCTGGGTGCCGTCGTGCAGGTCGCGCTCGATCCGGCGCAGCCGGGCGTCGGCGTCCAGCACCGCGCTGCCCCGGGTCTGCTCCAGGTGCGCGACCCGCTCGCTGGACCGGGTGGGGCCGAGCAGCAACCGGGTGAGCAGCCGGAACAGGTGCCCGAAGCCGAGCGTCAGCCGCTGCCAGACCAGCAGCAGCACCAGCCCGAGCGCGATCATCAGCCACTGCCTGGGCGTGGTGTCGATGAAGAAGTCGGTGCCGAGCTGGGCCCCACGGTGCAGCGTCCCGTCGCTCGCCTCCTGGGCGGGCAGCCACCGGTACCAGGCCCAGTGCGTGACCCCGGCCAGGCCGACCGCCAGGAACGTCCAGCTGACCACCGCCGCGACGAGGGACAGCGGGAAGGCGAGCAGCAGGAACGCCATCGCACGCCACCCCGGGACGTCGCCGAGCAGCCGGCCCAGCGAGCGCCAGAACCCGCGCCCGCGCCGGAACGGGGCAGGTGCGGGCACGTCGACGCCGAGCATCCCGCGCGCCATCCCCCGGTAGAGCGCCGCCCAGGCCCGGCCGCCGAGCACCAGGAAGCCGGCCAGGAACAGCCCGACCACGGTGACCGCGATCGAGGCCGCGAACGACACCGTCACGACCACGTAGCCGAAGCCGAACGGGGCGAGCAGCAGGGCGAGGCTCAGGTAGCCCTGCTCGGTCCAGGTCCGGACCCACGCCGCTCGGGACCAGAGCGACCCCGCACCGGGCCGCGGCGCGCTGCTCGGCGCGGACTCGGTCGGGTCGACGGCGGGCACGTCGGCGGCCCCGGTGTCGAGCGGCGGCTGCGGGTGGGACATCGGGCGGGTCTCCTCGGTGGTGCGGAGGTCCCATCGTGCCGCGACCGGGTCCGCCGGCGGCAGCCGGGGCACCCGACGGCCGCCCGGGGGCTGTCCCCCGGGTCCACGCGTCCGGCCGGGCCCGCTACCCCGCTACCCCGCTGCGCCCGCCGGCGGCAGCGGCAGCAGCGGCAC
The DNA here is from genome assembly GCA_036404115.1 of Cellulomonas sp. Classification (GTDB taxonomy): domain Bacteria; phylum Actinomycetota; class Actinomycetes; order Actinomycetales; family Cellulomonadaceae; genus Cellulomonas. The sequence goes on from DASWPG010000058.1 coordinate 22,959, forward strand.
CGACGCGATCAGCTCCTGGGTGTACGCCTGCTCCGGCTGCCCGAGCACCCGAGCGGTCGGCCCGGCCTCGACCACCCGGCCCGAGCGCAGCACCACGGTCTGCTCGCAGAACCCGGCGACCACGGACAGGTCGTGCGAGATGAACACGATCGTCACACCGAGCCGCACGTTCAGGTCGCGCAGCACGTCGACCACGGTGTGCCGGATGCTCGCGTCCAGCGCGGAGGTGGGCTCGTCCGCGATCAGCATCCGCGGCTCGACCGCCAGCGCCCGCGCGATCGCGAGGCGCTGGCGCTGCCCGCCGGAGAACCGGCCGGGGTGGGCGTCCAGCGCGTCGGCCGGCAGCTGCACCGAGTCGAGCAGCTCGACCGCCCGGTCCCGCCAGACGGCGCCGTGGGTGGGTCGGAGCAGCTGGCGGAACACCGTGCCCATGGCCAGGCGCGGGTTCAGCGAGGTGTACGGGTCCTGGTAGACCATCTGCACCGCGGTCCGGGGCAGGCGTGCGCCGTCCCCGACCACGAGCTCGCCGCCGGTGATCGTGGCCCGGCCCATCACGGCCTTGGCGAAGGTGGACTTGCCGGAGCCGGACTCGCCGACCAGGCCGACCACCGAGCCGGGCTGGACGGTCAGGTCGACGTCCGCCAGGGCGACGTGCCGCCCGTACCGGACCTCCAGGCCGCGGGCGGTCAGGCCCAGCGGTGCGGGTGCGGCGCTCATCGGGCGGCCCCCCGCAGCTCGTGCAGCGCGCGCTCGGTGTCCCGGGCGGTCTGCACCAGCATCTGCGCGTACCCCTCGGGCGGCGATCCGACGATCTCGGCGATCGTGCCGCGCGCCACCACCACGCCGTGCTGCAGCACCAGGGCGTGGTCCGCGACCCGGCTGACCACCGCGAGGTCGTGCGAGACGAACACCAGGGTCAGCCCGCGCTCGGTGCGCAGCCGGGCGAGCAGCGCGAGGATCGTGGCCTGCACGGTGACGTCCAGCGCGGTGGTCGGCTCGTCGCACAGCAGCACCCGGGGCTCGGCCGCGAGCGCGAGCGCGATCACCACCCGCTGGCGCTGCCCGCCGGACAGCGTGTGCGGGTGCCGGTCGGCCAGCACGGCGTCCAGCTCGACCGCGTCCAGCAGCTCGGCCACCGGCGCGTGCCGGGTGCCCCGGTGGTGGAACCGGTACACCTCGCGCAGCTGGGTGCCGATGGTCAGCAGCGGGTCAAGGGCGGTGGACGGGTCCTGGAACACCATGCCGAGCCCGGCCCGGCGGGCGAACTGCGCGTGCCGGCGCGGGTCGGCCGGCAGAGCCAGCTCCTCGTCGTCCACCCGGATCCGGCCGCCGGCCGCCGTCAGCCCGCGGGGCAGCAGGCCCAGCATGGCCTTGAGGGTCAGCGACTTGCCGGAGCCGGACTCGCCGATGATGCCGAGCGAGGTGCCGTCCGGCACGGTGAAGGACACCGCGTCCACCAGCGTGGTCGTGGCGGTCCGGACCAGCAGGTCGTGCAGCTCGACGGCCATCAGCGGCCTCCCATCCGGTCGGTGAGGCCGTCCGCGACCAGCGACAGCCCGATGCCGGTGTACGCGACGGCGAGGCCGGGCACCACGCACATCCACCAGTTCGAGGTGATGTACGCCTGGCCGTCCGCGATCATCGAGCCCCACTCCGCGGTCGGCTGCTGGATGCCCAGGCCGAGGTAGGACAGCGTGACCACCGAGACGATCACGAACACCACGTCGGTGAACAGGAAGACGATGCTCTGCCCCAGCGTGTTCGGCAGCACGTGCCGGACCAGCACCGTGGCGTGCGACAGCCCGCTGTCCCGGGCAGCGGTCGCCCAGGTCTGGGTCGCGGCGAGCCGGGTGGTCTCCCGGATCACCCGGGCGTAGGCGACCCAGCCGACCACGCCGTAGGCCAGGTAGATGCCGACCTCGCCGGCCCCGACCACGCCGACGATCGCCAGCGCCAGGATGTAGAACGGGAACGCCAGCACGATGTCGACCACGTAGCCGACCACCCGGTCCACCCAGCCGCCGAAGTACCCGGCGAGGCTGCCGAGCAGCGTGCCGAACACGAACGGGAACAGCACCGCGACCACGCCGACCCGCAGGTCGGTCCGCGGTGCGTGCAGCAGCCGGGACAGGATGTCGCGACCGAGCTGGTCGGTGCCCAGCCAGTGCTGGGCCGAGGGGTGCAGCAGGCCGTTCGCGAGGTCCTGCTGGTTCGGGTCGTACGGCGAGATCCACGGGGCGAGCACGGCCACCAGGACCACCGAGCCGAGCACGGCGACGCCGACCCAGATCGTCCAGGACCGGGACCTGCCGCCGTGCCCGCGCCGTCCGAGCAGGTCGAGCCGACGGTGGCCTGCCGCCCGGGCCGGCAGCCGCGACCAGCGGGACCGGGTCTCGACGGCGCTCATCGAGCACGCAGCCGGGGGTCGAGGAGGTTGGTCAGCACCGACGTCAGGGTGGTCACCACGACCACCGCGACGGCCGTGTACAGCAAGGTGCCCTGGATGGTGGGCAGGTCGCGGTTGGAGATCGCGTCGAACATCAGGCTGCCGATCCCGTCCAGGTCGAACACGCGCTCGACGATCAGTGTGCCGCCGAGCAGGTAGGCCACGTTCGTGCCGAGCAGGGTGACGAACGGCAGCAGCGAGTTGCGCAGCACGTGCCGCACCATCACCCGGGCCCGGGAGTAGTGCACCGCCCGGTAGGTCAGCACGAAGTCGGAGTCCAGCACCTCGAGGATCTGCAGCCGCAGGCTCCGGGTCAGCTGGGGGGCGATGGTCAGCGAGGCGGTCAGGCCCGGCAGCACGAAGCTGAGCGGGAAGCCCGCCCGGTCGCCGCCCACCGGGAACCAGCCCAGGCGGACCGAGAGCAGCAGGATCAGGATCAGCCCGATCCAGAACGGCGGGGCGGTCAGGCTCACCGTGGTGAACACCCGCACCGCGTGGTCGGCCAGCCGGTCCCGGTGGCTGGCCGACAGCACGGCCAGCGGCACCGAGATCAGCACCGCGAACACGATCGCGAGCACCAGGACGGTCAGCGTGACACCGACCCGGCCCGCGATCATGTCCTTGACCGGGATGCCGTAGACCACCGAGTCCCCGGCCCCGCCCGTGGTGACCAGCGTGTGCACGAAGGTGCCCAGCTGGCTCAGCCACGGGCGGTCCAGCCCGAGCTCGGCGCGCAGCGCGGCGATCGTCTCGGCCGAGGCCCGCTCGCCGAGCAGGGTGGTCGCGACGTCGCCGGGGACCAGGCTGACCAGGCTGAAGCTGGCCACGACCACCCCGGCCATGACGAGGACCGCGTGCAGCACGGGTGCCAGCACCCGTGGCCACCGCCGGGGCGGTGCGTCGGCCCTCGCCCCGGCCGGGGTCTCGGTCGCAGAGCTCACTCGGAGACCGTGAGCCCAGCCAGCCGGGTGGTGCCGTTCGGGAGGACGACCAGGCCGTCGATCCCGTCCCGGACGCCGATCAGGCTGGACTTGTAGGTCAGCGGCACGCTCGGCAGCTCGTCCGCGACGAGCTGCTGCAGCTGGGAGTAGATCTCGGCCCGCTGCGTGTCGTCGCTGGTGGCCAGGCCCTGGTCCATCAGGCTCTGGACCTCGGCGTTGTCGAAGCCGGTGTGGTACGAGTCGATCAGGTCGGGGTCGAGCTGCCAGCCGGCCAGGTTGCTGGGGTCGCCGGTGTCGCTGGTGGAGATCACCACGGCCAGGTCGTAGTCCCGGGCGCCGAAGCGGTTCCAGAACGCCGTGGAGTCCAGCGACTCGATCGAGACCTCGATGCCGATCTCGGCGAGGTAGCCCTGGATCGCGGTGGCCTGCGCCGCCAGGGTCGCGTCGCCGCTCTCCACGATCAGCGAGGTGGCGAAGCCGCCGGCCTGCGAGGTGCTGTCCAGGTCCGCCTGGGCCGCGTCGACGTCGTACCCCGCGATGTCGATGTCCTGGTCGGAGTACAGGATCGAGGCCGGCAGGAACGAGGTCGCCGGGGTACCGGTGCCGTTCGTGGTCGCCTCGGTGAGCGCGGTGCGGTCGATCGCCTGCGCGACCGCCCGGCGCACCGTGCTGTCCGCGAACACGCCGTCCACGGTGTTGAAGGCCAGGATGTACTCCAGCCAGGAGGGCGTCTGCACGACGCTCGCGCTGCCGCTGTCCTCGATCTCGCTCAGCGCGGAGGCCGGCACGTTGTCGGCCAGGTCGACCTCGCCGGACAGCAGCTGCTGCACCAGCTGGTTGGAGTCGTCCACGACCACGAACTCGACCGAGTCCACCGAGGGCGCGCCCTGCCAGTAGTCCTTGTTCGCGTCCAGGGTGATCTCGCCGGAGACCACGTCCCACTCACCGACGGTGAACGGTCCGGTGCCGACCGGGTCCTCGAAGAACTCGTCGGCGTCCAGGCCGTTCAGATCCTCCGGGACGATCACGTAGGCGAAGGTCGCGAAGTCCGCCAGCAGCGCGGCGTACGGCGAGGTGAGGTTCACCACGAAGGTGGACGCGTCCGGCGCCTCGAAGCTGTCCACCGGAGCGCTGATCGGCAGCGAGCCGCCGACCTCCTGGTGCCGCTGGAAGCTGTAGAGCACGTCGGCCGAGTCGAACGTGCTGCCGTCCGAGAACGTCACGTCGTCCTGCAGGTGGAACGTCCAGGTGAGGCCGTCGTCGCTGACCTCCCACGACTCGGCGAGCAGCGGGCCGATCGTGCCGTCCTCCTGCAGCTCGACCAGCGGCTCCATGATCTTGTCGAGCGTGTAGGCGTTGTTGGTGACCAGCGTGTCCGACAGCGGGTCGAGGTCCGACACGCCACGGCTGGTCATCGCGAACACCACGTTCTGATCGCCGTCGGCCCCCGACGTCGACGAATCAGAGGACGAGGAGGAGCAGGCGGTCAGTGCCGTCGTCGCCGCGACCAGGGCGGCGATCGCAAGCACATGTCGTCGCTGTCGATGCATCGGTGTCTCCATCATTCGGTCAGGCCGGCAGGGCCGGGCTGGGGGCGGGGGTCACGGGCAAGCTTCTCCAGGTGCCGGGCGAGCTCGGCGAGCGGGTCGAGCACCGGGACGTCCACCGCGTCGCGCACGGTGTCCAGGGTGCCGGACCAGTAGGTGCAGGTCGGGAAGAGGGCACGGGCGCCACGGTCGCGGGCCTGGTGCGCGGCGGTCACGCCGGCGGAGTCCATCGCGGTCCGCATCTCGTGCACCAGCGCGTCGCCGACCGCGGCCGGGGTCGCCCCCGGGGAGTCGTAGCCGATCGGGGTGCGCCCCACCGGCACCGGGATGGCGGCCACGATGTCGTCGGCGCAGCCGTACTCGGCGGCGAGCCGCGGGATCCACTCGTCGCCGGTGAGCTCGGACTCGCCGGGGGCCGGCGGCACGGACATGTAGAGGATGCCGATCGGGCCGATCTCGTCCAGCCGGGACGCGACCGCGGCGAACGGCGCGGTGACCGGCACGTCCACGGCTGCCCGGCACTCGGCGAGCCCGGGGTCGGAGCAGCAGGAGATGCCGATCGCGTCGAAGCCCTCGGCGGCGCCCTGCACCACGGCCTCGACCAGCCGGGGGACGAAGACCTCCTCGGGCGCGACGTACACCGTCGGCGGGACCCCGGTGAGGTGCCGCACGACGAGGGTGGTGCCCTCGTCGAGCACGGCGCGCGCCTGCGTCTCCTCGACGGCCAGGTGGGCGTCCGAGCCGACCGGGGCGATGATCAGGATCCTGCTCACAGGGTCACCTCCTCTCTCGTGCCGCGACGCTAAGCGGCCTGTGTTTCCGCATGGTTTCCCGTTGTCCGACCGATAACAGGCCGTGCACGGTGCGGACCCGGGCACGCCGGTGGACGACGCGGGAGCGGGTAGCACGGCACCGACGGGTCACGCAGATCGGACAGACCGGTGAGGGCAGGATGCACCCGGAACGCCCCGGAGCACCGCATCGTCCCGAGGGGCGGTCACTCGTTGCAGTGCGCTACCGGGTGCTGCCGAGCCCGACCACGGACAGCAGCGAGGACACCGCGAGGCGCATCACCGGGTCGCCCAGCGCGTCCTCGCGGTGCACGAACTGCACCGTCCGGTAGGTGTGCGGCTCGGACTTGGTGAGCACGACGTTCTTCGGCAGCCGCAGGGTCTGCAACGACATCCGCGGCAGGATCGAGACCCCGATGCCCGCCGCGACGAAGCCGACCACCGCGTTGAAGTTGTCGGTCTCCATGGTGATCTGCGGGCTGAACCCGCACTGGTGGCAGGCCGCCACCACGTGCTCCCGGCAGCGCTCGCAGCCGGCGACCCACTGGTCCTCGCCGAGGTCGATCAGGTCCACCGACGCGAGCCCCGCCAGCGAGTGGCCGTGCGGCAGCAGCGCGCAGAACGGGTCCACGAACAGCTCGCCGACCCGCAGCCCGTTCTGCTGGAACCAGGCGGTGCGGTCGGCCTCGGTCGGGTAGGTGCAGATGATCCCCAGGTCGCACCGGCCCGAGCGCACCAGCTCGATCGTCTCCGGCGGCTCGGCCTCGGTGTAGGTGATCGCGAGCCCGGCCCGCTGGGAGCGCAGCCGGCGGTAGAGCTGCGGCACGATCGTGGAGGACGCCGACGGGAACCCGGACAGCCGCAGCCGGTCCGCGCCGAGCCCGGAGACGGTCTCCAGCCCGCTCTGGATGTCCGTGACCCCGCCGAGGATGCGCTCGGCCGAGGACAGCACCACCTCGCCGGCCTGGGTCAGCTCCAGGTAGCGGCCGTTCTTGCGGACCAGCGCCACCCCGAGCCGGGCCTCGGCGCGCTGGATGTGCTGGCTGACCGCGGGCTGGCTCAGCCCGAGCGACCGCGCGACCCCGGTGATGGTGCGCTCGGCCGCGAGGGCGTGCACGATCCGGACGGTCTGGAGGTCGATCTGCTGGGTGCTGCGCATGCGGTCCGTCCTGGTCCGAGGCTCAGGGCACGCGTCGGACGGCGAGCGCCAGGCGGGTGAGAGTGCGCTCGATCATCTCCGGCGGCATCGCGAAGTTCAACCGGACGCAGTGGTCGAACCCCGTCCCGCACGCGGCGCCCGGCGTCACCACGACGTGCGCCTGCTCGGCCAGCACGTCGGCCGCCGGACGGCCGAGCCGGTAGGCGCCCAGGTCCAGCCAGGCCAGGTAGGTCGCGTCCGGCACCCGCCAGCGCGCCTCGGGCAGGTGCTCGGCCAGCAGGTCGGCCAGCAGGTCGCGGTTCGACCGGAGCTGCGCCAGCACCCGGTCCAGCCAGCCGACGCCGTCCAGGTATGCCGCCCGGGCACCGATCGCGCCCAGCATCGAGCCGCCCTGCACCGGTTCGAGGTCCTCGCGCACCCAGACCGCCTGGTCGTGGTCGGAGGTCAGGACCACCTGGGCGCACTTCAGGCCGGGGGCGTTCCAGCCCTTGGAGATCGAGGTCGCCGTGACGGTGTGCGCGGCGGTGACCTCGTCCAGCGTGGCGTACGGCAGGTGCCGGCCCCCGGGGTAGACCACCGGCGCGTGGATCTCGTCGGAGAACACCCGGGCACCGGCCCGCTCGACCACGTCGCGCACCGCGGCCTGCTCGGCGGCGGTCATCACCTGCCCGAGCGGGTTGTGCGGGTTGCACAGCAGCAGCAGCGCCGCGCCCCGCTCGGCGAACGCCCGGGCCAGGCCGTCGAGGTCGATCGCCCACCGGCCGGTGGCGTCCTGCCGGGACCGCAGCTGGATCACCGGGTGGCCCTCCTGCACCGGGACGTCCAGGAACGGCATGTAGGCCGGGGTCGGCACCACCACCGGTGCCCCCGGCGGGATGAACCGGCGCAGCACGATCCGCAGCCCGGTCAGCACGTCCGGCACCAGGTGCACCCGCTCGGCGGGCACCGACCAGCCGTGCCGGGCCGCCAGGAAGGCGGCGCACGCCTCGGTGGCGGCGGTCGCGACGCTCGGCGACAGATAGGTCAGCGACTGCGCGGCGACCGCCTGCTGCAACGCCGCGACCACCTCGGGCGCGGTGCCGAAGTCGGACTCGGCGATGCCGGCGCCGATCCAGCCGTCCGGCACCGACCACTTGACGCTCCTGGTCAGGGTGGTGGCGGGTGCGGGCTCCATGGTTGCGTGACCCTAGCCGCAGGTCCGGGCCGGCACGCAGCACGATCGCGACGCATTATCGCGGCGATAACGAGTCGAGAGGCGACGGCCTCAGCGGGCGTGCAGCACCGCGCGCAGTGCGTCCCCGGCGGCCTCGACCGCCGCCGGCAGCGCGTCCTGGTCGTAGTGCATCCAGCGCACCAGATGCTCCCCCGGGCCGGTCTTGAGGCCGGTGACACCGGCGGCGGCCAGGCCGGCCAGCAGCCCGGCGCGGGGTCGCGCGGGGTCGTCCAGGGTGAACGTGGTCGCGATCCCGGAGGCGTCGGCGTCGCCCACCGCGAGCGTCACGCCGTCCAGGGCGCGCACGATCCCCCGGGCCTGGTCCCGCGCCGCGGCGTGCTGCGCCTCGACCGCCTCGATGCCGCAGGCGTCCACCCGGTGCAGCGCGGCGTTCAGCGCGCGGACCTCCTCGCTGTTCGGGGCCACGGCCAGCTCCGCCCGGCCCGCGTCCAGCCAGCGCTCGCGCAGGTCGAGCAGGGAGAGGAACGAGTGCCGCGGCGCCGACGGGTTCGCCTCGACGTCGGCCCACAGCGCGCGGTCCAGCACCACGACGCTGACCCCGGCCGGGCCGCCCATCGCCTTCTGGAAGCCGATCACGGACGCGGCACGACCCCACTGCCGGGGGCGGAACGGCTCCGCGCCGACCGACGAGACGCTGTCCACCAGCAGCGTGGTCCCGCTGCCGGCCAGCCGTGCGGCGATCGCGTCCACCGGGTTCACCACGCCGGTCAGCGCCTCGCCCTGCACCACGACGAGCGTGCCGGCCGCGTGCCCGGCGCCCGGTCCTGCCAGCCCGGCCAGGTGCTCGGCCTCCGCGACCGTGACCGCCCGGCGGGCGTCCAGCAGGTCGAGCCGGCGCACCCGGGCCGCGCTCGCCTCGCCCCACAGCGCCATGTCCTCGCCGTACACGCTGGTCAGCACGGCGCCCACCGCACCGCCGGGCACGGCCAGCGACCGTGCGACCGCTTCGAGCAGCGCGACCGCCTCGGCCTGGAACAGCAGCACGTCGTGGTCCGGGCCGATGTCGAAGATCGACCGGACCAGATCCTCGGCCTCGCGGACCTCACGGGGCTCGACCTGGTTCGCCATCCTGCGTTCTCCTCGTCGTCTCGCCGGAACGGGCGCGCCGACCCTATGCCACCGACCCCGCGGCACCCGGTCCCGACCACCGGACCCATAACGGGTGCCGTCCCGCCTGCTGACACCGACGGCCGTCCGAAACGTCCGTGATGCACGCTTCGTTATGGAGCGGGTGGCGCTCCCTAGACTCGGCCTCGCAGCGCACCGTCGCGAGGCCTCCTGACCGGCGCACGGCACCTCACGGGCCGTCGCGGCACCTCCGCAGAGAGAAGAGAAGCCCGGCATGCCCTACCGCCTCTCCGCCGACATCGGGGGGACCTTCACCGACATCGTCCGCCTCGACATCGACTCCGGCCGGTGCGACACCACCAAGGTGCCGACCACCCTCGGCAACCTCGCCGACGGGATCACCGCCGGCTTCGACCAGGTGACCGGGGGTCGCTACGACGACGTCGTGGACATCGTGCACGGGACCACGCACGGCCTGAACTCGCTGATCGAGCGGACCGGTGCGCCGACGGCGGTCATCATGACCCACGGGTTCCGGGACTCCTACGAGATCGGGCGCGGCAACCACAAGGACATGTACGACGTCCGGTACCGCAAGCCGCGCCCGCTGGTCGCCCGGCAGGACATCTTCGAGGTGACCGAGCGCACCCGCACGGACGGCTCCGTCGAGACCCCGCTCGACCTGGCCGAGGCCGCCGCGGTGCTGGACCGGGTCGCGGCCGGCGGCTACACCTCGCTGGCGGTCTGCCTGATCAACAGCTTCGCCGACCCGGGCCACGAGCGGGCGCTGCGCGACCTGGCCCGCGAGCGCCTGGGCGAGGCGGTCAGCGTGACCGCCTCGGCGGACATCAGCCCGGAGACCCGGGAGTACGAGCGGTTCAGCACCGCGATCCTGAACGCCTACATCGCCCCCGCGATGAACCGCTACCTGCGCACCCTGGACGACCTGCTGCACGAGCGCGGGTTCCGCGGGCGGCTGACGATCATGAACTCCAACGGCGGGCGGATGTCGGTCCGCACCGCGCGCAGCCAGCCGGTGCGCACCCTGATGTCCGGGCCGATCGGCGGCGTCATCGGCGCCTCCAAGGTCGGCGTCGGCGCGGGCTCGCAGCACCTGATCGCGGTGGACATGGGCGGCACCAGCTTCGACGTGAGCATGCTGGACGACGGCGGCCTGGACATCGTGATGGAGTCCACGGTCGAGGACGTCCCGGTGCTGGTCCCCACGGTGAACACGCTCAGCGTCGGCGCCGGCGGCGGCTCGATCGCCTGGACCGAGGCCGGCGCGATGCGGGTCGGCCCGCAGAGCAGCGGCGCCCGCCCGGGTCCGATCGCGTACGGCCACGGCGGCACCCTGCCGACCGTCACGGACGCCAACCTGGTGCTCGGCCGGATGGACCCGGCGAACTTCCTGGGCGGCCGGATGTCGCTGGACCTGGCCGGCCCGCTCGCCGCGTTCGAGGAGTACGGCGCCGTGCACGCGCTGGCCGCGGTGGACGCCGCCGAGGGCGCGCTGGAGATCGCGAACAGCACGATGGCCGACGCGATCCGGGAGATCACCCTGTGGCGCGGGCGCGACGTGCGGGACTTCGCGCTGCTCGCCTACGGCGGCGCCGGGCCGATGCACGCCGCTCTGATCGCCGACCAGCTGGACGTGCGCCGGGTGATCGTGCCGCAGCAGCCGGGGGCGTTCTCCGCCTGGGGCATGCTGCACGCGGACATCACCCTGGACCGGTCCCGCTCGGTGATGCGCCTGCTGGCCCAGCTGTCGCCCGCCGACTACACCGAGATCGTGGACCGGCTGGCCGCCGAGCTGCTGGACCAGATGGCCACCGAGACCGACGACGCGGACCGCACCGTGCTGGTCGGCTCGGTGGACCTGCGCTACGTCGGCCAGGAGTTCGCGCTCACCCTGCCGGTGGGCGACACCTTCGACGCGGACCGGATCCGGCAGGAGTTCGACCGGGCCTATCTGAGGCTGTACGGGTTCAGCAGCCCGGTGGTGCCGGTGGAGGCGCTGAACGTGCGGCTGGTGGCCACGGTCGCCGAGCGGCGCACGCCCCGCACCGAGCACGTGCCGGACGACGGCGGACCGGCCGCGCCGCGCACCCTGACCGGCTACGTCGGTGGCGAGGTCCGCCCGGTGCCGGTGCACCCGCGCGCCTCGATCCGCCCGCAGGACACCCTGGCCGGGCCGGCGCTGGTGGTCGAGCTGACCTCGACCACGTTCGTGCCGGACGGCTGGACCGCCCAGGTGGACCACGAGGGGTCGCTGGTGCTGGACAGCACCCGCCCGCAGAACGACGAGGAGTGAGCATGACCGCGACCCCCGTGCAGATCGAGCTGATCCGCAACAGCTTCACCGCGATCGCGAACGAGATGAGCGTCACCCTGTTCCGGGGCGCGCACACCGCGATCATCTACGAGGCCAAGGACTGCTCCGTCTGCCTGTACGACGCGGACGCCCGGCTGCTCGGCCAGGCCCCCGGGCTGCCGATCTTCCTCGGCGGCCTGGAGGCGTGCATCCGGATCGTCACCGAGCAGATCGGCAAGGACGGCTACCGGGACGGCGACGTCTTCCTGATGAACGACTCCTACCTGCAGGGGTCGCACCTGACGGACATCACGGTGTTCGCGCCGATCTTCGCCGGCGGTGAGCTGGTCGGCTTCGCGGCGACCCGGGCCGACGGCGGGCACCTCGGCGGCAAGGACCTGGGCGTGTCCAGCGACACCACGCACATCTACCAGGAGGGGATGCGCATCCCGCCGGTGCGGCTGGTCAAGGAGGGCGTGCTGGACGAGGAGCTGATGATGCTCGTCGCGACCAACAGCTACTTCCACGACGCCCGCCGCGGCGACCTGTCCGCGCAGATCGCGGCCTGCTACAAGGGTCGCGAGCGGCTGACGGCGCTGTATGCGGCCTACGGCCCGGCGGTGATCGCCAGCGCGCAGGAGGACATCTTCCGGCAGTCGGCCGAGCTGGACGCGGCCGCGGTCGCCGCGATCCCGGACGGCGTCTACACCGCCGAGGGGTTCATCGACAACGACGGCGTGGTGGACCAGCCGGTCCCGGTGCGGGTCACCGTCACCATCGACGGCGACCAGATGATCGTGGACCTGGCCGGCTCGTCCGGCCCGACCCGCGGGCCGATCAACTCCGGCTCCGTGCAGGCCGTCTCGGCCTGCCGGCTGGCGTTCAAGGAGCTGGTGAACAGCGACAAGCCGGTCACCGGCGGGAACTTCCGCAACCTGACCGTGCGGGTGCCCGAGGTGAGCATCTTCAACGCCCAGGAGCCCGCGCCCTGCCAGTGGTACTACACGCCGCTCGGGCTGCTGATCGACCTGATCCAGCGCGCCCTGGCGCCCGCGCTGCCGGACCGGGTGGCCGCCGCGCACTTCGGCGACTCGATGATCGTCTCGTTCTACGGGGCGACCACCGCCGACAGCGAGGGGTTCGCCTACATCGCCGCCGAGCTGGGCGGCTGGGGCGCGGTCTCGGACGGCGACGGCCAGGACTGCATGATCAACGCGATCAACGGCGACTTCAAGTGCCTGCCCGCGGAGTTCGTGGAGAGCCGGTTCCCGCTGTCCGTGCTGGCCTGGTCGATCCGGCAGGACTCCGGCGGCGCCGGCCGGTTCCGCGGCGGCTCCGGTGCGCGCAAGGTGATCCGGGTGGACACCGACGACGTGTACTTCTCCTGCTGGCTGGACCGCACGGTCACCCCTGCCTGGGGGCTGTTCGGCGGCGAGCCGGGCCGGCCGTCGGTCGCCGTGGTGAACGAGGGCCGCCCCGACGAGCGGACCTACCAGAAGGTCACCGACGTCCGGCTCGACCGCGGCGACACCGTGACCGTCTACACCGGCGGCGGCGGGGGCTACGGCACGCCCACCGACCGGTCGGCCGCGGACGTCGAACGGGACGTGCGCGCCGAGTACGTCTCGCTCGGGCGGGCCCGCGAGGCGTTCGGCTACGCCGGCTGACCGCGCCGGCCCGCACCCGTCCCGCAGCACCCCACCCCCACCCATCGCACCGCCACCGAACCAGGAGCACGACATGAGCCACTACCACGACCCGTCCGACGGCCGGTTCACCCGGGTCTACAAGTCCGAGACGCCGGACATCCTGGACACCTGGGCCTCGTTCAACCAGGCGGTGTTCGCCGCCGAGGGCCGCGAGCTGCCGCTCAAGATGCGCGAGCTGATGGCGGTCGTCGTCGGCCTGACCACGCAGTGCGTCTACTGCATCGAGTTCCACACCGGCGAGGCCAAGAAGGCCGGCGCCACCGAGGGCGAGCTCGCCGAGGCCGCGTGGGTCGCCGCGGCCGTGCGCGCCGGCGGCGCGTACACCCACGGCCGGATGGCGTTCAAGCTGTACGAGGACCACGAGCACTGAGCGCTCCGGACGCCCCCGCGGGCGACACCAGGAAGATCACGAAACGATAACAATCCAAGACTCGGTAAAGTCGCAGGTCACGACGGGTATCCGTCGTGACCTGCGACCGTCTCACCACCGGAAAACCCCCGTGATGGTGACCCGCCACCCGCGGCATGGGGCACGGTGGACCCCGACCAGAACGACGAACGGTCGGTGCGGGACGCCCTGGAACCGGCCCTCGGAGCACCCCTGACGGGTGGCTCGCCGAGGGCCGCGGCGTGCGTCCCGACGCTGCTGATGACGCGGCGGACCGATCGACGACGCGCCGAGCCGTGGTGCACCCGAGAGGTGCGCCCGCCCCGCTGCTTCCGCACCTCGGGGCCGGTGGACGGTGCGTCCCGACATACGTGACGAGGGGGACGAATGACAGGGCTACGCGTCGAGAACGTGTACAAGGTGTTCGGGCGACGCCCGGGCGAAGCGGTCCGCCGGCTCGCCGAGGGCGCCACCCGCGAGGACGTCCGCCCCTGGGGCACCGCGGCGGTGATCGACGCGAGCCTGGAGATCGCCCCCGGCGAGACCTTCGTGGTGATGGGCCTGTCCGGCTCCGGCAAGTCCACGCTGATCCGGATGCTGAACGGCCTGTGGCGGCCCACCGCCGGGCGGGTGCTGCTCGGCGAGGACGACCTGGGCGCGGTCAGCGCCGCCCAGCTCCGCTCCATCCGGCAGCGCAAGGTCTCCATGGTGTTCCAGCACTTCGCCCTGCTGCCGCACCGCACCGTGCTGGACAACGCCGCGTACCCGCTCGCGCTGCAGAACATCGCCAAGGCCGAGCGCCGCGAGCGGGCCGCCCGCGCGCTGGACCTGGTCGGCCTCGGCGGCTGGGGCGACTCCCTGCCGCACGAGCTCTCCGGGGGCATGCGGCAGCGGGTCGGGCTCGCCCGGGCGCTGGCCGCCGACACCGACGTGCTGCTGATGGACGAGGCGTTCTCCGCCCTGGACCCGCTGATCCGGCGCGAGATGCAGGACCAGCTCCTCGAGCTGCAGCAGTCGCTCGGCAAGACGATCGTCTTCATCACGCACGACCTGAACGAGGCGATGTACCTCGGCGACCGGATCGCCGTGATGCGGGACGGCCGGATCGTGCAGGTCGGCACCAGCGAGCAGATCCTGTCCGCCCCCGCCGACGACTACGTGGCGCAGTTCGTCGCCGACGTGGACCGCACCCGGGTGCTCACCGCCTCCTCCGTGATGCGCCGACCGGGCGCCGTGGTCCTGCAGTCCGGCGGTCCGCGGCTCGCGCTGCGCACCATGCGGGACGCCCAGGTCGCCGCCGCGTACGTGGTGGACCGCACCCGCACGCTGCGCGGCATCATCCGGGACGCGGACGCCGTCGAGGCCACCCGGACCGGGCACGAGTCGCTGGACGGGCTGGTCGACACCTCCCTGGCCTCCGTCTCGGTGGACACCCCGCTCGCCGAGGTGTTCGCACCGTCCGCCGGCTCACCGCTGCCCGTGCCGGTGACCGACGAGAAGGGCCGGCTGGTCGGGGTGATCCCCCGGGTCACGCTGCTGGAGGCGATGGTCCCCCCGGAGACCAGCACCCCGGCGCGCGGCATCCCGGCCGCCGGCACCACGGAGGTGTCCGCATGACCGCCCCCCTGACCGCGCTGCCGACGTCCGACGGCGTCCCGCGGCTGCCCCTCGGCTCCTGGGTGGACACGGCCGTCGACTGGGTCACCAGCACGTTCCAGGGCCTGTTCACCCTGATCAAGGACGTCCTTGCCGCCACCTACGACGGCCTGGACACCCTGCTCGGCGGCCCGCCGTTCTGGGTGGTCGCCGTCGTGCTCGCACTGATCGCCCTGTTCGCCAAGGGCTGGCGGCTCGCCGTCGGGTCGCTGGTCGGCTTCGTCGTGATCGCCGGCGTCGACCAGTGGGACAACGCGATGAACTCCCTGGCGCTCGTCCTGCTGGCCAGCCTGATCGCCCTGGTGATCGCCATCCCGCTCGGCATCTGGGCCGCCCGGGACGACCACGTGTCCCACCTGGTCCGCCCGGTGCTGGACCTGATGCAGACCATGCCGGCGTTCGTGTACCTGATCCCGACCGTGGTGATCTTCCGGGTCGGCGTGGTGCCGGGCATCGTCGCGACCGTGATCTTCGCCCTGGCGCCCGGCGTCCGGTTCACCGAGCTCGGCCTGCGGCAGGTCGACCGCGAGGTGGTCGAGGCCGGCCACGCCTTCGGCTCCTCCGAGGGCCGCATCCTGCGCCAGATCCAGCTGCCCCTCGCGCTGCCGACCATCATGGCCGGCGTCAACCAGGTGATCATGCTCGCCCTGTCCATGGTCGTGATCTCCGGCATGGTCGGCGCGGGCGGCCTGGGCTACGACGTGGTCAACGCCCTGAACCGGGTGAACATCTCGCTCGGCTTCGAGGCCGGCATCTCCGTGGTGATCCTCGCGGTGTTCCTGGACCGCGTGACCTCGGCGCTCGGCTCCCGGTCCACCATCGCGCGGGCCGTCGCCGCCGCGAACGCCGGCCGTTCCTGACCGGCACCTCCGCTCGATCCCTGAGCCCCGTCCCGGACGCCGACACGCGCCCGGACCCGCCCGAGGCACGCACCGCGTGCGCCCGAGCACCGCTCCTCGACCCCCGAGGCACCGGCACCCGGCCGACGCCTCACGGAAGGACACGATGCACCCCCGCACCCGCCGCCTGATCGCCCCGGCCGCTCTCGGCCTCACGCTCGCGCTGGCCGCCTGCACCGGCTCGTCCGGCTCCGCCGACGGCGACCGCCTGGAGAACGGCGACCTGCCCACCGTCTCGATCGGCGTGCACTCCGGCTGGGACGAGGGCATCGCGGTGTCCGCCCTGTTCCAGGTGATGCTGGAGGCCGACGGCTACACCGTCGAGTCGCAGGAGGCCGACCCCGGCGTCGTCTACACCGGGCTGGCCGGCGCCGACTTCGACGTCAACTTCGACATGTGGCTGCCGAGCACCCACGCCGACTACCTGACGGAGTACGGCGACGACCTGGAGCAGCTCGGCGTCTGGTACGACAACGCCAGGCTGAGCATCGCGGTGAACGAGGACGCCCCGATCACCTCGCTGTCCGAGCTCGCCGAGAACGCCGACGCCTTCTCGAACCGGATCGTCGGCATCGAGGCCGGTGCCGGCCTGACCCGGATCGTCGAGGACGAGGTCATCCCGACCTACGGCCTGGAGGACCTGGAGTTCCTGGTCTCCTCCACCCCGGCCATGCTCGCCGAGCTCAAGGGCGCGACCACTGCCGGCGAGAACATCGCGGTCACGCTGTGGAGCCCGCACTGGGCCTACGACGAGTACCCGATCCGCGACCTGGAGGACCCCGAGGGCGTGCTCGGCGAGACCGAGGAGATCCACACCGTCGGCCGGATCGGCTTCAGCGACGACTACCCCACCCTGACCAAGATCATCGAGGCGTTCACCCTGACCGACGAGCAGCTGTTCTCGCTGGAGAACCTGATGTTCAACGAGGACGGCGGCACCGACCCGGCCGCCTCCGCCCAGACCTGGCTGGACGACAACCCCGACTTCGTCACCGACCTCCGCACCGCCGCCGCCCTCTGACCCCACCCCGCCCGCCCCGCACCCGTCCCACCGGCCGGTGTGCATGCGACACCTCGGGTGCACACCCGCTGACTGTGCACCCGAGGTGTCGCGTGGGCAGACGAGAGGATGCGCGGAGGTCTGACGGGGCCGGGAACGGAGCGAGTCGTGGCCGGGGTGGTCCTTGCCGTGGCGCTTGGTCGGTGGTGGGGCGGTGGCGTGGGCAGCGCGGGGGCGGTTCCGCGATGGTGATCGGAACGGCGTGGGCAGTCCTGACGGCGCCGGTGCGGGCTCTGCTTGGGGGCGACGAACGTGGTGACCGGGGCGGGCGCGAGGCGTTCGGGGCGGCGTCAGGAGTCGCCGGTGCTGGCGCGGAAGCGGGCGGCGAGCTGCTCGCCGGCGGTGACGGCGTCCGCGATGCGGTCCTCCGGGACGTGCACCAGACGCAGGCAGCCACGGACCACGGCGGCGGCGTAGGCGGCGCGGGTGCCGTCGTCACCCCACTGCCGCTGGCCGATGATCCCTTCGACCAGGCCGAACGCGAGCTCGAGATCGGCGGCGGGCAGCGTCCCGGGGTCGGTGCCCTGGGAACGGAGCACGGCGGCGGACAGGTCGCGGTAGTGGCCGCGCAGCGCGAGCTGGCTCTCGCGGGTCTCGGCGAACTCGGTCTCGGCGATGTCGAGCAGCCGGTAGACGACGTGCAGGTTCCACCGGTCGCGGAGCAGGCCGTCCAGGTCGTACCGGGTCAGGGCGGCGAGCCGGTCGGCCGGGTCCGCGCCGGCGGCGTTCTCCTGCATCCACGCGGCGAGCTGCACGGACGGGGCGACGGTGCCCTTGAGCAGCGAGCGCAAGATCTGGCTCTTGTCGCTGAAGTGGTAGTAGAGGGACGCCTGCTTGATGCCGACGGCGTCGGCGATCTGCCGGGTGGTGGTCTCGGTGTAGCCCTGGGTGCCGAACAGTGCGGCGGCGGCGGCCAGGATCTCTTCCCGGGTGCTGAGCGCGGAGGCCTTGCGGGGTGCGGAGCGTGGGCGCCCTCGGCCGCGCGGCGGGGTGTCGACCTGGTCAGCCACGGGTGCCCTCCGTCGTCGGGTGCGGGTCGGCGGACGCGCGCCGGGTGTCCTTGACGATGCGGCCATCCTGCACCACCAGCGGCACGTGCTGCGGGTCCGCGAGCGCGTCGATGCTGGTGAGCGGGTCGACGTCCACGGCCACCAGGTCGGCGCGCCGCCCGGGGGCCACGGTACCGATCTCCTGGTCCAGGCCGAGCAGCCGCGCCGCGCCGGAGGTGCCCGCGACCAGCGCCGCCATCGGGCTCAGGCCGTGCTCGACCAGCAGGGCGAGCTCGGTCAGGTTGCTGCCGTGCGGGGCGATCCCGGCGTCGGTGCCCAGGGCGACCGGCACCCCGGCGGTCAGCGCGGCGTGCAGCCGCTCGCGGGCGGCCTGCTGGTTCCGGCGGCGGCGGTCGGCGACCCATGGCGGGGCGTCGGCGGCGACCGGTCGGGTCAGGGTGGACAGCGTGGGCACCAGGTAGGTGCCGCGCTCGCCCATCAGCGCGATGGTGGCGTCGTCGACCAGGTAGCCGTGCTCGATGCTGCGCACCCCGGCGCGCACGGCGGCGGCGATCCCCGCAGCGCCCTGGGCGTGCGCAGCCACGCCGATCCCTCCGTGCCGGTCGGCCTCGGTGACCACCGCCAGCAGCTCGGGCTCGGACAGCCCGCCGGACTCGGGGCTGCTGCGCGGGCTGCCCATCCCGCCGGTGGCAGCGACCTTGACCCAGTCGGCGCCCTGCCGGACCACCTCGCGGACGGCGCGGACGAACTCGGCCGGGGAGTCGGCGACGGCGCCCGCCCCGGGCCCGGTGTCCAGCGGGACTCCCTCGATGGTGCGCCAGTCGCCGTGGCCGCCGGTGATGGACAGGATGCGCAGCGCGACCAGCAGCCGCGGGCCGGGCACCACCCGCTGCTCGACGGCGTCCCGGAAGCCGGAGTCGGCGCCGGCCAGGTCGCGCACGGTGGTGACGCCGGCGGCCAGCGTGCGGGCGAGGTGCGGGACGGCGCGCAGGGTGAGCAGCGACTCGGGGGCCAGGACGGTGTCGAGGGTGTCCGTGCCGGGGCTGGTGCTCAGGTGCACGTGGCAGTCGACGAATCCGGGCAGCACGGTCAGGCCGGCGGCGTCGAGCACGGTGAGGCGCGCGGGGTCGGGCGCGTCGCCGAGGCCGGTCAGGACGCCGGTGGGCGCGACCGCCGCGACGGCGCCGTCCCGGACGTGCACGTCCACGTGGGTGCGCGCGGGTGCTCCGGTGCCGTCGACCAGGCGGGCGTCGCGCAGCAGCAGGTCGGTCACAGCGGGCTCCAGGGGGTCGGGGACCCTCAGGCTAGCGCATTACCTGTCATCGATAGATTTTACGTGACGGCAACAGCGCGCAACCCGTCCGCAACGCGTACGGGCTAGTTTTCCGATCGCTGACAGAAATTCGGACGGGCACCTCGGTGGCCACCCGGA
The DNA here is from genome assembly GCA_036404115.1 of Cellulomonas sp. Lineage (GTDB taxonomy): Bacteria > Actinomycetota > Actinomycetes > Actinomycetales > Cellulomonadaceae > Cellulomonas. Next base: position 42,613 of record DASWPG010000058.1, read on the forward strand.
CCGCGAGCCCCCGACCCGCACCCCCCTGACCTGCACCGGAGCGGGACGTCCCGCCCGGCACCCCGGTGCGGGCCTGTCCCGACCGCGACCACAGCCCGCCCCCACGGGCCGCACCGCAGCACGCCCGCACCACCCCGCACCACGCCCGGCACCGCCCCGCACCACCCCCGCACCACCCCTCACGCACCGCCCGAACGAGAGGCCCCCACGCATGAGCCCGAGCACCGAACCCGGTACCGGCAGGTCCCGCTCCCGCACGCCACGCCTGGTCGCCGCCGGCGCCACCGTCCTGGCGGGCCTGCTCGCTCTGACCGCCTGCGGTCAGAGCGGCACCGTCGCCGGCGCCAGCAGCGGGGACGACACCTTCACCGCCGTGATGCTGACCGGCTACACCACCCCGCCGGACCCGGACGTGAACTACGACGGCCCGGGCCTGAACATCATCGAGAACACCTACGAGGGCCTGGTGGCGTACGAGGACGGCACCGAGACGCCGACGATCGTGCCCGAGCTCGCGGAGTCCTGGACCGTCTCCGACGACGGCCTGACCTACACGTTCGCGCTGCGCGACGGGGTGACGTTCCACGACGGCACCGCGTTCACCTCCGCGGCCGTCGCCGCGTCCATCGAGCGCCGCACCGAGGTCGACTCCGGGCCGGCGTACATGGTCGCGGACGTCGCGAGCGTCGAGACGCCGGACGACCTGACCGCCGTCATCACGCTGACCGCGCCGAACGCGGCGTTCCTGGACTACTTGGCCTCGCCGTTCGGCGTGAAGATGATCAGCCCGACGGTGCTGACCGAGGAGGCGGGCGACGACTACGCCCAGACCTACCTGACCACGCACGACGCCGGTACCGGCCCGTACGAGCTGACCGCCGTCGAGACCGGCGAGAGCTACCAGCTCACTGCCTACGACGACTACTGGGGCGACGCGCCCGAGCTGACCTCGGTGGAGATCCAGGTGGAGGAGAACGCCTCCTCGGCCCAGCTCCAGCTGGAGCGCGGCGAGATCGACGCGATCCTCGGCAACCTGAACAAGACGTCCTTCGAGTCCTACGCGGACAGCGACGACGTGAGCACCAGCACCTTCGCGAACTTCACCACCCAGATGGTCTACGTGAACCCCGAGTCGTCCTGGCTGTCCACCGTCGAGGCCCGCGAGGCGCTGTTCGCCGGGATCGACAAGGACTCGGTGATCGAGGAGGCGATGGGCAGCCTGGAGGTGTCGACCGACCAGCTGTTCCCGCAGGGCATGGTGGACGGCGCGATCGACGACGAGGGCATCACCTACGACGCCGACGCGTGGTCGACGCTGGGCACGCCGGACTCCGGCACCGTGCAGATCGCCTACGCCGGCTCCAGCGCGGACGGCAAGGCCGTCGCCGAGGAGCTCGGCTCGCGGCTCAGCAGCGCCGGCATCCCGGCCGAGGCGGTCGCGTACTCGTCCGGCACGATCTACTCGATCGCGGACGAGGGCGCCGACGGCCCCGACCTCGCGGTGTTCTCGGTCTTCCCGGACGCCGGGCACCCGGACGCCTGGGCGAGCATCATCTACACCCCGGACGGCGGCCTGGACCTGTTCGGTGCCGAGGTGCCCGGGCTGACCGACCTGCTGGAGACCGCCCGCGCCAGCACCGACATCACCGCCTACTCCGCGGTGGCCGACGCGGTGAACGCCACCCGGTACTGGTACTCGATCGGGTCGCTGAACACCACCCTGCTGACCACGCCGGACATCACCGGCACGCAGGAGGCGCAGAACGTCCTGGAGTACGACGTGCTGCACTTCGCCGCGCTCGGCCGGTCCTGACCGACGGCCGCCGGCCGGGCCGGGTCGCACCCTCCCCTCGCGACCCGGCCCGGCCCGCGGGTCTCGGCACCCGCACCCCCGTACCTCCGCACACCGACCACCCCGAGCCCTGGAGATGCCATGGCCTCCCCCACCCCCGCCGCCGCACCGGCCGCCGGCGCCGACCCCGTGCTCCGGGTCACCGGCCTCGACGTGCGGCTGACCCGGGACGGCCAGCAGGTGCACGCCGTGCGCGGTGTCGACCTGACCGTCGCCCGCGGCGAGGTGCTCGGCCTGGTCGGCGCCTCCGGCTCGGGCAAGAGCGTGCTCGGCCTGGCCACGATGGGCCTGCTGCCGCCGTCCGCCCGCCCGGCGGTGTCCGGCGCGATCGACCTGTGCGGCACCGACATGCTCGGCGGCACCGAGACCGACCGGCGCACCGCCCGCCGCCGGCACGTCGGCGCGGTGTTCCAGGACCCGATGACCTCGCTCGACCCGACGATGACGATCGGCCGCCAGCTCGGCGAGGTCACCAGCGGCCGGCCGCACAGCCTGTCCCTGCTGGAGGACGTCGGCATCCCGCACGCCGCCGACCGGCTGAAGGCCTACCCGCACCAGCTGTCCGGCGGGCTGCGCCAGCGGGTGATGATCGCGCTCGCCGTCGCGCGGCGCCCGTCGCTGATCCTGGCCGACGAGCCGACCACCGCCCTGGACGTGACGGTGCAGGCCCAGATCCTGGAGCTGCTGCTCACCCTGCGCGAGGAGATCGGCGCCGGCATCGTCTTCGTCACGCACGACCTCGGCGTCGCGTCGCAGGTGTGCGACCGGATCGCGGTGATGCGCCGCGGCCGGATCGTGGAGTCCGCCGGCGTGGACGAGGTCCTGGAGCGCCCCCGGCACCCGTACACGATCGAGCTGCTGCGCTCCCGGATCGACCTGCGGACCCCGCGGGACCGGCCGCTGGCCGCGATGTCGGTCACCGTCGGCCCGGACGCCGAGGCCGCCCCGGCCGAGCCGTCGGCTGCGCCCGCCGACGAGGTGGCCGTCGGTGCGGACGGCGTGATCGACGTCCCGACCGAGCCGGCCGCCACCCCCACCGCTGCTGGGCCCGCCGCCCTCGTCGACCCGGCGCTGCCCGACCTCTGGCCGCCGGTCGTGCTCCGCCCCGGCGCGGCCGTCACGGTGCGCGGCGTGCACCGCGAGTTCCGCAGCGGCCCGCCGTGGGCCCGCCGGGTGCTGCCCGCGCTGCGCGGCGTCGACCTGGAGGTCCGGTCCGGCGAGGCCGTGGCGCTGGTCGGCGAGAGCGGCTGCGGCAAGTCCACCCTGCTGCGCGTCGTCGCCGGGCTGGAGACCGTGACCGCCGGCGAGGTCGCGGTGGCCGAGGGCGCCCGCCCGCAGATGGTGTTCCAGGACGCCGGCGCCTCGCTCACCCCGTGGCTGCGGGTCGCCACCATGCTGGACGAACGGCTGCGGGCGCACGTCACCGGGATGTCCCGGGCGCAGCGCCGCGCCCGGGTGCTGGACGTGCTGCGCACCGTCGGCCTGCCGCCGGAGACCGCCCGGGCCCGCGGCGACCAGCTGTCCGGCGGGCAGCGGCAGCGGGTCGCGATCGCCCGGGCGGTGGTCGTGCCGCCGACCGTGCTGCTCTGCGACGAGCCGACCAGCGCCCTGGACGTCTCGCTCGCCGCCACCGTGCTGAACCTGATCGGCCGGCTGCGGCGCGAGCTCGGCATGTCCGTGCTGTTCGTCACGCACGACCTGGCGGCCGCCCGGATCGTCGCCGACCGGATCGCGGTGATGCGCGAGGGCCGGATCGTCGAGGTCGGCCCGACCGACGAGCTCTGCGCGCACCCGCAGGACGACTACACCCGCACCCTGCTGGCCGCGATCCCCGGCCCGCAGCACCGCCGCGCCCGGGTCGACCGGTCCGTGCACCCGGAAGGAGCCTCGGCATGACGAACCTCGCCGCCGCGACCACGAGCCCCGTGCCGCCCACCGGCCGCGCCGCCCGACGCTGGGCGCGGGTCACCGCCGTCCGGCACCGCGCCCCGACGGTGGACCTGGTCGCGATCGGCGTGCTGGTGCTGATCGTGCTGATCGCCCTGGCCGCACCCGTGCTGGCCCCGCACTCGCCGATCCTGCGCTCCGGCGACGCGTTCCTGGCCCCCGGCAGCCCGGGCCACCTGCTCGGCACCGACGCGCTCGGCTACGACATCCTGTCCCGGCTGCTGTACGGGATGCGCTCCAGCCTTGTCGCCGCCGCGCTGGTGATCGCGTCCGGGGTGCTGGTCGGCGGGCTGGTCGGCCTGCTCGCCGGCTCGCTGCCCGGCTGGGTGGACTCGCTGCTGATGCGCACCACGGACCTGTTCCTCGCGCTGCCCGGCCTGGTGATCGCGATGGCGGTCGCCGCGGCCCTCGGCGCCAGCTTCACCAGCGCGCTGATCGGCGTCGCCGTGGTCTGGTGGCCGATGTACGCCCGCCTGGTGCGCGGCGAGGTGCGCGCCTGGGCCGCCCGCCCGCACCTGGAGGCC
>DASWPG010000059.1:0-49535 GCA_036404115.1 Cellulomonas sp.
GAGAAGCTGCAGGAGCGCCTCGCCAAGCTCGCCGGCGGCGTGGCCGTCATCAAGGCGGGCGCGGCCACCGAGGTCGAGCTCAAGGAGCGCAAGCACCGCATCGAGGACGCCGTGCGCAACGCCAAGGCAGCCGTCGAGGAGGGCATCGTCGCCGGTGGTGGCGTGGCCCTCATCCAGGCCGGCAAGACGGCGTTCGAGAAGCTCACCCTCGTCGGTGACGAGGCGACCGGCGCGAACATCGTCAAGGTCGCCATCGACGCCCCGCTGAAGCAGATCGCGGTCAACGCCGGTCTCGAGGGCGGCGTCGTCGCGGAGAAGGTGCGCAACCTGCCTGCCGGCCAGGGCCTGAACGCCGCGACCGGCGTGTACGAGGACCTGCTCGCCGCGGGCGTGAACGACCCGGTCAAGGTCACCCGCTCCGCGCTGCAGAACGCGGCGTCCATCGCGGCGCTGTTCCTCACCACCGAGGCCGTCGTGGCCGACAAGCCGGAGAAGGCCGCCCCGGCCGCCCCCGGTGGCGACGGCGGCATGGGCGGCATGGACTTCTGATCCAGCCGCACGCGGGCCGCTAGCGCCCCGCACCTGCGCACGAGAGGCCGGTCATCCCGCGAGGGGTGGCCGGCCTCTCGACGTCTCTCTCTCCCGGCGAGCGGCTTCCTGGGCGGCTCGGCGAGCCGGCCTCGTGGGCTTGCCCTGCCGACCCCGAGGTGGTCCCGCGAGCGGTCCCCCTTGGGCGGTCCTGCGAGCTGCCTCGAACGCAGCCTCGCGCGCACAGCCCCTCCCGCCCCGCCCCGCTTCCGCCCGCCCCGCTTCCGCCCGCCCCGTTCGCGCAAGCACCCACCAGCCACGTGCGTCATCTGCTCCTGCCCGCCGCACCCAGAGCGCCGAGCGGGCGGCTCTTGTCGGCGGTTGTCCGGTTTGGGCGACAGCATGTGCCCGCTCGGCGTGTTCTGAGGTGTGCGGGGCGGGTGCTGGGCGGGGGAGCGGGGGAGGCGGGTCAGTGCGGGGGGCGGTTGCGGGCGGGGACGCGGAGGCCGGAGGCACGCAGGCGGCGGATCAGGTCGCCGGCGCTGACCGGTTCCGCGCCGAGGGCGACCAGCTCCGCGTGCATCCGGTCGGGGACGTCGTAGTGGTCCAGGTCGAACGCCCGCGGCGGCAGCCCGGCACGGGCCGCGAAGCCGTGCAGCTCGGCCAGGGACGCGTCGCTGACCAGGTGGGACCAGAGCCGACCGTGGCGCGGCCACATCGGGGGGTCGACGAGGACCGTCACGCCCCGGTGGTCAGCCCGCTGCGGTGCGGGACGGTCTGCGGCTGCTCGGCGTCGATCCGGGACGCACCGGTGCGGGCCGACGTCGCCCGGTTCGCGGTGGCCCAGGCCGACGGGTTCCAGGTCGAGGGAGCCGGCGCGGACGTCGGCGCGGACGCGTCGGATGCCGCGGGACCGGCCGCGGTCGACGACCTGTCGGCCGGCGTGCTCCCGTCGGTCGCCGTGCTGTCGTCGTCCGGCGCTGCGGCCTCCATCTCGGCCAGCACCTTCTCCAGCTTGTGCAGCTCGGCGCCGAGGTTCTGCCGTGCCGGCTCCTCCCATGCAGCGCCCAGCGGGCTGACGAACAGGCTGGGCCGGGCGAGCAGCTTGCGCACGATCCGGACCCGGGCGCGCAGGTAGTCCGCCATCGGGATCTGCGCGTACTCCTCGCGGACGTCGTGCAGGTACGCCTTGTACCGCTGCGGCTCGGCGGCCAGCATCGCGAGGTCGGCGTCGCACAGCACCGCGCAGTCGAAGTCGTTCGGGTCGACCACGTGCCGCACCAGGGCGATCACCATGGAGTGCACGCGGTCCACCGCGGCGGTCGGCACGCCGAGGTCGGTCAGCTGCTCGCGGGCCAGCCGGGCCGAGGAGATCTCGTCCTCGCCGCCACGGTTGGCGTAGGTGGCGACCTGAGCGGCGTCGAACACCGCGCCGTGGTACCAGGCGGCCAGCCGGACGAGCTCCGGCTCGTGCGTCTCCTCCGCGAGCTCGTCCACGCGGGCGAGCACGTCGGTCAGGTGCCGCAGGTTGTGATAGGTCCGGCCGGTGCTGGTCCACCGTTCGATCAGATCGGCGCCGGCCTCGCGGATGCGCTCCGGTGCGGCTGTGGCCCCGGCACCCACCGCGCTGCGGGAGAAGGCGGACAGCAACCACTGTGGTGCGTCGTAGACGCCCATGGACAAAGCCTCACGAAAGACGGACGACCGTGCTCGGACGCGCCATCGTAGCCCCGGGTCGACGGGGGCGCCGTCCCCGGCCGCTCACTGGGCCGGGTGATCCCCGTCACCGGTCGCGGTGCCGGCCCCGTCGACCGGCAGGTGCACCCGGATGGTCGCGCCGCCGCCCTCGGTCGCGACGATCTCGACCCGGCCGCGGTGCGCCTCGATGATGGCGGCGACGATCGCCATGCCCAGCCCGGCCCCGCCGCCCGCCCCGCTGCCGTCCCGTGTGCGGCTGGCGTCCACCCGGTAGAACCGCTCGAACACCCGGTGCACGTGCTCCGGCGCGATGCCGGGGCCGTGGTCGCGGACCTGCACCACCACCTCGTCGCCGAGCCGACCGACCTCGATCTCGACCGGGCTGCCGACCGGGGTGTGCCGGTAGACGTTGCCGATCAGGTTCGCCAGCACCTGGCGCAGCCGGGACTCGTCGCCCTGCACCACGGTCGGACCGAAGAGGGGGTCCACCTCGGTGTCCGTGGTCGCCGGGGCGGCTGGCCGCGCACCGGGCAGCGGGCCGACCCGCACCTGCCTGCTGGGGTCCAGCGCCCGCAGGTCGTGCGCGGCGTCGGTGGCCAGCACCGCGAGGTCGACCGGCTCCGTGCGCGCCGGACGCCCCGCGTCCAGCCGGGCCAGCGCCAGCAGGTCCTCCACCAGGCCGCCCATCCGGGTGGCGGACTGCTCGATCCGGCGCAGGGTGTCGTCCACCTGCTCCTTCTCGGTCAGCGCGCCCATCCGGTACAGCTCGCCGTAGCCGCGGATCGCGGCCAGCGGGGTGCGCAGCTCGTGCGAGGCGTCCGCGACGAACTGCCGCATCCGCTCCTCGGAGGCAGCCCGCGCGTCGAAGGCGCTCTCGATCTGGGTCAGCATGGAGTTCAGCGCGGAGCCGAGCCGGCCGACCTCGGTGGACTGCGGCGCCTCGGGCACGCGACGGGACAGGTCGCCGGCGGCGATGGTCGCGGCGACGTCCTCGATCTCGCGCAGCGGGCGCAGCGACCGTCGGACCGCCCAGATGCCGACCAGCACGCCGATCACCAGGATGGCGACCGCGCTGGACCAGAGCAGCAGCGCAGCCTGCCGGACGATGCTCTGCATCTCGCCGAGCGGCTGGGCGACGATCACCCAGCCGACCACGGTCTCGCCGCTCTTCACGGGCGAGACCGCGACCCGCCAGGAGGCGCCCCCGACGCTGCTGGACACGGTGTGCAGGTCGGTCGCGTAGTCGGTCACGGTGTCGAGGGTCAGGTCCGGCAGGTCCGGCTCGCCGTACTCCTCGGTGGTCGCCGTCGAGGGCGGAACAGAGCCCACGGACCCCGCGATCGAGGCCTCCAGCGCGAAGTCGTTCAGCCGCAGGTTGCTCTCGCCGCTGAGCAGCGAGAGGCTCCCCGACTGGTTGTAGACCTTCACGATGTCGTCGCCGACCGACTGGGTCTGTGCGGTCAGCGCCTCGTCGACCTGGGTGAGCAGGTAGCTGCTGAGCAGCGTGGTCGTGGCAGCACCAGCGACCGCGAGGCCGGTGGCCAGCAGCACCGCGGTGATGCCGACCAGCCGGGCGAGCAGCGGGGTGCGCTCCCACAGCCGATGGATGCGGAGCAGCAGGCCGCCGGGGGTCCGGGCCGGCCCGTGCCCGGCGGGCACCTCCGCGGGGTCGGCCGGCTGTGCGAGGTCGGGCGCCGCTGCGAGGTCGGGGGCATCGGCGGCGGGGTCTCCCGGGGCGGGGCGGGGCGTCGGCCCCGGGGCGGCGTCCGCCTGCCAGGTGCCCGGCTGGTCCGGCGAGGGCCAGGTGCGCTCGGGTGTCGCCCCGCTCACGACCCCGCCGGCTTGCGCAGCATGTAGCCGACGCCGCGCTTGGTCTGGATCAGCGGTGCGACCCGCTCGCCGTCCGGGTCGGTGACCTGGTCGACCTTGCGTCGCAGGTAGGAGATGTAGGACTCGACGATGTTCGCGTCGCCGCCCCAGTCGTACTGCCAGACGTGGTCGAGGATCTGCGCCTTGGAGAGCACCCGGCCGGGGTTGAGCAGCAGATAGCGCAGCAGCTTGAACTCGGTGGGCGACAGGTCGACCACCTGCCCGGCGCGACGGACCTCGTGGCTGTCCTCGTCCAGCTCCAGGTCCTCGTAGGCGAGCACGCTGGCCGACGGCAGCTCGCCGACATGGGTGCGACGCAGGATCGCCCGGATCCGCGCCACGACCTCCTCCAGGCTGAACGGCTTGGTCACGTAGTCGTCGCCGCCGACCGTCAGGCCGGTGATCTTGTCCGCGGTGTCGTCCCGCGCGGTGAGGAACAGCACCGGGATGTGCTGGCCCTTGTCCCGCAGCCGCCGGGTGACGGTGAAGCCGTCCATGTCGGGCAGCATCACGTCCAGCACCAGCAGGTCGGGCTGCACCTGCTTGGCCAGGCGCAGCGCGGCACCGCCGTCGGCGGCGGAGTGCACCTCGAACCCGGCGAAGCGCAGCGAGGTGGCGAGCAGCTCGCGGATGTTCGGCTCGTCGTCCACGACCAGCAGACGGGCCTCGGGCTGTGCGGGTGCGGCGGTCACCCTCCCAGTGTGCCCATCCCGGCTGGGTGCCGCCTGGGAGCGGGCTGCGCACCACCCCGGCGTGTCGCAGGTGCCCCGAGTACGGCCCCGGGGGCCGGACGGACGGCCGGACCGGTGGCGAGCCGTCGGTCGTGGCGCTCCCGGGCGGTCGGACGCCGCACCCCGTCCCTCGGTCCGCACGGCTCCCGTCGGCCGGTCGCGCCACCCGCGTCGGCCGGTCGCGCCCCCCTCGTCCGCCGGCTGCTCGGGGTGGTTCGCGGGTGGTTCGTGGGGCCGTCCGCGGGCCGTCCGCCGGTCGCGCCCGGGCCAGCCGTGAGACGGCTGCCCCGCCACGGCGGCGGTCCGACCGGGACGAACGGGTGCGGGTCCGGCCATGTCCACGGGGTACGGTGCTGCCTCGTGAGTGTCGAGAGCACCCCGGGTGCGCCCGTCCTGACCGTCGTCCAGCTCGACGAGGTCGTCCCCCTCGACCGGTTCGCCGGCTGGCTGGAAGGCGTCGACGTGCGCCTGGTGCGCGCCTGGGCCGGTGAGCAGGCCGCACCCGCTGCCACGCTGGGCGGCCTGCTGGTGCTGGGTGGGCGGATGTCCGCGCACGCCGAGGCCGAGCCTGGGATCACCGCGACCCGCGCGCTGCTGGCCGACGCGGTCGCCGCCGACCTGCCGACCCTGGGCCTGTGCCTCGGGGCCCAGCTGCTCGCCGTCGCCACCGGTGGCCGGGTGCACGTGGACGCGCCCCCCGGGCGGGAAGCGGGCATCGTGGACGTCCGCTGGCGGCCCGAGGCCACCGGCGACCCGCTGGTGGGTGCGCTCGCCGCCGCGGGGCGCAGCACCCCGATGCCGACCATGCACGCGGACGCGATCGTCGACCTGCCGCGCGGTGCAACCTGGCTCGCGGCCTCGCGGATGTACCCCTACCAGGCGTTCCGGACCGGTTCCGCCTGGGGCCTGCAGTTCCACCCCGAGGCCTCGCCCGCGCTGATGCACGCCTGGGCGGTCGACGCCGCCGAGGGCGCCCGCCCGGACGAGACGGCCGCCACCGGCCAGGACGGTGCGGTCGACCGGTCGCGCGCCGAGGTCGCCGCGATCGACGACGCCGTCGCGGCGCACGATGCCGCGGTCGCCCACGCCGGCCAGACCCTGGCCCGCACGTTCGCCACTCTCGTGGTCGCGCGCGCCGCCCGCTGAGAACGGGACACGCCCGCTGCGCACTCACGGTGTGCGCAGCGGGCGTGTCCCGTGACCCCTGGCGGACCGGGGTACGGGGTGGGGGTCAGGGCTCGATCTGGGGGGTGACCGGGGTGGTGCCGAGCTGGGCGGGGGCCGCACCGGCCTTGAGGGCCGCCAGGCGGGCCTCGACCTCGATCTGCTCGCCCGAGGTCTCCAGCTCGGCGAACTGGGCGTCCAGGGTGGACGCGGCGAGCTCGGCCTGACCCATCGCGAGCGCCTCCTCGCGGCGGACCTTCTCCTCGAACCGGGAGATCTCGCTGGTCGGGTCGAGCACGTTGATCGAGCTGATCGCGGTCTGCACGGTCTGCTGGGCCTGGGCCGACTTCTGCCGGGCGACCAGGGTGTCGCGGCGCTGCTTGAGCTGGCCGAGCTTGTCCTTCATCTGGGCGAGCCCGGACTTCAGCTTCTCGACCGTGTCGCGCTGCGAGGCGATCAGCGGCTCGGCGTCGCGGACCTCGCCCTCGGCGGTGATCTGCTTGCCGAGGGCGACCTTGGCGAGGTTGTCGAACTTGTCGGCGTTCGCCGCGTCCCCGGCGGTGCGGTACTGGTCGGCGCGGGCCGAGGCGGCGAGGGCCTTGGCGCCCCACTCGCGGGCCGCGGTGACGTCCTCGTTGTAGTCCTGCTCGGCGAGCCGCAGGTTGCCGATCGTCTGCGCGATGGCCTTCTCCGCCTCGGCGATCGAGCTGGTGTAGTCGCGCACGAGCTGGTCCAGCATCTTCTGCGGGTCCTCGGCCTGGTCGAGCAGCGCGTTGATGTTCGCCCGCGCGAGCTGGGTGATCCGCCCGAAGATGCTCTGCTTCTCGGTCATCGTCTCGTGCCTCTCTGTGTCCTGCGTCGATGTCCTGCGTCGAAGAAGTCCATGCTGTACCGACCGGCCCGGCCCTAGAAGCCGCCCCCGCGCCCGCCGCCTCCGCCGCCCCCGCCGAAGCCGCCACCACGACCGCCGCCCCCGCCGCCGCCGAAGCCGCCGCCCCCGCCGAAACCGCCCCCGCCGTGGTGGCCGCCGCCGAAGCCGCCGCCGCCGCGCAGGATCGAGTCGATCAGGATGCCGCCGAGCACCATGCCGCCCAGCGACCCGATGCCGCCGTCGCCGCCCCCGCCGCGCCGCTGCTGGTCGGAGTAGTCCACGTCGCGCTGGGCGAGCTGCTGCGCCTCGTGCACCAGCCGCTCGGCCTGCTGCGCGGTCGTCAGGGCCTGCTGCGGGTCGCTCGCCCGCTGGTCCACCGCGAGCCGGAGCAGCCGGGCGGCCTCGGCCAGCCGGGTCCGGGCCTCGGGGCCGACCGCGCCACGCCGGGTCTCGATGTAGTCGGTGGTGCCGCGGACCGCTGAGTCCACGCGCCCGAGGGTCTGGTCGAGCAGCACCAGGGCGCGCTGGGCGCGGTCCTGCTGCTCGCGCAGCGGGGCCAGTGCGGCGTCCAGGGCAGCCTCCGCCGCGGTGAGCCCGCGCAGGGCGGCCAACGGGTCGCCGGCGCCGGTGCGGGCCACCCGAGCGGTCTCCACGGCGGCGCGGGCGTCCTGCGCGCGGGCGGAGATCTCCGGGTGCTGCGGGGCCAGCCGGTCGGCGTCGGCGATGTCGGAGCTGATCGAGGCCGCTCCCGCGTCCAGCCGGGCGCCGATGGTGGCGAGCTCGGTGCCGGCGCGGTCCACGGAGTCCAGCAGGGTGCCGACCTGGCCGAGCGCCTCCTCGGCGGCGCGTGCGTACCGGACCGCCAGCGCCCGGTCGCCGCTCGCGCTCGCGGCCCGGCCCTGGTCGAGAGCGGTGCCGATCTCGACCAGCAGCGCGTCGGCCTGGTCCGGGTTGGCCTGCACGGAGGTGAGGGCGGTGGCCGGGTAGGTGGCGGCGAGGCCGGCCAGCGTGCTGCGTGCGGCGGCCACGCGGGCCCGCTGGGTGTCGGCGGTGCGTGCGTGCGCGGCGAGGGCATCGTCCACGCGCGACTCCATGTCCCGCAGCCGGTCGAACGACTCCTTCTGGGCGTCCAGCGCGTTCGACACGCTCGCGACGGTCTGCAGGATCCGGGTGGCGGTGTCGCGGATCTGCGGGTCGGTGTCCGGGATGTCGTCGTCCAGGGTCTGCCGCAGGCGGAACGCCTCGGTGATCTGGTCCTTGGCGCGGGCGAGCACCTGCTCGAACTCCCGGGTGGCGTCCGGGCCGAACTGGGCCTGGGCGAAGCCGAGCTCCTGCTCCGAGGAGCGCAGCGCGTCGTCGATGCCGACCAGCGCGGACGCGGACCGGCGATCCAGCTCGGCGGTGGGCAGCGCGGCCAGGTCGCCCGCAGGACCACCGGGGACAGGGGTGCGTCCGCCGCCGGCACCGACGCGCTGGGTCGAGCGGCGGCGGGAGCTCAGCCAGCCGATCCCGGCGAAGGCGGCGATCAGCACCAGGCCGACCAGGAAGATCCAACCGAGGGCGGAGCCGCCGGAGGTGCCGGTGCTCCCGGCCGAGGAGCCGCTGCTGGTGGCGGCCTCGCGGGCGCTGTCGGCGGCGGTGACCGCGGCGCCGGCCCAGTCGCTGCTGCGCAGGTCGTCCTCGACGGCACTGGCGACGTCGTCCAGCTGGGACGTCGTCAGGTCGGTGGTGGACGAGGGCGACAGGTAGTACAGCCGGTCCTCGACGGCCACCGCGAGCAGCAGGTCCTCGGAGCCGAGGCCGGAGGCGTCCCGGGTGGCGGTGGACCAGGTGGCCGGCGCGACCGAGTCGAAGCTGTCCACGTACACGACGTAGAGCTGCATCCGGGTGTCGGCGGCCAGCTCGTCCTGCGCGGCCTGGATCGTGGTCTCGTCGCCGGTGCTGAGCACGTCGGCGAGGTCGGTGAGCTCGCCGGTCAGCGTCGGCGAGCTCGTGGCCGGCAGCGCCACCGTCCGCGCCGCGGCGACCTCGACGGACGGGTCGGCGGGTGCGGACGCCGGTGCGGCGCCGACCAGCAGGGGCACGCCGAGGGCGAGCGGGACGAGGAGCGAGAGACCACGTAGCGACGACGACACCCGTTGATCCTTTCTCAGGGCAGGTACCCGTCGCAACGCCGCGGGTCGCCGCGAGGTTCCCACGCCGGTGCCGGTCAGGGCTGCTCCTCGTTCGCCTGCTCCAGGTCCTCGGCGTCCACGATGCGGTACGCGTAGCCCTGCTCGGCCAGGAAACGCTGCCGGTGCGCGGCGAAGTCCTGGTCCACGGTGTCCCGGGCGACCACGGCGTAGAAGTGCGCGGTGCGCCCGTCCACCTTGGGCCGCAGCAGCCGACCGAGCCGCTGGGCCTCCTCCTGCCGGGAGCCGAAGGACCCCGAGATCTGGATCGCGACCGACGCCTCCGGCAGGTCGATGGAGAAGTTCGCCACCTTGGAGACCACCAGGGTGCTGATCTCACCGGAGCGGAAAGCGTCGAACAGCCGCTGCCGCTCGGGCACCGTGGTGGCACCGGTGATCACCGGTGCGTCGAGGTCGTCCGCGAGCTCCTCCAGCTGGTCGAGGTACTGGCCGATCACCAGGGTGGGCTCGCCGGCGTGCTTCGCGACCAGGTGCCGCACCACGGCGGTCTTGCCCGGGGCGCTCGCGGCCAGCCGGTACCGGTCCTCCGGCTCCGCGGTGGCGTAGAGCATCCGGTCGCGGTCGGGCAGCGTGAGGCGGACCTCCACGCAGTCGGCCGGGGCGATGTAGCCCTGCGCCTCGATGTCCTTCCACGGGGCGTCGTACCGCTTCGGGCCGATCAGGGAGAACACCTCGTCCTCCCGGCCGTCCTCGCGCACCAGGGTCGCGGTCAGGCCGAGCCGGCGGCGGGCCTGCAGATCGGCGGTCATCCGGAAGATCGGCGCCGGCAGCAGGTGCACCTCGTCGTAGAGGATCAGGCCCCAGTCGCGGGCGTCCAGCAGCTCCAGGTGCGGGTACTCGCCCTTCCGGCGCAGCGTGAGCACCTGGTAGGTGGCGATGGTGACCGGGCGGATCTCCTTGCGGGAGCCGGAGTACTCGCCGATCTCGTCCGGGGTCAGCGTGGTGCGCCGGATCAGCTCGTCCCGCCACTGCCGGGCGGAGACGGTGTTGGTGACCAGGATCAGCGTGGTGGTCTTCGACCGGGCCATCGCGGCGGCGCCGACCAGCGTCTTGCCGGCACCGCACGGCAGCACGACGACGCCGGAGCCGCCGTGCCAGAAGCCGTCCGCGGCCTCGGCCTGGTAGGGGCGCAGCGACCACGGCCGCGGGCTGCCGTCGGCGGCGGGGTCGGACTCGCCGGAGGTGTCCAGGTCGATCGGGTGCGCCTCGCCGTCGACGTAGCCGGCCAGATCCTCGGCGGGCCAGCCGAGCTTGAGCAGCGCCTGCTTGAGCGTGCCGCGCTGCGAGGGGTGCACCACCACGTCGGTGCTGTCGATCCGCTCGCCCACCAGGCCGGCGGTGCGCTTGGACCGCAGCACCTCGGCCAGCACGGCACCGTCCAGGGCGTGCAGCACCAGGCCGTGCACCGGGTGCGCGACGAGCTGCAGCCGGCCGTAGCGGGACATGGTCTCCGCGACGTCCACCAGCAGCGCGTGCGGCACCGGGTAGCGGGAGTACTCCAGCAGGGTGTTCACGACCTGCTCGGCATCGTGGCCGGCGGCGCGGGCGTTCCACAGCCCGAGCGGGGTCAGCCGGTAGGTGTGCACGTGCTCCGGGGCGCGCTCCAGCTCCGCGAACGGGGCGACAGCACGGCGGCACGCCTCGGCCCGCTCGTGGTCCACCTCCAGCAGCAGGGTCTTGTCGCTCTGCACGATCAGCGGTCCGTCGATCATCGGAGGGTCTCCGCGGGGTCGGGTGCGCGGTGTGCGCCGGGGTGGATCGGGTTCATGCGGGGTCCGTTCGCGCGGGGGAGGACGCTCGGTGGTCGGGGGTGGGGTCCTGGTCGGTGCTGGTGCTGGTGGTCGGGGCGTGCTGGTCGATCAGGGCGACCGAGGCGACCCGGTGCGCCGCGACGACGATCTCGGCGTCCCGGGCGGTGTCGACGACGCGCACGCGCCCCGCCTCCACGTGCACCGGGCGCACCCGGCGCCGTTCCAGCGAGCCGCGCGAGCCGACCATCTCGAGCCACACCTCCGCGCGGTCCGCCGCCGCCTCGCGCAGCAGGCCCAACGCCTCGCCGGGGTCGGCTGTTCCCCGCAGGGCCGCCGCCGGGGAGGTCGCGGGGCGGGGCGGCGCGCCGGCGCTCCGGCCCCGGCCCGTCGGGCGCGCGTCGGCCGCGACGGTGCCCGCGGCGCTCGACGGTGCCGTGCTGCTCGACGGTGCCGTGCTGCTCGACCGTGCCGACGCGGCCGTGCCCGACGCGGCCGCGCCCGCCGTGGTCGTCCCGTCCCTGCCCGTCCCGTCCCTGCCCCCCGCGGTCGGCAGCGAGCGCGCCTCCTCCGCCCGGCGGAGCGCCCCGACGAGAGCGGCGGCCCGGTCGGCGGCCGGCACCGGGCCGCGTCCGGCCGTCGGGTCCTCCCCGCGTCGACGGTGGACCGCCGTGACCCGGCGGACCAGCGGCGCGGCATGCAGAACTTGACCGTCCGGCGTCTCGGCGACCGGGGCCAGCCCGTGCGCCCGCAGCGCCGCCAGCAGCTCGCCGAGCGGCGCCTGGGCGGCCAGCACGGTCGGGGCCAGCCGGATCAGGCCGAGCACGGCGTGCCGGGGGTCCTCGGCCAGCCCGGCCAGCAGCGCCGGGTCCTCGGTCCGCACGTAGCTCGCCACGCTGCCGCCGCGCAGCCGGCCGTGCCGCCGAGCGGCGTCCCGGACCAGGTACTCCAGCGGCTGCGGAACCCCGCCGCGGGCGTGCCGGGCGAGGTCGGCCAGCAGGGAGTCGGCGGTGGCGCCGGCGTCCAGCGCACCCCGCACCGACTCGGGCGTGAACCGCACCGTCACCGCACCGCCGCGCGACTCCTCCCGTGCGGCGGAGTCCAGCAGGGCCGCCAGCCGGGCGGACGGACGACCGGGCACGATGCCGGTGAGGTCGCCCTGCAGCAGCAGGTCGTCCACCGCCGGCGGGAGCGCCACGCCGAGAGCGGCGGCGAGCGCGCCCTCGACGCCCTCCGCCCCGGCCTCGGATCCCGTCCCGCGCACCGTCCCCGACCGGGGCACGGCCCCCGCACCGGCAGGACCGGCAGCCCCGGCCCGCACGTCCGCGCCGACCAGCAGCCGGCCCGCCGGCGCGAGCGCCCCCGCCCCGGTGACACCCAGCCAGGCGGCCTCGCGCAGCACCCCGGCCACCGCGTCGGCCGGCGGCACGGCCCGCGGCGTGCGCCAGGTCAGCGCCTCGACCACCCCGGCGGCGTCCAGCGCCGTGCCCTCGGGGGCCTCGGCCAGCACGTCGAGCACGCTGCGCCGCAGCCGAGGCGCCCATCCCCGGACCACCTCGGTGCCCAGAGCGGCCCGCACCGCTGCACGCTCGTCCCGCTCGCCGACCAGCCAGGCGGCGCGGTTCGAGCCCGCCCACCAGGTCGCCAGCCGTGCCCACCGGTGCGGCAGGTCGAGGGCGGCCCACTCGTCGGCGGCCGTCGTCGGCAGAAAGGCGGGTCGCTCCTCGCCGTCGTCCCGGACCAGGCCGCCGATCCCGGCGAGCTCGACCACGAGGGCGGCCTCGGCCTCGGTGACCTCCAGCGCCTGGGCGGCCCTGCGCAGGTCCCGGACGCCGAGCCCGCCGGCCCGGAGCACCGGGGGCGGCGTGCGCTCCCAGGTGCGGAGCAGCGTGGCCAGCAGCCGGACCACGCGCTCAGCGGCGCCGGCCTGCTCGGCGGCGACCAGGGCAGCCTCGTGCACCGGTGCCGCGGTGGCGGCCGGCCGGTGCGCGGGGGCGGGGTGGGTGCGGCCGTCCCGCAGCACCAGGGCGACGGCTCGGGGCAGCAGCACGTGGCGGGCGTCCGGCCGGGTGAGCAGGCCCCGGGACAGCAGGTCGGCGACGGCCTCGGCGGTGGCACCGGGGCCGGGCAGTACGCCGACCGGTGGGCCCCAGACCAGGGCGTCGAGCACCGCGAGGCCTGCGGGACCGGTGGCGGCCAGCTGCTCGGAGACGGTGCTGCCCTCGGCGGCGCGTCGTGCGCCCGGACGCACCACCGCCCCGGCCCGCGGCGTGGGCACCGGGGCGAGGCCGGCGGGGTAGGGGCCGAGCAGCTCGCCCAGCCCGGGGGCCGGACGCAGCACGGGGTCGTCGACCCGCCCGGCCACCGGGTGCAGCAGGGCCAGCGCGGTGGCGGTGGCGAGGGCGGCCCGCACCTCGGCCACGTCCGCCCGGCCGCTCGCCCCGACCGCGACGGCCACGTCCCGGGTCCGCACCCCGGCGTCGGGATCGGCGGCGCGGCCCGGCTCCGCCAGCAGCGCGACCACGGACTCCAGCGCCTGCAGCACGGCGGCGTCCACGCCGGCCAGCGCGCGTTCCAGGCTCGGCCGGCTGGTCGCGCGGGCCGCGAGCGAGGTGAGCGTGGCCGGCGAGGGGTGCGCGAGGTCCGGCCGCCGGAGCAGCAGGTCCACCAGCTCGTCGTCCGACCTGCCCCGCAGGTGCTCGCTGAAGGTGGCCATCCGCACCACGATACGCAGCGGGTCCAGCGTCCGGGGCGGCGATCGCTGCCGGCGGAGCCCGACGGTGCACCGCGCGGCGCGGCGCGGGGTCGTCTCCGGCCCACCGGTGGACCGGGTACGGTCACGCCGCGGAAACACCGAGAGGCCAGGATGGCCCCCGACAGCAGCACGGGCCGGTTCCAGGCCCGCGACCAGGAGGTTCACCGGTGGCGAGGATGCGCAGCAGGGTGGTCGTGGCCAGCACGGCCGGGATCTTCGTGGAGTCGCTGGACTGGACGGTCTACGGGCTGCTCGCGCCGTACTTCGCCGGGCAGATCTTTCCCGGCGCGGACCGGGTCACCCAGGTGCTCGGCGCGTACGTGGTGTTCGCGGTCGGCTTCGTCGCACGGCCGATCGGCAGCTTCGTGATGGGCCGGATCACCGACACCCGTGGCCGGCGGACCGGCCTGCTGGTGTCGGTGAGCCTGATCGCGGTCGGCTCGGCGACGATCGCGCTGGCGCCGACCTACGCGGTCGCGGGCGGGTGGGCCGCGGTGGTCGTGGTGGCGGCGCGGCTGCTGCAGGGCATCGCGATGGGCGGCGAGGTCGCGACCGCCGCCACCTACGTGGTGGAGGTGGCTCCGCCGGAGCGGCGGCACCGGTACGGCGCGTTCGCGTACTCCGGCGACGCGCTCGGCACCCTGGCGGCCACCGTCGTGCTGGCGGTGCTGCTCGGTGCGCTCGGGCAGGACGGCGTGGAGGCCGGTGGCTGGCGGATCGCGTTCGGGATCGCCGCGGTCTGCGGGCTGCTGGCGCTGTGGATCCGGCGCGGCGTGCCGGAGTCGGCGGTGTTCGAGCGGGTGCGCGCGGCGGGTGCGGAGCCGGTCGGCCCGTTGCTGCGCCGGCACGCCGGACGGATGGTGCTGGCCTTCATGCTGACCATCGGCTCCACCATGGGCGTGTACTTCGGCAGCGTCTACCTGCCGGAGTTCGCCGGGCACACCGGCTACTACACCGAGGCGGCCGCGACCTCCCAGCACACCGTGGCGCTGATCTGCCTGCTGGTCGCGATGATCGCGTCCGGGTTCCTCGCGGACCGGTTCGGGCCGCTGCTGATGATCCGGATCGGCTTCACCGCCGCCGCGCTGCTGGTGGTGCCGCTGATGCTCGGGCTGGCCTCGGGCGTGCTGCCCTACCTGGTGGCCGCTCCGCTGTTCACCACCTGCATCGGGCTGCAGCTCGGCGTGACACCCGTCGCCGGGGCTCGGCTGTTCCCGGTGCCGGTCCGCGCGGTCGGGCTGGGGGTGCCGGCGGGTGCCGCGATCGCGGTGTTCGGGGGTACGTTCCTGTTCGTGGCGGAGTGGCTGATCTCGATCGATGCGCTGCGGCTGGTGCCGGTGTACGCCGGGATCGGTCTGGCGATCTCGGCGGTGGGCTCCTGGCTGGTCTCGGAGCGGCTGATGTACCCCGTCGACACCCTGGCGGGGACCCGCGTCGGGGCCGCCGCGCCGGCGGGGGCCGCCCCCGCCCCGACCCTCCCGGAGGCGTGATGCTCGATCCGACCGTTCTCACCGGCCTGCGCGCCGACGCCCGGACCCAGCTCCCCGATGTCGTCGCGCTGCGCCACGCGCTGCACCGGACCCCCGAGGTCGGTCTGGACCTGCCGCGCACCCAGCGCCTGGTGCTGGACGCGCTGCAGCCGCTCGGCCTGGAGGTCGCCACCGGCACCGGCCTGTCCTCGGTGGTGGCCGTGCTGCGCGGCGGAGCACCCGGGCCCGCGGTGCTGCTGCGCGGCGACATGGACGCCCTGCCGGTCACCGAGGACTCCGGGGAGGCGTTCGCCAGCGAGAACCCCGGCGTGATGCACGCCTGCGGGCACGACCTGCACGTCGCCGGTCTGGTCGGGGCCGCCCGCCTGCTCGCCGACCGTCGGGACACGTTCGCCGGCTCGGTGGTGCTGATGTTCCAGCCCGGCGAGGAGGGCGACCACGGCGCCCGGCTGATGATCGAGGAGGGCGTGCTGGACGCCGCGGGGGAGCGCGTGGTCGCCGCCTACGGGTTGCACGTGATGTCCGCGATGCTGCCTGCCGGGCTGGTCACCAGCCGTCCCGGCACCATGCTCGCCGCCGCGGACACGGTGCACGTCACGGTGCACGGGCGCGGCGGGCACGGCTCGATGCCGCACCTCGCGCTGGACCCGGTGCCGGTGGCCGCCGAGATCGTGCTGGCGCTGCAGTCGATGGTCACCCGCCAGTTCGACGCCTTCGACCCGGTGGTGGTCACGGTCGGCTCGATCCACGCCGGCACCACCGACAACGTGATCCCCGGCTCGGCCCGGCTGGAGGCCACCGTGCGCTCGTTCTCCGAGGCCGCGCACGCTGTGGCACCCGAGCGGTTCGCCCGGGTGTGCGAGGGGATCGCCGCTGCGCACGGGCTGACCGTCACGGTCGACTACCGGCGCGGCTACCCGGTGACCGTGAACCGGCCGGAGGAGGTGGACCGCGCCGCCGCCCTCGCCCGAGGCCTGTT
The DNA here is from genome assembly GCA_036404115.1 of Cellulomonas sp. Lineage (GTDB taxonomy): Bacteria > Actinomycetota > Actinomycetes > Actinomycetales > Cellulomonadaceae > Cellulomonas. The sequence goes on from DASWPG010000059.1 coordinate 16,026, forward strand.
CGGCGACCAGGGCTACTTCACCGCGCCGCAGCCGATCTCGGGCGCCGAGGACTTCTCCTACGTGCTGGAGCAGGTGCCCGGCACGTACCTCGGCCTCGGTGCCACCCCGGTCGGGCAGGATCCCACGACCGCCGCGTACAACCACTCGGCGCAGGCCCGGTTCGCCGACGAGGCGCTCGCGGTCGGCCCGGCGGTGCTCGCTGCGCTGGCGCTGGACCGGCTGGCGCAGGGCTGAGCGCGAGCGCGAGCGGGGTCACCTCCCGAGGCGATGAGCGCCTCGAGCCCTGCCCGGCGCTCCGCGACCAGGACGGCCTCGGCCGCCCAGACGATCTGGTCGGTCCGGGCGGGGTGGTCCAGCGCGGTCTGGCAGGTGGCGTCGGCGACCGCGAGCGCGATCTCCGCCGCGAGCAGGCCCGCCCGGGTCTCGTCGTTCAACGCCGCGGTTGCCGCTGCCGAGGAGGCCTGCTCGTGCACCGGGTCGATCGCCGTGAACAGCCCGGCGGCGCTGCGCTCGACCGTCGTGCCGGCCTCGGGCCGGTCGAACGCGGCGATGCCATAGCCGTACAGCTCGGCCCAGCGCACCGGAGTGAGATCGCCGAGCGGCGGCAGCACCGCGGCGTCCGGCTGGTAGGGCTGGTCGTAGGTGAACCCCTGCTCCTCCATGCAGCCCGCCATCAGCTCCTGCGCCGCCGGCGAGATCACCCGCTGCGCATCGGTCGACATCGCGTACAGCGGAAGGTACGGCTCGAGCGGTCTGCTCGCGTACGTGGTCGTGGGGGACGGCGCGCCGGTCCCGGTCTCCGCCACGCCGCCGCAGGAGGTCAGGAGCTGGACGGCGAGCACGCCCGCGGCAACGGCACGTGGGAGGTGCGGGCGGGTCGGCCCCATCCGAGGTCCTCCTTCCCGGGCCAGGGCGCGAGCGGGTCTCCGCTCGGCTCGTCCTCGCCCCAGCTGATGCCGTAGGCGAGGTCGTACGAGGTGCGGTACTCCGGATCGTCCGGATCGAACTGCTCCGGACCCCTCTCGAACGAGCACTGGCCGTAGGCGCGCAGCTGGCGCTGGCCCTCCCGCTCCGCCTCGGTGTCGACGATGCTCTCGCCGTCCGGCATCACGGCGTTCTCGTCGGCGCACGCCTGCCATGCGGGGTCGGCGACCCAGGTCGCGACATCCGTCGCCGCAGCCGTCTCCACGTCCGCGCTCCGGTGGTCGTCGGGCTGCGCAGCGGCGCAACCGCCCAGAACCATGCCGACGGCTGCTCCGACCACGACGATCCGGACGGGGCCTCGCAGGGCCCGCCCCGGGTGGTTCGTCATGCCCTGCCCCTCCCGTCACCGGCTGCGGCGGCGCGGAAGGCACCGACCGGCCGCGCCTCCCTCACCACCGCAGCCACCGCTCAGCCGCAGCTCTTCGGATCCGCGCTGGTGTGCCGGTACTCCGTCTTGCCCGGGCAGGACCGGCTGGCCGACCGTCCCGGGCGGTCGTCCGTCCACTGCCACCACGCCGCTCCGTGCGTGTGGCTGTGGGTGCTGCACCGCGGGTCTGCCTCGGCGGCCGGGGCGAGAACCGCCATCGACGTCGCCGGCCGTGCCGAGGCACCGATTGCCCCGACGACGCGACCGAGCCGTGCTCTCGTCATGAACCTCCTGATCAGCTCCCTGCCGACGGCCGGTTGAACCGCACGCCGGACTCGCTGGACCGGCCGCAGCAGCCCCGGCAAGGGCTCGTGAGGGAGATGCGTGCCTGCGGGGCGGAGAGGAGAGGTCGGACTGCGTCCTCTGAGTAGTGGCTGTGGCAGGTCTGTGCGTGCGCGGCACGTGCTGGGAGCGTGCTGCGCGGTGCGCCCCGGTGCCCCCCTCCCGACGCCCGTCCCCGGTCCGCCCGCGCGCGTCTCGCCCGCGCGCGAGGGCTCAGGTCCGACGTGCTTCTGCCGATGGAAGTAGCGGACGCGACTCGGCGTCCACCGGGCGCGCGATCGAGGCGGAGGCTCCGCATGGGCGGCATCACCGCCGGGCACCTGCCCAGCGCGACGCACGAGGTGTGCGTGGCGCGCCAGGGGATCTACGACGTCCTGAGCCGCCCGATCGGGCACGAGCTGCTGTTCCGCGCCTCCGCCGACGCCGAGGAGTCCGGGGTGCGTCCCGGCGTGGACGACAACCGAGCCACCGCGACGGTGATCGCGGCGACGCTCACCGAGTTCGGTGTCGAGGACCTGGCCGGCAACGGCGACCTGTTCGTCAACGTCCCGCGCTCGTTCATCGTGGACGAGCTGCCGGTGGCCCTCGACCCGCACCGCGTGGTGCTGGAGGTGCTGGAGCACGTCCCGGCGGACGAGCAGGTGGTGGCCGGCCTGGACCGGCTGCGGCTGCTCGGCTTCGGCATCGCGCTGGACGACTTCGTGCCGGGCGACGCCCGCTGGACGCTGCTGCAGCAGTGCGACTACGTCAAGGTCGACATGACCGACCTCGGGGACGGGCTCGCGGCGTTCGCCGCCGCGCTGCGGGTCGCCGCGCCGCACGCCGCGCTGGTCGCCGAGCACGTCGAGGACGAGGATGCGTTCCTCGCCGCGCAGGACGCGGGCTTCGACCTGTTCCAGGGCTACCACTTCCGCCGGCCGACCGTGCTGACCCGCCCGGCGCTCGCGCACCACGCCATGGTGGCCGGCCGGCTGCTGGTGCAGCTCGGCGATCCGCAGGTGTCGTACCGCCGCCTGGCGCGGCTGACCGCCGCCGACCCGGCGATCGCGCTCAAGGTGTTCCGGATCGTCAACTCCGTCTCCGGGGCCGGCCGCACGGTGCGCAACCTGCACCAGGCGCTGGTGCTGCTCGGCCGGGAACGGTTCCGCGCCATGCTGGTGCTCGAGGTGCTGGCCACCGCCGGGCACCACGACGACGAGATCCCGCTGATGGCGCTGGCCCGCACCCGGGCCGCTGAGATCCTGGCGCCGCAGGACCCGCTGGAGGCATCTACCGAGGCGCTGGTCCGGATCGTCTCCGGGCTGCTCGACGTGCCGGTGGCCGACCTGGACCCCGAGCTGCACCGGTCCCGGCCCAGCCACCGGGTGGTCGCGGCCTGCGACGTGCTGGACGCCTACCTGGACGCGATCACCACCGAGACCGTGCCGTCGATCCACGAGCCGTTCTCGGCTCTGCACGTCTCGCTGGTGTACCTGTCCGCGCTCCGGGAGGCCCGCGCGCTGCTGGCCACCGTCTACCAGCCGGCGTCCCGGCTGCAGGCGCTGCGGGGCGAGCTGGACGACGAGGTCGCGCTCGGCTGAGCCGCCCGGTCGCTCCCTGTGCCGACCTGTGCCGACGGGGGCAGCCGGCCGCCGTCGCGCGCGTCGGCACCGCACCGGTCCGCAGCGCCGGTCGGCGGGAGCGGCAGGCCGTCCCGACCGGTAGCCTGGTGGAGTACGACGTGCCGCGGGCACGCGGTGCCGCGACCCCGCCGGGTGCTCGGCCTCGCAGGCCCGCATCCCGACGAGACCCTGGGGTTCGCAGTGCCCACCGGCAAGGTCAAGTGGTTCGACACCGATCGCGGATTCGGCTTCATCGCCGCCGACGACGGCACCGAGGTCTTCCTGCACACGTCCGCGCTGCCCGCGGGCATCGGGTCGCCCAAGCCCGGCACCCGGGTGGACTTCGGCGTCGCCGACGGCCGCCGGGGCCCGCAGGCGCTCTCGGTCAAGCTGCTCGACCCGGTGCCCACCGCCGCGCGTCCGTCCCGCAAGCCGGTGGACGACATGGCGGTGATCGTGGAGGACCTGATCAAGGTGCTCGACCGGGTCGGCAACGACCTGCGTCGTGGCCGCTACCCCGACAAGGCGCGCGCGTCCCAGGTGGCCACGCTGCTGCGCGCCGTCGCCGACGACCTCGAGGCCTGACATGGCAACCCTCACCCAGGACGCCGTGCTCCGCGCCGCGGTCGACCTCGCCCGCGACGCGGCCGTCGAGCTGGCCGAGCGGCCCGAGCACGTCGGCGAGCACCTCGGCACCACCCTGGAGGCGGACCGGCTCGTCTCGCACCGGTTCGCCTGCACCGCGCGCGGCTACCGCGGCTGGGTCTGGACCGTCACCCTGTCCCGGGTGCCGCGTGCCCGCACCGCCACCGTGTGCGAGGCCGTGCTGCTGCCCGGCGACGACGCGGTGCTCGCGCCGCCGTGGCTGCCGTGGGACCAGCGCCTGCGCCCGGGGGACGTCGGACCCGGCGACGTGCTGCCGTTCAAGGCCGACGACCCGCGCCTGGAGCCGGGCTGGACGCCCACCGGTGACCCGGAGCTGGACGAGGTCGCGATCGACGAGCTTGCCCTGGCCCGGAACCGCGTCCTCTCGCCGGCCGGCATCGACCAGGCCGCCGAGCGCTGGTTCCGCGGCAAGCAGGGCCCGGCCGGCGCCGGCTCCGTGGCCTCGGCCGAGGACTGCATGACCTGCGGCTTCATCATCCCGCTGTCCGGCCCGCTCGGCACGGTGTTCGGCGTGTGCGCCAACGAGTGGTCGCCGGACGACGGCAAGGTCGTCGCGCTGGAGCACGGCTGCGGCGGGCACTCCGAGACCGACGTCGAGCCGCGGCCGTCCGAGTGGCCGGAGCCGTCGGCCCTGGTGGACGAGCTGCTGGTCGACGTGACCGCGAACGTGCCGGCCGACCAGGCCGTCGCCGAGGCGCTGGCCTCGATCCTCGATCCCGCCGACAAGGCCCCCGCGCCGCAGCCGGAGCCGTGACCGCCGACGTCTTCGGCACGCGCGCGCTGCGCGACCGGGTGCTGGAGACGTGGCGCGCCGACCCCGCTCGCCTGCGGGAGGACGCGAACACCGAGGAGGACCACGCCCGCGGCTACTACCGCGACCGGGTGGTGGTCGAGCTCGCCCAGAACGCCGCCGACGCCGCCGCGCGGGCCGGGGTGCCCGGTCGGCTGCTGCTCCGGCTGACCGCGGCCGGCCCGGGTCCGGACCCCGACGACGCCGGGTCCGGTCCCGCCGCCGGCCGCGCGCTCGGGGCGGTGCTGGTCGCGGCCAACACGGGTGCCCCGCTGGACGCCGCCGACGTGGCCTCGCTGGCGACGATGCGCGCCTCCGCCTCGCGGGACCGCGACCCGTCCACCGCCGGGCCGGCTGCCCTCGTCCTCGGTACGTCCGGCTCCGTCCCAGGTCCGGGCGCGCGCAGCAGCCGACCTGCCGCACCCGCCCTGGTGGGCCGGTTCGGGGTCGGGTTCGCCGCGGTCCGGTCCGTGGCGGACGAGGTGCAGGTGCGCTCCACCAGCGGCGCCGTGCGGTTCTCCCTCGCAGAGACCCTGCGGGACCTGCTCGCGCCGGCCGCCGCCGAGCCCCGGCTCGCCGCCGAGGTCGCCCGGCGGGAGGGCTCGCTGCCCGCGCTCCGGCTGCCGCGCCCCGCCGAGGGCCGCCCGCCCGAGGGCTACGACACCGCGGTCGTGCTGACGCTGCGGGACGACGCCGCGACCGAGCAGGTGCGGGCGATGCTGCGGCAGGTCGGCGACACCCTGCTGCTGGCGCTGCCGGCCCTGACCGAGATCGTGGTCGAGGACGACCTGGCCGACCACCGCCGTCGGCTGGCCGACGTGGACCGACGCTGGCACCGGCTGACGGCCGAGGGCGAGCTGGACCCGGTGCTGCTGGCCGGTCGGCCGGTCGAGGAACGGGCCCGACGTGCCTGGCGGCTGACCTGGGCGCTGCCCCGCGACGGCGCCGGCTGGGAGCGTGTCGTGCACGCGCCGACACCGACCGACGACCCGCTCGACCTGCCCGCGCTGCTGGTCGGCACGCTTCCGCTGGACGCCACCCGCCGGCACGTCGCCACCGGCCCGGCCACCGACGCGCTGCTGGACGCGGCCGCCGAGCTCTACGCCCGGCTCGCCGAGCAGCGGGCGCAGGACGGGGCGGACGCGCTGCTCCTGGTGCCGCGCGGCCTGCCCGCCGGCGCGCTCGACGGTGCCCTGCGTGAACGCCTGGTCGAGGTGCTGTCCCGCACGCCTCTCCTGCCGACGGCCACCGGTGCGGGGCCGGGCAGCGAGCCCGGCCTGAGCGACGTGGCGGACCTGGTGCTCGACCTCGACCCGACGTCTCGCCGTGGCCCCGACCCGGCGGCCGGCCCCGGCCGAGAGCGCGATCCCGTGCCCGGGACCGATCGGACCGACGGTCGCGGTGCGGGGACCGGTCCGGGCACCGCCGACCGGTCGACCGTCGTCCGTCCCGCGCCCGCCGCTGCCCGACTGGTCGCGCCATACCGGGCGGTCGCGCTGGCGGGCGACGAGGGCCCGCTGTCCCGGGCGCTCGCGCCGTGGCTGACCGGACTGGTGCTGCTGCCGCCCGGTGGGCTCGCGGCGGCCCGGACCCTCGGGGTCGAGGTGCGCGAGCTCGCCGACGTGGTGGACGAGCTGCCGGCCGCGGCGGGTGTGCCCCCGAGCCGCTGGCGCGAGCTGTACGCGGCCCTGGCCCCCGTGCTGGCCGACCCGGTGGCGCGCGAGGCGCTGGCCGCCCTGCCGGTGCCGCTGGCCGACGGGCGCGTCGTGCGCGGGGCCCGCGGGCTGCTGCTCCCCGGGCGTGCGGCCGCCGGACCCGACGCCGCACCGGGTGCCGATGCCGTGGCGGTGCTCGGCCGCTGGGGCGTCCGGATGGTCGATCCCGCGGCCGCCGACCCGGTGCTGGAACGGCTGGGCGCGGAGCTCGCGGACCCGGTGACCCTGCTCCGGCACCCCGGGGTGCGTCAGGCGGTGCTGGACCAGGCCGACGAGGACGACCTCGACCTCGCGGACGAGGTGACGGCGGCCGTCCTGTCGCTGGTCGCCGCGGCGACCGACCGCGGGCCCGACGAGTCCGAGCTGCTGCTGCCGAGCACCGACGAGACGGGCACCGCCGCACCGGGGGCCGGGATGCCTGCGGACCCGGAGCCGATCGATCCCGGGCGCGCGGTCTTCGGCCTGCTCACCCTGCGTGCTGCGGACGGCGAGCCCACCCCGGCGCACGGCCTGGTGCTGCCCGGGTCGGTGGCGGCCCGGCTGCTCGACCCGCGGGTCCTGGCCCCGGTGCACCCGGACGAGCTGGACCGGTGGGGGAGCGCGGCCCTGGTGGCGGTCGGCGTGCGCGCGGACCTGGTGGCGCTCCGGGTGCCGGACGTGGTCGCCACCCCGGGCGGAGGTGCGCTGCTCGGCGCGCAGGACCCCGCGGCGGAGCTGGTGGCGGACTCGCTGGACGGCTGGGACGAGTACCTGGAGCTGCTCGCCGCCGACCTCGGCGAGGGCGCGAGCGTCGAGGAGGTCGTGGCCGTCGCCGACCTGGACGCGGTGGATCTGCAGGCGTGGCCGGCTGCGCTCGCCCGGCTGTCCCGTCCCGGACCGCTGCGCCGCGCCCTGCTCGACCCGGTGCGCTCGCCGGACGGACCGGGCAGCGCGCCCTCCTACACCGCGTGGTGGCTGCGGGACCGGGCCGGGCTCGGCGCGGACCACCCGTTCGCGCTGCCCGGCGCCGAACCGGCGCTCGTCCGGCTGCTGCCGCCTCCGCCCGCGGCCCTGGTCGGCCTGGACCTCCCGGTGCTGCGCGCGCTCGGCGGCGTGGACCGGTCGGTCGACGTCCCGCCCGCCGCCTGGGGCCGGCTGCTGCGCGCGGCCGGTCCGGTCGGCGGCCCGGTCGACCCGGCCGTGGCGGGGGCGGCCTGGGCGGCCTGGGCCGGACGGGTGGCCGGTGCCGACCCGGCCGACGACGGGCTGGCCGACCTGGACGTGCTGCCCGCGCTGGTCGCACCGGACCGCGTCGCCCTGGTGCACGCGGAGGACGCCGCGGTCGCCGCCGCCCCGATGTGGTGGCAGCGCACGGATGTCGCGGCGATGCTGCCCGCCACCGACGCGCTGGCCCCGGCGGTCGCCCGGCTGCTCGACCTGCCGCTCGCCACCGACCTCGCGGACGGGGTCGTGGACCTCGACGACGGCGACGACCCCGGCGAGCTCGCCCCGACCCCGCCGGCCGCGGGCCGGCTGCTGCCCGGCGTCCCGCCGACCTGGGTCGAGCACGAGACCCTGCGCGTCGACGGCGTCCCGGTGGACTGGTGGGTCGAGGACGACGGACCGGCGGCGGTGGTGCACGCCGTGCACCTGGCCGGCCTGGCCAGGGGGCTCGCCCAGGCCGCGGGAGCGTGGTCGGCCCGGCACCTGCTGGAGCTCGCGCTGACCGAGCCGGGGCGGGGCGACGCGCTGGCCGCGGAGCAGGCCGCCGAACCGGTGCTCGGGACCGGCGCGGGGCCCGTGACCGGCCCCAAGGGCGCGCACTGAGCCCCTTCCCGCGCGCTGCGGCAGGATGAGGGCGAGATGACCTCCGCCCCACCACCCGATCCCGCGCAGGTACCGGCCGGCACGCCCGGCCTCTCCGCCCGTGACCTGATCGCCTCGGCCTACCTGCCGGCGATGCTGTACGAGACCGGCCTGGGCGCGATCACCCCGGTGGTGGCCCTGGTCGCGGCGCACCTCGGGGCCCGGCTGGACCAGGCCGCGCTCGTGGTGGCCCTGGTCGGGGTCGGGCAGATCCTCGGGGACGTGCCGGCCGGTGCGCTCGCGGCACGGATCGGCGACCGACGGGCGATGATGGTCGCCGCCGCGGTCGCCTGTGCCGCGCTGGCCACCTCGGCGCTGGCCGGCACGCTGCCGGTGCTGGCGGTCGGAGTGCTGCTCACCGGCGCCGCCTCGGCGGTCTTCCACCTCGCACGGCAGTCGTTCCTCACCGAGGTCACGCCCGTGGTGAACCGTGCGCGCGTGCTGTCCACCCTCGGCGGCGTCGCCCGGATCGGCGCGTTCCTCGGCCCGTTCCTCGGCGCGGCCCTGCTGCACGTCGCCGGGCTGCGGTCGGTGTTCTGGCTCGCCGTCGGCACCAGCGCCGTGGCGGGGCTGGTGGTGCTGCTCGCGCCGGACGTCGAGGCGCGGGACGTCGCGGCGCGGGGCCGTGGGCAGCGCGGCACGGTCCCGGCCCGACCGGTGGTGAGCACGCGCGAGCTGCTGCGCCGCAACGCCCGGCTGCTCTCCACCCTCGGGCTCGCCGTGGCGCTGGTCGGCGCGGTGCGCGCCTCGCGGCAGGTGGTGCTGCCGCTCTGGTCCGAGCACCTCGGACTGGCCCCGGCCACCACCAGCCTGGTGTTCGGCATCGCCGGCGCGGTCGACATGCTGCTCTTCTACCCCTCCGGCAAGGTGATGGACCGGCGCGGCCGGCTCTGGGTGGCGGTGCCCTCCATGCTCGTGCTCGGTGGATCGATCGCCGTGCTGCCGCTCACCGGCTCGGTCGCCGGCCTGACCGCGGTGGCCATGCTGATGGGCTTCGGCAACGGGATCGGCTCCGGCATCCTGATGACCCTCGGCGCCGACGTGGCACCCGAGCGGGGCCGCGCGCAGTTCCTCGGCATCTGGCGGGTGTTCCAGGACACCGGTGCGGCGGCCGGGCCGGTGCTGGTCTCCGTGGTGGCCGCGGCCGGCAGCCTGGCGGCCGGCATCAGCACGATCGGCGCGGCCGGCCTGCTCGCCGCCCTGGCGCTCGCCCGCTGGGTCCCCCGCTGGTCCGAGCACGCCAACGGCCGCACGCGGGCCCGCGCGGCCCGAGCCCGCGCCGAGGCCGCGCACGCCGCGGACTGATCCGCCCGGACCGGGCCCGAGGGGCGTCGCCCGCCGCCCGGACGCCGCCCGGACCCGGCCGGTCCTGCCCGTCCCGCCCGGGCGCGCCCCGGTCGTCGGTGGTGCCGACCGGCAGCCGGCGCGGCACGATGTGCCCCGGCGGTGCAAGACCTGTGCCGCCGACGACACAGACGGGTGCCGGACCACGTGACCCGTGAGCACCGGTGGGCGTCCCGCGGTGGCGGGCGCCCCGAGCCGACCGAGGAGGCAGTGCGTGCCGAGTCGACCGGAACCCGTGCGCCGGCCCGAAGGACCGTCGGGGTCGCCGCCGCTCGCCGCCGTGCCCCGGTCCGATGGCCGGCCGACGTCCTTGCCCGCGCCCGCGAGCGAGGCCGCCCGCGGCGCCGACTGGTTCGACGCGCTGTTCCGCGCGCACGCCCCGGCAGTGCACCGCTACCTGCACCGACGTGGTGCCGGCGACGACACCGACGACCTGACGGCGGACGTGCTGGTCGTCGCCTGGCGTCGGCGTGCGACGGTCCCCGAGGGTCTGGAGCTCGCCTGGCTGTACCGGACCGCGGGTTTCGTCCTGGCGAACCACCGACGCAAGGCGCGCCCGGTGCCGGTGGATGAGCTGCCGGACCAGCCCGATCCGGCCGACCCCGCGCTGCTGGCGATCCGGGACGAGCAGGTGCGTGAGACGGTGGGCAGGCTCGGTGCCCGCGACCGTCAGGTGCTGCTGCTCGCCGCCTGGGAGGGCATGGGCGGGGCAGAGCTCGCGGCGGTGCTCGGCGTGTCGCGGGGCGGGGCCGACGCGGCGCTGTCCCGGGCGCGCGCCCGGCTGCGTGCGACCTGGGACGACGCACCCGTGTGATCGACGTCCTCCGATCGGGTGGTGCCCGGCGCATCCGCTCAGGACGGCGTGGCCGAGGCCGATCGGGTCGCCGGAAAGGACGAGAGATGAGCATCAGCGGCGCAGACCTGAATCTCGGCACGTCCGGATCGACCTCCGGCAGCAGTGGTGTCACCGGTAGCAGCGGGAGCGGCTCGACCGCTCAGCGCGCCTACGAACGAGCGGTCAAGCAGCTCGAGGAGGCGCAGCGCAAGCTCACCAACGACACGGCGAACAGCGCCACGCAGGAGGTGATCGATGCCGACGGCGTGGCCGTGCAGGCCGCGAACGCCTCGGTGCAGGCGGCGGCAGCCGCGGTCGAGCGCGCGGAGCGCCAGGCCGACCAGCAGTCCAGCTCGTCCAGCACCTCCGCCACCCAGCAGGCGGCGACCGCCGAGCAGAGCAGCGCGCGCCGGCAGGACGGCACCTTCGAGGCCGTTCTCTAGCCTCGGCGCCCGCCGCCCGGCTCGTCCGCCGGCCGGCGCCCGCAAGTCCGGACCCCCCGACGACACAGACGGGGTGCAGCGCGCCCGCACCCGGGCGCCCGGACGAAGGAGGGGCACCGTGCCGCACCGCCCTGAGGACCCCCGACCCGACGGTTCCGTGCCGGAGGGACCGCCCGCCGACGACGTGGCGTTCACCCGGCTGCGAGCCGCCGATCCTGCGACCGGCCCCGAGGCGCGGGCCATCGACCTCGACGTCGTGCGCGCCGCCGTCACCGAGCGGGTCGCCGCCACGTCGGGCGCCGCCGAGCAGCCCGCACGACCCGTGCCCGGGCAGCCCGACCCGGCGGAGCACGCCGTCGCTGCGCTGCACGACGACGCGGACACCGGTCCTGCCGTCGAGGCGCAGATCGCTCCGGTGGTCCCGATCACCCGCCGCCGGCCCGCACGATGGCTACGGGTCGCCGCGGTCGTGGCGGGTGCCGCCGTGGTCGGCGCCGGGGGATACGCGTGGGGGCACGGCAGCGGTGCCGGCGCTCCGGAGACCGCGATCGCCCTGGACACCTCGCCGGCGCAGTCCCTCGCCGGCAGCGCGGCCGGGTCGACCGAGCAGTGGAGCACGCTGGTCAGCGGTCGCACCGTCTTCACCGCCTCGGGGCTGTCCGACGGCACGAGCAACGCCCACGCCTGGGCGCTCGACGCCGCCGCGGTGTTCTCCGCCGGCACGGCCGCACGGATCGCCGCCGCGCTCGGCGTCACGGGGGAGCCGACGCTGAGCTGGGGCTCGTGGACGGTCGGCCCGACCGACGGCAGCGGCCCGACCGTCTCGGTGCAGTCCGACGGCACAGCCGGCGTCAGCTATGTCGACCCCGCGCTCGACCCGTGGTCCTGCACGGACGGCAGCACGACGGAGCCGTCGGACGGTGCCGTCGCGGGATCGGCGTCCGGGAGCACCGGCACCTCCGCCGGCTCGTCCGGTGCCAGCGCGGCGCAGGACTCCATGGCGGCGGCCTGCGGCACCGAGCCGGCCCCCACCGGTGACGCCGCGATCGCGATCGCCCGAGACACCCTGGTGGCGCTCGGCGTCGACCCGGACGGGTTCGCGCTGCAGGTCGAGGACACCGGCGACGACACCCGGTCCAGCACCGTCACCGCCGCCCAGGTCGTCGACGACCAGCAGACCGGCCTGTCGTGGTCCTTCACGCTCGTGGGCGACGGGGTGCAGTCCCTGTACGGGTTCCTCGCCCCGCTGGTCGACCTCGGCGACTACCCGGTGGTCGGCGCCGCGACCGCGGTGGACCGGCTCGGCGACCCGCGGTTCGGCGCCGGCTACGGCGGCATCGTGCCGCTGATGAGCACCGAGAGCACGGACTCGGCGGTCGCGGTCGATCCGAGCCAGCCCGACCCGGCCGAGACCGCCGAGCCGACCGTGCCGACCACCGCCGAGCCCGGTGCCGCCATCGACTGGCCGGTGCAGCAGGTCACGATCACTGCGGCGCAGCTCGGTCTCAGCCAGATCAGCCAGACCGACGGGGCGGTGCTCCTCGTGCCCACCTACGAGCTCACCGGCTCCGACGGCTCGGCGTGGAGCGTCGTGGCCGTCGCCGACTCCGCGCTCTCCTTCACCGGCTGAGCCCGGCCGGTGCGCACCCGACCGGTGCGCACCGGCGCGGTCGCGGCCTACCGTGTGGCCATGACGGACCGTGGCCCGCTGATGCTCCTGGACACCGCCTCGCTGTACTACCGCGCGTACTACGGCGTGCCCGAGTCGGTCACCGCACCGGACGGCACCCCGGTGAACGCGGTGCGCGGGCTGCTCGACATGATCGCCCGGCTGGTCGCCGACCACCGCCCGGCCCGCCTGGTGGCCTGCTGGGACGAGGACTGGCGCCCGGCGTTCCGGGTCGCGGCGATCCCGTCCTACAAGGCGCACCGGGTGGCCGGCGGAGCCGCCGCGGCCGAGGCTGCGCGGGACGGCTCGGGCCCGGTGGCCGTCGAGGAGGTACCGGCCGGCCTCGCCCCGCAGGTGCCGGTGATCGCGCAGGTGCTCGCGGCGGCCGGCATCGCCCGGGCCGGTGCGGCCGGCTTCGAGGCGGACGACGTGATCGGCACCCTGACCGCCCGCGAGACCGCCCGCCCGGCGCTCGACCGGGACCCGGTGCTGGTGGTCACCGGCGACCGCGACCTGTTCCAGCTCGTCGACGACGCGGCCGGCGTCCGGGTGCTCTACACCGTGCGCGGCATCAAGGACATCGAGCAGGTGGACCAGGCCCGGCTGGCAGAGCGGTACGGCACCCCGACCGGCAGCGCCTACGCCGACATGGCGGTGCTGCGCGGGGACCCGAGCGACGGCCTGCCGGGGGTGGTCGGCATCGGTGAGAAGACCGCGGTCGCGCTGCTCGGCCGGTACGGCGACCTGGACGGCGTGCTCGCCGCGCGCGACGCCGGCGACCCGGGGCTGACCGCGACCCAGCGCCGACGTCTGACCGAGGCGGCGGACTACCTGCGGGTCGCCCCCGGCGTGGTGCGCGTGGCCGCCGACGCCCCGGTCCTGGTCGCGGGCGCCGACGGCGTCCACCGGGAGCCCGTCCCCGGCGCCGAGCCGTTCGCCGTCCCGCGCACCCCCGCCGACCCGGCGGCGCTGGACGCCCTCGCCACCCGCTGGGGCCTGCACGCACCGCTGCGCCGCCTCCTGGTCACCTCCTGACGCGGAGCCGGCCCGCCGGCGCCTTGTCCGACGGACATGGTGCTCCGCGCACACCCCGTGTCGCGGACGCGTCGCTCGGCACGCGTCACCCCGCGGGCACGCCGCCCGCAGGCGCCGTCCCCCGGGCGCGCCGCCTCAGCAGACGACGCACCCGGAGGACGGCCTGCACCCGTGGACCGGAGAGCGGGATCAGCGCACCCGCAGCACCGCGATGGTGGCGGCGGGCGCGTAGCCCCCGTCACCCGTGTAGAGCGCGGTCAGGGTGGTGGACCAGCGCAGCGCCGGCAGGGTGAACGTCGCGACCCCGTCGACCACCGGCGCGGTGCGGATCGTGGTCAGCCCGACGATCAGGGTGGCCGATCCGCCGGCCGCCGGTGCTCCCGTCGGGCCGGTCACGGTGACGGTCACGGTGGGCGTGGCGCCCGAGGAGACCGTCCAGGCTGCGGTGCTGATCGCCAGGCCCGGTGCGGTGGCGGTCACCCGGTAGGTCCGCTGGGAGCTCGACGTGCCGACGTCGGCCGAGCCGGTGTAGACGGCGGTCAGCGTGTGCGACCCGGTCTTGAGGGTGCGGGGCAGCGGGATCGTGACCGACGCCGTGGTGCCGGCGCCGGCGACCAGCGTGCCGGACGCGAGCACCGTGGAGCCCTCGCGGATCTCCACGGTGCCGGTGGGCAGGGCGGTCTGCCCGGTCACGGTGACCGTGGCGCTGACCTCGCTGCCGTACCGGCCGCTGGTCGAGGACAGGGTGAGCTTCGTGGTCGAGCCGGATGCGGCGATCTGCACCGGGACGGCCGCGGAGGTGGACCCGGCATAGGCCGCGCTGCCGGGAGTGAAGACCGCGGTCAGGCTGTGCGTCCCGCCGCCGAGCCGGGCCTTCGCGGTGGCCTTCCCGTTGGTGACCGTCGCAGTGGCGACCTCCGTGCCGTCGGACCGGAAGCTCACCGTGCCGGTGGCCTGGGCCGGGCTGACGGTCGCGGTGAGCGTGAGCTCGGCCCCGGCCTTCTTCGTCCCGCTGACCGCCAGCGTGGTGCTGGTCGCGGTCGCCGCCGGCACGGTCACGTCCACCACCTGGGCGCGGGTGGTCGGGTCGGCGTTGTGGCTGTGCAGCACGAGGAGCTGGTCGGCGGGGGTGGCCGTGGTGGTGGACCGGTGCACGGTGAGCTCGGTGCTGTCGGAGGCGGTGGACCACAGGCTGTCGACGGCCTCGGCGTCGAACCAGAACGGCGGGTCGTACGGGTCCACCGTGAAGGTGTCCGCCGTGTCGACGGTGCCGCTCGGGTCGGCGGCGTACTCGGAGTACGTCCACACGGTGACGTCCGGGGTGTCGCCGGCCTGCAGCCCGAGGGCGGCCAGCCCGACCGGCACGACGAGCACCGAGTTGTCGAACACCGTGGTGTCGACGTCGCCGAACGCACCGTTCACGGCCTGCGCGTCCACGCTCTCACCGGTGGTCAGGTCGTAGGTGATGCCGACCGTGACGTCCGTGGAGTCGCTGAGCTTGCTGACCACGGTCTGGAAGTCCGCGGTGCCGTCCTGGTCGGTGTCCCAGTCGATCACCGGGAGCACGGCCTGGCCCAGGGTGGCCCAGTCTCCGTCCACCGCGATGCCGATGCCGAGGTAGCCGTCCTCCGCGTTCCCGCCGGCCGCGGTCTGCTGCGGCGCGGTGGAGGTCCAGCCGACCCAGCGCAGGTCACCGGACGCGACGGCCGAGTCCGAGGTGACGAACCCGGGCACGTCCTCCAGCTTCGGGCTGGTGGCGCCGAGCACCAGCGGCGCGACCAGCGAGGTCCAGCCGCCGCTGTCGACGCCGCGCCCCGAGAGGGTCAGCGCCGTCTCCGTGTCCGCCGCGTCGTCGAAGGTGACCGCGTCGGCGCTCAGGTCGCTGACCAGCCGTGGTGCGGCCTGCACCGGCACCCGCAGCTCGGTGTCGCCGGAGGTGAGCACGAGCCGGCCGGACAGGCTGGCGACGTACTCGCGCGGCAGCCCGCCCTGGGTGGTCGCGGAGGTCGGGTCGATCTCACGCTCCAGGGTGGTCGGGTCCACGGTCAGGGTCAGCGTGACCAGCCGCTGCTGGCCGGCCGGCACCGTGAGGGTGGCGGGCGAGGTGGTGATGGTCGCGCCACCGGCGGTGGTCGCCGCGACGAACGCTGTGCTGTAGGTGACGTCGGTGCTGCCGGTGTTCTGCACCGTGACGGTCTTGGTGGCGGTCACGGTGTCCGCGCCGACGTCCACCACGCCGAAGGTCACCGAGACCTGGTCCGGGTCCTCCGAGGAGTACGCGAGCACGGCGTCGGCGACGGCCGCCGCGGCGTCCACCCGTCCGGAGCCGACCCGCTGCGGGCCGTAGGCGGTGCCGGTCTGGTCGGCGCCGGTCCACACGTCGTGGGTCGCGGTGTTCATGATCGCGGCCTTGACCTGCGCGGGTGTCCAGCCGGGGTTGCTGGCCCGGACCAGGGCCGCGATGCCGGCGACGTGCGGGGAGGACATCGAGGTGCCGGTCAGCGACTGGGCCGCGCTGCCGGTGCCGGAGGCGGCCGAGGAGATCAGCGTCCCCGGGGCGGCGACGTCGGGCTTGATGATGCCGAGCGATCCGTGCGCCCCGCGGGACGAGCTCGGGTTCAGGGCGTCCGTGACCTCGTCGACCTGGACGGACGCCGCCAGCGACGGGCCGATGTGCACCACGACGCCGCCGGTCTGGATCTGCGGCAGCAGGGCGTCGGTCGAGGTGGCGGTGAGCTGGGCGCCGGGGATCGAGGCGTTGCCGGCGATGCCCGCGCTGAACACGGTGCTCTCGGTGCCGATCAGCACGCCGACCGCGCCGGCGTCCGCCGCGGCGTCCCACCGGACCGCGGATCCGCACGCTCGTGTGGCGTCGTCGTCGTCCCATGCCAGGTAGACGATGTTCCCCGCGATCTGGTCGGCGTAGTCCGCCAACGACGTGCAGCCGTCCACGTCGTCGCCGAGGTAGACCACCGGCGCGGTGACGTCCTCGGTGCCGGTGTAGGAGGCCGACGCCTGGCCGGAGTAGGTCCGGACCGCGTCGGGGTCGCTCGCCTCGGTCACCTCGACGCCGTCGTAGGTCTGCGGGCTGCCGACGGAGTTGGCCACGGTCAGGGCGGAGGCCGCGCTGCCCGGCGAGCCGGCGACGTCGGTGATGTCGCCGGAGTTGCCCGCCGACACCACCGCGAGCGTGCCGAGGTCGGACAGCCGGTCGATCAGCAGGTTGTCCGGATCGTCCGACGGGGTGGCGGAGGAGCCGAGCGACAGGTTCACGATGTCGAGGTGGTCGCTGTAGTCGCCGTCGCCGTCCGGGTCGGCGGCCTTGTCGAGGGCGAGCGCGGTCAGGTCGGTGGACCCGCCGATGTCGCCGAACACCTTCAGGGCGTAGATGCCGGCCTCGGGGGCGGAGCCGGGCCCGACCTGCCAGCCGGACAGGTCGGTCAGGGTGCTGTAGTCCCCGGTGAAGGTGGTGCCGTCCGCCTGCACGCCGTAGCCGGCGGCGGTGCCCGCGACGTGCGTGCCGTGCCCGGAGTTGTCCGAGGTGTAGACGCTGTCGATCGGGTTCTCGTCCGGCACCGGCGTGGTGGTCGCGCCGGCCAGCTCGGAGGACGGGTCGGCGTCGTAGTACGTGCCGGCGAAGTCGTAGCCGCCGAGGTACTTGGCGGAGTCGTACAGCCCCTCCGGCACCGCCTGGGTGCCGTCCTCGCCGTAGGCCTCGGCGTAGGCCTCCTCGGTCCCGGGCCCGCCGAAGTCGGCGTGCGTGTAGTCCAGCCCGGTGTCGATGATGCCGATCCGGACGCCCTCGCCGGTCTGGCCGGTGCTCTCCCACACGGCCAGGGCCTCGGTGAACGCGTCGCTGCTGGAGTTGTCCGCGGTCTTGGTGGTCACCCGGTAGACGGCGACGACGTCGTCGGAGGCGGCGAGGTCGCGCAGCTGGTCCGCATCGCCGCGCACCAGGGTGCCCGCCACCAGGTTGGACACGGTCGCGATCCGCTGCGGCTCGCTGGCCACCGCGCTCGCGGAGGTGTCGTCGCCCGGCACCACCTCGGCGGCGACCTGCTCGACCTCGGCGGTGGCCTCCTGCACGGCGGTGGCGTCACCGCCCTGCTCGGCGACGTCCAGGCCGGACGGGGTGTCGAGCTGCACGAAGGCGGTGACGGTCCCCTCGGCGTCGGCCAGTCCCGGCGCGACCTTGTCGGTCAGCGTGACCAGCGAGTCGTCGGTCTCGATCGGGTCCCCGGCGTCGCTCGCCGTCGTCGCGGCGGCCGTCGTGGCGGTCGATCCGCTCGTGGTGGCTGCGGGTGGCGAGGCGGTGGCGGCGGTGCCCGCCCCGAACGTGCTGGTGGCGATGAGGGCCAGGACGGTGAGCGAGGCGCGGAGCGGTCGACGCGGCATGAGGTTCCGTTCTCGGGCAGGGCGGGGCGGCCAGAGTGAGGATCGACCGATGACAGTCGTCACGGGCGAGTTGACAGCGGGTTCACCGTACAAAACTCTCGACGATTCGTCACCATTTCCACACAGGGCGATCGCTCAGGCTGCGCACAGCGCACGAATCGGTATCGCGGTCGCCGGCCCGGATCCACCTGCGACGACCGCGCCTGCCCTCACCAGGCGCGCGGCGCGCAGCCCAGCAGATCTGTGCAGATGTGGTGAAGATTCATGTTCTGATCATCACGGGATCTTCGCGCGTTCCTCCCGGGGCTCACCACCGACGCAGAGGCTCGCTTCCTACCCTCGTCGCCGTGAGTGGAACCATGCCCGCCCCGCGGAGCTCGTCCCGCGGTCGGCATGAGGCCCCGCGACGCTCGGGTGTGCCCGGCGACCCCGCTCCGGAGGACCAGGGACCCGCTGCGGCAGACCCGCCGGCGAGCACCGTCGGTGCGGTCGAGCCTGGTGCCGGCGGCCCCGGTCCGACGGCACCCGGGCCGACCCCGTGGCCCGTGCCGGCCGACGTCGCCCCGTCGACCGCGAGCACGACGTCCGGCGCCCCGGCGTCCGGGTCCGTGCCCACCGCTGCGGGCGCTCCCCTGACCCGACGTGCGCTGCGCTCGCAGCAGGCCGCCGAGCAGCAGCCGGTGCCGGCCGCGGCACCGCGGCCCGAGCAGCCCGGCGAGCAGGACCGCCCGGCACCTGTGGCGCACGTGCACCGCGCGGATCGCGGCGGCCCGCACGGTCGCCGCCGCGCCACCTCCCCGATCGATTCCGCGCGGGCGGACGCTCCGGCGGGCACGGAGCACGCCGCGGGCCACGCCGCCCCGCTGCCCGCCCCGGGCGGCGCGAGCGGCGGCCCCGCGGGTGACTGTCCCGCCGGCACCGGTCCTGCGGTCCCCGCCCCGGCGACCGTCGCTCCTCCGGCCCCCGCCGTCGCCCGTCCGCTCCCCGTCGAGCCGGCCGACGCGTCGGCCTCGTCCCCCGCGGCCGCCGCCGTCGCCGCGGCCGCCGCCGGCGTCCCCGCCCCGGAGCTCGCCGCCGCGACCGCCCCGGTCCCCGCGGTCGGGTCCAGGGCCGCCCTCCGCCGGTCGCGCACGTCCCGCCCCCTCGGTCGCTTCGTCGTGCGCCCCACCGGTCGCCCCGTCGTCCGGATCGCGCGCGGAGCGGTGGCCGTCGGGCTGGCGCTCGGCGTCGGCACGCTGGCCATCGCGCCGGCACTGGTCCAGCGGGTCGTGGACGCGTCCGGATCGACCGCTGCCGATGCCGCCGAGGTGTCGACCGGGCCGACCAGCGCCGAGGTCGAGCAGCGGGAGGCGGCCGTGCTGCTCGCCGCCACGACGTCCCAGCAGGCCAGCGAGGCCGCGGCCGCCGCCGTCGCCTCCTCGGTGTCCGGCGAGGCGCTCACCCCGCTGGAGACCGCGGTCGAGCGGCTGTCCACCCTGGTCTCGACGGTCCAGGCCAGCCAGCCCGCGTTCAGCCAGCTCACCGCGCACACCACGGACGCGTCGCTCCCGGTGCAGACCGTGGAGATGGCCGCCGCGGCCGTCGACGCGGCCACCGAGGCGGCGGACGCGGCCGCGTCGGGTGCCGACGTCACCTCCGACGAGGTCGAGGGCGACGAGGTCGAGGGCACGGCCACCGCGGATGCCGACGCCACGGACTCGGCCACGGACTCGACCACGGACGACGCGAGCTCGGGAACGGCGACCTCCGAGGCCGTCGCCGCCGAGGACGCGACCACGTCCGCCTCCCCGGAGCCGTCCGCCACCGCGAGCACCGCCGCGGCCGACGCCACGGCCACCGGGACGGCGTCCGCCGCGGCCACGGCGGCGACCGACGACGCCGACCCGCTCGCCGCGACCCTGAGCGTCGCAGTCGAGCGCGTCGCCACCCTGACCGCCGAGGTGCAGACCGTCACCCAGCAGGCCGCCGAGGCCGCTGCCGCCTCGGCCGCTGCCGACGCGGCCGCCGCGGCGGCCCTCAAGGAGGAGCAGGCGACGTCGCTGGACTCCTACGAGAACGGCCAGATCCCGGCGTCGGCGCTCTGCGAGCTCGACTTCGCCGAGGGCGAGATGCTGCGCTGCGACGCCGCCGAGGCGCTGGACGCCCTCGCGGTCGCGTACCAGGCGGAGTTCGGCACGGTGCTGGTGATCTCGGACTCCTACCGGTCCTACGCCGAGCAGGTCGCGTGCCGCGCGCAGAAGGGCAGCCTGTGCGCCACGCCGGGCACCTCGAACCACGGGCTCGGCACCGCGGTGGACCTGGGCGGCAACGCGAGCTCGTTCAACACCGACGAGCACGACTGGCTGATGGCGCACGCCGAGGAGTACGGCTGGACGCTGCCGGACTGGGCGCAGGCGACCGGTTCCAAGCCCGAGCCGTGGCACTGGGAGTACGTCGGCTGACCTGCGGGTGCATTCTGCCGGCGCGCGACCTACCGTGAGGGTCGGCGACCCCCCGGTCGCCGTCCGCAGCCGAGAGGACCCCACCATGCCCACACGCACCGCCCGCACCGCCTGGAACGGCACCCTGGAGCAGGGCAGCGGCCAGGTGGAGCTCACCAGCTCGCACGTGGGCACCTACGACGTGTCGTTCCCGAAGCGCGCGGCCGACGACGCCGGCGGCACGACCAGCCCCGAGGAGCTGATCGCCGCCGCGCACTCGTCCTGCTACGCGATGCAGCTCTCCGCGCTGATCGGTGAGGCGGGCGGCGTCCCGGTCGCGCTGGAGATCACCGCGGACGTCACCCTGGGCCCGGACCCGGTGGGTGGCTTCCGGATCAGCGGCATCGCGCTGACCGTGCGCGGCGAGGTCGAGGGGCTGGACGAGGCCGGTTTCCAGGAGGTCGCGGCAGCGGCCAAGGCGACCTGCCCGGTGAGCAAGGCCCTGACCGGCACCGAGATCACCCTGCACGCCACCCTGGACTGAGCGGCCCGGACGCGGCCCGGACCTGAGACCTCGGTCCCGGTCCGGGCCGCGTCGTGCTGCCCGGACCCGCCAGATCCTGCGGAGACGTCCGGGTCCCGGGACCTCGGTCCGCAGGACCTGAGTCCCTGAGGAGAGCCTTGCCTGAGTCCTAACGTCGGGCGCATGAACCTCGGGGAGTGGCCGCCCATGACCGACGGCCTGGTGGTACGGGTCGACGTCGACCCGTCGGCGGTGCTGCGGCTCAGCGAGCTCGGCCTGCGACCGGGCGCGACGGTCCAGGTCACGCACCGTGCGGCCTTCGGCGGACGGGTGGTCGGCATCGGGGCGGACCGGTTCGCGGTGGACGCCGCGACCTGCGCCCAGATCGAGGTCGCCACGGCCGGTGACCCGCGGTGAGCTGTCACGCCACCCCCGCCGCCCCCGACGCCGGCCGCACGTCCACCCTCGAGCACACCGCGACCGTCGCCCTGGTCGGCAACCCGAACGTCGGCAAGTCCACCCTGTTCAACGCGCTGACCGGCGCGCGCCAGAAGGTCACCAACGCTCCCGGCACCACCGTCGAGCTGCAGATCGGCACCTGGCGCGGCGTCACGGTCCGTGGCCACGGCCAGCACCGCAGCCGGGTGCGGCTGCTCGACCTGCCCGGCACCTACAGCCTGCTCGCCCGGTCGCCCGACGAGCGCGTCACCGCCGACGCGGTGGCCGGCCGGGGCCAGCTCGACCTGCCGGACCTCGCCGTCGTGCTGGTGGAGGCCGCGGCGCTCAGCCGGTCGCTGTACCTGCTCGCCCAGGTCGCCCAGTCCGGCCAGCGGGCCGTCGTCGCCCTGACCATGACCGACGTCGCCGAGGCGCGCGGGATCCAGGTGGACGCCGACCGGCTCTCCGCCGTGCTCGGCGTGCCCGTCGTGGCGATCGACCCCCGGGCGGGCCGGGGGCTGGACCGGCTCGGCGCCGTCGTCGCCGACGGGGTGGCGACCGGTCTGGCACCGGTGCGCGGGATCGAGCCGCTGGGGGCCGACGACCTGCTGGCCACCGGCACCGACCCGGTCGCGCTGGCCCGGGCCGCCGCGCTGTTCGACTGGGTCGAGGCCACGCTGGCCGAGCTCGCCGCGCCCTGCCCCGGCTGCGACCCCGACGGGGCCGCGCCGGTGAGCCCCGCTCCCGCCGCGGCCCCGGTGCGCACGCTGTCCGACCGGGTGGACCGGGTGCTGCTGGACCCATGGTTCGGCATCCCGGTGTTCCTCGCGGTGATGTGGGCGATGTTCCAGCTCGCCACCACCGTCGCCGGCCCGTTGATCGACGCGGTCGACGGACTGGTGAACGGCACCCTGGCCGACTGGATCCGCGGCTGGCTGCCCGGGCCGTCCTGGGTCGAGGGGCTGCTGGTGGACGGCGTGCTGTCCGGCGTCGGCACCGTGCTGTCCTTCGCCCCGCTGATGGCCCTGATCTTCCTGGCGCTCGCCGTGCTGGAGGACTCCGGCTACCTGGCGCGCGCCGCGTTCGTCGCCGACCGGGCGATGCGCGCGATCGGCCTGGACGGCCGGGCGATGCTGCCGCTGGTGATCGGCTTCGGCTGCAACCTGCCGGCGCTGTCCGCCACCCGCACGCTGCCGAACGCGCGCAGCCGCCTGCTCACCGGCCTGCTCGTGCCGTACACCTCGTGCCCGGCCCGGCTGACCGTCTACATCCTGCTGGCGGGGATCTTCTTCCCGGACCAGGCCGGCACGGTGATCTTCGCGATGTACGTCGCCAGCATCGCCCTGGTGGTCCTCGGTGGCCTGGCCCTGCGGCGGACGCTGTTCCGCGACCTGCACCGCGAGCCGCTGGTGCTCGCCCTGCCCGCCTACCAGCGGCCCCGGGTCCGGGCGCTGCTGCTCTCGGCGTGGTCCCGGGTGGCCTCGTTCGTCACCAAGGCCGGCACGATCATCGTGTCCACCCTCACCGTGGTGTGGCTGCTGATGGCGATCCCGGTCGCCGGCTCGTACACCATCGGTGACGTCCCGGTGCACGACAGCGCCTACGGGCGGGCCGCCGAGGCCGTCGCCCCGGTGTTCGCCCCCGCCGGTTTCGACGACTGGCACATGTCCGCCGCCCTGGTGACCGGCTTCGTGGCCAAGGAGGTCGTGGTCGGCTCGTTCGCGCAGTCCTACGCGGTCGACGAGCCCGACGACCCGGCGCAGGCCGGCGACCTCGGCGCCCGGATCCGGTCCACCTTCGAGGAGACCTCCGGCGGGCACGCCGCCGCCGCCGCGCTCGCGTTCATGGTGTTCGTGCTCGCCTACACGCCGTGCCTGGCCACGGTGGGGGAGCAGAAGCGGCTGTTCGGCTGGCGCTGGACCGTCGGGGCGGTGGGCGCCCAGCTCGCGGTCGCCTGGGTGCTCGCCGTGCTGGTGTTCCAGATCGGACGGCTGCTGTGAGCGTGCTGGAGGACGTGCTCCGCGAGGTCCGCACCGGCGCACGGCCGGGTCTGGCGGCGGCCCGGCTCGGCATCGATCCCGGCCTGGCGGAGGCGGCGCTCGACCACTGGGTGCGCCTCGGCGTCGTCACCCCGGCCGACGCGCTCGCCCTCGGCTGCTCCGGCTGCGGCACGACCGCGGACGGCGCCGCTCCCGGGCCGACCTGCGCCGGCTGCCCCACGGCACCGCGCCGCCCGTCCGCCGCCCGCACCGCGGTCCCGCTCGCCCTCCCGCGCCTGCGCCCGCGGCACCCCTGACCCGGGCGGCCGGTCGGGCCGGTCCCGTGACCGGGCCCGTGCCGGCGTCGGCGCGCCGATCCGGAGGGTGCCGCCCCTCCCGCCTGCTGGACGTCCCACCGCACCCCCCGTGGCCGGGTGGAACACTGGCCGCGTGTCCACCGCGACGTCCCTCCCCCCGGGCGGCCGCCCCGGGTCCGCCGCTCGCCCCGGCGCCCCCGGACCCGCCGCCACCGAGCTGGTCCACGCCCTGCGCGGTGCGATGGCCGGCGTCGTCGACGACTCCGCGCGCCGCCGCGCCGAGTACGCCACCGACGCCTCCAACTACCGCGTGCTGCCCACCGTGGTGGCCTTCCCCCGGGACGTGGACGACGCGCTCGCGGCCCTCGACGTGGCCCGCGGCCTCGGTGTCCCGGTGACCTCCCGCGGCGGCGGCACCTCGGTGGCCGGCAACGCGGTCGGCACCGGCCTGGTGCTCGACTGGTCCCGGCACGTCAACCGGGTGCTGGACATCGACCCGGACGCCCGCACCGCCCGGGTCGAGCCCGGCGTGGTGATGGCGGTGCTGCAGCGCGCGGCCGCCCCGCACGGCCTGCGGTTCGGCCCCGACCCGTCCACCCAGGCCCGCGCCACCCTCGGCGGCATGATCGGCAACAACGCCTGCGGCCCACGCGCCGTGGCCTACGGCCGCACCGTCGACAACGTGCTGGAGCTCGACGTGGTCGACGGCCGGGGCCGCCGGTTCACCGCGGCGCAGGGGCTCGACCCGGTCGCCGGTCTGGACGCCCTGGTGCGCAGCGAGCTCGAGGTGCTGCGCACCGAGCTCGGCCGGTTCGGCCGCCAGGTGTCCGGCTACTCCCTGGAGCACCTGCTCCCCGAGCGCGGCGCCGACCTGGCCAAGGCGCTGGTCGGCACCGAGGGCACCGTGGTCACCCTGCTCGGCGCGACCGTCCGGCTCGTCCCGGTGTCGGCTGCCCCGGTGCTGGTCGTGCTCGGCTACCCGGACATGCCCACCGCCGCGGACGCCGTGCCCGCTCTGCTGGCGCACCGGCCGCTGGCGATCGAGGGGATGGACGCCCGGCTGATCGACGTGGTCCGTCGGGTCAAGGGCCCCGCCGCGGTGCCCCCGCTGCCCGACGGGCAGGGTTGGATGATGGTCGAGGTCGGCGGCGACACCCTGGACGAGGCGCTGGAGCGGGCCCGCGTGCTCGCGGCGGACGCCGGCACCTCGGCGGTGGGCGTCTTCCCGCCCGGCCCGGAGGCCGCCGCGATGTGGCGGATCCGCGAGGACGGCGCGGGCCTCGGCGGCCGGACGCCGTCGGGGGAGCAGGCGTGGCCGGGCTTCGAGGACTCCGCGGTCCCGCCGGAGCGGCTCGGCGGCTACCTGCGCGAGCTCGAGGCGCTGATGGCGAGCCACGGTGTGGACGGTCTGGCGTACGGGCACTTCGGCGACGGCTGCGTGCACCTGCGGATCGACATCCCGATGGAGCGCAGCGGCGCGGCGATGCGCGCCTTCATGACCGACGCCGCGCACCTGGTGGCCGCGCACGGCGGCTCGCTGTCCGGCGAGCACGGTGACGGTCGCGCCCGGTCCGAGCTGCTGCCGGTGATGTACTCCGACCGTGCGATCCGCGCGTTCGAGGCGTTCAAGGGTCTGCTCGACCCGGACGACCTGCTGAACCCCGGTGTGCTGGTGCGCCCGCGCCCGCTGGACGCCGACCTGCGCCGGCCGGCCGCGCACCCGCTGCCCGCCGGCCGCGGCGGCTTCGCATACGCCCACGACCACGGCGACTTCACCACCGCCGTGCACCGCTGCGTCGGCGTCGGCAAGTGCCGGGCGGACAACGGTGCCGCAGGCGGCTTCATGTGCCCCTCGTACCAGGCGACCAAGGACGAGAAGGACAGCACCCGAGGCCGGGCGCGCGTGCTGCAGGAGATGGCCAACGGCTCGTTGGTCTCCCGCGGCTGGTCCTCCCCCGAGGTGCACGAGGCGCTGGACCTGTGCCTGTCCTGCAAGGCGTGCTCCTCGGACTGCCCCGCGGGCGTCGACATGGCCCAGTACAAGGCCGAGGTGCTGCACCGCACGTACCGCCGCCGGCTGCGGCCGCGCAACCACTACGCCCTGGGCTGGCTGCCGCGCTGGACCCGGCTGGTCACCGGCGTGCCGGGTCTGGCCCGGGTGGCGAACGCGGTGCTCGGCGTGCGGCCGGTGGCCAAGGTCGTGCTGGCCGCGGGCGGGATGGACACCCGCCGGTCGATGGTCGCGTTCGCACCCCGTCCGTTCCGCACCCGGGTGCGCCGCGGCGAGGTGGCCGCCCGTCGTGCCGCCGCCCCCGAGCCCGGTGCCCTCACCCCGACCCGGCAGCCGGTGCTGCTCTGGACCGACTCGTTCAGCGACGCCCTGGCACCCGAGGTCCCCGAGGCCGCCGTCAGGGTGCTGCGTGCTGCCGGCTACCAGGTGCTGGTGCCGGACCACGACGCGTGCTGCGGCCTGACCTGGATCTCGACCGGGCAGCTCGACGGCGCTCGCAAGCGGCTGACGCACCTGCTCGAGGTGCTCGGCCCGTTCGCGGTGAACGGCATCCCGATCGTCGGCCTGGAGCCGTCCTGCACCGCGGTGCTGCGCTCCGATCTGCTCGACCTGCTGCCCGGCGACCCGCGCGCCGTCGCGGTCGCCCGGGCGACCCGCACGCTGGCCGAGCTGCTCACGGCCCCGGCGCCGGTCGGCCCGGGGGAGCGGTGGACCCTGCCGGACCTGTCCGACGTGACCGCGGTCGTCCAGCCGCACTGCCACCACCACTCGGTGATGACCTACACCGCCGACCGCGCCCTGCTCACGCGGGCCGGGGCGTCGTTCTCCACGCTGGCCGGCTGCTGCGGGCTGGCCGGCAACTTCGGCATGGAGAAGGGGCACTACGACGTGTCCGTGCAGGTCGCCGAGCGCGAGCTGCTGCCGGCCCTGCGCGCGGCGGCGCCCGGGGACGTCTACCTGGCCGACGGCTACTCCTGCCGCACCCAGGGCGAGCAGCTCGGCGGGGTCGAGGGCGTGCACCTCGCCCAGCTGCTCGCCGCGCACCTGCCGACGTAGGGGGCACCCCCCGTCCCGTCCTCCGGCGGACCGTGGGGCCCCGTACCGTCGGGCCGATGGAGCTCTCTCTCGCCACCGGGCGGCAGATCCTCGACGCCGCGGCGGTCGACGCCCGGCACGGCACGCTGCTCGTGCTCGACGACACCGGTGCGCTGGTCGGGGTCGACACCGGATCCGGCGCGCAGACCGTGCTGTGCCGGATCGAGCTGCCCGCGGTCCCGGTCGACCGGTCGCGCGGCGTCTTCCCCCGGCCGCGGGTCCGGCTGCACGCCGCCGATGACGGATCGGTCGTCGTCGTGGCGACCGACGCGGGGACCGAGGGGCTCGTGGTCGAGACGGCGACCGGACGCACGACGATGCGCATCACGGCGGTGGACCACCACGCGGAGACGGTGGAGCTCAGCGTCGCGGTCCTGCGGCACCGCGGGCGTCAGGTGGTGCTGCACCGCACCGCGTGGAACCGCCTGGACGCCTCGGACGCCCTGACCGGTGCCCTCCTGACCGAGCGCGCACCGGCCGCGTCCGACGACGGCGCGCGGTCGGAGCGCGACCTGGACTACTTCCACGGGCCGCTCGCGGTGAACCGCTCCGGCACCCGGGTCGCCGACGGCGGCTGGGTGTGGCATCCGGTCGGGGTGCTGCGTGCCTGGTCGCTCGCGGTCTGGCTGGAGCAGGACCCGTGGGAGCCGGAGGACGGGCCCTCGGCCGTCGACCTGCTGCTGCGGGACGACTGGAACCTGCCGATGGTCTGGCTGGACGAGGACCACCTCGCCGTCGCCGGCCTGGCCGGCTGGGACCGCGAGGAGTTCGAGGAGACCGATCCCCGCCCCGGTGTGCGGGTGATCGACGTGCGCGAGCCCGAGCGGTCCGGCGACCGGCTGCTCCCGGCACCGGCCGTGCCCGAGCGCCTGCTCGCCGACGGGTCGGCGCTGGTGACCGTGGACGTGGACGGCACGTCGGTCCGGGAGCCGGTCTCCGGCGACCTGCTCCGGCACTGGCCCGACCTGCGGGCCACGGCTCTGGACCGGGTGCGTCGCGAGGTCGTGGCGGTGCGGGGCGACCGGATCGTCACCCGGGCGCTGTGACCTGCGCCTGCGCTGACCTGCGCCTGCTTCGACCTGCGCCCGCCGGCCCGGCAGCCCCGCTCGGCCGCCCTGCGCGCACGCCCTGCGCAGATCCCCTGCCCGGCGGCTCTGCCCGGTCGTCCTGCCCGGTACCGGTCCGCGGATTTGGGCGTCGGCCCCGGATCGCGTAGCATCGTCGTGCCCAAGACCGCAGGTCGTCGGCTCCCGTGCTCGTCCCACCCCGTGTGGCGCGCTGCGGGAGCCGCCCGAAGTCCCGCTCCGGCGGAGACCCGCGCAGGTGAGAGTTCGATGGTCGTGCGTGAAGGCGCACGGGTGCGAGCCCCAGCCTGTGCTGGGGCTCTTCTCGTGTGCGGGGTCGAGGACGACGCCCGGCGGCACCACCATCGGAAGGATTGCCATGGCGAGGCCGGACAAGGCAGCCGCAGTCGCAGAGCTCACGGACCTGTTCCGCGAGTCCAGCGCAGCCGTGCTGACCGAGTACCGCGGGCTCACCGTCGCGCAGCTCAAGCAGCTGCGTCGGTCGCTCGGCGGCAACGCAAGCTACGCCGTGGTGAAGAACACGCTGACCGCCATCGCGGCCAAGGAAGCCGGCGTCGAGGGGATCGCGGACGAGCTCAAGGGCCCGTCCGCCATCGCCTTCGTCACCGGTGACCCGGTCGAGGCGGCGAAGGGTCTGCGTGACTTCGCCAAGGCGAACCCCGCGCTGGTCATCAAGGGCGGTGTCCTCGACGGACGCGCCCTGACCGCCGCGGACGTCACCAAGCTCGCGGACCTCGAGTCCCGCGAGGTCCTGCTGGCCAAGGCTGCCGGCGCGATGAAGGCCAAGCTGTTCCAGGCGGCCTACCTCTTCACCGCTCCCGCTGCGCAGGCCGTGCGCACCGTCGAGGCGCTCCGCGTCAAGCAGGAGTCCGTCGACACCGCTGCCTGAGCCACCAGGGCTTTCGGCGCTCACACCCCTGCCCTGCCGGTCGACCTGACCGACGGGGAACGAAACGGAAGGAACCGCCATCATGGCGAAGCTCACCACCGACGAGCTCATCGAGCAGTTCAAGGGCCTCACCCTCATCGAGCTCTCCGAGTTCGTGAAGGCGTTCGAGGACGTCTTCGACGTTACCGCTGCCGCCCCGGCCGCTGTCGCCGTGGCCGCCCCGGCCGCCGGTGGCGCCGGTGCCGACGCCGCCGCCGAGGAGGAGAAGGACGAGTTCGACGTCATCCTCGAGGCCGCCGGTGACAAGAAGATCCAGGTCATCAAGGAGGTGCGCGCCCTGACCTCCCTCGGCCTGAAGGAGGCCAAGGACCTCGTCGACGGTGCCCCGAAGCCGGTCCTGGAGGCCGTGAACAAGGACGCCGCCGAGAAGGCCAAGGCTGCCCTCGAGGGCGCCGGCGCCACCGTCACCCTGAAGTGACGCGTCCCCGGGTCGGCTGACCCGGGACCGCACACGGACGAGGCCCGTCCCGCACTGCGCGGGGCGGGCCTCGTCGTGCCGGAGCGGTGGCGGTCCGCTCAGCCGGCGGTCAGCACGATCTTGCCCGCGCTGCCGGAAGCGAGCCGGTCCATCGCCGCGACCACCTGGTCCAGCGGGTAGGTGGCGGCGACCCGGATCTGCAGCCGGCCGTCCGCGACCCGCTCGGCGATCCCGGTCAGCATCGCGGTCGAGCTGGCGTCGGCGGCCCCGGCGATCGCGGCACCGATCTCCTGCGCGCGGGTGAACGCCGTCGCCGTGACCATCCGCTGCGGCGGCACGTCGAGCACGAGGCCGAGGTCGAGGTACTCCGGCCCGTGCAGATCGATCAGGGCGTCGAGCCGCCCGGCCGGTCCGGTCGCGGCCCGCACCCGGTCGGCCAGCCCCTCGCCGTACCGGACCGGTACCGCACCGAGGCTGCGCAACCAGTCGGCGTTCGCGTCGGAGGCGACGGCGACCACCTCGGCGCCGCGCTCGCGGAGCAGCTGCACGACGACCGACCCGACTCCGCCGGCCGCGGCGGACACCAGGACCGTCTCGCCGGCGACCGCTGCGCTGCGCTCGACCAGCCCGGTGGCGGTGGCGCCGACCATGAACAGCGATCCGGCGACCGGCCAGTCGATCTCGGTGGGTCGGGGGATCAGCTGGTCGGCGGGCATCAGCACGTGGCTGGCCTGCGCCGACCAGGACCGGGTCCAGCCGATCACCTCGTCCCCGGCCTGCCAGGCGTCCACGCCCGGGCCGATGCTGTGCACGACGCCGGCCAGGTCGCTGCCCTGGGTGCCGGGGAACGTCACCGGGAACGTCTGGCGCAGGGCGCCGGACCGCCGCCCCGCGTCGATCGGGTTGATCGCGGCGGCTCGGACGGCGACCAGCACCTGGCCCGGGCCGGGGTGGGGGAGCGGCACCTGGGTCAGGTGCAGCACCGTGCTGGGTCCGTACTCGTCGAACTGGACGGCCTGGGGGGACATCGACGCCTCGTCTCGTTTAAGCGGAACCGTGATTCCGGTTCGCCTCGGTACGATATGGAACCTCGGTTCCGGTTGTCAACGGAGGTGCCCATGCGTGCGGACGCGCTCCGCAACCGCGAACGGCTGCTGGCTGCGGCCGGTGAGCTGCTGGCCTCCCGGGGGCACGAGGTCACGATGGAGGAGATCGCCGCCGAGGCGGGTGTCGGGCTGGGCACCCTGTACCGGAACTTCGCCAGCAAGCAGGCGATGCTCATCGAGATCGTGCGGCAGCGCTACCGGCACCTGATCGAGCTGGCCGAGCGCGCCGAGGCGATGGCCGACCCCGGTGACGCGTTCGACGCCGTGGTCACCGGCTTTCTGGAGCTGGCCGAGGGTGATGCCGCGTTCCAGCGCGCGATGCTCAGCGAGGATCTGGAGTGGGAGGGGGTCGCCGAGCAGAAGGAGGCCTTCGCCGCACCGGTGTCGCGGATCATCGCCGCCGGGGTCGCCGCCGGCTCGCTGCGCGCGGATCTCACCTTCACCGACGTCCCGATGCTGGTCTGCGGCGTGATGGCGACGATGTACTTCCGGCCCGGCGTGGGTGCCGACTGGCGCCGGCACCTGGCTCTCGCCCTCGCGGGCACCCGCCCGGGCTCGTAGGGGGCCGCCTGGGCGGCGGGGCCGGGCTGCGGGTTCGTGGACGGAGGGCGTGCGGGTATGGACAGCCCGGCACAGGGCCGCTATGCTAGCGCTTTGCGCTGGCCTGTGCCCGCGACTCCGTATAACCCGTGCTCCACGGCATCGTAGTACGCGATGTCCGAGAGGCACGAGGCCGGGGGGTCGCGAACCGCCGGGCCGGCTGCAGGGAACTCGATCTGCTGGGAAGGACCCCTCTTGGCTGCCTCGCGCACCCCCACTGCAACGTCCGAAGCCATCGCGAACCGCACCGTCTCTCGCCGCATCTCCTTCGCCCGGATCGACGAGGTCCTCGAGGTCCCCGACCTCCTCGGCCTGCAGACCGAGAGCTTCGACTGGCTGCTCGGCAACGAGAAGTGGCAGGCCCGCGTGGCCGCCGCCCTCGGGTCCGGTCGGCAGGACGTTCCGGAGACCGCCGGTCTGGAGGAGATCTTCGAGGAGATCTCGCCGATCGAGGACTTCGGCGGGACGATGTCGCTCTCCTTCCGCGAGCACCGGTTCGAGCCGCCGAAGTACACGGCCGACGAGTGCAAGGAGAAGGACTTCACCTACGCTGCGCCGCTGTTCGTCACCGCCGAGTTCGTGAACTACACCACGGGTGAGATCAAGAGCCAGACGGTCTTCATGGGTGACTTCCCGCTCATGAGCGAGCGCGGCACCTTCATCATCAACGGCACCGAGCGCGTCGTCGTCTCGCAGCTGGTCCGTTCCCCGGGCGTGTACTTCGAGCGCACCCCGGACAAGACGTCCGACAAGGACGTCTTCACCGTCAAGATGATCCCGAGCCGCGGCGCCTGGCTGGAGTTCGAGATCGACAAGCGCGACAACGTCGGCGTCCGGGTGGACCGCAAGCGCAAGCAGAACGCCACCGTGCTGCTCAAGGCCCTCGGCATGACCGAGTCGGAGATCCGCGAGGAGTTCGCGGCGTTCCCGGCCGTGATCGACACCCTGGAGAAGGACCACGTCCAGACCCAGGACGAGGCGCTGCTCGACCTGTACCGCAAGATCCGTCCGGGCGAGCCGCCGACCGTCGAGGCCGGTCGCGCGCTGATCGAGAACTTCTACTTCAACCCCAAGCGCTACGACCTGGCGAAGGTCGGCCGCTACAAGCTGAACAAGAAGCTCGGCATCGACGTGCCGCTGGCCGACTCGGTGCTGTCCAAGGACGACATCGTCGCCGCGATCAAGTACATGGCCGCGCTGCACGCCGACGTCGCCACCCTGCCGGGCACCCGCGCCGGCGAGGCGATCGAGGTCCGCGTCGAGACCGACGACATCGACCACTTCGGCAACCGGCGCATCCGCGCCGTGGGCGAGCTGATCCAGAACCAGGTCCGCACCGGCCTGTCCCGGATGGAGCGGGTCGTGCGCGAGCGCATGACCACCCAGGACGTCGAGGCGATCACGCCGCAGACCCTGATCAACATCCGCCCCGTGGTGGCCTCCATCAAGGAGTTCTTCGGGACGAGCCAGCTGTCGCAGTTCATGGACCAGAACAACCCGCTCGCCGGGCTGACGCACAAGCGGCGTCTGTCCGCGCTGGGCCCGGGCGGTCTGTCCCGTGACCGCGCCGGCATGGAGGTCCGGGACGTCCACCCGTCGCACTACGGCCGGATGTGCCCGATCGAGACCCCTGAGGGCCCGAACATCGGTCTGATCGGCTCGCTGGCGACCTTCGGGCGGATCAACCCGTTCGGCTTCGTCGAGACCCCGTACCGCAAGGTCGAGAACGGTGTCGTCACGGACGAGGTGCACTACCTCACGGCCGACGACGAGGACCGCTACGTCATCGCGCAGGCGAACGCCTCCGTGCGCGAGGACGGGCACTTCGCCGAGGAGCGCGTGCTGGTCCGCGTCAAGGGTGGCGACACCGAGGACGTGCTGGCCGAGAACGTGGACTACATGGACGTCTCGCCGCGCCAGATGGTGTCGGTCGCGACCGCCCTGATCCCGTTCCTGGAGCACGACGACGCGAACCGCGCCCTGATGGGTGCGAACATGCAGCGCCAGGCCGTGCCGCTGGTCCGCTCCGAGGCGCCGCTGGTCGGCACCGGCATGGAGTGGCGCGCGGCGGTCGACGGCGGCGACCTGATCGTCGCGGCCAAGGCCGGTGTCGTCACCGAGGTGTCGGCCGACCTGATCACGATCGCCAACGACGACGGCACCACCATCACGCACCGGGTGGCCAAGTTCCGCCGCGCCAACCAGGGCACCAGCTACAACCAGCGGGTGCTGGTCGACCAGGGCCAGCGGGTCGAGGTCGGCTCGGTGCTGGCCGACGGCCCGGCGTCCGACGAGGGCGAGCTGTCCCTCGGCCGGAACCTGCTGGTCGCGCTGATGTCGTGGGAGGGCCACAACTACGAGGACGCGATCATCCTGTCGCAGCGCCTCGTGCAGGACGACGTGCTGTCCTCGATCCACATCGAGGAGCACGAGGTCGACGCCCGCGACACCAAGCTCGGCCCGGAGGAGATCACCCGGGACATCCCGAACGTCTCCGAGGAGGTCCTGGCGGACCTGGACGAGCGCGGCATCATCCG
>DASWPG010000060.1:0-70016 GCA_036404115.1 Cellulomonas sp.
CCGCTCGGGCGGGTAGAGGAAGTAGGCGTAGGCCCGCTCGCGCCCGCGCCCGACCCGCCCGCGCAGCTGGTGCAGCTGGGACAGCCCGAGCAGGTCGGCCCGCTCGAGGATCAGGGTGTTCGCGTTCGAGATGTCCAGGCCGGTCTCGACGATGGTGGTGCAGACCAGGACGTCGAACCTCTTCTCCCAGAAGTCGACGATGACCTCCTCGAGCCGGTGCTCTCCCATCTTCCCGTGCGCGACCGCGATCCGGGCCTCGGGCACGAGCTCGGCCAGCCGGGAGGCGGTGCGCTCGATCGACTCGACCCGGTTGTGCACGTAGAACACCTGGCCCTCGCGCAGCAGCTCGCGCCGGATCGCCGCGCCGATCTGCTTCTCCTCGTACGGGCCGACGAAGGTCAGCACCGGGTGCCGCTCCTCCGGCGGGGTGGCGAGCGTGGACATCTCGCGGATGCCGGTCACCGCCATCTCCAGGGTGCGCGGGATCGGGGTGGCGCTCATCGCCAGCACGTCGACGTTGGTGCGCAGCGCCTTCAGCGTCTCCTTGTGCTCGACGCCGAACCGCTGCTCCTCGTCGATCACCACCAGGCCGAGGTCCTTGAACCGGATCTGACCGGTGATCAGCCGGTGCGTGCCGATCACCACGTCGATCGAGCCGTCGCGCAGCCCGTCGACCACCGCCTCGGACTCGGCCCTGGTCTGGAACCGGGACAGCGCCTTGACCGTGACCGGGAAGCCCGCGTAGCGCTCGACGAAGGTGTCCAGGTGCTGCTGCACCAGCAGGGTGGTCGGCACGAGCACGGCGACCTGCTTGCCGTCCTGCACCGCCTTGAACGCCGCGCGCACCGCGATCTCGGTCTTGCCATAGCCGACGTCGCCGCAGATCAGCCGGTCCATCGGGATCGACTTCTCCATGTCCGCCTTGACCTCGTCGATGGTGGCGAGCTGGTCCGGGGTCTCGACGTAGGCGAAGGCGTCCTCCAGCTCGCGCTGCCACGGGGTGTCCGGGCCGAACGCGTGGCCCGAGGTGGCCATCCGGGCGCTGTACAGCCGGATCAGCTCGCCGGCGATCTCCTTGACCGCCTTGCGTGCCCGGCCCTTGGTCCTGGCCCAGTCGGATCCGCCCATCTTGTTCAGGCTGGGCGCCTCGCCGCCGACGTACTTGGTGACCTGGTCGAGCTGGTCGGTCGGCACGAACAGCCGGTCGCCGGGCTGCGCCCGCTTGGTGGACGCGTACTCGATCACCAGGTACTCGCGGGTGGCCGCGGTCGCGCCGGTGCCGATCGTGCGGGACACCAGCTCGACGAACCGGCCGACGCCGTGCTGCTCGTGGACCACGAAGTCGCCGGGGCGCAGCTGCAGCGGGTCGACCATGTTGCGGCGCCGGCTGGGCATCTTGCGCATGTCGCGGGTGGAGGAGCCCGGTCGGCCGGTCAGGTCGGACTCGGAGAACACCGCGACCCGCTGCCTCTCGGCGACGAAGCCGGGCCCGACCTGCGCGGGGATGACGAGCACCACGCCGCCGTCGGGCTCCTCGGCCAGGGACGGCACCAGGCGCGCGGGGACGTCGGCGGCGCGCAGCTGCTCGGTCATCCGCTGGGCGGGGCCGTGGCCCTCGGTGGCGAGGACCAGACGCCAGCCGTCCTGCTGGAGCCGGCGCACGTCGGCGACCGCGCGGTCCACCTCGCCGCGGTAGCGCTCGACCTCGCGGGCGGCGACCACCAGGGTCGTGGCGGCTTCGACGCGCAGCACGTCGGTGCGCAGGGCTTCGGTGCGCAGGGCTTCGGTGCGCAGTGCCTCGGCGCGCGGGGCCGCCGCGCGGCCCGCCTCTGCGGCGTCGCCGGGCACGCCCGCGGCGTCGGTGGCCGCGGCGTCCAGCGTGAACGGGCTGAGCGTCCACCAGCCGAGCCCGCGCACGGCGGCCAGCGCCCGCACCTCGGCGAAGGACGCGAACGACGCGGACGACAGGTCCAGCGGGGTCGCGGCACCGGCCGCTGCCGAGGTCCAGGCGGCCGCGAGGAACTCCTCGGTGGTCGCGACCAGGTCGTGCGCCCGGCGGCGCACCCGCTCCGGGTCGGACAGCACCAGCAGCGCGTCGTCACCCACGAGGTCGAGCACCGGCACCATCCGCTCGACCAGGGCCGGTGCGAGGGACTCCATGCCCTCGACCGCGATGCCCTGCGCCAGCCGGTCCAGCATGTCGGTGGCGCCCGGCAGCCGGTCGACCAGGGCGGCGGCCCGCGCGCGCACCGCGTCGGTCAGCAGGATCTCCCGGCACGGCGGTGCCCACAGTCCGTGGTCGGCCACCTCCAGGCTGCGCTGGTCGGCGACGGAGAACCAGCGGACCTCCTCGACGTCCTCGCCCCACAGCTCGATCCGCAGCGGGTGGTCCTCGGTCGGCGGGAACACGTCGAGGATGCCGCCGCGCACCGCGAACTCGCCCCGGCGCTCGACCATGTCCACCCGGGTGTAGGCGGCGGCCACCAGCCGCTCGGCGACATCGGTCAGGTCGGTGCGGTCCCCGACGGCGAGCTCGACCGGGCGCAGCTCGCCCAGACCCTCGACCACCGGCTGGAGCAGGGCGCGCACCGGCATCACCAGCACGCGCACGGGCCCGGCGTGGCCGGCCGGGCCGGGGTGCGCGAGGCGCCGGAACACCGCGAGCCGCCGGGCGACGGTGTCGCTGCGCGGGGACAGCCGCTCGTGCGGCAGGGTCTCCCAGGACGGCAGCACGGCGACGTCGTCCTCGGGCAGGTAGCAGCGCAGCGCGGCGGCCAGCTCGTCCGCGTCCCGGCCGGTGGCGGTGACCACGACCAGCGGCCGGCCGCGACGGCGGGACCCCGCAGCGGCGTCGTCGGCGAGGGGTGCGCCGGCGAGCGCGGCGAGCAGCGGCGGGCGGACGCCGGCGGGGCCGACCACGTCGACCTCGCCCCGGGCGACGACCAGCTCCACCGCGCGCGCGACGGCGGGGTCGCGCAGGACGACGGGCAGCAGACCGGAGACGTTCATCGGGTTCCTCTCGCCGCGCCGGCAGGCGCGGTCGGACAGCACGAGAACCCCGGATCCGTCGGACCCGGGGCTGCGCACGAGTGTACGAGCGACGGCCGACATCGCCCGATCGCGGGCCCGACGGGCCGCGGCCCGGGGCGGGGCCGGAGGGCGGGCCGGCGGGGATGAGCGGGACGGCCGGGCAGAGGTGGTCGGGCTCGGCGGAGACGGGCTGGACGGTCGGGTCGGGCGCGCCGCCGGTCTCCGCAGGCCCCGCAGGTCGGCTCAGGCCCCGCCGGTCAACTCGGCGCGCTGCGGCTCCTGGCCCTGGCCCGCCGCGCGCCGAGGGCGATCGCGACCGCCGCACCGGCGACCACGACCACCACCACGGCCACCAGCAGCACGACGCCGCTCGTGCCGCCCTCGGTGCCGGGGTCGTCGGCGGGGCTCGCGGTCGCGGTGGCGGTCGGCGCAGCCGTGGCGGTGGCCGTCGCCGACGCGGACGGCAGCGCGGCGGCCAGCTCGGCGTCCGACGGGACCGCGACCGCGTACTGGTTCGTCAGCAGCGGGTTCTCGTCCGGGTGCTGCGTGGGGTCGACGCGGAGCAGGTGGCTCAGCGAGGCCAGCCCGTACCCGAAGCCGTCGGTGGAGCTGTACGCGAGGTCGTGGTCGGTCGAACCGGTGTTGTGGATCAGGGACTGGATCAGCTGGTCGCCGGTCGCCGCGGGGTACTTCTGCGCGGTCAGGGCGAGCATCCCCGCGACCAGCGGGGTGGCGTTCGACGCGCCGGTGGTCGAGCCGACCGTGGTCCAGTCGCCGACGGCGGCCGGGAGGTCGACGCCGGCGGCCACGACGACGGTGTCGTCGACGATGTTGGGCGTCTCGCTGGCGTAGTCGAGCTCGAGCGCACCGCTCTGGTCCATCGCGTTGACCGACACGACGCCCCGGTAGCTGAACGGCGCCGGCATCAGCCCCTGCACGGTCGAGTTGCTGACGCCGCCGACGATCACGATGCCGCGGGCGATCGCCTCGCTCAGGACCGTGCCGTCACGGCTGTCGAGGCTGACGATGGTCGAGGTGGAGATGATCGTCGCGCCGGCGTCCATCGCGCGTCGCAGCGCGGCTCCGAACATGCCGGTGCCCTCCTGTTCGCAGGACCCGTCGTCGTCGGTGTCGCCGCCGTAGCCGATGAAGGTCACGTCCGCGTCGGGGGCGATGCCGCGGGTGCCGGCCGCACCGGTGCCGTTGCCGATCAGCAGCGCGGTCACGCCGCTGTCGTGCAGCGCGTCCTCGGTGGGGTCGGAGGTGATCACGGTCTCGCCGGCGCAGATCGGGTCGGGGTCGACGGTGAGGTTCGTGCCGTCGACGTCGGGCAGGTCGGGGTTGATCTGGCTGCCGATCACGGCGATCCTCACGCCCGCGCCGGTCCAGCCGGCGGCGTGCGCGTCGTCGACGTGGTAGAGCGACCACCACCAGTGGGTGGCCTCGGCGGCCGCCGGGTTCGCGCCGACGGCGACGATCGCGATCAGTGCGAGCGCCGTCGCGAGCACCCCGCGTCGACCGGTGACGACCCGACGGCTCACGGCCGCGCCCCGGTCACGGAGATCGTCTCGCCCATGGTCGTTCGCTCCCCCTCGCCCCGGCAGGCCCGCCCACGACCGGTGCGTCGTGGCCGGCACGTCGTGGCCGGAGCACGGTGCGACCCCGATCGGTCCCCGGTGCTGCCCCGGTGCTGCCCCGGCGTGACCTTGACCGCTGGGTTCCGGAGGCGTCGGCAGGCCGTGGCGCGCGTCGCCGAACCCGGGCAAGCGCTTTCTCGCGGTGGGCGCACGGACCGGTCGGACCGGGCGGGGCATCGAGGCGCTGGTCGCAGCCGGCGCACCCCCGCTGCGACGAACGAGTGACCGCGGGGCACCGACCACCTCGTCCTCTTGACACGACCTGCACCATTTGTCCTAATTTGCCCAGAAGTCTCGCGCGCAGACGGGCGGACGCCCTCGGCGCACGGGCCTGCCCGATGAGGGGGCGACCAGCGGCCGAACATCGGGAGACGAGCGTGAGCGATCGAGGAGCAGCACCACCCGCTCCGGTGCTGGGCGGTGGCG
Organism: Cellulomonas sp.; assembly: GCA_036404115.1. Classification (GTDB taxonomy): domain Bacteria; phylum Actinomycetota; class Actinomycetes; order Actinomycetales; family Cellulomonadaceae; genus Cellulomonas. The sequence goes on from DASWPG010000060.1 coordinate 5,094, forward strand.
GGCCTGCCGTGCTGTGGAGCCTGAACGGCCTGCGCGCCGCAGGAGCCCTGCTCGTGATGCTGTACCACATCAACTCCTGGGACCTGCAGGTGATCCGGGGCTCCTCCGCGGGCTTCACCGGGGTCGGCCTGTTCTTCGTGCTGTCCGGCTTCGTGCTGACCTGGACCGCCCGGCCGGGCACCACGCTCGGCACCTTCTACCTGCGCCGGTTCGCCCGGGTCTACCCGAACCTGTTCGTCACCTTCCTGGCCGGGCTGCTGCTGAGCGTCACCGTGCTCGGGATCACGCCGGACCCGGTCGCCGTGCTCACCGGCCTGACCCTGACGCAGTCCTGGTCACCGGACCAGCAGGTGGTGTTCGCGATCAACGGGGTCGCCTGGTCGCTGAGCTGCGAGCTCGCGTTCTACGTCGTCTTCCCGGTGCTGCTCTGGGGGCTGCGCCGGATCCCCGCACGGCAGCGGGTGGCGCTGGCGGTCGTCGCCCTGCTGGTCCCGGCGGTGCTGGGCACGCTCCGGCCGGACCTGGTCCCGCTGCTGTTCCACCTGCCGCCGAGCCGGCTGCCGGAGTTCGTGCTCGGGATGGTCACCGCGATGGCGGTGCAGGCCGGCTGGCGCCCGCGCGTGCCGGCTCCGGTGCTGCTGGCGGCGCTGGCGGCGGGCATCCTCGGGGCGGCCCGGTTCGACCTGAGCTCGGTGGTGATGACGGCGGTGCTCGCCGCGGTGTTCGCGCCGCTCGCGGCCCGGTGCGCCGGCGGCGACATCGACGGACGCAACCGGTGGGCGCGGCACCCCGCGGTGATCGTGGCAGGCGGGCTGTCGTTCGCCTTCTACCTGGTGCACGAGCTGGTGATCAAGGCGCTGGTGGCCACCCCGGTGCGCGGCCTGGTCACGATCCCGCTGGTCACGGCGGTCTCCGCGATGCTCGCGCTCGTGCTGTACCGCGGGGTGGAGATCCCGGCACGCCGGTTCCTGCTGGGGCGGTCGCACCCGATGCTCCTGCCGCGGGCGGACGGGCAGGTCACGAGCCGGCCCCGGCACGGCCGCCCGCGCTCGACCTGGTGGTCCAGCCCGGTGGCGGTCGCGACCGGCACCCGCGGTCCCGGGCGCGAGCAGGCAGAGCGTGAGCACGCCGAGCACGACAGCGCGGATCTCGGGCGGACGGCGGGCACCGAGCCCGGCACCGGCGGCCGACGGCGCCGGGGGCCGGAACCGGCCGAGCGGCAGCCGGTCGTCGCCGACAACCTGCCCTGACCGCCGGCACCACCTCGGCGGGTCCTCGCGCCCACCGCACGCGTTCGACCACCCTCGGCACCGGGCAGCCTGCCGCCCCGCCCCGCCCCGCCCCGACAGCGGCGCCGGGCTCACTCTCCCGCGGTCCGGCGGAGCGGGCCGCGCCCCTCGAGCGGGAAGGCGCTGACCCGACGCAACCGGCCCGGCGCCCAGAACTGGGAGATCGCCCCGCGCTCGGGCGGCTCCTCCGCGGGCCCGGCACCGGACCGCACCGCCGGGCCGCCGGCGCGGCCGACGACGGCACGGCTCACGGCGGCACGGCTCACCACGGCACCGTCGAGCTCCGGCAGCGGCGGCAGCACGGTCGGGTCGACGTCCGCACGGGAGACGAGCGGGCGCACCGCGGCGACCCGGCGACCCGCGGCGTGCACGTCGACCGGCCCGGCCGGTGCACCGGCGGTGAGCGGCAGGCCGCGGGCCGGTCCACGGGGCCGCACGCGGTGGGTGACGTGGCGCAGCCGCAGCAGCTCCCGGTGGTACGCCGCGTCCGCACGGGCCCGGAGCGCGGGCTCGTGCGGGCCGCCCGGCAGCAGGGAGCGCAGCGCCGCCTCGAGGGCACGGCCCGCGAACCGCAGCGCCTCCGGGACGGGTGCCGGTCGGAGCCCGCGCAGGTACCGGTCCAGATAGGCCGTGCTCCGGCCGTGCGCCCGCGCGCCCGCAGCCATCCCGCGCGGGGTGAGCGCGGCGGGGTCCGGCCGGCGTTCGACCGGCGCGCCCGCGACGGCGTGCTCGCGGAAGCCTGCGGCCACCACGTCCCGTCGGAACGCCCGGTCGTCTCCGCCGGGGTACCGCCCCCGGCCGAGCGCCTCGTCGAAGCCCACCGACTCCAGCACCTCCCGGCTCGCGCCGAGGCTGGCGCCCGCGATCGCGCGGCCGACCTCGGGCGGTTCGGGCACCAGGCCGAGCCAGCCGGCGGCGACCCCGGGCACGGCACCTCGCCGGGAACCGGGCCGGGCACCAGCCACGGCAGCGGGCGCGGCGAGCCGGACCGATCCGGCCACCAGGTCGGCGTGCCCGGCGCGCAACGGTGCGACCAGGGCGGTCACCCAGTGCTCGGGCACGCGGACGTCGTCGTCGGTGAACAGCAGGTAGCGGCCGGTCGCCGCGGCGACGCCGAGGTTGCGCGCCCGACCCCGGCTCGCGCCCTGCGCCCGGATCACCCGCACCCGGGGGTCGACGCAGTCGCCGAGCAGACCGGTGGCGGCCTCGGCGGACAGGTCGGCGACCAGCACGACCTCGCCGCGCAGCCGCTCGCCGCGCAGCCGGGAGGTCGCGGGTCCGCCGCTGGGCACGGGAGCGTCCGCGGGCCCGAGCCCAGCGGCGAGCGCCCGTGCCGTCCGCCCGTGCTCGGCGGCGTCCAGCGCGGCGAGCACGCCGGTGAGCATCGGGCCGGGTCGCGAGTCCTCGCAGACCCAGACGACCACCGAGACGTCCGCTCGCGCCGGGGACGGCTCTGGCACGGACCACCTCCGGGAGGACGACCCGGCGGCCGACGCTGCGCTGCGCAACACCTGTGTCGCTCGGGAACGGGTCATACCACCATAAACCGGACGGTCGCGTCCAGGGCGGGATCGGGCGGAGATCGAGGTGCAGGGGCCCGTCCGCTACGCCGTGAGCACCACCTTGAGCACTCCCGGCTGCGGGTTCTCCACCGCCGCGTAGGCCTGCTGCGCCGCCTGGTACGGCAGGGTGCGGGTGACCACGGCGTCCAGCAGGTCGGGGTGCTCGGCGGCGAGCTCGGCACCGAGGTCGAGGTAGCGGCGCGTGTCGTGCGCGGGCCCGCCGGTGATCGTGACCTCCTTGAGCCAGACCAGCGGCAGCGGCAGCGCGACCCAGTCGTCGTCGGGCGCCCCGAACAGGTAGACCCCGCCGCGCGGGGCGACGGCGTGCACGGCGTCGGCGTAGCTCGCGACCTGGTGCCCGGCGGCCTCGATCACGATGTCCGGCCGCTCGTCGTCGGCGAGGTCGCGGGCCCACTGCCGGCTGGTGGCGTGCACGAACCGGTCCAGGCCGAACCGGGCGGCCTCGGCGGAGCGGTCGATCCGGTCGATCCCGACCACCTCGGCGGCGCCGCGCAGCCGGGCGACCGCCGCGAGCAGGTTGCCGTAGGCGCCCAGGCCGATCACGGCGACCCGCTTGCCCTCGAAGGTGGGCACCCGGTCCGCGAGCGCGAGCACCACGGCGGCGGTCTGCGGGGCGAGGGCCTGCACGTCGTCCAGGTGCGCGGGCACCGGCGCCAGGCCGTCGGCGCGGGTGACGAACTGCTGCTGCAGCCCGTCGAAGCCGGAGGCCCAGCCGACCACCCGGTCGCCCTCGGCGAGCTCGGGCACCGTGGAGACCGCCACCCGGGCGACGACCTCGTGCAGCGGACGCCCCGGGAGGCCGAACACCTCGGCCGGGCGGCGGAAGGTGCCACGGAAGAACGGCAGGTCGGACGCGCAGGTGGCCCCCGCGACCAGGTCGACCAGGACCTCGCCGGGGCGCAGCGCGTCGGGGCTGGGGGCGGGCACGTCACGCAGGTCGAAGGTGCGCGGGGCGATCAGGGTCTGGGCCCACATGGGGACGGGATCCTCTCGGGTCGGGGTGCGGACGGGAAGACGGGCGGGTCAGGCGAGCCAGTCGGGGGTCGGACCGACCGGGACGATGCCGGTGGGGTTCACGTGCCGCTGCGTGCCGTAGTAGTGCCGGCGGATCTGGTCCGGGTAGGTGGTCTCGCGGAACGCCGGCAGCCGGTAGAGGTCCGCGGTGTAGGCCGACAGCCGTGGGTGGTCGGCCAGCCGACGCCGGTTGAGCTTGAAGTGGCCGTGGTAGACCAGGTCGAACCGGGCCAGGGTCGGCCACAGCCGGACGTCGGCCTCGGTCAGGGTGTCGCCCACCAGGTACCGCCGGTCGGCGAGCCGCTGCTCCAGCAGCTCCAGCGTCGCGAACACCTGCTCGGCCGCCTGGTCGTACTCCTGCTGGGAGGTGGCGAAGCCGGCGGCGTACACCCCGGTGCTGAGCGTGCGGTGCACGTGGGCGTCCAGGGCGTCGATCTCGGCCCGCAGCCCGGCCGGGTACAGGTCGAGGTCCGGCTCGCCGGCCCAGGCGTCGAAGGCGTGACCGAGGTCCAGGGTCAGGTGCGGGTAGTGGTTCGAGACGATCCGGCCCTCGTGGCTGTCCCAGAGCACGGGCACGGAGATCCGCCCGGTGTAGGAGCCGCCGACGGTGCGGTCGTACGCCTCGCGCAGCAGGGTGAAGCGCTGCCCGCCGCCGTCCCGGGTGAGGTCGGTGCCGTCCCGGAAGGCCCAGCCACGACCGTCACGGATCGGGTCGACCACCCAGAGCGGCAGCACGTCCTGCAGGCCCTTGAGCGCCCGGACCAGGGCGACCCGGTGCGCGAACGGGCAGGCCCAGGAGACGTACAGGTGGTACCGGCCGGGCTCGGCCGGGTACGGGCCCTCGCCCGCGGTGACCCGGCCGCGGAACGGGTAGGCGTCCGCACCGCGCGCGGTGCTGGCCTCCGGGACGTCACGCGGGGCGTAGATCGTGCCGTAGGTCACGAAGTCCACCGGCGAGGCGACCGTGGACGGCCGGCTCGGGGCCGGGTCGGCGGGATCGGGGTCGAGGTCGAGCACGAAGGCGAGCAGCCGCTGGCCGCCGTCGACCACCCGTGTCTCGCGCTCCGGCACCCGGGCGAAGCCGAGCCGCTCGTACAGCCGGTGCGCCGCGCCCATCTGCGGCCCGGACCAGATGCCGAGCCGGTGGTGGCCGCGCTCGCGGGCCAGCCCGATCACGTGCTCGACCAGCGCGACGGCCGCACCACGGCCCCGGGCCTGCGGGTGCACACCGAGCAGCCGGAAGCCGAGCTCGGTGCCCGGGTCGAGGTCGCGCGGGGTCATCAGCGCCCCGAGGACGGCGCCGTCGGCGTCGACCGCGACCCACCACTCGTGGTCCACCGCGTGCTCGGCCACCCGGGACAGGTTGTCCCGGTACCAGTCGGTGATGGTGAAGGTGGCGGTGAAGGCGGACAGCAGGGTGCGAGCGATCGCGTCGTGGTCGGCGGGCACCGCGGCGCGGACCGTGATGCCCGCGGGCCGGGCGGCAGCCGGTGGTCGGGCCGGGTCCACCGGGCTCGCGAGATCGGCGGAGGCGGGTGCGCCGGTCATCGGGTCACCACCGCCCGCCGCTCGGCCCCGGCCAGCGCCTCGGCGAGCCGGTCCACCGCGGTGCTCAGCTCCTCGTCGGTCCGGTCGCCGTACGCCAGCCGGAGCCGGCGTGCCGCATCGGTGCTCGGGTACCCTCCGGTGCCCGCCCCGTCGTCGGCGCGCGACCCGGGGCCGGCCGGCACGGCGAAGAACTCGCCGGGCTGGTACTCCACACCCGCCGCAAGGGCACGTCGGTGCAGGTCGCGGGGGTCGAGGTCGTCGTCCCGCAGCCGCGGCCAGAGGAAGAACCCGCCCTCGGGATCCCGGAGCTCCAGCTGGTCGCCGAGCCGCGAGCGCAGCAGACCGACCAGCGTCCCGGCCCGGTGCCGGTACAGCGCGCGGGCGGTCTCCAGCCGGCGGTCGAACCCGCCCGGGTCGGTGGTCAGCAGGTGCTCGACCAGGGTCTGCACCAGGGTGGACGAGTGCGAGTCCTGCCGGTTGCGCAGGCGCTGCACGCCGTCCACCGCCCAGGTGGGCAGCACCAGCCAGCCGAGGCGCAGCCCGGGCCCGAGGGTCTTGGTGAAGGTGTTCACGTGGATCACCTGCTCCGAGTCGTGGAAAGAGCGCCGGCCCTGGTCGGTGCCGGCGAAGCGCAGCTCGCGGTACGGGTCGTCCGCGATCACGACGAAGCCGTGCTGCTCGGCCAGGGCGACCAGCGCCGCGCGCTTGGCGGCGGACAGGGTGCCCTGGGACGGGTTGTGGAAGTCGGGCACGGTGTAGACGGCGGCGATCCGCTCGCCGTCCGCCAGCCGCGCGGCGAGCAGGTCGACGTCCAGCCCGTCCGCCTCGACCGGCACGGGCACCGGGCGGGCGTCCGACAGCTCGAGCACCCGGAGGAGCAGCGGGAACACCGGGTCGTCCACCGCGACGGCGGCACCGCGCTCGACCACGCTCTGCACGGCGAGCGACAGACCGTGCATGCCGCCGTTGGTGATCAGCACCCGGGACACCGGGACACCTTCGCGCTCGGCGATCCACTGCCGCAGGCCGTCCAGGCCCGGGGTGGCCGAGTAGCGCAGGGACGCGGCCCCGCCGCCGGCGGACCAGACCTGGTCCAGGCTGCGGCGCAGGTCCTCGACCGGCAGCACCGACGGGTCCGGGATGCCGCCGAGCAGCCGCACGGAGTCCGGCCGGGACCGGACCAGGCTCATGTCTCCGAAGCCGGTCGGCACGGACAGTGCGTCGACCAGCGCGGAGAGCGCGGGGACGGCCGAGGTCATCGGTCGCCCCAGACCTCGTGCGCCACCGAGGTGACCAGCTCCAGCTTGCGGCGCTGGTCGTCCCAGGTCAGCAGGTTGCCCGGCGCCGTCGAGGCGAAGCCGCACTGCGGGCTGATCGCGAGGCGGTCCACCGGGTGGTAGGTCGCGGCCTCCTCGATCCGGCGCAGCAGGTCGTCCCGCCGCTCCAGCTCGCCGAACTTCGAGGTGACCAGGCCGAGCACCACCGTGGTGGAGTCCGGCACGTGCGCCAGCGGGGCGAACGAGCCCGCGCGGTCGCTGTCGTACTCCAGCAGCAGCCGGTCGGTGCGCAGCTCGGCCAGCGCCCGGGTAGCGACGTCGTAGGTGCCGGCCTTGGCGTTCCACGCGCTGCGGCTGTTGCCCCGGCACATGTGCACACCGGTGGTCGCGCCGGCCGCCCGCACCGCGTCCAGGATCAGGTTGTCCGCGGCGAGGATCGCGTCGATCGCCTCCTGCTGCCCGACGCCGAGGATGGACAGGAACCGGGCGGTCTCCCCCGCGTCGCCGAACCGCAGGATGTAGGACAGCGAGTCGACCTGGACGTACGGCACCCCGTCGGCGGCCAGCGCGACCGCCTCGTCCCGGAGCAGCAGCGCGAGGTCGGCGAGCAGGTCCACCCCGCGCGGGTACTCCGGTGCCGCGCCGGCCACGAACCAGCCCTCGGCGTGCGCGGCCGGCGCCATGGTCGTCACCTTGTACCGGGAGCCGTGGGCGTGCTGGCGCAGGAAGGACGCCTCGTGCTCGGCGATCCGGCCGGTGACGGACAGCCGGCGCACCGCGGTGTAGCCGACCGCGCTGGCGACCAGCTCCTTCTGCACCTGCTCGGCGGTCTCGCTCACCGCGTCGCCGGCGCCGACCCAGACCCGCCCGGTGGAGCGCGCCGGACCGGCCTCCAGGCCGTCGACCGCCCGGTACAGCCCTTCGCCGAACCAGCCGCGCCGGTACTCGCCGTCGGTGACGACGTCGATGCCGATGTCCCGCTGGAAGGCCAGGACGTCGAGGACGGCGGCGTCCTCGGCCGCGGTGAGCGCCGCGTCGTCGATCAGGCCGGCGCGGTGCTGGGCTCGGGCCGCGAGCAGCGCGGGCGGGCGGAGCAGCGAGCCGACGTGCTCGGAGTGGAAGGTCGGGGCCGTGCCCGGGGCCAGGTCGGACCCGGCGCTGGCGGTGCTGGTGCTGGACATGCGGGGTGCTCCTCGAAAAGGTGGTGGCGGCTGCCGTGGTGCGCCGGGCGGGCACCGGGCGCGGGACGGCGGGTGGTGGCTGCCGGGTGGCGGGTCGAGGCCTCCGCGGGGGCCGGACCGGATCCGACCGGTCCGGCCCCCGCGGCTCGACCGGTCGGTCAGTCCTCGCTGAGCCAGACCGTGTAGGCCCCGAACGGCTGGCCGGTGGCGGCGTCGACGGTCACGTCGTGCACCGTCGAGGAGTCGTACGCATAGGTGTCCTGCGTGTCGACCAGCGGGATCACGTAGTACTGCTCGGTGACGTAGTTCTGCAGCTCCGTGTAGGCCTCGGTGCGGGTGGCCAGGTCGGTGGTGAACCGGCCGGTGTCGATCAGGGCCTCCAGCGTCGAGTCGTCGTACTTGCCGCGGGCGATCGTGCCGCGGCTCGTGTCGGACGAGTAGTAGAGGAGGTCGAGCGCGGCCACCGGGTCGGCCAGGCCGTAGGAGTTGTCGAACACCTCGTAGTCGTTGGCGGCGGCCCGCTCGACCTCCGTGCCGGAGTCGACCGGCTCGTACTCGTAGTCGATGCCGACGTTCTGCTTCAGCGCCGCACTGATCGCGATGTTCAGCTCGTCCCGGCTCTCCCGCACGTAGGCGGAGCCCGCCACCGCGCGGACGGTCAGGGTCTCGCCGTCCTTGACCCGGATGCCGTCGGAGTTCCGCTCGGTCCAGCCGGCCTCGTCGAGCAGTGCGTTGGCCTCGTCCACGTCGTAGTCCAGCCAGCCGACCAGCGAGGTGTCCTGGAACGGTCCGACGGAGGTGATCGGTGCCCAGGCCCGGTCGTACGTGCCCTGGTAGATGCTGTCCACGATCGCGTCGATGTCCACCCCCTTGGCGAACGCCTCACGGACCCTGATGTCGTCGAACGGTTCCTTGGAGACGTTCAGGTACAGCGAGTATGGGGTGCCCGAGACCAGGTTGCGCACATAGGTGAAGTCCGGGTCGTCCTCGAAGGTCGACACGTCCAGCGGCTGGATGTCCGAGGCGATGTCGACCTGCCCCTGCTCCAGCGCGCCGGTGCGGGTCGAGCCCTCCGACAGCGTCCGGTAGGTCACCGTGTCGAGGTAGGCGGCCGTCTGGCCGTTCGCGATGCTCTCCGGCGCCCAGGCGTAGTCGTCGCGGCGGGTGAAGGTGATCTCCTCCTGCAGCGTGTAAGAGGTGATGGTGAACGCACCGATCCCGGCCAGCTCGGTGCCGCCGGCCTCCAGGGTCTCCTGCGGCAGGTCCAGGGTGTCCGGCGAGAGCGGCGTGGAGTTCACCAGGGACAGGAACAGCAGGAAGTAGTTGTCCGCCTGGCTCAGGGTGAACTGGACGGTGTCGTCGTCGACCGCGGTGACGTCCTCGACGTACCGCAGCCCGCTCTGGGTCGAGGAGAGGTACTCGCCGTCGAGGAACTTGTCGAAGTTCTTCACCACCGAGGCCGCGTCGAAGGCGGCACCGTCGGAGTACGTGATCCCGTCGCGCAGGTTGAGCGTGACGACCTTGCCGTCCTCGGACTCCTCGTAGGACTCGGCCAGCCAGGGCTCGTAGGTGCCGTCGGCGGTCCGGTACAGGTAGGAGTCGAAGGCGTTGCGCAGGATCGGGCGCGCCTTGTCCTGGCCGCTGAAGTGCGGGTTCGCGGAGGAGAGCGTGGTCTCGATCGCCCAGACCAGGTCACCGCCGCTCACCGGCTCCGCGCTGGTGGAGGCAGAGCCTGCCGATCCGGCGTCGTCGGAGCCCGACGCGCAGGCCGCCAGCAGGGACGTGGTGGCGAGGACGGCCGCGACGGCAGCCCTCCACCGGACGGTTCGTCTCGGTCGGTCGTGCGACGCGCGCATGAGGGGTCTCTCCTTCATCGTGGTGGGTCGGGGGTCGGTGCACCCGGTCGGGATCGACCGGGGTGTCTCGGGGCGGCCGGGCGGTCCCGGCTGTCCGGGCCGGCAACGGGTCAGGGCAGCCGGGGCACGGCGGCCACCAGCTCCTGGGTGTAGGGGTGCAGCGGGTCGAGGAAGACCTCGTCCACGTCGCCGGACTCGACCACGCGGCCGTTCCGCATCACCAGCACGTCGTCGACCAGGTGGTGCACGACGCCCAGGTCGTGCGAGATGAACAGCAGGGCCGTGCCGGTCCGGTCGGTGAGGTCCGCCAGCAGGTCGAGCACCTGCGCCTGGATCGAGACGTCCAGGGCGGACACCGGCTCGTCGCAGAGCAGCACCTGCGGCCGCAGCGCGAGCGCCCGGGCGATCGACACCCGCTGGCGCTGGCCGCCGGACAGCCGGCGCGGCGTGGCGCCCGCGACGTCGGGCGCGAGACCGACCAGGTCCAGCAGCTCGCGGACCCGCTCGTCCGCCGCGGCCTTCGGCAGCACGCCGCGCAGCGGCTCGCCGATCAGCTCGGTCACGTCGTACCGCGGGTCGAACGAGCCGAGCGGGTCCTGCGAGACGAACTGCACCGCGTGCCGCTGCGCCCGACGCCGGTCCGCCCCGCCGGCCGACCGCCCGGAGCCCGGGGCGGCCCACGGCTCGCCGAGCACCCGGACCGCACCCGAGTCGGCGGGCAGCAGCCCGAGCAGCAGCCGGGCCAGGGTGCTCTTGCCGGAACCGGACTCGCCGACCACGCCGAGCCGCTGGCCGGGCGCCAGGGTGAGCGACACGTCGTCGACGGCGGTGCGGCGGCCGCCGCGCGGCAGGGCGAACGAGCGGCTGACACCGACCGCCTCGAGCACGGGACGGGTGCCCGCCCCGGCTGTCCCGGGCGCTGCGGTCCCGGGCGCTGCGGTCCCAGGCGCCGCCCCGTCCGGCTCGGGGGGCCGGGCCGGGCCGACGGACGTGGCGGACGGCCCGGTCGGTGCCTGCGCGCGAGGCCGCACGACCACCGCGCCACGGTCCGGACCGCTGAGCCGCCGGCCGCGGGTGGCCGCCGACGGGATCGCGGCCAGCAGGCTGCGGGTGTACTCGTGCTGCGGGTCCGCCAGCACCTCGGCGGTCGGGCCCTGCTCCAGCAGCACGCCGTCGTGCATCACCAGCACGCGGTCGGCGATCCGCGCGACCACCGCCAGGTCGTGCGAGACCAGCAGCAGGGCGGTGCCGGCGCTGCGGCGCGCCTCCAGCAGCGCGAGGATCTGCGCCTGCACGGTCACGTCCAGCGCCGTGGTGGGCTCGTCGGCGATCAGCAGGGCGGGGTCGCCCGCGAGCGCCGAGGCGATCAGCGCGCGCTGCCGCAGCCCGCCGGAGAGCTGGTGCGGGTACTGGGCGGCACGCACCTCCGGATCGGGCACGCCCACCGCCGCCAGCAGCTCACGCACCCGCTCGCGGCGCCGGCGCCGGGGCACCAACCGGTGCTCCGCCAGGGTCTCGGCCACCTCGCCGCCGACGGTGCGCAACGGGTCCAGCGAGGTCAGCGCGTCCTGCAGCACCAGGCCGACACGAGCACCGCGGATCCGCCGCCAGTCACGCTCCCCGAGGCGCCGGGCGTCCCTGCCGAGCACGGTGAGCCCGTCCGCCTCGACCACCGCGCCCGGACCGGCGAGGCCGACCAGGCTGCGCGAGGTCACGGACTTGCCCGAGCCGGACTCCCCGACGATGGCGACCGCCTCGCCCGGGGCGAGGTCGAAGGAGACGCCGCGCACCGCGTGCACCGGGCGGGAACCGGTGAACCGCACGTGCAGGTCGCGCACGCTGACCAGGGCGTCCGGCCGGGGCGCGGCCGGACCGTGCGCGGCCGCGCCGGGGGCCGGGGAGACCGCCGGGGCCACGGGACGGGTGCCGCTCCCCGCGCCGCCCTGCACATCCGCGCCGGTGCCGGTGGTGCTGGTCATCGCGTCCTCCGCTCGTAGCGCGCCTGCAGGCGGCGGCCGAGCGCCGTCGCCGCGATCACCACCGCGGTCAGGGCCAGGCCGGGCAGCACGCCGGTCCACCAGGCGTGCCGCAGGTAGTCCCGGCTGTCGGAGAGCATCAGGCCCCACTCCGGGCTGGGCTGCTGCGGGCCCAGGCCGAGAAAGCTCAGCGCCGAGGAGCCGATGATCGCGCCGCCGAGCCCGATCGTCGCGACCACCGGCAGGGCCCCCAGGGCGTTGGGCAGCACGTGCCGGGTGAGGGTGCGCACCCGGCCGAGCCCGAAGGTGTGCGCCTGCCCCACGTAACCGGTGGTCTGCGTCTGCAGGATCTGGGTGCGGATCAGCCGGGAGTACCGCGGGATCCCGGCGATGCCGAGCGCGAGGATCAGGTTCGGCACGCCACGGGAGGTGAAGGTGATCAGCACCAGGGCCAGCAGCACCTCGGGGAACGCGGCGATCACGTCGACCGTCCGGGACAGCAGGCGGTCCAGCCAGCCCGGTCCGACCGCCGCGGCCGCGCCGACCAGCAGCCCGAGCAGCAGGCCGAGCAGCGTCGCCCCGGCACCGATCGCGAGCGAGTACCGGGCGCCGTGCACGATCCGGGAGAAGACGTCGCGGCCCTGCAGGTCGGTGCCGGCCAGGTGCTCGGCACTCGGGGACTGCAACGTGGCGAGCGGATCGGCCAGCAGCGGGTCCACCGAGGTCAGCAGGCCCGGCGCCACGGCGGCCACGACGGCGATCAGCAGCACGGCCGAGCTCGTCACGAGGATCCAGTCCACGCGGCGCAGCCGGCCGAGCACGGCGGGCCGCGGCAGGGTGCGGGCGGTCAGGGTGGTCACGGTGGCGTCCTCTCAGGCGGATGCGTCGGAGCGCAGGCGGGGGTCGATCACGAGGGCGACGAGGTCGACGGCGGTGGAGGCCGCCACGAAGGCGGCGGTCGCCACCAGCGCGACCCCGAGGATCAGCGGCACGTCCTTGACGGTCACCGCGTTCACGGCCAGCTGGCCCAGGCCGGCCCGGCCGAACACCTGCTCGACCACCACGGCGCCACCGATCAGCGAGCCGACCACCAGGCCGAGCACCGTGACCACCGGCACCGAGCCGTGCCGCAGCGCGTGCCGGCGGTACACACCGAACGCGGACAGCCCGCGGGACCGCGCCGTCACCGCGAACGGCTGCTCCAGCGCCCGGTCGGCACCGTCCCGCAGGATCTGGGTCAGGTAGGCGCCGATCGGCAGGCCGAGCGACAGGGTCGGCAGCACGAGCGCCTGCCAGCTGCCGGTGTCGATGATCGAGAACCAGCCGAGCTGGAACGAGAACACCAGCAGCAGCACGATCCCGATCCAGAACGGCGGCGCGGACAGCAGCACCAGCTCCACCAGGTGTGCCACCGGGCGCAGGAACCGCAGCCGGGTCGAGGTCGCGAGCGTGGCCAGGTAGGCGATCACCACCGCGGTCAGCGCACCGGCGAAGGCGAGCTGCAGGGTCGGGCCGAGCGCATCGCCGATCAGCTCGGAGACCGGGCGGCTCAGGTCGTAGCTGGTGCCCAGGTCGCCGGTGGGGATCCGGATCAGGTACCGCAGGTACTGGTACCAGAGCGGGTGGTCCAGGTCCCAGCGCTCGATGGTGCGCGCGCGCAGCGCCTCGTCGTCCCGGTTGTCGCCCAGCAGCAGCGACACGGTGTCGCCCGGCATCGCGTGCACGGCGAGGAAGGTCACCGTCACCGCCGCCCAGAGCACCAGCACCGCGGAGCCCAGCCGCGCCAGGACCAGCAGCGCGGTGGCGCGCAGCACCGTGCGCCGCGGCTGCCCCGTCCGGCCGGGGGCAGGTCCGTCCGCGGCGACCAGGCCGGCCGTGACGTCCGTGCCGGCTGCCGGCTCGTCCAGGACGACGTGCCTGCTCATGACCGGTCCGCCGACCGCTCGCGCGATGTCGTGCCCATCGGTTCTTCCTCGTCTCATCGGGGCGCGACCGACCCAGGAAAGGGCGTGGCAGAGCGCGCGGGGAAATGCCGGACGTGCCGGATCAGAATGCGGAGGCCGGATCAGAATGCGGAGGCCGCCGGAGCGGAGAGGTCGCGGCGACCGGATCGTCAGGCGGAGCGGACCGGTGCGGACCGCGGGCCGGATCGTCCGTGCCCGGTGCGGACCGGCACGCGGGCCGGATCGTGGTGCGTCGTCAGCGGGGACAGCGACAGCGGGCGGACCGGGCCCGACCAGGGGCGGTCACGGTCCGGACCGGGCGGGAACCGCGGGCGCAGCAGCAGCCCCGAGCGACGCACCCGTGCGCACGACCGACCATGACGACCCCCGTCCCCCGCCGCCGTGGCGGCACTGCGCTTGCGCCGCGCGGATGACGCGGAGCCAGGTCGTTCACCCGGGGCACCCCACCGCAGAAGGGGGTTGCCGTCCAGCATGCCGGGGCATCGCGCTGGAACTCATGACCTCGACAGAAGAATGTCCAGACGCCGCAGAAGGGTCAAACCTTGTCCGCGGAATGGGATGACGTGTCAGGAGATCTGCCGGCCGGACCGGCGGCTCAGTACCGCTCGGGCCCGTAGTCGATCCGGTAGGTCTGCTCGCGGGACCGGTCACCGATCGGCCGGGCCGGCACGCCGCCCACGATGGTCCACGGCGGGACGTCCCGGGTGACCACCGCGCCCGCGGCGACCACGGCACCCTCACCGATCGTCACCCCGCGCACCACCGTCGACCGGCTGGCCAGCCACGCCCGGTCCCCGATGGAGATCGGGCCGAGCCGACCGGCGAACCCGGGGTCCTGCGGGTCGTGGTCGGCGGTCACCAGCAGCACGTGCGAGGCGATCACCACGTCCCAGCCGATGTCGATCCCGCCCCGCGCGTCGAGCTGGCAGAACCGGCCGACGTGGCAGCGCCCGGCGATCCGCAGCCCGCCCGGCTCCAGCACCTCCGACCCGCCGAACAGGTACACGTGCTCACCCAGGTCGGCACCGAGCCGGCGCAGCGCCCGGATGCGCAGGGCGTTGCTCGGCACGTCGGTCAGCACCCGGTTGAACAGCAGCTCGCCGCGTCGGCCCATCTCAGTCGCCCTCTCGTCGTGCGGCGCCCACGGGGACGCCCCGCGGCGCCGAGGTCCCGTCGCGCAGCAGCGCCGCGATCGCCTCCGGCGTGTGCTCGCGGCCGACCAGCGCACGGCCCGCCGCGCCCCGGCGCGCGCGCTGGTCCGGGTCGGCCAGCAGGTCGCGCACCGCGTCCAGCAGCGCCCGCTCACCTGCCTCCTGCGCACCGACCACCCGGACATCGGCCGCGACGAACAGGTGCGCGGCGCCGCGGGTGTCGTTCGTGACGACCGCGCAGCCGTGCGCCATCGCCGCGACCAGCGGACCGCTCACGGCGTACTGCCCCGTGGCCGCCCCGCCGTCGCCCCAGCCGTCCCGGCGCCAGCGCACCACGACGGCCGCCCGGCCGAACGCCGAGCGCACCCCCGCCTCGTCCAGGAACCCGAGCAGCCGCACCCGGTCGGCCACGCCCGCGGCCGCCGCGGCCTCGTGCACCACGCGACCGGTCTGCGGGGAGCAGGCACCGATCACCAGCGTCCACCCCGCGGGCAGGCCGCCGGCCGCCCGGACCAGCGCCAGCACGTCGGCAGCGCCCGCCACGTAGCCGGGCACCAGCACCTCGCGGCGCTCCGTCGGCGGGAGCGCGTCCGGGCTCGGAGCCGCGGCGACGTGCGGCACCGCCTCGACCGAGCGGGTCAGGCGGTGCGCCCGCTCCAGCGCCCGGGCGCCCGCGGGCGAGAGGCAGAGCACCCGGTCCGCCCGGGCGAGCAGGTCCCGCTCGGCGGCCCGCCCGAGGCTGCCGGACAGCACGGCGGCGAGCCGTCGCCCGCCCCTGCGGTCCAGCAGCGTGCTGAAGAAGGCGCCGCCGGACAGCTCGGGCACGTCGTGCACCATCAGCCAGACCCGCCGGCCGCGCCGCGCCAGCCACCAGGCCGACCAGAACTCCGCGAGCCCGCGGCCGGCCTGCTCCACCAGCACGACGGTGCTGCCGGACGCACGATCCCGGCGCGTCGCGCGCAGCAGCCGCCGGGTCAGCCGCGCGGCCAGCAGCACCGACTGCGACGCGGCGGGATCGGCCGGCAGCCGCTGCACCGTCACGCCGTCGGGCCCGACCAGCACGTCCAGCACCGCATCGAACGCCTGAGCGTACGCGGCGACACCGCTCGGGCTCGGCGGCAGGCGGGTCACGTGCACGACCCGCTGCACCGCTGCTGGCGGGTGGGTCATCCGGTCCGCCGCACGCGGCCGCGCAGCCACCGCACCCCGGCGCGGGCGCCGTCCCGGGTCGCGACCGCCGCGTGCTGGGCACCCTCGACCGTGCGGAGCAGCCGGGTGGTCCGCGCCGGCAGGTCCGCGGTGAGCGTGCCGCTGCGCTCGGCCAGCACCAGGGAGCCGCTGAGCTGGCCGACGGTGTGCAGCGCCGCCACCGCGAACCCGGCACGGCCGTCCCGCCAGGCACCGCTGAACACCGTGCTGCGGGCCAGCTCGCGCAGCAGCGCGACCGGATCGTCGATCCGGACGAACCGGTCCGGGTTGTTCGCGGCGTACCGCAGGATCTTCTCGGTGGTCTGGTCGATCGTGCGGAAGTTCAGGTGCGCGATCGCCGGCACGTCGGGCGGGGCGTC
Source organism: Cellulomonas sp. (assembly GCA_036404115.1). GTDB lineage: Bacteria > Actinomycetota > Actinomycetes > Actinomycetales > Cellulomonadaceae > Cellulomonas. The sequence goes on from DASWPG010000060.1 coordinate 21,501, forward strand.
CACCGCACGCCCGTCCAGCACCGGCGGCACGTGCGCCAGCGCCGGCTCGGCGTACTGCGCCCGGCCGCGCCGCAGCAGTGCGAGCTTCGCGCTGCCCTGCAACGAGTGGCGAAGCAGCCGGCCGAAGGCGGCGTTGTCGTACCGCAGCCGGATCGCGACCACGTCCGCCGGCCCGTCCAGCACCGGCTGCACGGCGGCGCGGTACCCGGCCGGCAGGTGCTCGTCCGCGTCCACGAACAGCACCCAGTCGCTGCGGGCCGCGTCCAGCCCGCGCTGGCGGACCTCCTCCACCACCGGGGCGTCCGGCACCGGGACGACCCGCGCCCCGTGCGCCTCGGCCACCGCGACGGTGTCGTCCGTCGAGCCCATGTCGCACACGACGACCTCGTCGAAGTCGGCCAGCAGCGGCAAGCAGTCGCGCAGCAGATCGGCCTCGTCGCGGGAGTACACGACGGCGCTCACCGTGGCTGGGGGAGTCATGGCGACGAGCGTAGATCGGGGCCCCGGCGCCTCGGCACCGCTCGCAGGGTGAATTGGGTCGAAATGCGACATACCCGACATCGTGCACCGATACCCTCTGCCGTGCGGCGCCCGCAGCACAGCGCGCCGGACCGGGAGGGAACCAGCAGATGAGCCAGGTCGTGGTGGTAGGGACGGGCATCGTCGGGCTGGCGGTGGCCGCCCGGCTGACGGCGCGCGGGGACCAGGTCACCGTGCTGGACAAGGAGGACGGCCTCGCCCGGCACCAGACCGGCCGCAACTCCGGTGTGATCCACTCCGGCCTGTACTACGCGCCCGGCAGCCTGAAAGCCACCATGGCCGCTGCCGGCGCCCGGTCGATGGCCCGCTACGCCCGGGAGCGCGGGGTGGCCGTGGACGTCTGCGGCAAGCTGGTGGTCGCCACCGACCCCGACGAGCTGCCCCAGCTGGACCGGCTGGCCGACCGGGCCGTCGCCAACGGCGTACCCGTGCACCGGCTGGACGCGGCGGGCGCCCGCGAGCACGAGCCGCACGTGCGGGCCGTCGCCGCGCTGCGCGTGGAGTCGACCGGCATCGTGGACTACCCCGGCGTCTGCGCGGCCCTCGCCGAGGACATCCGCGCCGGCGGTGGGCAGATCGCGCTCGGCGAGGAGCTGATCGCAGCCCGCACCGTCCCCGACTCGCCCGGTGCACCCGGACGGGTCGAGGTCCGCACCACCCGCGCCGACCGCGAGGCCGACGCGCTGGTCGTCTGCGCCGGCCTGCACGCCGACCGGGTCGCCCGCGCGTGCGGTCTGGTGCCCGAGGCGCGGATCGTGCCGTTCCGCGGCGAGTACTACGAGCTCACCCCGGAGGCCGGCCAGCTGGTCCGCGGCCTGATCTACCCGGTGCCGGACCCGCGCTTCCCGTTCCTCGGCGTCCACCTCACCCGCGGGGTCGAGGGCCACGTGCACGCGGGGCCGAACGCCGTGCTGGCCCTGGCCCGCGAGGGGTACACCTGGACCGACGTCTCCGCGCGCGACCTGGCTGACAGCCTCGCCTGGCCCGGCCTCTGGCGCCTCGCCGCCCGGAGCTGGGCCCCTGGCGCCGCCGAGGTCGGCCGGTCGCTGTCCCGGCACGCCTTCGCCCGGAGCCTCGCCCGTCTGGTGCCGGGCCTGACCGCCGCCGACCTGGTGCCCGCGGCCGCCGGGGTGCGCGCCCAGGCGCTGCGGCGGGACGGTGCCCTGGTGGACGACTTCCTGGTGCAGTCGGCCGGCCGCCAGGTGCACGTGCTGAACGCGCCGTCCCCGGCCGCCACCGCCTCGCTGGAGATCGCCCGGCACATCGTGCACCGGCTGGACGACGCGGTGCCGGTCGCCGCCTGACCGCCCGGCCGGAACGGGTCGGGACGAGTCCAGCACCGCGCGGTGCCGATGCGCGCATCGCTGCTCCCGCTGCACCGCGACGTGCCCGTCAGGACCGGCGGCGCTCGTCGCCCGGACGCACCTGTGCGGCGCGGCGGACCGGACACCGTGCGCTGCGCCCCGACCGCGCGACCCGTCGGGCTCAGGCGGCCAGCCGCGGCCGGTCGAGCGGCGGCACCGTGACCGGCGCAGGCAGATCGACGCGCCCGAACGCGAACCCCACGCCCCAGGCGACGTCCCAGCACCAGGCGGCGAGCTGGCCGCGCGAGGAGACCCGCGCCAGCTCGACAGCGCTCGTCGCGACCCGGCGCACGACCCGGCGGACGCTGATCGGGCCGAGCGCGGCGGGCGCGACCGGCCACGGGCCGCCGAGCCGGTCCGCCGGACCGGTCCCCAGCACCCCGACCCGCGCGCCCGCCGCCCCGAGGGCGATCAGCCTGCTCTGCACCTCCCGGTACCGCAGGGCGAGCCACCGCTCTCCGGTGCCGTAGGAGTAGCCCTGCCGGGCGGAGGCGCGCAGCCCGCCGCGCAGCCGCACGTGCACGACGGCGTCCGGCAGCCAGACCAGGGGCACCCCGGCCAGCTGCACCCGCCAGCACAGGTCGGTGTCCTCCAGGTAGAGGGCGCCCGGATCGAACCCGCCGACGGAACGGAACACCGCGGCGTGCACCCCCAGGTTGCCCGCCCCGGCGTGCCGGACCCCGGGCAGGTAGCCGGACTCCTGCAACCCGTGCCGCTGCGGCAGCACCCGGGACCGCAGCGCGGCGGTGCTGTTCAGCCGGTCGCCGGCGAACGCCCCCGCGACGAACGCGTGCTCCCGCAGGCCGGCGTGCATCGCGGCGAGCCAGCCGTCGCCGACCACGTCGTCGGCGTCGCAGAACGCGATCGACCGGCCACGGGCCGCCGCCACGCCCACGTTGCGCGCGGCACCCGCCCCGTGCCGCACCGAGGCGTCCACCACCCGCAGGCCCGGCAGCCGGTCGGCGTAGCTGCGGGCCAGGGCCGCGGTGCCGTCGGTGGAGCCGTTGTCGGCGACGATCACCTCCCACCGGAAGCCCACCTGCTGGGCGGCGAGGGAGTCCAGCTGCTCGGCCAGGGTGCGCTCCGCCTGGTAGGCGGCGATCACGACGCTCAGCTCGACGACGGGCGGCGGCGACGCAGCCAGCTGGTCACGCAGCCCGGTCATGACATCAGCTCCCGGATCACCGCGCGGACCCGAGGATGGTCCCGGAGCAGGTCGCCCGTGGTCGCGAAGGCCCAGCCCTCGTCGCGCAGCCCGTCGATCAGCCGCGCCGAGACCGCCGCCCGGTCGAACCGGGGCAGCTCCTCCCCCGGGCCCAGGGTCTCCGGATCGGCCCGGGTGTCGTGCAGCAGCAGGATCCCGCCGGGGTGCACGACGCTGCGGGCCCGCTGCACGACGACCTCGACCGGGTCGTCCACCCAGTCGGCCGCCCAGCCGGACCAGATCACCACGTCCAGGCCGAGCCGACGCCAGCCGAGCAGTGCGCGCGGCGTGTGCGCACCGTACGGCGGACGGAACAGCCGGACCGGGACGCCGGCGGCCGCCTCCACCCGACGCTTCGCGTCCGCGACCACCGCGATCGCCTCGGCGTCGGTCAGCGTGGTCAGCCGGGTGTGGTCGCTGCCGTGCAGGGCGAGCTCGTGCCCGTCCGCCACGATCCGGCGCACCAGGTCCGGATGGGCGTCGGCCGCGTCGGCCAGGACGAAGAACGTCGCACGGACGCCGCGGTCGGCCAGCAGGTCGAGCAGGCCGGGCGTGTGCGCGGGATCGGGACCGTCGTCGTAGGTGAGCGAGAGGACCAGCTCAGTGGTGTCGACGCAGAAGGTGCAGGTCAGCGGGCGGAGCAGCGAGCCGGCCACCGTGAAGGCCGCGCGGCGGCGCACCGGACGCGGCGCCGGGCTGCCGAAGTCGCCGAGGTCGCGGCGCAGCACCACCACGTCACGGGCGCGGTACGGGGCGCCGACCGCACGTGCCCCGTCCATGTCCGTCCCGTCTGTCGCCGCCAGCCGCACCCGTCGTCTCACCCCAGGGCCCAGCGCCACTGCCGGACGGGGTGGTGAGGACAGTGTGCCCTCCTGACTCGGGTTCACCTGTCCGTTTTGTCGCATTTCACCCGGGTGCTCGTCGGCCTGGAGGATGCCCGGTCGTTCCGTGCCCGATCGCCTGAGCAGACCGGTCGGCCCCGACACCGGACGAGGTGCGGGGTGGCTGCTGGATGGTGGGCGCGGTTCTGCGCAGCGGGTGCTGCATCTGCGTGGGTGGCTACCGCGACGTCGCCTCGGGGGTGCCGGGGTCGGGTCGCGGGTGGCGGGTGGCGGATGGCGGATGGCGGATGGCGGATGGCGGATGGCGAGGATGCCCGCGGGGGTGCTCCTCCTCTGCTGCGGGCGGGTGCGGGCGGCCCGGACCAGTGCGCCGCCGCAGGCGAGCAGATCACCCACCTGAGCAGCGCGGTCGCCGGCGCGCGCCAGCACGCCTGCGCCCAGGTCGAGACCGTCACCGAGCAGGTGTGGGCCGGGCAGGCCGCCCAGGCCTTCCACGCCACCGCCGGGGGCATCGAGCAGCAGGCCGGCCAGGTGATCGACGCCTGGTCCGCCCTCGCCTTCCGCGCCAACGGCTCGGTGCGCCCGACCGAGGAGATCATCGACGACCTGCTCGAGCGCCTCACCGCAGGCAGCGACCGGCTCGGCGCCGACGGGCCGAGCGAGCTGATGGCCGGGGTTCTCGACCGCCGACAACCTGCCCGCAGCGCTGCACGGCTCCGGCACGGGCGCGGACCTGTCCGCACTGCTCGCCACCGGCCTGGCGACCGCCTCGCAGACCTGGGACACCGCGACCAGCCTGACCTACGGGCGCACGCTGATCGACAGCAGCGGCGGCGAGGACGGGAGCCTGGTCGGCTGCGCCCGGTCCGTCGTCGTGCCCTACCTGCTCGACGCGGACGGCCCGGCACCCGAGGTCGCACTCGGCGCCCTGGAACGCACCGAGGAGACCCGGGCCGCCGACCCGGACCGCTTCGCCCTGATCACCCGCACCGGCTCCCTGCCCGCCATCGACCTCTACGGCTGCACGCGCGAGACCGACGACACCGGCGTCCACGGCGCCCTCGGGGCCACCTCGGTCACCTCGCCGACGTCCGACGCCGGCTCGACACGATCCCCTGCTCTCCAACCTGCTGACCGGGATCAGCACCGGAAGAGCACTCACGGACTACCTCGCGCAGCGGTGGGACGGCATCGGCCCGGCCGACGACGATGCTCGAGGCTGCTCCGGAGCCCTAGAAGATGTCACCGAGCAGCTCGCGCTCAGCTGCTCCGACACCGCGAGCGACTGCTCCAGCCCGACCGGCGGCGAGGTACAAGACGTGGTGGTCGTCGGCGAGAGCACGATGCGCAACCGGCGGGACATGCCGTGACGGCATGCTCGACACGCCTCCGCGCCGCCGCGGCCCTGCTCGCCGTCCTCACCCTGGCCACCGGGTGCGATCCGGCCACCAGCGGCGACAGCTCGACAGCCACCCTGGCAGCCAGCCCCGCGCCGACCCTCACCCCGCCCTACCCGAGTGCCGACATCGCCGCCCGCACCCCGACCCAGGCCGTCTCCGACGACCCCGACGGCACGGTCACCCTGCGCACCTGCGCCCCGCCGACCAGACCCGGATGGACAAGGACGACGCTCAGGCCATCCCGAGCGCCACCAGCACCGTGTCCGCGACCCGGGCCGCGAGCGCCACCAGCGTCAGCGTCGGGTTCGCGAAGCCGCCGGTCGGGAACACCGAGGTCGAGGCGACGTAGAGGTTGTCCACCCCGTGCACCCGGCACTGCGGGTCCACCACGCCGCCGCCGGCGTCCTCGCTCATCCGGGTGGTGCCGAGGTAGTGGTTGGTGGACGACCCGAGCACCACCGGGTCGACCGACCCGCCCGCCACAGCGGGGACCAGGCGGCCGATCCCGGCGCGACGGACGGCATCGGCGGTGAGCGTGTGCGCGCGGGCGGCGCCGGCGGCGTCCTGCGGGCTCCACGCCCAGTCGATCGCGAGCCGGGGCATGCCGAAGGCGTCCGTCTGGGAGCCGAGCCGCACCCGGTTGTGCGGCGCCGGCAGCTGCTCGCCCTGGTGCAGCACCCGCAGGTGGTCGAACCGCTGCGACGGCCGGCGGTAGGTGGACCAGCCGCCGTGCCCGACGTAGGTGGACATCCGCCCGCCGGAGTGCCGGGCGCGGGACAGCACGGCGTCCGCCCGGGACAGCGCGCCCCAGACGTCTCCGGGGCGGGGCAGCCGCCGGGCGCGCAGCGCGTCCCGGACCGCGACCGCAGAGCCCCAGGCCCGCAGCGCGCGGTCGTCGTCGGGGTCGCCCGCACGCTGCGAGCGGTGCCGGGGGAAGAGCAGGGTGCTGAGCTGGGGCACGGGCTCGGCGCGCAGCACGTCGTCGGCGAGCCGGAGGTGGCCCATCACCGGCACGTCGTCCACCCGGCGCAGGTCGTAGAGCGCCATCGCGTCCAGCACGGCCGGGTCGTCGGGCAGCAGCACGCCGCCGTCGAGGAGCGGGTGGTCCATGAAGTTCCGGCCCAGGTGGTCGGCACCCCGACCGCCCGACGCGCGGTCCAGCCCGCGTCCGACCCCCGGCGAGGCGAGCAGCAGCTGGGTGGAGGCCAGCCCGCCGGCCGCGACCACGACGGCCGGTGCCCGGAAGGTGACCTCGCGGCCCGGGGTGGACGCGGCTCGCACGCCGGTGACCCGGCCACCCAGGCTGTCGGTGACCAGCTCCAGGGCGTAGGCGTGGTGGTAGAGGGTGCAGCCGGGGGCGGTCGCGAGCGCCGCGACGTGCTGCTGGGAGAACGTGGTCCGGTCGGCGAACTGGAACACGTCGGTGCGCAGCACGTCGGCGTCCAGCGGCAGCCGGGCGGCGCCGGTCCGCTCCCACAGCGCGCCGTCGTAGCCGGTCTCGGGCAGAGCGAACGCCCGCTGCGCCCGGCGGAAGGCCGGTGCGAGGTCGGCGGCGGTGATCGGCCAGCCGGAGTCAGGGATGCCCGGGCGGTGCTCCAGGTCGGAGTCGGCGAGCGGGACCAGGCGCAGCCCGCGGCGACGGTCGCCGATCTGGACGCTCCACAGGTTGGCGTTGCCACCGACCCGCCGGGTGCCGCTGATCTGGTCGACCGTGCCGAACCGGACGCCGTCGGCCGCCTCCTGCAACCGGTCGGCCTCGGCATCGGCGGCCGGCCCGCCGGACTCCAGCACGGCGACCTGCAGCCCGGCGGCCAGCAGCTCGCGGGCGACCGTGATGCCGGCCGGCCCGGAACCGATGACGCACACGTCGGCGGTGCGCACCGCACCGACGGGAAGCTGCCGCGCATCGATCAGCACACCGTGCTCCTCTCCAGGTCGGCGCCCGATCCGGGCGCCGGCCGCCAGTGTGCCCCCGCGCGGCCCGCCGGGTCTCCCGTCAGCCGTGCTCCGTTCGGGCGATTTGTCCGACTTTCACCCGTTCATCCATGTCTGGGTAGATTTGCCCCGAGTTAGCCTCGACCCAGGCCCGCGACCACCGCGCAGCCCGCCCACTGCGCACCGCGAGGAGGAGCCATGACCGCAGGCGCCACGGACCCGGCCGATCTCCCGGTGGTGATCCTGTGCGGCGGCATGGGGACCCGGCTGCGCGAGGCCAGCGAGAAGCTGCCCAAGCCGCTGGTGGACATCGGCGGCCGCCCGATCCTCTGGCACATCATGAAGACCTACAGCGAGCACGGCTTCCGCCGGTTCGTCCTCGCCCTCGGGTACAAGAGCGACCTGATCAAGCAGTACTTCCTGGACTACCGGCACCTGACCTCGGACTTCACGCTGCACCTCGGCGGCACCGGCGACAGCGAACCGGTGTTCCACAACGCCGGCAGCGACGAGGACTGGGAGATCACCTTCGTCGAGACCGGGCTGACCACCGCCACCGCTGCCCGCATCCGTCGGGTGGCGGACCACCTGGACGCGCCCCGGTTCGCCCTGACGTACGGCGACGGCATCGGCGACGTGGACATCACCGGCGTGCTGCGCCACCACGAGGAGCACGGCCTGCTCGGCACCCTGACCGGGGTGCACCCGTCCAGCCGGTACGGCGAGATGCGGGTCGAGGGCGACGCGGTGGTCGAGTTCAACGAGAAGCCCACGCTGGCCGACGGCTGGGTGAACGGCGGCTTCTTCGTCTTCGAGCGGGAGTTCGTGGACAAGTACCTGGACGACGACCCGACCGTGATGCTGGAGAGCGCTCCGCTGCAGCAGCTCGCCCGGGACCGCCAGCTGTCCGTGTTCGAGCACGAGGGCTTCTGGATGGGCATGGACACCTACCGCGACTGGACCGAGCTCAACGGGCTGTGGGACTCCGGCCGCGCCCCGTGGAAGATCTGGGAGGACTGAGGCACGTGCGCATCCTGGTCACCGGCACCGAGGGCTACCTCGGCAGCCTGCTCGCCCCGACCCTGCTCGGCCGGGGCGACGACGTCACCGGCCTCGACACCGGGTACTACAAGTTCGGCTGGCTCTACAACGGGGTCCGTGAGACGCCGCGCACCCTGGTGAAGGACATCCGGCACGTCACGCCGGACGACCTGGTCGGCTACGACGCGGTCGTGCACATGGCCGAGCTGTCCAACGACCCGATCGGCGACATGATCGGCGACGTCACCTACGACATCAACCACCACGGCTCGGTGGCCCTGGCGTCGGCGGCGAAGCGGGCCGGCGTGCGGCGGTTCGTCTACATGTCCTCGTGCAGCGTGTACGGCGTGGCCGACGGCACGGTGGACGAGACCAGCCCGGTCGACCCGCAGACCGCCTACGCCCGGTGCAAGGCGCTGGTCGAGCGGGACGTGACCGCGCTGGCCGACGACGACTTCAGCCCGACCTTCCTGCGGAACGCGACCGCGTTCGGCGCCTCGCCGCGGCAGCGGTTCGACATCGTGCTGAACAACCTGGCCGGCCTGGCGTGGACCACGCGGCGGATCGCGATGACCTCCGACGGCACGCCCTGGCGCCCGCTGGTGCACGGCCTGGACATCGCCAAGGCGATCCGCGCCGTGCTGGACGCCCCGCGCGAGGCGGTGCACGCCCAGGTGCTGAACGTCGGGGCGGACGCGAACAACTACACGGTGCGCGAGATCGCCGAGACCGTCGGGGCCGAGTTCCCCGGCTGCGAGGTGTCGTTCGGCGACCCGAGCGCGGACAACCGCTCGTACCGGGTGTCGTTCGCGAAGATCCGCGAGGTCCTGCCCGGCTACGAGACCGACTGGGACGCCGCCGCCGGGGCCGCCCAGCTGCACCGGGTGTTCGAGCAGATCTCGCTGGACGCCGAGACGTTCACCGGTCGCGGCCACACCCGCCTGGCGCAGATCGAGCACCTGCTCAAGACCGGCCAGCTGGACCCGCAGCTGTTCTGGACGGTGAACCCGTGAAGTACACCCGCACCGACGTCGAGGGCGTGACGATCGTCGATCTCGACCCGCGCGGCGACGACCGCGGCTTCTTCTCCCGCACCTTCGACACCACCGAGTTCGAGGCGCACGGCCTGGACGCCGCCGTCGTGCAGTGCAACCTGTCCTACAACCACCGGGCCGGCACGCTGCGCGGGCTGCACCGCCAGGCACCGCCGTACGCCGAGGGCAAGCTGGTGCGCTGCACCGCCGGCGCGATCGTGGACGTCGCGGTGGACGTGCGACCCGGATCGGCCACCTTCGGCCGGCACGTGCTGGTCGAGCTGTCCGCCGCCAACCGCCGGGCGCTGTTCATCCCGCCGTACGTCGCGCACGGCTACCAGACCCTCACCGACGACGCCGAGGTGATCTACCAGGTCAGCGGCCCGTACGCCCCGGAGGGCGAGCAGGGCTTCCGGTACGACGACGCGGCCTTCGGGATCGTCTGGCCGGTCCCGGTCACGGTGATCTCGGACAAGGACGCGACCTGGCCGCTGGTCGACGCCGCCGTGCCGGTCGACGCCGAGGCGACGCGGTGATCATCACCGACTCCCTGCTGCGCGCCCGCCAGGCCGACGGCCGGCCGATCCGGGTCGCACTGGTCGGGGCGGGGTTCATGGGCCGCGGACTGGTGAACCAGATCGTCAACGCGGTGCCCGGGATGGACGTGGTGGCGATCGCCGCCCGCCACCCCGAGCAGGGCGTGCGCGCGTACGCCGAGGCCGGGCTGACCGGCGTGGTCGAGGTCGACTCCCCCGCCGCGCTGTCCCGGGCCGCCGGCAGCGGCACGCCCGCCGTGACCGCCGACCACCGGGTCGCGGTCGCCTCCGACGCGGTGGACGTGGTGGTCGACGTGACCGGGGCCGTCGAGTTCGGCGCCCGGGTCGCCCTGGACTGCTTCGAGCACGGCAAGCACCTGGTGCTGATGAACGCCGAGGTGGACGCGACCGTCGGCGCCGAGCTGGCCCGGCTGGCCGACCAGGCCGGCGTGGTCTACACCGGCTGCGACGGCGACCAGCCCGGTGTGCAGATGAACCTGTACCGGTTCGTGCAGGGCATGGGCCTGCGGCCGCTGGTGGCCGGGAACATCAAGGGGCTGCAGGACGAGTACCGCACCCCGACCACCCAGAAGGCGTTCGCCGAGCGCTGGGGGCAGGACCCGTACATGGTCACGTCGTTCGCCGACGGCACCAAGGTCAGCGTGGAGCAGGCCCTGGTCGCCAACGCCACCGGCATGTCGGTGCACCGACGCGGGATGCTCGGCCGGGACCACGACGGCCACGTGGACGAGCTGACCACGCGGTACGACCTGGAGGAGCTGGTCGCCCTCGGTGGCGCGGTGGACTACGTGGTCGGGGCCCGGCCCGGGCCCGGCGTGTTCGTCCTGGCCAGCCACGACGACCCCAAGCAGCGGCACTACCTGGAGCTCTACAAGCTCGGCACCGGGCCGCTCTACTCGTTCTACGCGCCGTACCACCTGTGCCACTTCGAGGTGCCGAACACCATCGCGCGGGCCGCGCTGCTCGGCGACGCGACGATCCGGCCGCTCGGCGCGCCGACGGTGGAGGTCGTGACGACCGCCAAGACCGACCTCGCCGCGGGCACCGTGCTGGACGGGCTCGGTGGCTACCACTACTACGGGCAGGCCGAGAAGGCGTCGGCCACGCGCACCGAACGACTGCTGCCGGTCGGCGTCGCCGAGGGCTGCACGCTGGTGCGCGCCGTGCCGAAGGACGCGACGCTCACCTACGACGACGTGACGCTGCCGCCGGGGCGGCTGGTGGACGAGCTGCGGGAGCGGCAGGCGACGCTGGGCTGACGGCGCGCTCAGCGCCGGCTCCCACGGGCGACCCGCACGAGCACCGCCGCGTACCCGGTGACCACCGCGACGCGGAGCAGGAAGCCGACCGCGTCGAACGGGTTGCCGCCATGGTTCGACACGACGGTGCCCAGCCACCAGAACCCGTCGATCACGATGGCCGCCCCGACCAGGGCGAGCAGGACCATGCCGAACCAGCGGAGCATCCGTCACGCCCCCGGGGCGAACTGGTGCCGGTTGCGGCCGGTCGCGCACACCGTGGCGTGGCCGAGGACCACGGCCGTCGACGAGGCGAGCAGCAGGCCGAGGTCCAGCAGCCCGAGCCCCGACGTCGGCACCCCGCGGCTCTCCGCGAGCAGCAGGACCACCGCGAACGCGCTGGTCGCCGGGACGAGCAGCAGGACCACGGCGTCGACCAGCCCCATCAGCCACAGGTCGGCCCGCCCCAGGCCGAGCAGCCGGTGCACCGCACGGTCTCGCCGGGACCGCACGAGCCGCATCGCGCCGACGAGTGCCAGGACGATCGCCGCGACCAGCGGCCAGGCCCGCGCACGGTGCTGCCGGACGAGCTCGGCCGGCGTCGGTGCCGCGTCGTCGGCCGAGACGACCGGGACGGCGAGCACGCCGGACGACACCATCGCGGCCGCGACGTCGAGCGCGGCCCGCTCCACGTCGTCACCGGCGACGTCGACCACGCAGGAGGTCGCCTCGGTGAGGTCGCGGCGCAGCAGCAGCGCACCGCCGTCGAGGCTCGGCAGCCGCCCCTGGCCGACCAGCACGTCGGTCGTCGCCGGCACGAGCGCTCCGCCGTCCTGGAGGTGCAGGGTGCCGGCTGCCACGCCGGACAGCGCCACGAAGCCGGGCGAGAGCAGCACGTCGGCCGCCGGGTCGTACCGGGCGGCCGGCCAGACGACCTCGATCGCGGCCACGCTCACCGCGGTCAGCGAGAGCCCCGCGTCCAGGCCCAGGGCCCCGACCTCCTCGGCAGGGCCGACGGCGCCGGCGGCGTCGATGCCGTCGAGCCCCGCGATCGTCGAGCAGACCGCCGGGTCCAGGCCGGCGCCGTCCGCGCGCACCACGGTGAGCAGCCCCCAGCCCTTCGCGTCCAACCGGTCTGCTCGCGCCTGCACGGCCGAGGCGTCGGTCACCACCATCGCGCCGCAGGCACCGCCGAGCGCGAGCGCGGCGAGGGCTGCGGTCACCGCCCATGCGGGCCGGGACCAGCAGGCGCGGACCGTCTCCCTGATCAGCGGTCCGACCCGCACGGTCATCGGGCCACCCGGCCGAGGTCGAGCACGTGGTCGGCGCTCGACCAGACCCGCTCGTCGTGGGTGGCGGCGACGACGAGCGTCCCGTCGTCGGCCAGCAGGCGCAGCGCCTGCGTCACGGTGCGCACGCTCTGCGGGTCGAGCCTCGCCGTGACCTCGTCCGCGAGCAGGACGTCGGGGCGACGCAGCGCGGCCCGGGCCAGGGCGACGCGCTGGCGCTCGCCGCCGGACAGGTGCCGGGCGGTGGTCGCGGCCTGGTCGGCCAGAGCGAACGCCGCCAGCACCTCGTCCACCGGCCGCGGGACGGCCGTGGCCCGGTCCCGACCGCCGCGCGACCGTTCGGCCAGCAGCGCGACCTCCAGGTTCTCCCGGACGGAGCGGGAGTCGAGCAGCGGGGCGTTCTGCGGCACCAGCCACACCTCGGCCCCGTCGGGATCGGTGCGGACCCGTCCGGTCGTCGGGGCGGTCCACCCCATCAGCACCGAGAGCAGGGTCGACTTGCCCGACCCCGACGGCCCGACGACGGCCACCAGCGTCGGGGCGCACCAGTCGAAGCCCAGGTCCTTGTAGAGCACCCGGCTCCCGATCGTCACACCGAGCGCGTCCGCCGTCAGGCGCACGTGACCTCCCCGGGCGCCAGGCTCACCGTCTCCGGGGCCGGGGAGGTGCCGAGGTCGACGACGAGCCCGCTGACCGAGGAGGACAGCACGGTGACCGGCACGGCCTCCCCCGCGGCGACGATGCACGCCTGCTGCCCGACCGGTGAGACCACCGCCGTCGCCGGGACCAGGAACTGGCTGTCCCGGAGCGTGAGCAGCACCGCGACGTTCACCGTGTCGCTCGACGTCGCCTGGCCGGTCGCCGCCGACCCCTCGGTGGACGCGCCGTCCCCCTGCCCCGCGCGGTCCTTCGCCAGCACGGGTCCGAGCACGGCCAGCGCCTCCGCCGCGGCCAGATCCGCGACGGCCACGCCGAGCGACTGCCCGTTCACCAGCAGGTCGGTCTCCGCGAAGACGGTGCCGTCCTCGGCGGCCAGCACGGCGTCGATCGCCGCGGAGCCGGTGCCGCCGGTCAGCGCCACGCCGGCCAGACGGGCCGCCCCGGTCACGACCACCTCGCCCTGCGCCGGCACGGGTGCGCCGACCTGCAGGTCGACCTCCGCCACCGTGTCGACCGGTGCGGACCCGACCAGCACCCAGGCCGGGTCGAAGCAGGTCACGCTCCGCGCGTCCGGCACGCCGATCGCCGAGGCGTAGGCCCGGACGGCGGTGACGTCGACCGCGGACAGCTGCCGGCTCGACGAGGTGCGCAGGCCCGCGGTGGCGAGCACCGACCGCACCTGCTCGACCAGCACCTCGTCGCCCTGGCAGACCGGCTGGTGCAGCGGAGAGTCGAGCGTGGCGTACCGGATCTCGACCCCGGACACCCGCACGACCGGCGTGCCGCTGGTCAGGGCCGACCCCGGCGCGACCAGCACGGCCGTCACGACCCCGGACCAGGCCGGCGCCCGCACCTCGACCGGGTCGGCCCAGGTCGGGTGCGCGGTCGCCGCCACCGTGACCGTCCGGGCCGAGCTCGACAGCGGGTAGTCCGACGACGCGTGCGTCGACTGCTGCTCGTCGTCTCGCGACCACGCGGCCAGCAGGGTCACGGCCGGTGCCACGAGCGCCAGCAGCAGCAGCACGACGGTCGCGCCGAACGCCGTGCGCGCGCGACGGACGTCAGAAGCCATACCCGCCCTCGACACCGATGCCGAGCCGGCGGGTCTCGGAGCCGATGCACGCCGAGACCTGCTCGGTGGTCAGCCCCTGGTCGGAGCCGGACAACCACACGTCACGGTAGTTCTGCGCACCGGTGTCGATCTCGAACCCTTGGCCTGCGACGCATTCCTTGATCGCGGCCAGGATGGTCGGCTCGGTCTGCCAGTCCCCCAGCTCCGACATGGCCGGCTCGATCCAGCCCACGAACTCCTCGAAGCAGCCCGAGGCAATCCGCTCGAACGTCTCCTCGTCCAAGCCGGACCAGCTCAGGTCGTAGTTCCAGCCGAAACCGTCGAGCACGTTGCGCTCCGGCTCGGAATAGTCGATGCCGGCCGCGTCCAGACACGCGAGGTTGCGCCGATGCCCCTCGTCGTACTCCGCCAGCGTGACGTCGCCGTCCTCGAGCAGGCCGGCCTGCCAGTCGTACCCCCGCGACCGCGCCTCGGCCGCATACCAGTCGAGCGAGTGCGCGCCGTCGTCTCCGGACGAGCACCCGGCGAGCAGCGCGGCGGCGATGACGATGGTGCACCTGACGCGCGGCAGGAACCGTGGAGCGGCGCTCACAGGCTCGAGACGTGTGTCTGGGTCCACCCGCAGTACGACTGGTGGTAGCCACCGGTCTGGACCGCCGCACGACTGCGCTCCGCGTGGTGAGCTCGCGTCGTACAGGCCGTCCGGCCGCCGTAGTAGCGCACGGCAGCCCCCACCGTGTCGTTGTCGCTGGCCGTCGTGCTCGCGTACCCGATCCCGCCGACGTACCAGGTGCGTCCCGAGTACCCCGCGCAGAGCGTCGACCACGTCGGGTTCGACACCGCCCAGGCCCCGGACGCGCCGATCCCGCCCACCATCATCGTGACCACGAGCACCGCGACCGCTCGCCACCTGGTTCTCATGCCACCGCTCCCCTGCTCGTCGGCGCCGCACCGCCAGCCAGGCGGGCCGCTCACACGTTGTTCGACAACACCCTCGAAAATCACACGCGAGGGCACGACAATGACCCGCTACCCGTCCGTGCGGCAGAATTCATTGATCAACCGTGTCGATCGCCCGGAACCCGCGGAACTCCTGCGAGATTACCAAGGGAAAGACATGATGGTCGATGACTCGAGAGCACGATCCATGTCGTCAATCTCATAGCCGGATTCCACTGGGAGGTCGACCGACCGGCCGGCCAGGTGGTGTACGACGCTCCGGTCACGCGCGGCCGATGCCCGTGCCCAGAGGTCCCCACGCCGACGCGCCTGGGTTGCAACCGGCACGAGTCACCCGTTCGCAGCCCCTCTTCACCCACCACCGCGGGACAAACCGGACATATCCCCTCCTACACTCGTCGCAGGAACGGGCCTGGGGCCGACGACCCGCCCCGGTCCTCGATGCGGTCCGCGACTCCAGGACGGACACCGACACGACATGAGGAGAGGGACCGAGGTGAGCGAGCTCGAGGCGCGCGCGGTGACCTTCTACCTGCCGCAGTTCCACCCGGTGCCGGAGAACGACGCCTGGTGGGGCCCGGGGTTCACCGAGTGGACCAACACCGCCAAGGCCCGCCCGCTGTTCCACGGGCACGTCCAGCCGCACCTGCCTGCCGATCTCGGCTTCTACGACCTGCGGCTGCCCGAGGCGCGCGAGGCGCAGAGCGACCTGGCCCACGAGTTCGGCGTCGAGGCGTTCGTCTACTGGCACTACTGGTTCGGCGGCGGCCGTCGCATCCTGGAGCGGCCGTTCACCGAGGTGCTGGCCGCCGGATCACCGTCGGTGAAGTTCTGCCTGGCCTGGGCGAACCAGACCTGGAGCGGGATTTGGCACGGCGCGGCCGACCGGATCCTGCTGGAGCAGACCTACCCGGGGCCGCAGGACGAGCGGGCGCACTTCGACTCGCTGCTGCCCGCCTTCCGGGACGAGCGGTACCTGCGGGTGGACGACCGCCCGGTGTTCTACGTGTTCCGCCCGGAGGAGCTGCCGGACGCCGCCGCGTTCGTGGACCGCTGGCAGGCGATGGCCCGCGCGGCCGGCCTGCCGGGGCTGTACCTGGTCGCGGAGGTCTCGGACCTGCTGGGCGCCGGACCGCGGTACACGGACGTGGACGCGGCGGGCTTCGACGCGGGCGTCTACATGCGGATCCCGGCGCGCCGGGGCCGGGCCGACGTGCTGCGGATGCGCGCCGGACGCAAGCTGCTGCACCGCCCCGAGGTGTACCCGCACGCCCCGGACTTCCAGGCGGCACCGGCCGGGATCTCCGACCGGCTGCTGCCGTGCGTGTACCCGAACTGGGACAACACGCCGCGCTCCGGCCGGCGCGGGCTGGCCGTGACCGGCTCGACGCCCGAGCTGTTCGGCCGGCACGTGCGCCAGGCGGTCGCGACGCTGCAGGACCGCCCCGCGCAGCAGCGGCTGCTCTGGGTCAAGTCGTGGAACGAGTGGGCCGAGGGCAACTACCTGGAGCCGGACCTGGAGCACGGACGGGCCTGGCTGGCGGCGCTGCGCGACGGGCTGACCGCTGCGCCGGCCACCAGCACGCTGGCCACCGAGCCGGCCCGGGTGCTGACCGGGACCCTGCCGGAGCTCGCCCCGACCGACGGGTCCGGCCGTGGCTGAGGCGCGCGCGGCGACCCGGCCGACGGCGGTGCCGGCACCGACCGGCACCACGACCGCCGCCGCCGGCACGTCGAGCAGCGCCACCGCCGCCCCGGCGCCGCACGCGAGCCGCCCGCTACGGATCGCGATGCTGTCCTACTACCTGCCGTCCGGCTCGAAGATCGGCGTCGGGTTCCAGGTGCACGAGCTGGCGAGCGAGCTGGCCCGACGCGGGCACCGGGTGGACGTGTTCAGCGACTGCCCGCCGGTCGAGGGCGCGCGGTACGGGCACCGGGACGTGCACATGACCGGCGCGCTGCGCACGTTCCGGTTCGCCGGAGCGCTGCGGCACCAGGACTTCTCGGGCTACGACGTGGTGCACGCGCACGGCGACGACTACTGGCTGTGGCGCCGGCGCGCGCCGCTGCACGTGCGGACCGTGCACGGCTCGTGCTTCGAGGAGGCCCGGCACATCCACGGCGCCAAGGAGCGGCTGCGGATGCTGCTGCTCGGGTGCACCGAGGTGCTGGCCAGCGTGGTCGCGGACCGGGTGGTGGTGGTCTCGCCGCAGACGCGCCGCTGGGTGCCGCGCACGCACGCCGTGATCCCGAACGGGGTGGACACCGCCCGGTTCCACCCGGCCGCGGACCCGGACGCCG
The DNA here is from genome assembly GCA_036404115.1 of Cellulomonas sp. Taxonomy (GTDB): domain Bacteria; phylum Actinomycetota; class Actinomycetes; order Actinomycetales; family Cellulomonadaceae; genus Cellulomonas. The sequence continues at coordinate 38,938 of DASWPG010000060.1, forward strand.
AGCGGGCCGACCACCCGGTGATCCTGTTCGTGGGCACCTGGCACGGCCGCAAGCGCGGGCGCGACCTGGCCGCCGCCTTCGCCCGGGACGTGCTGCCGCGGGTGCCGGACGCCGAGCTGTGGCTGGTCACCCGGGACGCGCCCGCCCACCCCGGGCCGGGCATCCGGGTGCTGGGCCGGCTGTCCGACGAGGACCTGGCCACGACCTACCGGCAGGCCTGGGCGTTCTGCCTGCCGTCGTCCTACGAGGGGTTCGGCATCCCGTACGCCGAGGCGATGGCCAGCGGTCTGCCGGTGGTCGCGACGCCGAACGTCGGCGCCCGGTACGTGAGCGACGAGGGCCGCGCCGCGGTGCTCGTCGAGCTGGACGACCTCGGCCCGGCGCTCGCCGACCTGCTGCTGGACGCCACGCGCCGCCGGCGCCTGACCGCCGCCGGGCTGGACCGGGTGCGCGCCTTCTCGCTGACCGCCGTCGCGGACGCCTACGAACGGCTGTACGCCCGGCCTGCCCGGCGGCGCCGCACCGACCCCCGCACCCCCGACCCCGAGGACCGCTCATGACCGACTCCGTCGCCATCCGCGCGCGAGGGGTGAGCAAGTACTACCGGATCGCCGCCTCCGACGACCAGCCGTCCACGGCGGCCGAGGCCGTGATGCGCCGGCTGCGCCACCCGATGGAGCGCGCCCAGTTCGAGGAGTTCCGCGCCCTGGACGACCTCGACTTCGAGGTGCCCTGGGGCGAGGCGATCGGCATCCTCGGCCGGAACGGCGCCGGCAAGAGCACGCTGCTCAAGCTGCTCACCCGGGTGGCCGCGCCGACCCGCGGCCGGATCGAGCTGGGCGGGCGGGTCGGCTCGCTGCTGGAGGTCGGCACCGGCTTCCACCCCGAGCTGACCGGTCGGGAGAACGTCTTCCTGAACGGCACGCTGCTCGGGATGCACAAGGCGGAGATCAAGGCGCGTTTCGACGAGATCGTGGACTTCTCCGGGGTGGAGAAGTTCCTGGACACACCGGTCAAGCGGTACTCCTCCGGGATGTACGTCCGGCTGGCCTTCGCGGTCGCCGCGCACCTGGACACCGAGATCCTGGCGATCGACGAGGTGCTGGCGGTCGGCGACGCCGAATTCCAGGCCAAGTGCATCGAGCGGATGCGCGCCGTGGCCGCCCAGGGCCGCACGGTGCTGTACGTCAGCCACCAGATCCAGACCGTCAAGGCGCTGTGCACCTCGGCGCTGTACCTGGAGCACGGCCGGCTGATGATGCACGGCGACGTGGACGAGGCGATCGAGCTCTACCAGACCAGCCGGGACCGGAGCACGCTCACCGCGACGGACATCGACCGCCGACCCGGCACCGGCGAGCTGCGGATCACCTCGGCAGACGTCGCCAGCCCGCTGTACAAGACCACCGACACCAAGCGGGTCGAGTTCGTGGTCGGCGCCAACCCGGACTACATCGGCAAGTACTTCGTCTCCTGCCACGTGAACGACCGGCACGGCACGACGATCCTGCAGTGCGACTCCCGGGTCGCCGGGCTGTGGCTGGACCCGGCCGAGGAGCAGAAGATCACGCTGTCGATCGACGGTCCGTGGCTCAAGCCGGGCGAGTACAGCGTGGACCTGTTCGTCTGCTCCTCCGGGGTGCTGGACGCCTTCGAGGGCGCGGCACGGTTCGAGATCCATCCCGTCCTGCCCTATCCCGCGGCGGTCTCCGACGAGGGCCTGGACGCCGGCCTGGTGCTCGCCGACTTCAGCTACGAGAGGCGGTGACCGCCGTGACCGCGTCCTCGGCACTCGCGCAGGCCCCGAAGCGCCCGGCCCGCACGATCGTGATCACCCCGCCCGGTCGGCTGCCGCTGCCCGGCTGGCGCGAGCTGTGGGAGGCCCGCGAGGTCTTCCTGCGGTTCGGCACCCGGGACCTGAAGCTCCGTTACCGGCAGACCGCGCTCGGTGTGGTGTGGGTGGTGATCCAGCCGCTGCTGAGCGCCGGCATCTTCTCGATCGTGTTCGGGCAGATCGCCGACCTGGGCAGCGACGGCGTGCCCTACTTCGTGTTCAGCTTCGCCGGCATGCTGTGCTGGACGCTGTTCAACGGGATCGTGTCCCGGGCGGCCCCCTCCCTGGTGAACAACCAGGCGCTGGTGTCCAAGGTGTTCTTCCCCCGCATGCTGGTGCCGCTGTCCTCGGTGCTGTCGGTGCTGGTGGACTTCCTGGTGGCCTCGGCTCTGATGGTGGTGCTGCTGGTGGTCTACGGGATCACGCCGGGCTGGGCGCTGCTCACGCTGCCGGTGTGGATCGGGCTGGTGATCCTGCTCGCCTCCGGGATCGGCCTGCTGTGCTCCGCGCTGATGGTGCAGTTCCGCGACGTGGCCTACGTGGTGCCGTTCGCGCTGCAGACCCTGCTGTACGCCAGCCCGCTGGCCTACAGCCTGAACGAGGTCAGCGGATCGATCCGCTGGCTGTTCGACCTGAACCCGCTGACCTGGCTGCTGGAAGGCTTCCGCTGGGCGGTGCTCGACCTGGCGCAGCCGCCCGTCTGGCAGCTGGTGGCGGCCGTGCTGGTCAGCGTCGTGGTGTTCATCGGTGGCGCGCTGGTGTTCTCGAAGATGGAACGTGGCTTCGCGGACGTGATCTGAGATGGCCGACGCGCCGGCTCCGCCGCCGACCGGTCCTGGCAGCCGGCCGAGCGGCCGTGCGCGGCGCGCCGTGGCGACCGGGGTCGCCGGGCTGCTGGTCGTCACGCTCGGTGCGACGGCCTGGCGGACCATCGACGGGCGGGGATCGGCCGACCCGGGCGCGACCGCCACGGCCACGGTGACGGCGGGCGCCGCGCAGGCCCGGCTGTGCGGTGCGGCCGACACCGACCGGTACGCCGCGCAGGCGGCCGACGCGCCGGTGGCCACCGTCCAGGCGCTCGTGCCCACGCTGCCGGGGGACGACGTGCCGGCCGCGCTCGCCGTGGTGGACGACTACGTCGCCGCGCTGCAGCAGGACGGTGCCAGCAGCACGATCACCCGATGGACCGCGGCCGGCAAGACCGACACCACGATCACCGTGGACGCCACCTCCGCAGACCTGGCGCCGAGCACCTTCGCCCTGATCGACGACGGCGGCGTGCTCGCGGCCACCGGCGCGCGCGGCGGGACCACGGTCGGCCTGTGGACCAGCGATGCCGACCCGGGCACGACCTGGGACCTCGCGGACCTGGACCACGGGCAGGTCCAGGCGGTGCTGGGCTGGACCGCCGACGACCCCGACGCGCTGGCGTCCGTGGTGCTCACCGGCTCGCAGACGCTCGCGCTGCTGCACGCGGACGGCACCGTGACCGACGGCCCCACCCTCGACTGGGCCTCCTACCCGCGGTTCTACCCGCAGGACGACGGCACCCTGGTGGTGATGAGCGACGCGGACGCGCAGTCCTCGTCGATCTCCCTGGTGCGGTACGCCGCCGACGGCACCCCCGGGCTGACGATCACCGGCGCGCTGAGCAGCGACTCCACCAACGGCCGCGCCGCCGCCCTGGACCACCCGACCGGGGTGGCCACCGCCGCGGACGGCGGCCTGCTGCTGTCCGGCCCGACCTGGCGGCTGCTCGAGGTCGGCGCGGACGGTGTGTGGCGACGGATGGCGCTGTCCGGCGAGGGCCAGGGCTCCACCTTCCAGCTCGCGGACCTCTCGCCGTTCGTCCGGCACGACGACGCGGTGTACTTCGTCTCCCCCACCGCCGACGGCGACGGGCTGCAGCTGTCCCGGGTGCAGGACGACGACCTCGACCTGCTGCTGGACGCCCCGGTCACCTGGGACCTGAACCACGCTGCCACGCTGGACCGGCTCGGTTTCGGCATCGGGCTGTCCACCGACGCGGTGGACGACTACTTCGGCGCCGACGAGACGCCCGCCGTGGACGCCACGTTCGACGCATCCTGGGGCGAGCTGGCCGGCACCTACGAGCTGCGCTACGAGGTCACCGGCGACCCGTGGCTGGAACCGGCGGTCGAGCCCGTCTCCGGCACGGTCACGATCCCGGCCGACGGCGGGGAGGTGTCGCTCGACCTGCCCGACGCCCGGGCCGGCGCGTACGAGGTGCACGCCGAGCTGGTGGAGATCGCCACCGGGACGGTGCGCACCGCGACCTGCCTGCGCTACTCCGTGGGCGCGGACGGTGCCACCCTGGACCTGGCCGACCTCGCGGACGGGGCGGACTGGGGCGGCGCCGGGCCGCTGCGCGGCGTGCAGCTCGCGGACGAGCTGGGCATCGGCAGCTACCGGGTGCAGCTCGACCTGGACGACCTGGTGCCGGACGTGACCGCGACCCCCTCGGTGTCCGCGCTGGACCTGTCGGCGCTGCCCGGCGCCACGGACGCCGACCCGTACGGCGAGCTGGCGCAGGCCGCGACGCTCGCGGCGAGCACCGGGGTCGAGCTCTACCTGCAGGTCGGTCAGGGCGGCGACGCCGAGCAGCAGATGGTCGCGGACGGCACCTGGGGCGCCTGGGTGGCAGCGATCGTCACCGCGCTGCACACGGGCGCGGGCGACCTGCACCTCTGGGCGCCGTGGAACGAGCCGAACAACACCGGATTCGGCGACGGCGGCACGTATGCGACAGCCGTGCAGGCCCCGTTCGCGGCGGCCGTGCGCTCGGTGGACCCGCAGGCGCAGGTGATCGGCGGCAACGCGCTGAACGTGGACGTCGCCTGGTACCAGCAGCTGGTGGACGCCGGCGGCTGCGACTCGATGGACATCGTCGGCATCCACCCCTACACCGGCTACAACCGCTCGTGGGACGAGGAGGGCGCCGACGGGCCGATCGGACAGATCACCGCGCTGAACCAGGTGCTGACGGCCTGCGGGACGGACGTGGCCGTGCCGGTCTGGGACACCGAGTCGGGCTGGTGGTCGGACGGCCCGGCGAACCACTGGGCCCAGGCCTACGACGTCGCACGCACCCTGCTGTGGATGTCCGCTCTCGGCGTGGACGAGTGGACCTACTTCTTCAGCGAGGGCGGCTGGGGCGAGGGCGGCTACTCCTGGTCGCTGATCCAGGTCGACGCGTTCGTGAAGCCGGGCGCCCTGGCGATGTCCACGGTCAGCTCCCTGCTGGCCGACCGCGCGGCACCGCAGACGCTCGACCTCGGCGACGACGCGCTGCACGCGATGGCGTACGGGCCGGCGGAGGACGGCACGGGCACCGCAGACGCCGAGGCCACCTCGGGCACCGCCGCGGTGCGGGACCAGGACCTGGTGGCCGTCTGGTCGCAGGACGAGGTCACGTCGGTGGACGTCAGCGCGAGCGTTGACACCACCGTCACCGTGACCGACGTCTACGGCGGCACCAGCACCCTGGACCTGACCGCCGGCACCGCGAGCTCGCTGACCGTCACCGGGTCGCCGGTGTTCCTGTCCGCCGACGCCGGTGCCGACCTCGCGGTCACCGCCGCCGACCCCACCGGCAGCAACCTGCTCGCCGGCGGCACCGTGACCACCAGCTCCAGCACCGCCGGTACCGAACCCGCCGCGCTGATCGAGACCGACGGCGCCGGGGCGAGCCCGTGGCGGGCCGGGTCGGACACCGCGGACGGCCCTGACGTCAGCCCGTGGGTGCAGGTCACGCTCGCCGCCCCGACCACCGTGGACCGCGTGGTGGTGGAGAGCGCCGGCATCCGCTGCTGCACCGCCGGCCTGCGCGCGTACACGGTCAGCGTGCAGCTGGCCGACGGCAGCTGGCAGGAGGTCGGGTCGGCGGACGCGCTGTTCCTCGCCCGCACCTCGCAGGTCACGTTCGACCCGGTGGTCGCGACCGCGATCCGGATCCAGGTGCCCAGCACCACCGTCCGCGGCATCACCGTGCCGGACGTCAACTACTCCGGGCAGTCCGGCGGGCTGCTGCCGGCCTGGGAGCCGGTGCAGACCTCGCCGACGTGGCCGGTGGGGCTGGTCCGGGTCGCGGCGTACGCCTCGGGCTGAGCGACCCCGCCCGCACGCACCCGCCAGCCCCGTCCGCAGGAGAGGAAGCACCGATGACAGCCAGGGCCACCGTCGGCATCCCGGTGTACAACGGCGAGCGCTACCTGAGCGCCGCCCTGGACTCGGTGCGCACCCAGGACGAGCCGGACCTGGAGATCCTGATCTCCGACAACGCCTCCACCGACGGCACCGAGGAGATCTGCCGGGCCGCCGCCCGCGAGGACCCCCGGATCCGCTACCACCGGCAGGAGGTCAACCAGGGCGGGGCGTGGAACTTCAACCACCTGGTCGACCTCGCCACCGCCCCGTACTTCACCTGGGCCGCCGCGGACGACGTGCGCCGCCCGGCGTTCGTGCGCCGCTGCCTGGAGGTGTTCGCGGACAGCGACCCGGCCACCGTGCTGGTCTACCCGCGCACCCAGATCATCGACGCGACCGGCGCCCTCACCGAGGACCTGAACGACGCCGACCTGGCGTGCGACGAGCCGACCCCGCACCAACGGATGGCGCACTTCCTGCGGGCGCAGGCCGCCCACATCTTCTACGGCCTGCACCGGACCGAGGCCCTGCGCGCCACCCGTGGCATCCGCCGGGTGGTGGGCAACGACCTGGTGATCCTGGCCGAGCTGGCCTGCCAGGGGCCGTTCGCGCTGGTGCCGGAGCAGCTGTTCCTCCAGCGCCGCCACGCGGAGCAGTTCTCCGCCCAGGGGCAGGCGCAGGTCGCCTGGCACGCGCCGTCCGCCTCGGTCCAGTTCGCCTTCCCGCACACGCAGGTCAGCGTGGAGCTGGTCCGCGGGGTGCTGGCCTCCGGGGCCGGGCCGGCGGAGAAGGCCCGGTCGGTGGCGACGGTGCCGGTGGCCTGGACGATCCCGCGCTGGCGCGGGCCGGCGGCGGACGTGTGGGCGGCCATCGGCCGGCAGCCGCGCAGCGCCGCGCGGACCGCGCACGCGGCGCCGACCACGTCCGCGAGCACCGCACCGTGAGCCCGGCATGAGCACCGGCCCGCAGGCGGCGACCGTGCCGCCCGAGGTGCACGTGCTGACCCCCGGCGACCACTTCTCCCCCCGTACCGGCTCGGCCATCCCCACCGTGGTCGACGGGCTGTGCGCCGCGCTGACCGACCCGGGCCGCCCGCGGCCGCGCGTCGCGGTGGCCGACGGCACCTACCCGGACCGCTACACCTCGGCCGAGGTGATCGGGTACACGCCCGCCACGGCCAGCCCCGCCGACCGGTACCTGGACGCCCTGGCCGGCCGGGCGGCCCTGCCCCGCCCGGGCGCCCGCCGGGTGCTGCGCCCCACGCTGACCGGGCAGGGCTCATGGCCCGCCGGGGTGGTGCTGGCGCACAACGCGCCGCAGCTGGTGCCGCTGGTGGCCGACCGGCACGCCGCCGTGCTGTACGCGCACAACCTGCTGCTGCGCACCTACTCCCGCCGCGAGGCCGACCGGGTGCTCGGCGGTGCGGCCGCGATCGTCTGCGTCAGCGGTGCGCTGGCCGAGCAGACCGCGCCGTACCTGCCTCCGTCGCTGCATGGCCGGCTGCGCGTGGTGCCGAACGGCGTGGACACGACCCGGTTCACCCCGCGCGCGGACCCGGCGCGGGCCGACCGGCTCCGGGTGGTCTTCGTCGGCCGGATGATCCGGGACAAGGGCGCCGACGTGCTGGTGGACGCGGTGGCCCGCCTCGGCCGGGACGACGTCGAGCTCACCGTGGTCGGCAGCCAGAACTTCGACGCGGGCGCCCGGCCGTCGCCGTTCGAGCAGGAGGTCCGTGCGCGAGCGGCGACCCTCGGCGACCGGGTGCGGCTGCTGCCGTTCACCCCGCGCGCCGAGGTGGCCGCCGTCTACCGCGACGCGGACGTGGTGGTGGTGCCGTCCCGGTGGGCGGAGCCGTTCGCGCTGACCGTGCTGGAGGGGATGGCCTCGGGCGTACCGGTGGTCGCCTCCGCCGTCGGCGGGATCCCGGAGGTGATGGGTGACGCCGGAGTGCTGGTCCACCCGGACGACCCGGACGACCTGGCGGCGGCGCTGGCCGCGCTGGCCGACGACGAGACGCTGCGCCGCGGGATCGGCGCCCGGTGCCGCCGGTGGGCGCAGGAGCACGACTGGTCGGCGTCGCGGGCGCGGCTGGACGCGGTGCTGACGGAGGTCGGCTGACCGAGGTCGGGTCGGCGGCGCGCGGCTGAGCGGGCCGGACCGCTCAGCCGACGGGAGCCGTGACGACGGGCCGGTCGCTCGGCGGGTCGGGTTCCTCCCCGCGCGCCTGGGCCAGGGTGAAGCCCACCTGCTCGGCCGCCGCCGGGTCCGCCCGCTCCAGCACCAGCCCCCACCCCTCCGGGGCGTAGAAGTCCGCATCGAACGGGAACAGCCCCAACCGCTCGCACGCCAGACGCAGGTGCTCGTGCGTGAACCGGTTCGGCGTCAACCGGGCCGACTCGTCCCACACCACACCCACCGGAGCCGGCATCCCCTCCGCGATCGCCGCACCCCCACCACGCGAAGACATCAGCAGGAACTCCCACCGACCGTTGTCATCCACCGCCACCCGGACCGAGGACGTCACGCTCGACCACGAGACACCGTTGCTCGCCGTCCACGGCTCGCACGGCACCCCCCAGCTGAAGTACCGGTACCCCACCGGCGCCCGCCACCCCCGCGGCCGCCGGTCCGCGTTCGGGGAGTCTGCGATCACCACCGTCTCCACCCCGCGCTCCTGCAGGCCTCCGCCGATCGACCCTCCCGCGCTCTGACGACGATCGGTGAACAGCGCCGTCCACTCCGGATGCCGCGTCGGCAGGAACAGATGCTTGTCCTCCTCGATCGAACGCAACGGCAGCAGATGCTCCAGCAACCCCTCCAGACCCGCACCACGCACCACCCGGTGCCGCGGCAACGCCCCGAACCGCCGCCGATACATCGGCGCCCAGTGCTCGGTCATCACCTCCACGCACCGCTGCGGATCGGCCCGGAAGAACGCCACGTACTGCGTCACCGGCAACCACCGCCCACCCAGCAGCAGCTGCCGCTCATACCTCGCCAACGACCGCTCGTTCACCCACCCACCTCCACGCTCAGATCGATCACCGTCTGCCCGTCCGGGCGAGCGGTCATTCGCACACGCTGCCCAGCACCACCAGGATCACCTGGGTCGCGTAGTCGATGCCCGGGTCGTTGTTCAGGATCCGCTGCCCGTGCGCGTCGCCGCGCAGCGTCGTGCCCGGATCGGCGCAGCGTGGCTTGTCCCACTCCACGTAGTACCGCTTTCCGTCCAGGGTGTACTGCAGGTCCGGCCGGTTGATCCCGACCACGTCGCCCGCCGCGTCGACCTGGCGCTGGTTGATCCGCACATCGCGGACCTTCTTGCCCGAGTTCGCCATCTTCTGCAGCTCGTCGAGGTAGTCCTTCAGCGCCGCGTTCTGCGCCGCGTCCCGGCTGATCCGCCAGGACAGTCCGCCCGCGAGGTCGAAGTCCTTGATCTCCTCGATCCGCGCCGTCGGCGCCTTCCGGCCACCCGCTGCCACGTCGCGGGCCAGCCGGCTGGTCGGCAGCTTCGCCACGAGCGTGCGCACCCCGTCCAGCCGCGTGCCGTTCAGGAAGAGCTTCGAGACCGTGATCGCCGCCTGCCCGGCCCGGGTGGACCGCGCGGCGAAGGCCACCGCCTCCTGCGCGATGCGGGCCGCGTCCCCGCCGAACGGGACGAACGCGACCGCGGCCCAGGCGGCGTTCCCCCACGATCCGGTGCCCACCCCGTAGACCAGGTCGCGCAGGTCGCCGACCACGATCAGCCCGGAGCCGACCTGCCCGACCAGGTACCACTCGTTCGAGGCGACGTCAGCGGTGACCCCGGCCAGCCCCGCCACCCAGGAGTCCCAGGCGTCGCCGAAGAAGAACCCGGCGAGCGCCGCGTGCACGGACGCCGCCGCGTCGAAGTCGTAGGCGAACGGGTCGGAGCCGTCCGCCAGCTCCTGGTCGTCGTGCCGGCCGTCGCCGTCCGGGTCGAACTCCAGCGGGTCGAAGCCCGCCTCGACCTCGGTGAGGTCGTCCAGCCGGTCACCGTCGGTGTCGGTCAGCCGGGGGTGGGTCTCGCCGTCCCACTCCTGGGCGTCGCCGAGCCCGTCGCCGTCGGTGTCCGGCTTCGTGGGATCGGCGAAGCCCCGGTAGTACTGGCCGGACCCGAAGGCGCCGCCGGTGGCGAACCCGCCGGCCTCCTCGCCGTCGGTCAGCCCGTCGCCGTCGGTGTCGGGGTTCGTGGGATCGGTGACGAACGTGCGGCCCGCGCCGTCTCGCCACCCGGCCGTCTCGGCGGTGTCGGACAGCCCGTCGCCGTCGGTGTCGGGCTCGCCGAGATCGTCGGTGATCCGGTCGAAGGCATCGCCGAGCTGGTTCGCGTTCGCCAGCAGGTAGAACTGTCCGTCGGTGGCCGTGGCGATGGTGTCCAGCAGCACCTCGTCCGTGCTCGAGCCGAGACCGACGGTGTAGACCGTGGTGCCGGACTCGACCGTACGGGTGGTCAGTGCGGGGTCGTACCCGCCCTGCCCGTCGGTGAGCAGCACGACCGCGCGCTGGTGGTCGTCTGCGCCCTGCGCATCGAGCTCGTCCAGCGCCGCGATCATCGCGGCGGACAGATCGGTGCCGCCCAGGCTGCCGACCCGGGCGATGGCGGCCTTGACCGCCTGCCGGTCGTCGGTGAGAACCTGCTGCACCGCAGCCGAGTCGGTGAAGGTCACGACCGCGGCCCGGTCACCGTCGATCAGCGCGTCGACGAACGAGGACGCGGCGGTCACCCGCTGCCTGGACCGATCGTTCCAGGCCATCGACCCCGAGGAGTCCAGGGCGACGACCACATCGATGTTCGCTCCGCCGGTCCCCGACTCCCGGGGCAACGTGATCTCGTCCGCCCAGATCGCCGCCATCTCGGTGACGTCGGCCACCACGAACGGCGAGAAGTCGTCGGTCGTGACGGTCGCGGTCCCCGTGCCGAGGTCGACCTGCTGGTCGGTGGGGCGGTCGAAGGTCCAGGTCTCGTCGTCCAGGTGCAGCACCGCGGCCTCGTGGCCGGCCGGCAGCGCACCGGCGTCGAAGGAGAACGTGAGCGTCCCGGTCTCGACCGGCTCCGGGACGTCGGCGACGACCGTGCCGGAGAGCAGCCCCGGCACCCCGTCGAGCAGCGTCTGCTCACCCGCACCCACCGAGGCGGCGAGCACGGCCGACGCCGATCCGGTGACGGTCAGCGTCGCGCCGCCCCCGGTGACCTGCCGGGTGTAGGTCGCCGCCGCGTCGGGCACGCCGTCGGTGTCCGGGACCCGCGGGTCGGCCCCGAGCGCCACCTCGTCGCCGTCGAGCAGGCCGTCACCGTCGGTGTCCGCGACGAGCGGGTCGGTGCCGGCCGCCTCCTCCCGGCCGTCGTCCAGGCCGTCGGAGTCGGAGTCGGCCCGGAACGCCCACGTCCCGTCGGCCAGCTCGTCGGCATCGCTGATCCCGTCCTCGTCGAGGTCGCCCTGGCCGTCCGGCACGCCGGGCTCCGACTCGGGGTCGGTCGGGTCCAGCCCTGCGGTCACCTCGGCCAGGTCGTCCAGCCCGTCGCCGTCGGTGTCCGCCCGTGCCGGGTCGGTGCCCGCAGCGATCTCGATCTCGTCCGGCAGCCCGTCGCCGTCCTGGTCGCCGTCGGTGGCCGTGGCCTCGATCAGCTCCTCGCAGCCGACCGCGGTGTCGGTGCCCACCGAGATGTCGCACACGTCGGTGCCCAGACCGCCGTTCAGGGCGTCGTCGCCCGCACCGCCCTCGATCCGGTCGTCGCCGAGCCCGCCGTCGAGCGCGTCGCGGCCCGGGCCGCCGATCAGGACGTCCAGACCGTTGCCGCCGGTCAGAACGTCGTCGCCCTCGCCGCCGTCGAGCAGGTCGGCACCGACCCCGCCGCTGAGCACGTCGTCACCGGCACCGCCGGACAGCGTGTCGTCCCCGACCCCGCCCTCCAGCCGGTCGGCGCCGTCCCCACCGTCGAGGATGTCGTCGCCCACGCCGCCGATCAGGACGTCGTCGCCGCCCAGCCCCTCCAGGACGTCGTTGCCGAGGCCGCCGCAGATCACGTCCGGCCCGGGTGTGCCCCGCAGCACGTCGTCACCGGCGGTCCCCGTGATCGTGCAGGTGTCGACGGCCGAGGCGGGTGCCACCAGCCCCACGCCCACCAGGGCGGCCACCGCCGCCACCGCGACGGCCCGCACCCACCGTCCCGTACCGACCGACTCGCGCATCTCGGCTCCTTCGCCGTTCGTCCGTGTCGCACGCGCCAGGGACGCTAGGGGTCGACCAGGCACGGGCTGTGCACACCTTGTGGCACCGATCGGCCTCGCCGCCGGCCGGTCGGCATCGCAGGGCCGCGCGCATCTGCGCTGCTCAGCACCGAATCAGGGACGCCTCAGGCCCTTCTCGGACATTCCTCGGACCCGCCGGCGAGCTCCGCGTGGTACCACGTAGACCGCGCCGACCCGCGTTTCACCCCCACCGGTCGGGTGAACCCTTGCCCCACTTGTCCGATTTGTCGGGTACTCCGGCACGATGGTCCCCATGCGCGTCCTGCGGATCTCCCACAGCGCCGTCGTCACGGCGTGGCGCGGCCGCGAACGCGCGCTGCGCGCCGGGGGCGTGCAGGTGCGCCTGCTCAGCGCCCGACGGTGGGCCGAGGGCGGCCGGGACGTCGACCTGGAGCCGGCACCGGACGAGCGCCCGGGCGAGGACCTGGTCGGCGTGCGCACCTGGGGCACGCACCCGAACGTGTTCCTGTACGACCCGCGGCCGGTCTGGCGTGCGCTCGGCGAGCGGTGGGACCTGATCGACCTGCACGAGGAGCCGTGCGCGCTGGCCACCGCGGAGATCCTGCTGCTGCGGGCGCTGCGCCGGGTGCGCACGCCGTACGTGCTGTACAGCGCGCAGAACCTGGACAAGCGCTACCCGCCGCCGTTCCGCTGGTGGGAGCGCCGGGCGCTGCGCGGGGCCGCCGCCGTCAGCGTGTGCAACGCGGAGGCCGGCCGGATCCTGCACGCCAAGGGCCTCACCGCGCCGGCGCACGTGATCGGCCTCGGCGTGGAGCTCGCCGCGGCCGCGCCCGCGACCGAGCCCACGACCCAGCCCGCCACCGCGACCGCCGCAGCGGCAACGATCGCGGCCACGACGGCGGAGCCCGCCGCCCCGGAGCCGGCCCCGCAGGCCGGCCCCGCCCCGGACGCCGGCGTAGCCGGTGCGGCAGCCCCCGCGCGCACCGGCTACGTCGGCCGACTCCTCGCCCCGCACAAGGGCGTGGACGTGCTGCTGGACGCCGCCGAGCTCGACCCGCTGCTGCACGTCGCCATCGCCGGTGCCGGCCCGCACGAGGCCGCGCTGCGCCGGCGGGCCGCCAGCCCCGCGCTGGCCGGCCGGATCACCTTCGAGGGCCACCTCGCCGGCGCCGAGCTGACCGTGTTCTACCGCAGCCTCGACGTGCTGGCCGTCCCCTCGGTGCCGGCCCCCGGCTGGCTGGAGCAGTTCGGCCGGGTCGCGGTCGAGGCGATGGCCCTGGGCGTGCCCGTGGTGGCCTCGGACAGCGGCGCGCTGCGCGACGTGGTCGGCGGCGCGGGCGTGCTGGTGCCGCCCGGGGACGCGGCCGCGCTGGCCGACGCGCTGGCCGCGGTCCGGGACGACCCGGCGCACGCCGCTCGGCTGCGGGCCGCCGGGACCGAGCGGGCACGCGCCTACACCTGGGACGCGGTCGGCGCCGCGTACCGGGCGATGTACGACGAGGTGCTGGGCCGGACGGGCACGCCGCAGGTGGGCCCGGTGCCGACCGCCGCCACGGGCCCGACGCCCGCTCCCGGCGACCCGGCCGACGTGGAGGTGGTCGTCGTCGCGTACGGCGCCGCGGGGCTGCTCGCCGAGGCGCTGGCCCCGGTGGCCGGGCGGCTGCCGGTCACGGTGGTGGACAACTCCGGCGAACCGGCCGTGCGCGCGGTGGCCGAGGCCGCCGGCGTCCGCTACCTGGACCCGGGCGCCAACCTCGGCTTCGGCAGCGCGGTGGACGTGGTGCTGCACGACCGGCTGCGACCGGGCGCCGACCTGCTGCTGCTCAACCCGGACGCCCGGATCGACGTCGCCGGGGTGCACGCCCTGCACCGGTCCCTGCACGCGTCCGACCGGGTCGCCGCGATGGGCCCGGAGCAGGTCGACGAGTCGGGCCTGCCGGCCCGGGTGATCTGGCCGTTCCCCAGCCCTGCGGGGGTCTGGCGGCAGGAGGCGGGGCTCGGGGTGCCCGGCACCAGCCAGGGGTTCGTGATCGGCTCGGTGCTGCTGCTGCGCGCCGAGGCGCTCGCGGAGGTCGGTGACTTCGACCAGGCCTTCTTCCTGTACAGCGAGGAGACCGACTGGCAGCGCCGGGCGCACGACCTCGGCTGGCGGTCGGCGGTCGCGCACGACGTGCTGGCCGTGCACGTCGGCGGCGGCACCAGCAGCGACCCGACCCGGCGCGAGACGCACTTCCACGCCGCGCAGGAGCGCTACTTCCGCAAGCACCACGGCGCCGCGGGCTGGGCGGCGGTCCGGCTGGCCGTCGCGCTCGGCAGCGTGCCGCGCAGCGCCCTGCCCGGCGATCGCGGCCGGTCCGCCCGGCTCCGGCTGCGGCTCTACCTGACCGGCCCGCTCCGCGCCGAACGGGCGTTCGGCGACCCGCGCGCGCCGCGCACCGCGCCGGACGGCTCCGCCGCCGCTGCTGGGACCGCGGCCGGCTCCACCACGACCCGCGCCTCGGAGACCGGCACCAGCAGACGCACCGGCCCGGGGACCGGCACCCAGGCGCTCGACACGCCGCTCCTCGGCACTCCGGTGCCGGCCCGTCCGGACGGGCCGGACGAGGAGGCCGCATGAGCGCGACGACGGCGCCGCCGTCCGGCGGCGCTCCCACTGGCACCTCCCCGGGTGCACCCGTCGACGGCGCTCCCACTGGCACCTCCCCGGGCGCACCCGGCGGCGGGCACGCCCCGCACCTGCCGCCGGTCGGCCTGGAGCGCGCGCCGCGCCCGACCGGTCCGCGTCGCGTGCTGCTCGGCGTCGGCCTGGTCGCGCTGGGCGTGGTCCTGGCCCTGCTCACCTCCGCGAACCCCTACCTGACCCTCGGCCTCGGCGGCGTGCTGCTGGTGATCGGCCTGACGCTGCGCCAGCCGCTCGCGCTGCCGATCCTGGCGATGCCGGCGCTGCTGCTGGTGAACCGGGTCGGCGGGACGCTGTCCGTCTCGGACTTCGTGCTGTTCGCAGGCTTCTGGCCGGCGCTGCTGTTCTGCCGCCGACCGCTGTCGCCGCCGATGCGGCACGTGCTGTGGGCCTCGGCGTTCTACCAGGCCACCGTGCTGTTCACCGTGATCGCCAACCCGTACACCGCCAACCTGGTCGAGTGGTTCCACTCCTGGCTGCTGGTCGGCGGTGCCCTGCTGGTCGGCTGGGCGATCGGCGCCGCGGGGCAGGCCCGGCTGGGCCTGGGGCTCTACGTCGGCGGGTCGGCCCTGGTCGCGGTGATCGCGCTCGGGCAGTTCGCGATCAACCTCAGCCAGGGCGACACCGGCCCGGTGTACCTGGGCGAGCCGTTCGGCATGCACAAGAACTTCATCGGTTGCGTGCTGGCTTTCGCCGCGGTGATCGTCTACGCGCGGCCGCGCTGGCTGCGCTGGAACGACGCGGTGTGCCTGACCCTGTTCGTGCTGCTCCTCGCCGGCATCCTGGTCGCGCAGTCCCGGCAGGCGCTGATCGGCCTCGCCCTGGCGATCGCGGTGGTCGCGCTGCGCCCCGACCCGCACCGGCGCCGCTCCAAGGTGGTGCTGCTCGCGGTGGTCGCCGGCGCGCTGGTGGTCGGCACGCTGGTGCAGGACCAGCTGGAGTCCGGCGACCAGTACAACTCCGCCTACCAGCGCCTGGTCTGGTTCCGGCAGTCGCTGCAGATCTGGGAGCAGTACCCCTGGTTCGGCGCCGGCCTGCGCTGGTGGTACACCGACCGGTTCGAGGAGAAGTTCCAGCCGCCGAACGCCGAGTTCGAGATGTTGTCCTCCGGCGGTCTGGTCGGGCTGTTCGGCTTCCTGATCATGTTCCTGGTGATCCTGGTGGTGCTGTGGCGGCTGGACTCCCGGTTCGGCACGCTGGCGTTCGTCACCGTGATGATGCGGTTCGTCCAGGGGCAGTTCGACCTGTTCTGGGTGGCCGCCCAGGTGTCCATCCCGTTCGTGATCGCCGGCATCTGCCTGGGCGCCCAGGCCCACGCCGCCCGCACCGAGCAGGAGCAGCACGACCTCGCCGGCGCCGACGGCGCACCCCCGCCCGCACCGGTGCCCACCCGCCGCGAGCTGCGCCGGCTGAAGCTGCCGCACGAGCACCGCACCCCGTCGGACGTCGGCCACCAGGAGCACGTGTGAGCACCCCCGACGTCATCCATGTGGTCTGCACCGACGCCTTCGCCGGCGTCGAGCGGTACGTCACCACGCTGGCCCGCACGCAGGACGCCCGCGGGCTGCAGGTGCAGGTGCTGGGCGGCAGCGCCGAGCGGATGCCGGTCGAGCTCGCCGGTTCCGGGGTGCGCTGGGCGCCCGCCCCCACCCCGCTGCGCGCCGCCGTCGCGCTGCGCGGGCAGGACGCCGCCCGCCTGGTGCACGCGCACATGACGGCCGCCGAGCTGGCAGCCGTGTCCGTCGGCCGCGCCCCGGTGGTCTCCACCCGGCACTTCGCCGCCACCCGGGGCAGCAGCCGGGTCGGGCGCACCGTCGGCCGGTACGTCGCGCCCCGGCTGGCCGCGCAGGTGGCGATCAGCACCTTCGTCGCCGAGCGGGTGGAGGGCCCCGCCACGGTGGTGCGCCCCGGTGTGCCGTCGGTGCCGCGCGAGGCCGACCCGGCACCGGGCGCCGGGCGCCGCCCGGTGGTGCTGATGGCCCAGCGGCTGGAGACGGAGAAGCGCACCGACCTCGGGCTGCGGATGTGGGCCGCGTCCGGCCTGGCCGCCGACGGCTGGGAGCTGCTGGTCGCCGGCACCGGTGCCCTGCGCGACGACCTCGTGGCGCTGGCGGGATCGCTGGGTGTCGCCGGCTCGGTCCGGTTCCTCGGCGCGCGCTCGGACATGGACGTGCTGCTGTCCGCCGCGTCGGTGTTCCTCGCACCACGGCCGGACGAGCCGTACGGGCTCTCGGTGGTGGAGGCGATGGCGCACGGCACCCCGGTGGTCGCCGCACGCGGCGGCGGCCACGACGAGACGGTCGGTGCCGCGGACGGCGGCGTGCTGGTGCCCGCGGACGACCCGGCCGCGGCCGGCGAGGCGCTGGCTCGGCTGGCCCGCGACCAGGCCCGACGCAGCGCCTACGGCGAGGAGCTGCGCGCCCTGCAGCAGCAGCGGTTCGGGCTCCAGACGCACGCCGACGGGATCGATGCGGTGTACCGGTCGGTGCTCGGATGACCGCGATCCGACCCGGTGCCGGCACGCCCGCCCTGCCCGCTGCGACCCGGCCCGGCTCCGGCACGCCCGCTGCGGCGGCGGCACCTGCTGCGCCGACCGTGCCTGCCGCCGCCGACGGCACCGGGTCGCGCGACCTCGTCGTGGTGTCCCTCGAGCCGTGGGACCAGGTGTGGCGCCGCAACCAGCACCTGGTGGCCGGTCTGCTCGCCGACGACCCCGGGCTGCGGGTGCTGTTCGTCGAGCCGCCGGTGGACCACCTGCACGACCTGCGCCGCGGCGCCCCGCTCACCGTCGGCCGCCGGCTGCGACGGCTCACCGCGCAGGACGGTGCCGCCGAGGGCCGCACCTGGGCGTACCGGCCGACCAAGTGGCTGCCCCGCCGGTTCGCCCCCGGCGCCGACGCCCGGCGCGCCCGCGGCATCGCCCGGGTGGCCCGACGGCTCGGGATGCGCGACCCGGTGCTCTGGGTGAACGACCCGGACGGTGCGGCCGTGCTGGCCGCGACCGGCTGGCGGGCGCTGTACGACGTCACCGACGACTGGCTGCGCGCGGTGCGCGACCCGGCCGAGCACGAGCGCACGGCCGCGAACGAGCGCGCCCTGCTCGCCGGCTGCGCCGAGGTGGTGGTCTGCTCCCCCGCGCTGGCCCGCACCAAGGGAACCGACCGGCCGGTCACCCTGGTCACCAACGCCGTCGACGTGGACGCCTACCGCACCCCGCAGCCGCGCCCGGCCGACCTGCCGGCGGGCGACTACGCGGTGTACGTCGGCACCCTGCACCCCGACCGGCTGGACCTCGGCGCCTGCCTGCGCCTGGCCACCCACCTGCGCGCCGCCGACGCCCGGCTGGTGCTGGTCGGCCCGCCGCTGCTCGACGCGCTCGACGTCACACGGCTGGAGGCCGCCGGCGCCCTGCTGCTCGGCCCCCGGCCGGCCACCCGGGTGCCCGGGTACCTGCAGCACGCCGCCGCGCTGGTCGTCCCGCACGTGGTGGACGACTTCACCGACTCGCTGGACCCGATCAAGCTGTACGAGTACCTCGCCGTCGGACGGCCGATCGTCAGCACCCCGGTGGCCGGGTTCCGCGACCAGCCGTCCACGCTGGTGACGACGGCCTCTCCGCAGCACCTGCCGGACGTCGTCGTGCGGGTGCTCGCGGAGCAGCGGGCCGGCGCGACCGGTCGCAGCACGGCCACCGGAGCGCCGCCCGCTGCCGACCCGTCCGTCGCCGGCGCGGTCCCGCGCTGGTCGGACCGCGTGCAGGAGATGGCGCAGGTGCTCAACCGCGTCCGGACCGAGCGGCCCGCTGCCAGACCCCGGTGAGCCGGTCGGCGGTCTCGGCCACGGTGTACTCCCGTCGGACGTCCGCCCAGGCCCGTCGCGCCCGCGCCTCGGCGGCCGACGGGTCGTCCAGCACCTCGCCCACCGCGGCGGCCAGCGCGGGCACGTCGCGCGGCGGCACCACCAGGCAGCGGGCGGCGCCGTCCGCCGCGGTGGCGATCTCGTCCGCACCGCCACCGGCGGTGGCCACCACGGGCACGCCGCGGGCCATCCCCTCCACGATCACCTGGCCGAACGGCTCGGCGACCGGCGAGGCGTGCACCAGCACGCTCAGGGCGTCGATCGCGGCGACCGGGTCAGCCTGCCACCCGGCGAGCTCGATCCGGTCCGTGAGTCCGAGCTGCTCGATCTGCGCACGCACCTCGTCGGCGTAGTCCTGCTCGGCGAACAGCGCCGCACCGATGATCCGGAACCGCGCGGTCGGGTAGCGCCCGGCCAGCACGGCGCAGGCATCGACGAACTCGCGCTGCCCCTTGGTCGGGCTGATCCGCCCCACCAGCCCCACCACCGGGGGCGTGGGCCGGGGGCGGGACCACGGGTCGGCGGCGACCTGGGCCGGGGCCAGCCCGGGGTAGGCGAGCGTCCAGCCGCGCGGCAGCGGCAGCAGGGTGTCCGCGGTCGCCCGGGAGTTCACCACCACGTGCCGGGGCCCGCGCCGGGCGGCCAGCCGCAGCACCCGTGCCACCGGACCGGGCAGGTAGTCCTCCGAGATGCGGTCGTGCACGTGCCAGACCACCGGCAGCCCGCGCAGCCGGGCGAGGCGGGCCGCGGGCAGGCCGAGCAGGTCGGCCTTCAGCGAGGTGGTGTGCACGACGTCCGGGTCGATCTCCCGCAGCAGCCGGGCCAGCCGGCCGACGAACGGCACGGTCGCCGCCGCGGTGCGGACCCCCGGGCGTCCCGCCGCGTGCCGGTCGGTGCCCGCCACCTCCGGGTCCAGCGGCAGCACCCGCACCCGGGCGCCGAGGTCACGCAGCCGGCCGGCCAGCGGACCGTCGGCGAACAGCACCACCACGGCCTCCACCTGCGCCGGGTCGAGGGCCGCGACGGTGCGCAGCAGCGCGAGCTCGGCCCCGCCCAGCGCGGCGGTGTGGTCCAGCACCGCGACCCGCAGCCGGCGTGCGCCGGCCGAGGCGGGGGAAGGAGCCGGGGACGCGGGGGTCCCGGTCACGGGTGGTCGGCGACCACCGGCGACCGGTGGGCGTCGCCGCGCGCGGGCGCCGGCAGCTCGACGGCACCCGACTCGTCGGCGGCGGACCCGTCGGCGGCGGGCTCCCCGTCGTCGGGCTCGTCGCCGGTCGCGTCCTCGGCGGGCTCGTCCCGCACCGTCGCACCGGCCACGTCCTCGCGCGCCGTCGGCTCGGCCGCACGCAGACCACCGTCCTGGGTGGCCTCGGCGTCGGCGTCCGTGGCCGCCTCCGCACCGTCCGCACCGTCAGCCCCGGCACCGTCGTCGGTGCCCTCCGCTCCGTCGGACCCCTCCGGCGCACCGGCGTACGCGTAGGTCGCGTCGTACGCCACCTGCCGCCGCTCGGCCGCGCCGTCCAGCGACAGCCCGAGCAGCCGGGCGTTGGCGGCCCGCAGGCGCTCGGCGGACTCCTCCACGGCAGCCAGCGGGGTGTGCCCGAGCGAGACCGTCAGCAGCACCCCGTCGGCGTAGGCGCCCAGAATGGTGGCGTCCGCGGCGACCAGCATCGGCGGGGCGTCGATGATCACCACGTCCGCGGTCTGCCGCAGCCGGTCCACCAGGGCGCGCACCTCGTCGCTGGCCAGGTAGTCGGCCGGGTCCAGCTCGGTGCGCAGCGCGGGGTGCACGGTCAGGTGCGGGATCGCCGTCGGCACGACGGAGGTGCGCGGCCGGCCGGCCGACCGGGTGGCCGGCGCGGGCGCAGTCGAGCTCGCGGGCAGCAGGCTGTTCAGCCGGGGCTGGCGCAGGTCGCCGGAGAGCACCACCACGCTGCGGCCGGACAGCGCCCAGGAGGCGGCCAGGTTCGCGGCCACGAACGACCGCGGGGTCTCCAGGTCGGCGGCGGTCACCACGATCACGGCGCTGCCGGAGTCGTTCTCCACGGCGGCCTGCAGGGCGGTGCGCAGCTCACGGACGGACCGGGTGTAGGCGGTCGCCTCGCGCCGGGCGACGGGCAGGGTGCCCTCCGCCTCGTAGGAGCGCAGCGCGGCCGCCGTGCCGGACAGCCGGGCCAGCACCGGTGCGCCGGCGGTGCGGCGGGCCGAGCTGGCGGTCCGCACCTTGGTGTCCAGGCCGCGGCGCAGCACGGCCAGCGCGATGCCCACCAGCACGCCGGCCAGCAGCGCGATCGCGTAGATCAGCATCGGCGGCACGCTGACCAGCTCCGCGGAGACCGCGTTCTGCAGGATCGCCGCGGGGTTGGCGAGGATCTGGGCCTGCGCGAGCTGCCCGGCGAGCGTCTGGTACTGCTCCATGCTCGCCGCGTACTGCGCCTCCAGCACGCCGTCGACGGCATCGGTGCCGGTGGTCGTGGTCGTGGTCTGCGCCGCGATCGCCTGCTGCTGCTGGTCGATCGTGGTGCCGAGCGCGTCCAGCCGGGACTGCATCGCGGTGAGGTCCGCGTCGAACTGCGTCTGGAGCTCCGCGACGTAGGCGCTCGCGACGGCGTTCGCCGCCGCCACCGTGTCGTCCGGGTCGCTGCCGGTGGTGGTGACGACCACGTTGTTGGTGGAGTCGGTCGCGTAGTCGGCCGACGTCGAGCCCGCCAGCGCGTCGGCCAGCGAGGCGTCGCCGAGCGTGGTGGCGGCAGCGCTGCTCACGTCGTCACCGGTGGCCAGGCTCGGGTCGCTCTCCAGCCGGACGCCCGCGGCGGTCAGCGTCTCGGCGTCCACGATCTGCACGGTCGCCTCGGCGCTGTACTCGGGCTCCTGCTGCGAGGCGTACAGCCACGCCCCGGCACCGGCGGCGAGCACGGACACCAGCACGAGCCATCGGCCGAACCACACGGTCCGGACCATGTCCTGGAGGGTCATCGGGGGCGCCTTTCGGTCAGGACGGGCTGGGGCCGGGGCATCGGGGGCCGGCCGGCGGCGGCCGCACGCTCCTCCTGCACGATCGCGTGCAGACGGGCGACGAACCGGGCCGTGCCGAAGCCGTCGGCGTGCGATCGCAGCACCGCGGGGTCCCACGGCCGGTCGATCGCACGGGCGGCGGCCTCGGCCACCAGGTCGGGGTCAGGGGCGTCGAAGAACTCTCCGGTGACGCCGTCGCGGACGGTGTCGAGGTAGCCGCCGTCCCGCAGGACGACGGACGGACGGCCGAAGGCAGCAGCCTCCAGCGGTGACAGACCGTAGTCCTCGTAGGACGCGGCCACCAGCGCGGCGCAGCTCCGGTACAGCCAGCGCAGCCGGGCGTCGTCCACCCGGCCCAGCAGCCGCACCCGGTCGAGGCCGGCGGTCTGCTGCGTCAGGGCGGCGCGCTCCGGGCCGTCGCCGACCACCACGAGCCGCAGGCCCGGCGTCCGGCGCACCGCCTCGACCACCACGTCCACGTTCTTGTACGGCAGCAGCCGCGCGACGCAGAGCAGGAACCCCGGCTCCACCCCGTCCACCGGGGACTCGGGGCCGTCCGGCAGCATGGCCGGCGGCGGCGGCAGGATCTCCGCCTCGATGCCGTACACCGCGCGGATCGCCCGGGCCGTCACGGTGGAGTTCGCCAGGTAGCGGTCGGCGGTCGCGGCAGCCCGCCGGTCCCAGGACCGCAGCGCCGGTGCGAGCAGCCCGAGCGCGCGGGCGGTCGCCCACCGCTGGGCGCCGCCGGGACCGCCGCCCCAGGCCCCCGCCGACGGCCCGGCGGACGAGCCGAGGTACCGGTCGCTCTGGTACAGCCAGCGCGCGGGGGCGTGGCAGTAGACCACCTTGCGGCCGGTGGTCGCGAAGCCGTGCGCCCAGCCGGTCGAGCTGGCCAGCAGCACCTCGGCGTCGACCGTGGTGCGCGAGACCGCGGGCGCCAGCAGCGGCAGCGCCAGCCGGTGGTGCCGGCGCAGCACGCCGACCCGGTCCAGCGCGCCGGTGCGCACGTCGAGGTCGGCGAACTCCGGGAACGTCCCCTCCGGGTGGTAGAGCGTGGTGTACAGCGGTGCGGCGGGGAACGCCTCCGCCATCACCAGGGCGACGCGTTCGGCCCCGCCGCGCTGGGTCGCGTAGTCGTGCGCGAGCGCGACGGCGTCAGCGGCCACCATGCCCGCTCACCACCACGTGCACGGTGCGCCACAGGATCATCAGGTCGAAGGCGATCGACCAGTTCTCGACGTACCGCAGGTCGAGCTTGACCGCCTCCTCCCACGCCAGGTCCGCGCGGCCGCTGATCTGCCACAGCCCGGTCAGCCCGGGCTTCACCAGCAGGCGGCGCCGGGCGGACTCGCGGTACTGCGCGACCTCGAACGGCAGCGGCGGCCGGGGGCCGACCAGCGCCATCTCACCGCGCAGCACGTTGATCAGCTGCGGCAGCTCGTCCACGGAGTGCCGGCGCAGGAAGTGCCCGATCCGGGTGATCCGCGGGTCGCGGTCCAGCTTGAACAGCGGCCCGTCGGCCTGGTTCGCGGCCCGCAGCTCGGCGAGCCGCTCCTCGGCGTCCACCACCATGCTGCGGAACTTCAGCATGGAGAACTCGCGGCCCTCCTTGCCGACCCGGGTCTGGCGGAACAGCACCGGTCCCGGGCTGGTGACCTTGACCGCCACGGCGACGACCAGCAGCACCGGCGCGAGCACGAGCAGCGCGCCCAGGGACGCAGCGGTGTCGAACGCCCGCTTCGCGACGATCCGGGACCGGCGGGACTCGGCCGCGTTCACGTGGATCAGCGAGAGCCCGGCGGTCGGCTCCAGGGTCACGCGCGGGCCGAACACCTCGACGATCCCCGGCGCCACCACCAGCTCGGTGCTGGTGCGCTGCAGCGCCCAGGACAGCCGGCGCAGCGCCTGACCGCTCAGCTCGGAGCCGGTCACGATCACCACGTCGAACTTGCCGTCGACCGCGACCTGCACCACGTCCGACACGGTGCCGAGCACCGGCACCCCGAGCGGCGGCAGCGGACCGTCGAACGACGGCACGCACACGCCGGAGATCGCATAGCCGTGCTGCGGCAGCCCGCGCAGGTCGTCCACCACGTGGGTGATCGACGCCGCGTCCCCCACCACCAGGGTGCGCCGCATCGACTCGCCGGTCGCCCGGCGCTTGTGCAGGGACCGGCGCGCCAGGTGCCGGGCGGTGAGCAGCACCACGACGACCAGCGGCAGCGCGGCGAACACGATCGTGCGGGGCACGTCCACGTCGAGGCCGACCGCCAGCAGCGCCAGCCCGGCGGCGGTGAGCACACCGCCGCGGATCACGGCCTCGAACTCCAGGTGCCCGTCGCCGATCACCTGACGGTCGTAGCCGCGCTCCACCGCCACCATCACGATGAACAGCACGCCGATCATCAGGCCCCAGGACAGCTGCAGCAGCGAGACGCCGTGCATCAGGAACAGCAGCAGCGTCGGGATGCAGGTGGCCAGCACGACGTCGCGGGCCAGCGTCTCCATCTGGTAGCTGGCGTGCTGGTTGCGCCAGCCCGAGGGCTGCGCGGTGGCCAGCGGCTCGTGGAACGGTCGGTCGGAGGCCCAGGAGAGCCGGGGACCCCGGGCGGAGCGGCGGCGCTCGGCCGCGTTCTCGTGCTCGGTCGGGGTGTCGGTGCCCGCGGTCTCGACGGTGTCGGCGGAGCGCGACACGTCGTGATCGTCCAGCAGACTCATGACGTCCCCCAGGGGCCTCGGTGTGTGGCTTGAGGCTATATCAGGGGGTTTGTCCTAGTCCGCCCTATCTGTCCGTTTTCACCCCTTTCGTACCCATCTGGCGCACCACCGGACACCGCCCCGCAGCGCACCCCTCCCGCACGAGCCCGCCAGATCTGCGCCCGCTCCCCACCGTGCACGAGACGCGCCAGGTGCGCAGTCAGCGGGTGCGCACCTGGCGCGTCTCGTGCACACCCGGGAGGGGCGGGGGCGGGTCGGGGCAGAGGGGGCGGGTCGGGGCGGGGATCAGGCGGGGCGGGTGTGGAAGCGGAGCTGGGCGCGCTCCAGGCCCTCGGTGAGCAGCAGCTCGACGGCGTCGGCCGCCGTGCCGATCAGCCAGGGCAGGTCCTTCTGCTCCGGCTTCGCGAAGTCCTTCAGCACGAAGTCCGCCGCCTGCATCCGACCGGGCGGCCGACCGATCCCGACCCGCACCCGCAGATAGTCCTTGGTGCCGAGCGCCTTGGTGGTGTCCCGCAGGCCGTTGTGGCCGCCCTCGCCGCCGCCGATCTTCAGCCGCACGTCGCCGAACGGGATGTCCAGCTCGTCGTGCACCATCACCACCCGCTCCGGCGGCACGTCGTAGTAGCGCGCCAGCGCGGCGACCGGCCCGCCCGAGGTGTTCATGTAGGTCGTCGGCTCGGCCAGCACCGCGCGCGGCCCGGGGGCACCGCCGGGCAGGGTGCCGACCCGCACCTCGGCGGTCGCCGCCTGCGGCCGTCGGGACAGCACGCCGCCGCGGGACGAGAAGGTGGCACCCGCGCGCCGCGCGAGCTCGTCCAGCACCATCTGCCCGACGTTGTGCCGGTTCCCGGCGTACTGCGGCCCGGGGTTGCCCAGGCCCACCACCAGCCAACGGCCCTCGCTCATCGCGGCCTGCTCCTCTCCCCGTGCTCCTAGCACGCTCCGTGCCCACCAGAGCCGATCGGTCCCGACATGCCGGACGCCCGGCACCGTTCGCACGGTACCGGGCGTCGTCGCGTCGTCGGTGCTCAGCCCGACCGGTCGCGTCAGACCGCGGCGGCGGCCTCCGCCTCGGCCTCGTCGGCGGCGCGGTCCTCGGCGGACACGGTCGGCAGGGTGATCGTCAGCACCACGATCTCGGCGTCGGTCAGCAGGGTGGCACCGGCCGGCAGGACCAGCTCGCCGGCGGTCAGCGCGGTGCCGGCCTCCAGGCCCTCGATCGAGACCTCGACGTGCTCGGGCAGGTGGGTGGCCTCGGCCTCGAGCGCCAGCGCCTGGGTCTCGACGATGTGGATGGTGCCGGCGGCGGACTCGCCCACGACGGTGACCGGGACCTCGACCGAGACCTTCTCGCCCTTGCGGACGATCAGCAGGTCGATGTGCTCGATCACGTTCTTCACCGGCTCGCGCTGCACGTCCTTGGTGATCGCCAGCACGGCCTTGCCGTCCACCGAGATCTCGAACAGGGCGTTGGCCTGCTTGACGGCCAGCATGGTCTCGTGGCCCGGCAGCGCGACGTGCAGCGGGTCGGTGCCGTGCCCGTACAGGACGGCGGGGATCTGGTGGGCACGACGCAGGCGGCGGGCCGCGCCCTTGCCGAACTCGGTGCGGGTGGTGGCGGCGAGCTTGATCTCGGACACGGTGACTCCAGACGACGATGAGCGGGCGATGACGACGATGTGGTGGCCTCGACGCGGGACGCTGGACGGGCACGCGGAGGCGTTCCACCCTGTCGATCACGGAGTGGACGGACTGACACCGACACGACCCGCGGTGCGAGGTGCGGCCCGGAGGCCGACGTCCCGCGCCCGGATCGCCGTCAGGTCGTGGAGCGACCGTCCGACGTCCCTCGCCGAGGCAACCCTGCGATCTTAGCCGCGCCCGGGCCCGCCACGAAACCGGGGGCCGCGCCGGCGGTGGTCCCGGGCGGCACGACCGCGGACCGCGGGCCCGACGGGTGCGGCGGGACGGGACGGGCGACGGGTCAGGACTGGCCGTCGAACAGGGAGGTGACCGAGCCGTCGTCGAAGACCTCGCGGATCGCACGGGCGATCAGCGGGGCGATCGACAGCACCGTGAGCTGCGGGAACCGGTGCTCCTCCGGGATCGGCAGCGTGTCGGTGACCACGATCTCCCGGGCCCCGCACTGCTGCAGCCGGTCGGCGGCCGGGTCGGACAGCACGCCGTGCGTGGCGGCGACGATCACGTCCTGCGCGCCGGCCTCCATCAGCACCCGGACCGCGCCGGTGATGGTGCCGGCGGTGTCGATCAGGTCGTCCACCAGCACGGCGGTGCGGCCCTCGACGTCACCGACCACCCGGTTCGCCACGGTCTTGTTCGGCCGGGTGGTGTCGCGGGTCTTGTGCACGAACGCCAGCGGGCCGCCGCCGAGCTTGGCCGCCCAGAGCTCGGCCACCCGGATCCGGCCGGCGTCCGGCGAGACCACGGTGACGTTCTGCACGTCCACCCGGGTGCGCACGTACTCGGTGAGGATCGGCATGGCCCAGAGGTGGTCCACCGGTCCGTCGAAGAAGCCCTGGATCTGCGCGGCGTGCAGGTCGACGCTCATCAGCCGGTCGGCGCCGGCCGTGCGGAACAGGTCGGCCATCAGACGGGCCGAGATCGGCTCGCGCCCGCGGTGCTTCTTGTCCTGGCGGGCGTAGCCGTAGAACGGGGCGATCACGGTGATCGTCTTGGCGGAGGCACGCTTGAGCGCGTCCACCATCAGCAGCTGCTCCATCACCCACTGGTTGATCGGGGCGGCGTGGCTCTGCAGCACGAAGACGTCCGCGCCGCGCACCGACTCGGCGAACCGCACGTAGATCTCACCGTTGGCGAAGTCGTAGGCCGTCGTGGGCAGCAGGTCGATGTCGAGGCTCTTGGCCACGGCCGCGGCGAGCTCGGGGTGCGCGCGTCCGGAGACGAGCACGAGCCTCTTCTCGCCGTCGTGCGAGACGATCCCGGTCATCGTGCGGTGTCCTCCGTGCTGGTGCGGTTGGCAGGCGGCGGGACCGGGTGGTCCGGCAGGGTCGGCGGTGGGGTGGGCGCGGGCGTCCCCGCCGCCCGGCCGGCACGCTCGCGCTCGGCGCGGGCCTGCGGGGACAGGTCGGCGTCCGCACCCTGGGCCCGGGCGGCGGCCTCGGCGGCGGGCGTCCCGGCGCGGGCGCGCTGCACCCAGCCCTCGAGGTTGCGCTGCGCGCCGGCGCTGACGGCCAGCGCCCCGGCCGGCACGTCGTGCCGGATCACGCTGCCGGCACCGGTGTAGGCGCCGTCGCCGACGGTCACCGGGGCGACGAACATGTTGTCCGAGCCGGTGCGGGCGTACGAGCCGATGGTGGTGCGGTGCTTGTGCACGCCGTCGTAGTTGACGAACACGCTGGACGCACCGACGTTCGTCTCGACGCCGATCGTGGCGTCCCCGACGTAGGTCAGGTGCGGCACCTTGGAGCCGGCCCCGATCTCGGCGTTCTTGGTCTCGACGAAGGTGCCGATCTTGCCGCGCTCGCCGAGCACGGTGCCGGGCCGCAGGTAGGCGAACGGGCCGACGGTGGCACCGGCGCCGATCACGGACAGCGAGCCGTGCGTCCGCACGACGGTGGCGTCGGCGTGCACCTCGACGTCGGTCAGCGTGGTGTCGGGGCCGATGGTCGCGCCGGAGGCGATGCTGGTCGCGCCGTGCAGCTGGGTGCCGGGCAGCAGCGTGACGTCCTGCGCCAGGTCGACGTCCACGTCCACCCAGGTGGTGGCCGGGTCGATCACGGTCACCCCGTCGCGCATCCAGCCGTCCAGGATCCGCCGGTTCAGCTCGGCACGGAGCACCGCGAGCTGGGCCCGGTCGTTGACGCCCTCGACCAGCACCGGGTCGTCGGTGCGCAGCGCCCGCACCCGGCCGCCGTCGCCGCGGGCGATCGCCAGCACGTCGGTCAGGTAGACCTCGCCCTGGGCGTTGTCCCGGGTGAGCCGGCCGAACGCACCGCGCAGCACCGCGGAGTCGAACACGTAGACCGAGGAGTTGATCTCGCGCACGGCCCGCTGGGCGGCGTCGGCGTCCTTCTCCTCGACGATCGCCAGCACGTCGCCGGCGCTCCCGGCACCGTCGCCGCCGTCCGGCGCGACCCGCAGCACCCGGCCGTAGCCGGTCGGGTCGTCCACCTCGGTGGTGAGCACGGTGACGGCGTTGCCGTCCGCGGCGTGCGCGGCGAGCAGCTCGGCCAGCGTCGCACCGTCCAGCAGCGGGATGTCGCCGGCGAGCACGACCACCGGGCCCTCGACCAGCACGCCGGAGGCGGAGCCGGGCACGCCGGGACCGTCGCCGGCCGAGGCGGCCTCGGCCTGGGCGGCGGCGTCCAGCACCGAGAGCGCGCACTGCACGGCGCGACCGGTCCCGGGGACGTCGTCCTGGTCGGCGACCAGCACCTGCGGGGCGATCTCGCGGGCGTGCGCCGCGACCCGGTCCCGCTCGTGCCGGACGACGACGGCGGTGCGCCGGGGCTCCAGCGCGGCGGCGGCGGCCAGCGCGTGGCCGAGCATCGTGCGCCCGGCGAGCGTGTGCAGGACCTTGGGTGTGGCCGATCGCATCCGGGTGCCCTCGCCTGCGGCGAGGATGACGACCGCAGCTGGGCGGGGGGTGGTCACCTGGTGGTGCTCCCGTCGGAGGTCTGCCCGCAGCCGATCGAGGCCTGCCGGGCGGGGATGTCGTGCGCACCAGCACTCTACCGCCGCCCGACCGTCTCCCTGGCCGGTCCGTCCGTCCGGCACCTCGCCGACCGCTGCACCGACCGCTCCGACACGGGTCGCTCGCGGCCGTCGTCGCCGACGACGGGCGGCGTGGCGCGCAGCGCCGGGCAGGAGCAGCATGGCCGGATGAGCGAGGACGTGACGTACCCCACGCTCCGGCAGACAGTGCTGGACAGCACCGACGCGCGCGGGCTGGCGGAGTTCTACCGACGGCTGCTCGGGCTGCGGTACCGGGCCGGCGACGAGCCCCCGCCGCCGGGCGAGCCGGACCCGCGCGGAGCGGACTGGCTGGTGCTGGTCGGACCGGGCGGCCAGCACGGGCACAGCCTGGCGTTCCAGCAGGTGGCGGTGCTGCCGGCGGCCACCTGGCCCGACCACGGGGTGCCGCAGCAGCTGCACCTGGACCTGACGGTGCCGACGGCCGCCGGGCTCGCCGCGCTGCACGAGCGGGTGCTGGGGCTGGGCGCGCGCCTGCTGCTGGACCGCACCGACGACCCGGCGGAGCCGCTGCGGGTGTACGCCGACCCGGCGGGGCACCCGTTCTGCCTCTTCGTGGGCTGAGCCGACCCCTCTCGTCCGATGATGCTAAGGGTAGCCTCACCTTGTCACCCGAGGCGTCCGCCCGACGCCGATCCGCGCTACCGCCCGCGACGCGCCGCCACGGGCAGGAAAGGGCCGCCACCGTGCACCCCGACTCCCCCACCGGCACCCCCGGCCCGATCGAGCACCGCACCGTCCGGCACCCGCTGGGCGTGCGGCACCTCACCGTCACCGCCACCCGCCCGGTCACGGCGGCGATCACCCGGGTCACCCTGACCGGTCCGGAGCTGGCCGGCTTCACCGCCGAGGGCCCCGCCGACCACGTGAAGCTGCTGCTGCCCGACCCGGAGACCGGCGTGGTGCACACCCCGTTCGCCGCCGACGGCACGCGCCGGACGCCGGACGGCCCGGTGATCGCCCGGGACTACACCCCGCTCGCCCACCGACCGGCGGCCGAGGGCCGCCCGGCCGAGCTCGACCTCGACCTCGTGCTGCACGGCGACGACGGACCGGCCTCCGCGTGGGCGGCACGCGCCGCCGTCGGCGACCGGCTGGCCGTCGCCGGCCCGCGCGGCTCGCACCTGGTGCCCGGCGGGCTCGGCCGGCTGGTGCTCGTGGTGGACGAGACCGCTTACCCCGCCGCGGCGCGGTGGCTGCGGCTGACCGACCCGGATCTGCCGGTCACCCTGCTGCTCACCACCGCCGACCCGGCCTCGGCGGGCTACTTCGACGGGCTGACCGACCGGCCGGACCTGGTGCTGGAGACCACCGTCGACCCGGAGCCGGCGCTGCGCGCCCTCGGCGCGGTCGGCCCGGACACCCTGGTGTTCCTGGCCGGCGAGGCCGGCACGCTGATCCCGCTGCGCCGCTACCTGCGCCGGGAGCTCGGCCTGCCGGCCGCCCAGGTGGACGCCAGCGGCTACTGGAAGCGCGACGTGGTCGCGCTGGACCACCACGCGCCGCTGGACCCGAGCGACCCGGACGACTGACCGCAGCAGACGGCGGTGGGGCCGCCGGTGCGCGACGTCAGGCGCCCGCGCGCTACGCCCGACCGTTCTCGAACGGCCGGTAGTCCAGGTCGTAGCCGAAGTACCGGGGCCCGACCAGCTCCAGCCCGGCCGGAGTCCGCCACGCCTCGTGCGCGGGAGCGGCCAGCACGCTGACCCGCATGCCGTACCGCAGCGCCTCGGTGGTGACCGGCGCGGCGACGTCCGCGTCGAGCACGCAGACCAGGTCGGGCGTGGTGACCAGCACCTCGTCGTCCCGCTCGGCCACCAGGTGCTCGTTCTGGAACCGG
>DASWPG010000061.1:0-1678 GCA_036404115.1 Cellulomonas sp.
CGAGCCGATCGGCACCAGGTCGTCGTCGGCGCTGACGTTGTAGTTCGCCAGGTAGAGCAGGTGCTGGAACTGGTTCAGCTCCAGGTCGCCGGCGCTGAGGATCGGGTTCGGCTGCGTGTAGTCGGTGAAGTTCACCAGCTCGACGTCGATGCCCTGCGCGGCGGCGAGGTCGGTGAACGTCGTCCAGTACGCCTTGGAGATGTCGGTGACGCCGACCCGCACCGTCACCGGGTTGTCCGTGTCGGCGGTGCTGGGGGCGGCGGTCGGCTCGCTGCTGGAGCAGGCGGCCAGCAGCCCCAGCGCGAGGACGGTCAGGGCTGCGGTCAGTCGGCGCTTCATGGTGCGGTGCCTTTCGGTGGTGGTGCCGGGGTGGTCCGGCGGGCCGGGCCCGAGGTGCGGGTGCAGACCGGGTGCGGCGCGGGTGCGGGGGTCGACGGCTGACGTGCCCGGCACGAAGGAGCGCGCGGCGACCGACGGGCGGTCGAGAGCGGGGTGCCGGGTGGCCGTCCGGCGGGACCGGTCCGGCTCCGGGTGCGAGGGCGCCGGGAGCGGTCGATCGGGGCTGCACCGGCCCGACGACGCGCCGGTGCGGCGTGCGATCAGGCGGGAGGTCCGCCGGGGGAGGCCGAGCTGCGCGGGGGCAGCGTCAGCACATTCGCGGACAACGACACGAGGCGCCCGGCATCGCTCCGGCCGGGGCGCACAGCGGCGCGCGGCGCTCGGAAGCGGAGGGGGTGCTCACGGTCGGGCTCCTGTCCTGGTCGATGCCCGACGAGGCGGGCGGACGCGGGGACCATAGCACCGTGGCGGAGCCGGCCGCACAGCCGTCTCACACGTGTTCACCATGCGGATGCGTCTCGTTGCGCGACCGCGCGGGACGCGCCCGGTGCGCGCCGACGGCGGGACCCAGACGCACCGACGGCACCGGACCGTGGGGCTCCGGTGCCGTCGGTGGACGTCCGTGCAGGTCGCAGCGGTCAGCTCTGCGCCTCGCGCGCCAGGTCCTCCAGGTCCGCGAGATCGGACTGCAGCTCGGCAGCCGGGATGTCCTGCACCACCGCGGTGCCGCCGTTCTCCTCCAGCAGCTGCGACGTCACCTCGTCGGAGTGGTAGATCTCGATCAGCTGGGCGTAGACCGGGTTGTCGGCGTCCTCGGCCCGGGCCACCCAGATGTTCAGGTAGGGCCGGGCCGTGTCGGTGTCCTCCAGGTCGGAGTAGATCGCGGTGGTCGGGTCGATGTCGGCGTCGGCGGCGTAGTTGTTGTTGATCACCGCGGCGTCCAGGCTCTGCAGCTGGACGGCGGTCTGGTTGGCGTCCACCGGCACCACGGTGACGCGCGAGGCATCGGTGTCGATCTCCGCCGGCGTCGAGAACGCGTTGCCGCCGTCCACGAGCGAGATCAGCCCGGCGGACTGGAGCACCAGCAGCGCGCGGGCCTGGTTGGTGGCGTCGTTCGGGATCGCGATCTCGGCGCCGTCCGGGATGTCGTCCGGCGAGGAGTAGCCCTTGGTGGTGTAGAGCCCGAGCTGGTAGATCGCGGTCGAGCCGATCGGCACCAGGTCGTCGTCGGCGCTGACGTTGTAGTTCGCCAGGTAGAGCAGGTGCTGGAACTGGTTCAGCTCCAGGTCGCCGGCGCTGAGGATCGGGTTCGGCTGCGTGTAGTCGGTGAAGTTCACCA
>DASWPG010000062.1:0-6583 GCA_036404115.1 Cellulomonas sp.
CCCCTTGCGCAGGCGCAGGAAGACGATGCCCGCCTCCTCCTCGGCCTCCAGGCCGACCAGCAGCACCGCGGGCGCCTTCTCCAGGTCGGAGAAGGTGACGCCGAGGCCACGACCCGCGACCGCGTGGCCGAGGAACGCCTCCTCCTCGTCGGAGTGCGGGCGGGCCCGCAGGTCGATGTCGTTGGTGCCGAGGACCACGCGAGCGAACTTGCCGTACGCGTAGGAGTCCTCCAGCGTCACGCGGCCGCCGGGCAGCACGCCGACGCCGCCGGCCGCACGGGCCTGGGCCAGGCCGTGCGCGGCGACCTCCAGGGCCTCGCCCCACGAGGCGGGCCGGAGCTCGCCGCGGGTCCCGTCCTCGGCGTGGTCGCGGACCAGCGGGGTGGTCAGGCGGTCCGTCGAGGAGTACCACGCGAACGCGAAGCGGTCCTTGTCGGTGATCCACTCCTCGTTGACCGCCGGGTCCTCGCCGGCCAGCCGGCGCAGCACGACGCCGCGGCGGTGGTCGATGCGGATCGCGGCACCGGAGGAGTCGTTCTCCGAGACGCCCGGCGTCGACACCAGGTCGAACGGGCGGGCGCGGAACCGGTAGGCGGCGCCGGTCAGCGCGCCGACCGGGCAGATCTGCACGGTGTTGCCGGAGAAGTACGAGGCGAACGGCTGGCCCGACTCGTCGTCCAGGTCGGTCGTGGAGCGGCCCACCGGGATGTCCGAGCCGAGGAGCACCGGCCGGCTCTCGGTGGTCAGGGTGTCCGCGCTGCCGATCTCGGCGTCACCGCCGGCGAAGCCGAGGATGTTCGCGTCGAACCGGCCGATCTGCTGCATCGCGCCGCGCTTCTGCAGGTCGATGAACGGGTCGCCGGCGATCTCCCGGGAGAACCGGGTGCAGCGCTGGCACAGGATGCAGCGCTCCCGGTCGAGCAGGATCTCGGTGGACACCGCGATCGGCTTGGGGAAGGTCCGCTTGATGTCCACGAACCGGGTGGTGGAGCGCCCGTTGCTCATGGCCTGGTTCTGCAGGGGGCACTCGCCGCCCTTGTCGCAGACCGGGCAGTCCAGCGGGTGGTTGATCAGCAGCAGCTCCATCACGCCGTGCTGGGCCTTGTCGGCCTCGCCGGAGGTGCGCTGGGTGCGCACCTCCATGCCGGGCGTCGCGGTCAGCGCGCAGGACGGCTGCGGCTTCGGCATCTTCGACACCTTGCCGTCACGACCCGGCGCCCAGACCTCGACCAGGCACTGGCGGCAGGCGCCGACCGGGGCGAGCAGGGGGTGGTCGCAGAACCGCGGGATCTGGATGCCGAGCTGCTCGGCGGCCCGGATCACCAGCGTGCCCTTCGGGACCGTGGTCTCGATGCCGTCGATGGTGAAGGTGACGCCGTCGACCGGCGCGGGTGCGGCGGCGGGCTTCGGGGTGGTGACCGTCATGCGTTTGCTCCCGCGAGCTGACCCGCACCGGAGCGGCGCGGGGTGTAGGGGAAGAGCGCGGAGCGCTCCGGCGGGAAGAGCACGTCCGCCGGGGTGTGCATCCCGGCCTCGAACTCGTCCCGGAAGTGCTTGATCGCCGAGGTGACCGGCGAGGTGGCACCGTCGCCGAGGGCGCAGAACGCCTTGCCGAGGATGTTGTCGCACAGGTCGAGCAGCAGGTCGATGTCGCCCGCCGTGCCCTGGCCGGCCTCGATCCGCCCCAGCACCTGGGTGAGCCAGAACGTGCCCTCGCGGCAGGGGGTGCACTTGCCGCAGGACTCGTGCTTGTAGAACTGGATCCACCGCGAGACGGCCTTGACCACCGAGACGGTCTCGTCGAAGACCTGCAGCGCGCGGGTGCCGAGCATCGAGCCGGCGGCGCCGACCTCCTCGTAGGTGAGCGGCACGTCCAGGTGCTCCGCCGTGAAGATCGGCGTGGAGGAGCCGCCCGGGGTCCAGAACTTCAGCTCGTGGCCCTCGCGGACGCCACCGGCCATCTCCAGCAGCTCGCGCATCGTGATGCCGAGCGGTGCCTCGTACTGCCCCGGCCGGGTGACGTGCCCCGACAGCGAGAACAGGCCGTGGCCCGGGGACCGGTCGGTGCCCATGGTGCGGAACCAGTCCGAGCCACCGGTGAGGATGGCCGGCACCGAGGCGATCGACTCGACGTTGTTCACCACGGTCGGACGGGCGTACAGGCCCGCGACCGCCGGGAACGGCGGCTTCAGCCGCGGCTGGCCGCGCCGACCCTCCAAGGAGTCGAGCAGCGCGGTCTCCTCGCCGCAGATGTACGCACCGGCACCGGCGTGCACCGTGACCTCCAGGTCGTAGCCGGAGCCGAGGACGTCCTTGCCGAGGTAGCCCTGGGCGTAGGCCTCCTCGACGGCGTGCAGCAGCCGGCGGTACACGTGCACGACCTCGCCGCGCAGGTAGATGAAGGCGTGGTGGCAGCCGATCGCGTAGGACGTGATCGCCACGCCCTCCACCAGCACCTGCGGGTCGGCCAGCATCAGCGGGATGTCCTTGCAGGTGCCCGGCTCGGACTCGTCGGCGTTCACCACCAGGTAGCGCGGGCCGCCGTCCGGCGCGGGAAGGAAGCCCCACTTCATGCCGGTCGGGAAGCCGGCGCCGCCGCGGCCGCGCAGGCCGGAGTCCTTGACGGTGGTCACCACGTCGGCGGCGTCCATCGCCAGGGCCTTGCGCAGGCCGGCATAGCCGCCGGCGCCCTCGTAGGCCGCCAGGGTCCAGGAGCGGTCGGTGTCCCAGCGGGCGGACAGGACCGGGGTCAGCGCGTCGGGCATCAGGGCTTCTCCTTCGCGGGGGTGGCCGTCGGACCGTTCGTGCCGTCGGCCGCGCGGGTCTTCTTCGCCTGGGCCGGCGACACGTCGGCGGCCGTGGTGGCCGTCCGGTCGGCCGAGGACTGCGGGCCGCCGGTCGCGGGCTGCGCGTCGGTGGCGGGCTCGGCGTCGGCGGCCGGCGGGGCCGGCACCGCGGGGGCGGTCCAGCCGTTCGCCCGGGCCAGCTCCAGGCCGCGCAGCGTGGCCGGTCCGGCGGCCACGCCCTGGTCGGCACGGCCGTCCTGGAACCCGGCGAGCACCCGGGAGACCTCGGTGAACGTCGGCACCTGGTCGGGGCCGCGGGTCGGCGCCACCGGCTCGCCGGCGATCAGCCGGCCGACGATCTCCGCGGCGGACTCCGGCGTCTGGTTGTCGAAGAACTCCCAGTTGATCATCATCACCGGCGCGTAGTCGCACGCGGCGTTGCACTCGATCCGCTCCAGGGTGATCGCCCCGTCGGCGGTGGTCTCGTCATGGCCGATCCCGAGGCGCTCGGTGAGCTCCTCCCAGATCGCGTCGCCGCCCATGATCGCGCACAGCGTGTTGGTGCAGACCCCCACGCTGTAGCGGCCGTTCGGGCGGCGCTTGTACTGGGTGTAGAAGGTCGCGACCGCCGAGACCTGCGCGGTGCTCAGGCCGAGGGTCTCGGCGCAGAACGCGATGCCGGCCGGGCTGACGTAGGCGTCCTCGCTCTGCACCAGGTGCAGCAGCGGCAGCAGCGCGGAACGGCTGTCCGGGTAGCGGGCGAGCACCTGAGCGGCGTCCGCGTCCAGCCGGGTGCGGGTCGCGGCGTCGTACGCCAGGACCCGACGGGCCGGGGCTTCGTGGTGCACGGTCATCAGCGGTCCACCCCTCCGAGCACCGGGTCGATCGAGGCGACGGCGCAGACCACGTCCGCCACCTGCCCGCCCTCGCACAGCATCGACACGGCCTGCAGGTTGTTGAACGACGGGTCGCGGAAGTGCGCCCGGTACGGCTTGGTGCCCCCGTCGGAGACCAGGTGCACCCCGAACTCGCCGCGCGGGTGCTCGACGGTCTGCCAGACCTGGCCGGCCGGCACCCGGAAGCCCTCGGTCACCAGTTTGAAGTGGTGGATCAGCGCCTCCATGGACTGGCCCATGATGTGCGCGATGTGCTCGGGCGACGGGCCCATGCCGTCCGGGCCGAGCGACAGCCGGGCCGGCCAGCCGATCTTGGCGTCCTGGATGATCCACGGGTCGTTCTCGATGCCCGAGCGCTCCGCCAGCCGGTCGACGGCCTGCGCGATGATCTTCAGCGACTCGTCGACCTCGGCCATCCGGACGACGTAGCGGCCGTAGGTGTCACAGGTGTCGGTGGTCGGCACCTCGAAGTCGTAGGTCTCGTAGTCCAGGTACGGCTGCGACTTGCGCAGGTCCCAGGGCAGCCCGGTGGCGCGGAGCATCGGCCCGGTCACGCCCAGGGCCATGCAGCCCTCCAGGTCGAGGTAGGCGATGCCCTTGGTGCGGCCGGTGAACACCGGGTTGGCGTCGATCAGCTTGTGCAGGTCACGGGTCCAGGCCTTGGACTTCTCCAGGAAGTCGCGGACCTGCTCCAGCCCGCCGGGCGGGATGTCCTGGGCGACGCCGCCGGGCCGGATGAACGCGTGGTTCATCCGCAGGCCGGTGATCGACTCGAAGATGTCGAGGATGTACTCCCGCATCCGCAGGCCCTGCAGGAAGATCGTGGTCGCGCCGAGCTCCATGCCGAACGGGCCGATCCCGCCCAGGTGGGAGGAGATCCGGTTCAGCTCGAGCAGCAGCACCCGGATCAGCTTGGCCCGCTCGGGGATCCTGTCCTCGATGCCGAGCAGCCGCTCGACGGCCATGCAGTACGCGGCCTCGTTGTGCAGCGGCATGAGGTAGTCGCACCGGGTCACGAACGTGGACCCCTGGGTCCACGTCCGGTACTCCATGTTCTTCTCGATGCCGGTGTGCAGGTAGCCGACGGAGGCGCGGGCGTCGGTGACGGTCTCGCCCTCCAGGGTCAGCACCAGCCGGAGCACGCCGTGCGTGGACGGGTGCTGCGGGCCCATGTTGACGACGATCTGCTCGTTCTCGCCGCGGTCGTCGTCGTTGGTGACCTCGTCATCCCAGTCACCGCCGGCCACGTTGTACACGCGGCCCTCGGTGGCCTCGGCCTCCGCGTCGCTCGCGCCCGCGGTCGCGTGCGTGGTCTCAGACATGTGTGGCCTCCGCCATCACGAGTAGGACCTTCTCTCGTCTGGGGGCGGCACCTTGGTGCCGCGGTACTCGACCGGGACCCCGCCGAGCGGGTAGTCCTTGCGCTGCGGGTGGCCGCGCCAGTCGTCAGGCATCTCGATCCGGGTGAGCGCCGGGTGCCCGTCGAAGACGAGCCCGAAGAAGTCCCAGGTCTCCCGCTCGTGCCAGTTGGCCGCCGGGTAGACCGGGGTGACCGACGGGATGTGCGGGTCGGCGTCCGGTGCCCGCACCTCGAGCCGGAGCCGCCGGTTGTGGGTGATCGACACCAGGTGGTAGACCGCGCTCAGCTCCCGGCCGGGCTCGTCCGGGTAGTGCACACCGGACACGCCGGAGAAGATCTCGAAGCGCAGCTCCGGGTCGTGCAGCAGCTTGCCCGCCACCGTGAGCAGGTGCTCGCGGCGCACGTGGAAGGTGAGCTCGCCACGGTCGACCACGACCCGCTCCACCGCCTCCGCGAAGCCGCCGCCGTCGGCCGACAGCGCGGCGCCGAGCGCCTGGGCCACGGCGTCGAAATAGCCGCCGTAGGGCGGCTCGGAGGCAATCGGGGGGGCCTTGTGCACCCGGAGCTGGCCGTACCCGGAGGTGTCCGGGGTGCCGTGCACGCCGAACATGCCGGAACGGGTCACCGGCGCGTCGGCGGGATCGGCTTCGCCCTGCCGGGCGGGCAAGCCGGGCTCGTCACCCGAGGGAGTTACGGTCACAGTTCCGTCCCGAGGTGGTTAACGCCGGAGCTGACGTGCAGCGGGAGCATGTTCAGCCGGGCTTCCTCCAGCTCGGTGATCTCCCGGTCGCGGTCCGGGCCGAGCTTCATGTTGAGGATCTTGTCGTGCAGCTTGAAGATCGCGTCGAGCAGCATCTCCGGGCGCGGCGGGCAGCCGGGCAGGTAGATGTCCACCGGCACGATGTGGTCCACGCCCTGCACGATGGCGTAGTTGTTGAACATGCCGCCGCTGGAGGCGCAGACGCCCATCGAGATAACCCACTTGGGCTCGGGCATCTGGTCGTAGATCTGGCGTAGCACCGGGGCCATCTTCTGGCTCACCCGCCCGGCCACGATCATCAGGTCGGCCTCGCGCGGGGTCGAGCCCGTCTTCTCCATGCCGAACCGGGCCATGTCGTGCCGGGGGCCGCCGGTCTGCATCATCTCGATGGCGCAGCAGGCGAGGCCGAACGTGGCCGGCCAGACCGAGCGAGCTCGCGCCCACCCGGCGATCTTCTCGACCGAGGTCAGCAGGACGCCGGTCGGCAGCTTCTCTTCGATCCCCATCGTTCTAGTCCCATTCCAGGCCGCCGCGCCGCCAGATGTAGGCGTACGCGATAAGCACAGTGATTACGAAGGTAAGCATCTCGACCAGCCCGAACGTGCCAAGCCTGCCGAAGGTCACCGCCCACGGGTAGAGGAAGACGATCTCGATGTCGAAGACGATGAACAACATCGCGGTCAGGTAGAACTTGACCGGCACCTTACCGCCGCCGAGCGGCAGCGGCGTCGGCTCGATGCCGCACTCGTACGCGTCGAGCTTGGCCTTGTTCCAGCGCTTG
>DASWPG010000063.1:0-10421 GCA_036404115.1 Cellulomonas sp.
CGCCAGTGCGGTGGAGGAGCAGACGGCCACGACGAACGAGATGTCGCGGTCGGTGGCCGAGGCTGCCACCGGCTCCGGCGAGATCGCGGTGAACATCACCGGCGTCGCGTCTGCCTCCGCGCAGTCCTCGCAGACGCTGAACCAGATGGGCGGATCGATCGCCGAGCTCGCCCGGCTGGCCGACGCCCTGCGCGACCAGGTCGCCCGCTTCACCTACTGAGGTCTCGACCGGCCGGCCCGCACGGGGTGCGGCCGGGGCATCGACCTGCCGGCCGAGCCCGTCCCACGGGCTCGGCCGGCCTGTGCGTGCTTTCACCTCCCGGCCGGCGTCCCGGCCCGTCCCGGCCGCTCAGGAACGGGTGACGGCGACCGATGGGGGACTCGAACCGGTCGGTACGACCGGTCCACGAACGAGAGGGAGGTCCGGTGACCAGGATCCGGGTGCTGGTGGTGGACGACTCGGTCGTCATCCGCCGGCTGGTGACGGACTCGCTCTCGCGGGACCCGGAGATCGAGGTCGTCGGCTTCGCGTCCAACGGTCGGATCGCGCTGGCGAAGGTGGACCAGCTCGCACCCGACCTGGTGACGATGGACATCGAGATGCCGGAGATGAACGGGATCGAGGCGGTGCGGGCGCTGCGCCAGGCGCGGCACACCATGCCGATCATCATGTTCTCCACGCTGACCGAGCGCGGTGCGTCGGCCACCCTGGACGCCCTGGTCGCGGGCGCGACCGACTACGTCACCAAGCCCGCGAACGTGGGCAGCGTGCAGGAGTCGCTGACCCAGGTCGCGGACCAGCTGATCCCGAAGATCAAGGCCCTGGTGCCGCGGCGCGGCGCCGGCCACGACGCCCCGCACCCGGCCGCCGGCTCGCCGGCCGTCGGCGCCCCGGCGACCGTCCCCGCGGACCGCTCGGTGCCGCACAGCGCACCGGCCCCGCCGGTCAGGCGGCCCGCAGCGCTCCGGGCGGCCCCGGCCCCGCACCCGGTGCGGGCGCTGGTGATCGGTTCGTCCACCGGCGGCCCGGAGGCGCTGTCCAAGGTGCTCGGCGCGCTGTCCGCGGCCCCGCCGGTACCGGTGCTGGTGGTGCAGCACATGCCGCCGGTGTTCACCCGACAGCTCGCGCAGCGCCTCGACCGGCTCGGCCCGGCCACCGTCACCGAGGCCGTCGAGGGCGAGCTGCTGGAGCCCGGCCACGTCTACGTCGCCGCGGGCGACCACCACCTGGAGCTGCGCCGGTCCGCCGGGATGCTGCGCACCACGCTCACCGACGGCCCGCCGGTGAACTTCTGCCGCCCGTCGGTGGACGTGCTGTTCCGGTCCGCGGTGCGCGAGCTCGGCGGTCAGCTGCTCGCCGTGGTGCTGACCGGCATGGGGGCCGACGGCCGGACCGGCTGCGAGGACGTGGTCGGCGCCGGCGGCACCGTGCTGGTGCAGGACGAGCCGACCAGCGTGGTGTGGGGCATGCCCGGGGCCGTCGCCACCGCCGGCCTGGCGCACCGCATCCTGCCGATCGGCGAGGTGGCCTCCTCGATCGA
The DNA here is from genome assembly GCA_036404115.1 of Cellulomonas sp. Classification (GTDB taxonomy): domain Bacteria; phylum Actinomycetota; class Actinomycetes; order Actinomycetales; family Cellulomonadaceae; genus Cellulomonas. Next base: position 1,542 of record DASWPG010000063.1, read on the forward strand.
GTCGATCCTCGCGCGCCAGTCGGGCGCGTCCCGGTCCGTGGCCGACGGCAGCGTCGGCACCGTCCCGCTGAACGGAGGCCGGCGATGAGCCTGACCCAGGAGACCTTCGACTTCGTCGCCGACATCGTGCGGCGCCGCAGTGCGATCCAGCTGGAGGCCGGCAAGGAGTACCTGGTCGAGAGCCGCCTGCTGCCGCTGGCCAGGGATGCCGGCCACGCCGGGGTGGACGCGTACGTGCGGGCCGTGCGCGCGGCCCGCCGCGAGACCGACCTGGCCGAGATCGTCGAGGCGCTGACCACCAACGAGACCTCGTGGTTCCGGGACGCGACCCCGTTCGCGGCGCTGCGCACGCACATCGTGCCGGCGCTGCGTGCCGACCGCGCGGTGCTCGACCGGGTGCGGGTGTGGTCGGCGGCCTGCTCGACCGGGCAGGAGCCGTACTCGATCGCGATGACCCTGGCCGAGGTGCTCGGCCCGAGCACCCGCACCGAGATCACCGCGACCGACCTGTCCGACCAGGTGCTCGCCCAGGCGCGGGCCGGCCGCTACTCCCAGCTCGAGGTGAACCGCGGCCTGCCGGCCCCGATGCTGGTGCGGTACTTCCGCCGCAATGGCGCCGACTGGCAGATCGCCGACGAGCTGCGCGGGGCCATCACCTTCCAGAAGCACAACCTGCTGGACGCCACCCCGGTGGGCCCGTTCGACATCGTCTTCCTGCGCAACGTGCTGATCTACTTCGACCTGGACACCAAACGGTCGATCCTGTCGCGGGTGCACCGAGCGCTGCGCCCGGGCGGCTTCCTGGTGCTCGGCGCCGCGGAGACCACCATCGGCGTGGACGGTGACTGGGAGCGGGTGCCGGTGCAGCGCGGGTCGGTGTACCGACCGGTCGTGCACGGGCTGCCGAGCCCCCGGCCCGCCACCCCGGTGCCGGCCGTAGCAGCCTCGGCCCCCGGCCGGCCGCTGTTCGGAGCGGGCACCCCGGCCGCGGTCACCGCAGCCGGCGCCTCCGCAGCCGGCCCCCGGCCGGCACCGCTGCTCCCGTCCCCCGGGCGTCCCGGCGGCACGCCGGCGACCCTGCCGACCACGCTGCCGTCGGCGCGCCCGCGCCCGGCCGGCCCCGCCTTCGATCAAGGAGTGACGCGATGAGAGCCCTCGTCATCGATGACTCACGCACGATGCGGCGCATCGTCGCGGGAGCCCTGGAGCAGCTCGGGTTCGAGACGCTCCAGGCAGGGGACGGCCAGGAGGCGCTCGACCTCCTGGAGTCCGGTCAGCAGGTCGACCTCGCCTGCATCGACTGGAACATGCCGGTGATGGACGGACTGACGTTCGTGAACCGGGTGCGCGCGAACCAGGACTGGCGCGCGATCACCTTGATGATGGTCACCACCGAGAGCGAGCACGGCCAGATCGTGCGAGCGCTGGCGGCCGGTGCCCACGAGTACCTGATCAAGCCCTTCACCACCGATGCCATCCGCGACAAGCTCGACCTGCTCGGGCTCGCCCCACTCGAGGAGACCGTATGACCGCCGCCGTCGAGCACGACCAGGTGTACGCGATCGCCGAGGAGGTGTTCGCGGCGATGATCGACGGCGAGCCCGGCTACCTGCGGCCGTGGGAGGGCGAGGTGCCGGTCGCGGCCGACCCGCTGGTGGCCTGGGTGGACGTGCACGGCGATCTCGCCGGGCGGGCCGCCGTCGCCACCGACCTCGCGACCGCCCACGACCTGGCCCGTGCCCTGCTGGGCATGGCGCCGGACGAGGAGGTGTCCGCCGCCGACCTGGTGGACGCCTTCGGCGAGGTCGCCAACGTCGTCGGCGGCAACGTCAAGGCGCTGCTGCCTAGCCAGGGGACGCTCGGTCTGCCGCAGGTCGCCACCGAGCTCCCGGTGGTTCCCGGGACCTCGCTCTCCCACGAGCTGCGGCTCGACTGGCGCGGCCGGTCGATCGTCGTGGTCGTCTGGCTGTTCCGGTAGCAGGACGCTCCGGGGAGAACTCCGACGCGGCGGACCGCCGCGACAGATGGAAAGGAAGTGACGCACATGATTCGCGTGCTCATCGCCGACGACAGCCGGGTCATGCGGCAGATCGTGATCCGCACGCTGCGCCAGGCCGGCTACGACTGGGACGTGCGTGAGGCGTCCGACGGCGCCGAGGCGCTGGCGGCCGTCCAGGCCGACGAGCCGGACGTCGTGCTGTCCGACTGGAACATGCCGAACATGACCGGGATCGACCTCCTGCGCCAGCTGCGCGCAGAGGGCTTCGGCACGCCGTTCGGCTTCGTGACCTCCGAGGGGTCCCAGGAGATGCGCGACATGGCCGACGAGGCCGGGGCGCTGTTCCTGATCGCCAAGCCGTTCACCGCGGACACGTTCCGCGACGCCATCGAGCCGGTGCTCGCATGAGCGCGCAGACGCCGCTGCCGTCCGCCAAGGACGTCCGCGAGCTGTGGGAGAGCCTGGTCGGCCGGGACATCGAGGTCGCCACCGGTGGTGCGATGGTCGACCCGGTGCTGGACGGTGGCGCGCTGGTCGGGGTGTACGTCGACCGGCTGATGAAGCTGAGCGCCCTCGTGCTGCTCGACCTGCCGCTGTCCGCCCGGATGGGTGCGGCGATCGCCCTGGTCCCGCAGCGGGCCGCGGAGACCGCGATCGAGGAGCAGACGCTGTCGGTCGCGCTGACCGAGAACGCCAGCGAGATCCTCAACGTGACCGCCTCGCTGTTCAACGTGGGCGAGGCGCCGCACCTCAAGCTCGACGCCGTCTACACCCCGCGCCAGCCTCTGCCGACGGACGTGGCGCAGTGGGTGCTCGCCTACGTGCGACGGCTGGACATCGGGGTCGAGGTCACGGGCTACGGCAAGGGCGGAGCCTCGCTGCTGGTGATCTGACGGCTGCTCGACCGGCCCGGCGACCCTGCTGCGGGGCCGCCGCGTTTCGCTGCGGTAAACCTTGCGAGACATCGACTCACGGGCCTTCACGGTTCTGCCACACTTCCGCCATGTCCACCACCACGGCAGGAGCGCCAGCGCCCCTCGCACCCGCGCGGAACGCGGTCGACCGCTTCTTCAAGATCACCGAGCGTGGCTCGACGATCGGCACCGAGATCCGCGGCGGTCTCGTCACCTTCTTCACGATGTGCTACATCATCGTGCTGAACCCGCTCATCATCGGCACCGTCCAGGACGGCACCGGCAACTACCTCGGCGGGGGTGACGAGCCGAACATCGCGATGATCGCGGCCACCACCGCCCTGGTCGCCGGCGTGATGTCCATCCTGATGGGCGTCGTCGCGAACTTCCCGCTGGCGCTGGCCGCCGGCCTGGGCCTGAACGCGGTCGTCGCCTACTCGATCGCCTCGCTGCCCGACATGACCTGGGCCGACGCCATGGGCATCGTGGTGCTCGAGGGCATCATCATCCTGGTCCTGGTGCTCACCGGGTTCCGGGAGGCGGTGTTCCGCGCGGTCCCGATGGAGCTCAAGACGGCGATCAGCGTCGGGATCGGCCTGTTCGTCGCCTTCATCGGCCTGTTCGACTCCGGCTTCGTGCGCATCCCGGCCAGCCTGTCCACCCCGGTCGAGCTCGGCATCGACGGCTCGCTCGGCTCCTGGCCGCTGCTGGTCTTCGTGGTCGGCCTGCTGCTCGCCGTCGTCCTGATGGCCCGCAAGGTCAAGGGCGCGATCCTGATCGCCATCGTCAGCGCGACGGTGCTCGCGATCATCGTCGAGGCGATCGGGGGCATCGGCGGGCAGAGCGACACGAACCCGGCCGGCTGGGAGCTGAACATCCCCTCGATCCCGGACTCGATCTTCGCCACTCCCGACTTCTCCCTGCTCGGCCAGTTCTCCCTGTTCGGCTCGGTCAGCAAGATCGGCATCATCGCGGTGGTCCTGCTGGTGTTCTCCGTGATGCTGGCGGACTTCTTCGACACCATGGGCACGATGGTCGCCGTCGGCGGCGAGGCCGGGCTGCTCGACGCCCAGGGCAACCCGCCGCGCACCAAGCAGATCCTGGTGGTCGACTCCCTGGCCGCGGTGGCCGGCGGCGCCGGCAGCGTCTCGTCCAACACCTCCTACATCGAGTCCGCGGCGGGTGTCGGCGACGGTGCCCGGACCGGCCTGGCCTCCGTGACCACCGGTGTCGCATTCCTGCTGGCCACCTTCCTGTCCCCGCTGGTGGACATGGTGCCGTTCGAGGCGGCCACCCCGGCGCTGGTCGTGGTCGGATTCCTGATGGTGATGCAGATCAGCGGGATCGACTGGAAGAACATCGAGGTCGCGGTGCCCGCGTTCCTCACCATCGTGCTGATGCCGTTCAGCTACTCGATCACCGTTGGCATCGGCGCGGGCGTCATCTCGTTCGTCGTGATCAAGCTCGCGCTGCGCAAGGCCCGCCTGGTGCACCCGCTGATGTGGGTGGCCGGCGCGCTGTTCGTCGCCTACTTCCTGATCGGCCCGATCAAGACCTGGCTCGGCGTCTGACGGTTCCACCTCGCACGCCCCCCGCGCCCCGGGACCCCCCGGCGGCACGGGGGGCGTCGTGCCGCCCGGGACCGGTGCCGTCCCGGCCGACCGTCCCGATGGGGCATCATGGGCGGATTCTGGACGACAGGGCGGAGACCTGCCCGGACGTCCGTCGTGCCGGCCGGTCGGCCGCGGTGAGAGGACAGCATGCGCGTCTCGGTGATCGGTTGCGGGTACCTGGGTGCGGTGCACGCCGCCGCGATGACCTCCCTCGGGCACACGGTGGTCGGGCTGGACGTCGACGCGGGCAAGGTCGAGCTGCTCGCCGCCGGCACCGCACCGTTCTACGAGCCCGGGCTGCCCGAGCTGCTCCGCGAGGCCGGCTCCACCGGCCGGCTCGCGTTCAGCACCGATCCCGGCGCGGTGGCGGGCGCACGGGTGCACTTCCTGTGCGTCGGCACGCCGCAGCTGCACGGCGAGTTCCGCGCCGACCTGCGCTATGTCGAGGACGCGTTCGCCCGGCTGGTCCCGCACCTGGCGCCCGGCGACCTGGTGGTCGGCAAGTCCACCGTCCCGGTCGGCACCGCCGAGCAGCTCGCGGCCCGGCTGGAGGGCACCGGCGCCACGCTGGTGTGGAACCCGGAGTTCCTGCGCGAGGGCTTCGCCGTGGCGGACACGCTGCATCCCGACCGGCTGGTCTACGGCCTGCCCACCGACGACGCGGGCAGCCCGACGCCGGCCGGCGACGCGGCACGGCTGGTGCTGGACGAGGTCTACGCCGGGCCGCTCGCGGAGGGCGTGCCGCTGGTGCTGACCGACTACGCCACCGCCCAGCTGGTCAAGGTCGCGGCGAACTCCTTCCTCGCCACCAAGATCTCCTTCATCAACGCGATGGCCGAGCTGTGCGAGGTCACCGGGGCGGACGTCACCCGGCTGGCCGACGCGATCGGCTACGACGAGCGGATCGGCCGCCGGTTCCTCAACGCCGGCCTCGGTTTCGGCGGCGGCTGCCTGCCCAAGGACATCCGCGCGTTCATGGCCCGGGCCGGCGAGCTCGGCGTGGACCAGGCGCTGTCCTTCCTCCGCGAGGTCGACGCGATCAACATGCGCCGTCGGGTCCGGATGGTCGACCTGGCCCGCGAGGTCTGCGACGGCTCGATCGTCGGCCGGCGGATCGCCGTGCTCGGTGCCGCGTTCAAGCCCGACTCCGACGACGTGCGCGACTCCCCGGCGCTGTCCGTCGCCGGGCAGATGCAGCTCCAGGGCGCCCACGTCACCGTGACCGACCCGCAGGCGGTGGCGAACGCCCGCGCCGCGTGGCCCGGCCTCGCGTTCGCCGGCAGCGTCGACGAGGCGGTCGCCGGGGCGGACGTCGTGCTGCTCGCCACCGAGTGGTCCGCCTACCGCGACCTGGACCCGGACGACCTGGCACCGCACGTCGCGGCCCGGCGGATCCTGGACGGCCGCAACGTGCTCGACCCGCGGCGGTGGCGCGCGGCCGGCTGGACCTACCGGGCGCTCGGCCGCCCCTGACGGCTCGCGCGCTCGGCGGCCCCTGACGGCTGGCGCTCGGCCGCCCCTGAACCCGGCTCTCGCCGGTCCCACCCGTGACCCGACTCACCGCTTCTGGGCATGTCGTTAGCCAAAGTAATGAGTTAGGCTAACGACATGCCCAGCAACGTGTCGTCCGCCGCGAGCTGCCGGCCGACGACCCTCGCCGGTGAGCTGCGGATCGCGATCAGCTCTGCCGCCCGTCGGATCCGGTCCCGTCGCGGTGCGGCCGATCTGCCGGACCCGCAGTTCAACGTGCTGGCGATCCTGCTCCGGCAGGGGTCGCTCACCCCCGGCGCCCTCGCGGACGCCGAGCACGTCCAGCCGCCGTCCATGACCCGCACCGTCAACTCGCTGGTCGAGCTCGGCTTCGTCGCGAAGTCGGAGCACCCGACCGACGGTCGGCAGGTCGTGGTCAGCCTCACCGAGGCCGGCGAGGCGGAGGTCCGTGAGACCCGCCGCCGCCGGGACGCCTGGCTCGCCCAGCAGCTCACCTCACTCACTCCCGAAGAACGCTCGACGCTCGCGGCGGCCGCCCAGCTGCTGCGCCGGATCGCCGCAGCAGGATGAAGCCCACTCGATGAAGTCCACGTTCGCCTCGCTCCGCTACCTCAACTACCGGCTGTGGTTCGCCGGCGCCCTGGTCGCCAACATCGGCACCTGGATGCAGCGCGTCGCCCAGGACTGGCTGGTGCTCACCGACCTGTCCCACGACTCCGGCCTCGCGGTCGGCGTCACCACGGCCCTGCAGTTCGCCCCGACGCTGCTGCTGTCCGCGTGGGCGGGCGTGCTCGCGGACCGGGTGGACCGGCGCAAGCTGCTGATCTTCAGCCAGGTGGCGCAGGGCATGCTCGCGTTCGGGCTCGGCGCCCTGGTGCTGAGCGGCAACGCCCAGCTGTGGCAGGTGTACGTGTTCGCGACGCTGCTCGGCTGCGTGGCGGCCGTCGACCAGCCGGTGCGGCAGACGTTCGTCGCCGAGCTGGTCCCCGCGGGCCGGCTGTCCAACGCCGTCGGCCTGAACAGCGCCTCGTTCAACGCGGCCCGCCTGGTCGGCCCCGGCCTCGCCGGTCTGCTGATCGCTGCGGTCGGCTCCGGCTGGGTGTTCATCATCAACGGCCTGACCTTCGCCGCCACGATCTTCGCCCTCACCCAGATGCGCCGGGACCAGCTGTACCCGATGCCGGTGGCGCCCCGCGCCAAGGGGCAGATCCGCGAGGGCATCCGGTACGTGAAGGGTCGCACCGACATCCTGGTCATCATGGCCGTGATCGGGGTGGTGTCCACCTTCGGGCTGAACTTCCAGATCACCAGCGCCCTGATGGCCCGCACCGTGTTCGACAAGGGGGCCGGGGAGTACGGGCTGCTGGGCTCCGTGATGGCGATCGGCTCGCTGACCGGTGCGCTGCTCGCCGCTCGCCGGGAACGTCCGCGGGTGCGGCTGGTGATCGGCGCCGCGTTCGGGTTCGGCGTCGCCAGCGGCGTGCAGGCGCTGATGCCGACGTACACCTCGTTCGCGATCGCGTGCATCCCGGTCGGGCTGGCGTCGCTCACCATGCTGACCGCGGCCAACACCACGATCCAGATGTCCACCGACCCCGCCGTGCGCGGGCGCGTGATGTCGCTCTACATGATGGTGATGCTCGGCGCCACGCCCATCGGCTCGCCGATCGTCGGCTGGATCGGCGAGACGTTCGGCCCGCGCTGGTCGATCGGCATCGGCTCGGTCACCGCCCTGATGGTCGCGACGGCGGCCGCCGTCTGGGCCAAGCGACGGTGGCACGTGCAGGTCCGCTACCACGTGCTGGCGCGCCCGCACCTGGAGGTGCTGCACCCCGACGTCCCCTCGCCGCGACGCCTGGCGGACCGGGTCGCGGCCCAGGAGGCGACCGATCGGGCCAGCGTCGCCTAGCCACGCTCGCGCTCGCGCGCACCGGCTCCCGCGCGCACCGGCTCGCACGCTCCCGCTCCCGCTCCCGCTCGCACGCTCCTGCCCCTGCTCCCGCTCCCGTGCCACGCTCCTGCCTGCACCCTCCCGCTCCCGCTCGCACCCTCCTCCGCGCAACTGCTTCCTCTCGCGCGCCCGCTCCCGTACGCGTGCGCTCCAGTTCTTTTGCTGAGCGGGCAGCTTTTGTCGGCAGATGGGGCGATTTGCCGACATGAGCTGCCCGCTCGACGATCACGGGTGCGGGGTGCGGGGTGCGGGGTGCGGGGTGCGGGGTGCGGGGTGCGGGGTGCGGGGTGCGGGGTGCGGGGTGCGGGGTGCGGGGTGCGGGGTGCGGGGTGCGGGGTGCGGGGTGCGGGGTGCGGGGGAGCGTCCGGGTGAAGTCCGGAGCGTGGCCGGTGGGCGGTTTGTCCGATATGTCAGGATCGGTGGATGTCACTCAGGCGTCGGCTGCTGCTCGCGGGGGCCGTGCTGCTCGGGGGGCTGCTGCTCGTCGGCGGCTGGTTGGGCTTCCGGGTGTGGCAGGCGAGCGAGGCCGCGCGCGACCTGCAGACCGCCGTGGACGGCGCGGGGTCCGAGGTCGATGCGCTCGACGCCACGGCGCTCAGCGCCCGGCTGCCCGCCGTGCAGGACGCCGCCGTGCGACTGCGCTCTGCCACGGCAGACCCGGTCTGGTCGCTCGCGACGCACCTGCCGTGGGTCGGGGACGACCTCACCGCGGTCCGGGCGGTGGCGGTCGCTGCGGACGATCTCGCGCGCGAGGCGGCACCCGGGCTGCTCGACGCGCTGGGCGCGGTCGGCGGCGAGCAGGGCGCTCAGGCGGACACCGACGACTCGTCGGCCACGGACGACACCTCGGCCACGGACCAGGCCTCGGTCGATCCGAGCGCGACGACCGGCTCGTCCGACGGCTCCTCGGGC